>CAZNPZ010000014.1:0-58731 GCA_964575255.1 uncultured Oscillospiraceae bacterium
ACGATATAAATTCACAATGAAAGGATATAATCAGGAACGCGGGCACATCCCGCAGCCAGTAAACACCAATCCCAGATATGAATTCCTCGTCGGGCCGGGTCTTATCGCGCAGAGAAGGTTGGTTTCCTTTGGAATACCAAGTCGCTTCGCGACCGCACGATTCAAATGAATTTGAATCGCGCGCCACCGTGTCGCCCTCCACCCAGCGTAGCGCTGCATTTCGCGCCGAAGGCGTATCCCAAGGGGTCGCCTCGCTCCGGGTTCTTGCGCTGCGTCGAGTCTCCCTCAGCCCTTTGGAGTAATTGATACTTTTCTGAATATAATTCGGGAGGGGATACCATGCCGGGCATTTTTCCGGAACCCGTTGAGCGTCTGCCGGAGGCGGACATCCCGCTTTCGGGTGTTCGCGCCCGCCTTTCGCAGGGGGCGGATCATCAGATCATATTCATGGAGTTTTCCGAGGACGTGGAGCTTCCGGAGCATGCGCACGCGGGCCAGTGGGGCGTCGTGCTGGAGGGGCGGATCGATCTTACAATCGATGGCGTAGAAAGCAGCTTTGGCAAGGGCGACCGGTACTTTATCCCGGAGGGCGTCCCCCACTCTGGGCGGATCCACGCCGGGTACGCGGACATGACGTACTTCGACCAGAAAGACCGGTACACTGTCAAGTAGCCTGGGTCGGTGAGTCCTGGATCGCTTTGGAGAGCCTGAGGATCGAGCGCCCGTAGCCGGTGGTCTTCACTCTTTCGATGCAGTTGAATCCTTGCATGACCCAAAATAGTAAACCTGGCGTGTTCAGCGCGTAGACGCCCGGTTCCATCCGCTGAAAACCACACCGCGCGGCTTTTTCTTCCACGGCGCGCATCACGGCGGCGCCGATGCCCGCGCACGCCTTCGGGGTGACGATCATATGCGCCGCAAAGTAGCTTTACGCGGCTTCTTCGCGAGAACATGCCTGGCTTCCGCATGACGCGGTTCTCCGGCCGATGGGAATGGCCGCGCCGCCTTAAACTGCACCAAAGTTCGATCATGCCCAGCTTCGGATTCCGCCTGCGCATGTCCCGGATCAGCTTCAACGCCTCCGGCCAGTGTTGGTTCGGGTGGCTGTGCGGCGGGAGCGGTCGCAGCGATTCCTTCGTCCCGTCGTACCGAGATTTCCTTGATGCAACTCAATCATAACCGATGTGTCCCTTTCTCGCTCCCTTTTTCTCCGCCCTGTCCAATATGTATTGTAGTTCTGCAGGCGAGTTGCTGAAAGACCGGTTTCCCGCTTGTTTCCAGGCGCAGGGATAGGATATAATGGTTGGTGGGTCTTGCGCCGAATAGCCCGGCGGCTTGAGGACGGGCGGCGGCAGGATGAGATGGGCGGGAGCGTACCTGAAAAGTCGCACAGCGGCAGCGATTGCCCGTATTACTTCATGAACGGCGAACTGCACCCGCTGAAATACGGCGGCTGATTTTCTGACCTGGAGAAACTCAAGCGCCTGATGGACGCCGAGCAGGCGTTCATCTTCAAGCAGCCGGGGACGAAGTACAGAAGGATCTGGGTGGATCCGTATAAGACGAGACTTCGAGCCGAGGCTGTTGGAGCGTTCGCAGGCCACGTACAGGCGATCGAGGGCACCATCAATAGCTTTGTGATCTTAAGAGGGTGTGTTCCCATGCGTAAGGCGGGCATTCATGCCCGCCCGAAACGATGAAGATTACCGCCGTTCATAAAATTACGCTGGAAGAGATCGCCGGAAAACGCAGGTTCCCGCGCTGAGTAAGCAAAACAAAGAAGGGCGGGGGAGAGACAGCGTGCTGCCAAGCAGAGCAGAAGCGGAACGGCTGGTGGAAGTGGGAAGCCGGAAAAACCCTGGCCCGTGGGCGGATCACTGCCGTATGGTGGGCCGGTGTGCCGAGCGGATCGCCGCGCATTGTCCGGGCATGGATCCTAAGAGGGCGTACATCCTGGGACTGCTCCACGACATTGGCCGCCAGGAGGGCGCGACCGATCTGGCGCATGTGATCGACGGCTACCGTTATCTCCTGTCGATGGGGTATGATGAACCTGCGAAAATTTGCGTGACGCACTCCTTTGCCGAGCGGGATATCGAGACTTACATCGGGCGGCGGGACGTGCCGCCGGAGGACTTCGCGTTCCTCAAACGGCAGATTGCGAGCCTCGAATACGACGAGTACGACCGGCTGATCCAATTGTGCGACAGCCTCGCGATGGCGGACGGCACCGTCGATCTGAAAAAACGCATGGACGACATCGAGCGGCGGCACGGTGGGTACCCCGCTTCGAAGCGGGCGGTTCATGCCCAGCTCAAAGCGTATTTTGATCAGAAAGCGGGCGTTGAGATCTACTGCGTGCTGCGGGACGCAGATATGAAATTCCTTATCTGAATCCCGCATCCGGCTTTTCCAGGGATATACGTACAGCGAGCGCCAACGTCACCAAAAGGCATGAGCTGGGAGAGTATGCTCGTCCCTTTTTCGGCTGGAAACGCTTACGAAGCCTGGCGAGACGATTCGCGTTTCCGGCAAGGAACGATACCTGCTGCTGGAGCACAGCATCCGTAAGTGCAAGGCTTTTTCCGGGATGGATAAGCTGGACGGTTGGGCCACCGTCCGAAATATCAACACCGTGCGGAAGCTGGACGTTTTATGAAACGAATGACCGCGCGGGAAAGGAACAGGACGACCATGCGCAAAACCAGTCTGAAAACTTTCGTGGAACTGTTCTGGGTGTTCTTCAAGGCGGGCACGTTCACCTTCGCGGGCGGCCTCGCGATGCTGCCGGTAATCCAAAGGGACGTGGTGGAAAAGCAAGCCTGGATGACGAAGGAGGAATTCGTCGAGTACGCGACTCTGGCGCAGACGCTGCCTGGCGTGATCGCGGTCAACTGCGCCTGCTTCATCGGGCGGCAGGCGGCCGGTTTTCCCGGCATGCTGGTCGCCGGGTTCGGCGCGAGTTTCTCCGCGTTCGTTTTGATGCTTGCGGCCACGATTCTATTACAGGTTGTGCCGCGGGAAGGCGCGTTCGCCGGCGCGTTTCAGGGTATCCGCGCGGCTTCGGCGGCGCTGATATTGTCCGCGGCGTTCATACTGGGACGGGGGAACCTGAAAAATGCGTTCGGGGTGATCCTGATGCTGTGCGCGTTCGCACTGGTCGCATTCACCAGCATCAGTGCGCCGCTGATCGTGATCGCGGCGGGCGTTGCCGGGTACGTCTTCCAGCGTTTTAAGGAGCGTGAGCGCGCATGATGGGCGAACTGATCAATCTGTTGCTTGCGTTTCTTAAAATCGGCGCAACCGGCTTTGGCGGCGGGTACGGCATGATGTCGCTGATTATCGCGGAGGCGCGCAGTTTTTCCATCACCATCGAACAGATCGCCGATCTCAATGCGCTGGACATGGTGGTGCCCGGCCCGATCGCGATCAACGCGGCGACCTACGTGGGGTACCTGGACGCCGGGTTCTGGGGGTCGCTGATCGCGACGATCGGCGTGATGCTGCCGTCGTTCGTCTTTGTCGCGCTGGTCATGCGCTTCATTGACCGCTACAAAAAGAACCGGATCATGACGGGCTTCCTCGCGGGCGTGAAGCCTGCAGCGGTGGGCCTGATCGCCGCGGCAGCGGCGACCATCGCGGCGGGCGTCATCGCGCCGGGCGCGCTCTTCGCGGATGTCCTGAAAGACCCGCTGTCCGCGGTCAACTCGGGAGCGCTGATCATCTTTGCGGCGGTGGCGGTTCTCAACATCCGGTTCAAAGTGAACCCAATCCTTTTGACGGCGCTCGCGGGGGTCGCGGGCGCGCTTTTCCTGAGGTAGAGGACTTGACAGACCCCATGCTTTTCCGATACACTCAAAGAAAGCGATGAAAGGCAGGCGTTCGATGACAAGGGAGATGCTTCTTAAGCTCAGGGAGTCCGCGCTTTCGGTATTGCCGGTCAGCGCCGTCGTTCTGGCGCTTCATTTTACATTGACTCCGATGCCGGTTTGGACCCTTTTTATGTTCCTCGCGGGCGTGGCGCTTCTGATTTTAGGCATGGGCTTGTTTACGATGGGCGCGGATCTTGCGATGATGCCCATCGGCGATGCCATTGGCGCGGACCTCACCCGATCGAGAAAGCTGTGGCTGATCGTCGGGAGCGCGTTTGTGCTGGGTGTTGCCGTCACGGTCGCGGAGCCGGATCTGCAGTTATTGACCAAGCAGGTGCCCGCCGTCCCCGACGCGGCGTTGGTTGCGGCGGTGGCGCTGGGCGTCGGCGTTTTTTTGACGCTTGCGCTGACCCGCATTCTGTTTCGGATCCACCTGGCTTGGGCGCTGATCGGGTCGTTTACGCTGGTGTTCCTGGTCGGATGGATGGCCGCGCCGGATTACCTGGCGGTGGCGTTTGACTCGGGCGGAGTGACCACGGGCCCTATCACGGTGCCGTTCATCCTGGCGTTGGGCGGGGGTGTGTCAGCGGTGCGCGGCGGCAAGTCCTCCGAAGAAGACAGCTTCGGCCTGTGCGGACTATGTTCCGTCGGCCCGATTCTCGCGGTTCTGATTCTGGGTATGTTCTTTGATCCGAAGGTATCCGATTTCCGGTTTTCGGTCGGCGCGGTTTCAAGCCTTCGTGGGGCGCTCAACACCATCGGACACGGCCTTGTGGAATTCTTTCAAGACGTGTTTTTTGTGATCCTGCCGGTAGTCCTGATCTTTCTTCTCTTCCAGGTGACACGGCTGCGCCTCCCGGCGCGCAGGCTGATCCGGATTCTTGTGGGCCTCGTGTACACGCTGGCGGGACTTTCGATATTTCTGGCTGGCGCGAACCTTGGCTTTATGCCAGCGGGCATGGCGATCGCAAACATGCTTGCCACGCATAACCGGTGGGCGCTCGTGCCGCTGGGCGCGCTGATCGGCTTTTTTATGGTGTTCGCGGAACCGGCGGTGCACGTGCTCAACAGGCAGGTGGAGGACATCACCAGCGGCGCGATTCCGCGCAGGATGATGCTGGCCGGGCTCTCGGTCGGCGTAGGAATCGCGTCGGCCATGTCGGTCATCCGAGTCTTGACGGGCGTATCCATCTGGTGGTTTTTACTGCCCGGCTACATACTCGCGCTGACGCTGACCTTTTTCACCCCAAAGCTCTTTGTCTCGATCGCCTTTGATTCCGGCGGTGTGGCATCGGGAACGATGACCGCCGCGTTCCTGCTCCCGTTCACGGTAGGCGTGTGCGACGCGCTGGGCGGAAACCCGATGACCGATGCTTTTGGCGCGGTGGGTATGGTGGCGATGATGCCGCTGATCACCGTACAGATGATGGGCGTGGTCTACCAGCACAAGCTCTCGCGCGTCCAGGCGCTGGAACGAAATGAGCGGCTCTCTGAAACCCCGGAACTGGGCGAGGCGGAGGAGACGGACACGCCCGGCGCGGTTTCGCCGGAACAAAACGCGGTTTTTGATGTTGAACCTGACTTGGCCGGGGTTCCCCAGCCGGACGCGGTTGCAGCGAACGAGCCGGACGCGCCCGCATCCGCTAAACCCGACGCGGACGTTTTGGAAGCACAGGGGATCCGCGAAGCGGGCGGGGCTGAAGAGGTCGCCGCGTGCGATGCGGCGGCTGGCGAGGCACCCGATGCGACGAGTGCGGCGCGCGCGACCGATCCGGAATACGAGGAGAAATGATGATGCCAAACGCGACGCTGACGTTTGTGATAGCGGTCGTGTCCCGTGGCGGCGGGGAAAAACTGTCCCGACTGTTCGCGGAATACGGCACGAAGCTGAATGTGATCACGCTCGGCCACGGAACGGCGAGCCGGAAAGTCCTGACTTATTTGGGGTTGGGGGAGACAGTCAAAGATGTACTCTATTGCGTCATGGATCGGGAAGCCGCCCGTGAGGCGCTGCCGAAACTGTGCGGCGCGATGGATCTGCGAAAACCAGGCGGCGGTATCGCCTTCAGCCTGCCGCTGGGCGCGGCGGGCCGAACCAGGGCGGAAGCGTCGAAATGCGCGGAGGGATGTGGAATGGAACCCTTTTCTCATGATCTGATCCTGGCGGTGACCAATGCGGGATATGCCGACGAGGCGATGGAAGCCGCCCGCGCCGCGGGCGCGACCGGCGGCACGATCATCCATGCCCGTGGCGTCGGCATGAAGCAGGCCGAGAAGTTCTTCGGCGTAACGGTGCAGGCGGAAAAGCAAGTGCTGTTCACCGTCGTCCCAGCGCGGCTTCGCCAGCAGGTGATGGACGCGATCATAAAAAAATCCGGCCCCGCCACCGACGCGGGCACGGTGGTGTTTTCGCTGCCGGTCGAACAGGCTTTTGGCCTGACGCCCGCAGGAGAGCCGGATGGAGATGTGAAGACATGATGCGTCTGTCTTCCCGGAGCGCGTCACTTTGCGAAAATCCGGGTATAGTAATACCGTAAACGTCCGATTTAACGGGACGAACGGGGAGGATGCAAAATGTCAAAGATCATCGATGTGATGGCGAGGGAGATCCTCGACTCGCGGGGCAACCCGACCATAGAAGTGGACATTCGCACCGAGGACGGCGCGCTGGGCAGGGCGGCAGTGCCTTCCGGCGCGTCTACCGGCTCATTGGAAGCGTTGGAGAAGCGGGACGGCGACAAGAAGCGGTTTCACGGCAAGGGCGTTCAGAACGTCGTGACCGACGCGTTCAAGGAAATCGCGCCGCGCCTAAAGGGGATGGAGGTCACCGATCAGCGCGCCATCGACGGGGCGCTTCTCGCGCTCGACGGCACGAAGAACAAGTCGCGGCTGGGCGCGAATGCGATCCTGGGCGCGTCGCTCGCGGCGGCCCGCGCGGCGGCGGAGGAACTGTACGTGCCGCTCTACCGCTACATCGGCGGCGCGGACGCGCACATCCTGCCCGCGCCGATGATGAACATCCTGAACGGCGGCAAGCACGCCGACAACAACGTGGACGTGCAGGAGTTCATGATTATGCCGCTGGGCGCGACGAGTTTTGCGCAGGCGCTGCGCATGTGCGCCGAGGTCTACCAGACATTGAAGGGCGTCGTCCGCGACCGGGGCATGTCCACCGGCGTCGGCGACGAGGGCGGCTTCGCGCCTGACCTCAAAAACAACGAAGAGGCGCTTGAGCTTATCGTCGAGGCGATTAAAAAGGCTGGGTATACGCCCGGCAAGGACGTGTTCATCGCGCTCGACCCGGCGGCGTCGGAGTTCTACGAGGACGGCGCGTATAAGTTCGACGGCGTGAAGAAGACCTCCGAGCAGATGGTCGCGCTGTACGAGGACTGGGTCAATCGCTACCCGATCGTCTCCATCGAGGATGGCCTGTCGGAACTGGATTGGGACGGCTGGGCGCTGCTCACCAAGCGCCTGGGCAAGAAGATCCAGCTGGTGGGCGACGACCTGTTCGTCACCAACGTCGAGATCCTGAAAAAGGGCATCGAGAAGGGCGTCGCCAACGCGATCCTGATCAAGTTGAATCAGATCGGCACCCTGACCGAGACGCTGGAAACCATCCGGACGGCGCAGCGCGCCGGATACGCGGCGGTCGTATCCCACCGCTCCGGCGAGACCGAGGATACCACCCTCGCCGACCTCGCCGTCGCGGTCAACGCAGGCCAGATCAAGAGCGGCGCGCCCTGCCGCACCGAGCGCGTCGCCAAGTACAACCAGCTTTTGCGCATCGAGGAGGCGCTTGGCGCGTCCGCTTCGTTCCTCGGAAAGAGTTCGCTCTCCGGGGTCAAGTAGCCGCTTGTTGTGTCCACCCCGCGTTTCAAGGCGCGGGGTTTTTGTGGGACTCCGATGGTTTCCCCGCCTCCCCTGTTCTTTGTCCTGGTATAGCAATAAAGTCTATAGACCGGGCCGCGTCGTCGCCCGGTCTTATTTTGTTAAAAAACCCGCGCGCTGCGTATGCTATCGTCAGGCATGAAGTGCGTCGGTTCACTCAAAACGGTTTGTGATACTCTAGCTATGCGGCAAAGATTCTACGCGATGCGCATCCGCGCTTGATTTTAACAATATGGGCTGGTATAATTTTGAATGGATAGAGATAAAAGGAGTGTTGTTCATGGCGCTTGTTACCTCCACCGAAATGTTCAAGAAAGCCTATGCCGAAGGCTTTGCCATCGGCGCTTTCAATGTCAACAACATGGAAATCATCCAGGGCATCACCGAGGCAGCAATGGAAGAAAAAGCCCCGCTGATCCTGCAGGTTTCGTCCGGCGCGCGCAAATACGCGAAGCACGTATACCTGATGAAGCTGATCGAGGCCGCGCTGATCGACGCCGAGCAGTCCGCCGGTTTCAATCTGCCCATCTGCGTACACCTGGATCACGGCGACACGTTTGAACTGTGCAAGTCGTGCATCGACGGCGGCTTCACCTCCGTCATGATCGACGGTTCCCACCATACGTTTGAAGACAACATCAAGCTGACCCGTCAGGTCGTCGAGTATGCGCACGACCACGGCGTGGTGGTCGAGGGCGAGTTGGGCCGCCTGGCCGGCATCGAAGACAAGGTCAACGTCTCCGCCGAGGACGCCTCCTACACCCGCCCGGACGAGGTCGAGGAATTCGTCGGCAAGACCGGCGTGGACTCGCTCGCCATCGCCATCGGCACCAGCCACGGCGCGTACAAGTTCAAGCCCGGCCAGAAGCCGCAACTTCGCTTTGACATCCTGGACGAGGTCGTCAAGCGCCTGCCCGGCTTCCCGATCGTGCTGCACGGCGCGTCCAGCGTCATGCCGGAGTACGTGAAGATGATCAACGAGAACGGCGGCAAGATGCCCGACGCCATCGGCATCCCGGAAGACATGCTTCGCCAGGCCGCGCGTTCCGCCGTCTGCAAGATCAACATCGACTCCGACCTGCGCCTCGCGATGACCGGTTCCATCCGCAAGTATTTCAACGAGCATCCGGATCATTTTGATCCGCGTCAGTACCTGAAGCCCGCCCGCGAGAACATCAAGGCGATGGTCAAGCACAAACTGGTGAACGTGCTGGGCTGCAACGGCAAGGCATAATATCAATTCCATAGACGGTTCCCCACCCGGCTCTAAACGAGCCGGGTTTTTCGTTGCAGGCATTTCGACGAACAATGCAATTCGCCGCCTCATATTCTGCCAGTGGCTGTTTATGGCGGAAGGCAGGGATCGGATTGGCCCGGTATAAAATCTGCGCGTACGCGATCAGCAAAAATGAAGAGCAGTTTGTGGATCGCTGGATGGACGCCGTGGGCGAGGCGGACGGCGTATTCGTCACCGACACGGGTTCCACCGACGATACGGCTCAGCGCCTGCGCGCGCGCGGCGCGACCGTTTTTGAAGAAACCATTTCGCCGTGGCGGTTTGACACGGCGCGGAACATCGCGCTCAGCCATGTACCGGAAGACGTGGACATCTGCGTGTCGAACGACCTAGACGAAGTCTTTGAGCCGGGTTGGCGCATGAAGCTTGAAGCCGCGTGGCAGCCGGGGCATACGCGGGCAAGGTACCAGTTCGTATGGAGCCACCGCGCGGACGGAACGCCCGCGTCAGCGTTCCCGATGGAGAAAATTCACGCCCGGCACGACTACCGCTGGTTCCGACCTGTGCACGAGGACTTACAGTATGTCGGCGAGGGCGGCGAGCGCTCGGTCACCGTGGACGGCATCGTTCTGCATCATTATCCGGATCTCTCAAAGCCCAGGGGGCAGTACCTTCCGCTATTGGAGATGAGCGTGGCGGAAAACCCGTCGGACGACCGAGCGGCGTTCTGGCTGGGCCGCGAGTACCTGTACAATCAGAAGCGTGACGAATGCGTCGCGACGCTTACGTATTACCTGAGCCTGCCCACCGCCCGCTGGGGCGAGGAGCGCAGCGCGGCGATGCGCTTCATCGCGCGCTGCTACGATGAGAAAGGGAACCAGACCGAGGCGTTTTCCTGGCTGATGCGCGCCGTCGCCGAGAGCCCGGACACCCGGGAGCCGTACCTTGCGCTCGCGGAATTCGGGTACCGGGAGCACAACTGGCCGCTCGTGTACGCGATGGTGAAAAAGGGGCTGGGCGTCGAGCACCCAAGCGGCAGTTACCTCATGGAGGCGAAGAGCTGGGGATCGGCCCTGGACGATTTCGGCGCGATCAGCGCGCATCACTTGGGGCTTTATCAGGAGGCGCTCGCCCATGCCCGGAGCGCCTGTGAACGGGATGGCGAAGACCAGAGGCTGAAGGCCAACCTCGTTTTTTTTGAAAGCATGGCCGCACAGCGCGAGGGCGGAGGGGAGAAGCTTTGAGCGGGTTCAAGGTTTGCGTCTACGCAATCGCAAAGAACGAGGCGGGGTTTGTCGACCGCTGGATGGACTCCATGCAGGAGGCGGATTTTGTCGTGGTCGCCGACACGGGTTCCACGGACGATACGGTCTCGCGGCTGCGCGCGCGGGGCGCGGTCGTGTTCGAAGAGCGGATCACGCCCTGGCGGTTCGACGAGGCGCGGAACGCTGCGCTTTCCCATGTGCCGGAGGATGCGGACATTTGCGTCAGCACCGACCTTGACGAATTCTTTCTTCCCGGCTGGCGGCGCGCGCTGGAGGACGCCTGGCGGAGTTTCCCGCCCGGCGTCGCCAGGCGGGGCGCGTATCTGTACAACTGGAGCCTCCAGCCGGACGGCAGCCCCGGCGTGCAGTTTTATTGCGCCAAGGCGCACGACCGGTTCGGCTTTCGGTGGCGATGCCCCGTTCACGAGTATGTGGCGTATGAGGGCACCATGCCGCTTCAGACGATTCAAATTGATGGCGCGGTGCTGAACCACGAACCCGATCCGAGCAAGTCGCGCGCGTCCTACCTGCCGCTTCTGGAACTGGCGGTACAGGAAGCGCCGGAGGACGTCAGGATGCGCTACTACCTCGGAAGGGAGTACCTGCTCCACGGCGATTGGCAGAAATGCGTCGAAACGCTGAGCGCGTATCTGCTGCTCCCATCCGCTGATTGGCGCGAAGAGCGCTGTGCCGCGATGCGCTGGATTGCGAAGGCGTGCCACTCGATGAATCGGCTTAAGGACGCCTACGCCTGGTTTTACAGGGCCGTTGCGGAGTGCCCCGGCATGCGTGACGCGTATGTGGAATTCGCCTGGATGTGTTCCGAACTTCGGGATTGGCCGATGGCGTACTTTCTGACGGAGGAAGCGCTGAAAATCCAGGAAAAATCCGCAACCTACGTCAACATGGGTTACGCCTGGGATTCGACGCCGGACGATCTGTGCGCGGTCGCGGCGCACCATATGAACCTGAACGAAGCGGCACTGGCGCACGCGAAGCGCGCCGCGGACCTTGCACCATGGAATGACCGGTTAAAACAGAATCTCGTATTTCTCTTGAACGCCGTCAGACTTGAAAGATAATCAACAAAGCGTTCGCCATTTTTCGCCATGAACGCGTTTAATTGGTTTCTCATATATTTGAAAAGGGATCAGGTTCCCACAATTCCTCCATGCATGAGGTGAAATCTATGTATCGAAACAACTACGACTGGGATTTATGGCCGGACATCAGGAAAGACGCTAAGTGCGGCTGTGGAAACTCTGGTTATTCTGACCGTTCGTGCCATTCGTGTCAGCCGCCGTGCCCGCCGCCGTGCCCGCCGCCGTGCCCGCCGATTTGTCCGACCGGCCCGACCGGCCCCACGGGACCTGCAGGTGGCCCGACTGGCCCGACTGGCCCGACCGGCCCCGCTGGCGCGGTAGGCCCGATTGGCCCAACCGGTCCGCAGGGCATCGTCGGCCCGCAAGGCCCGCAAGGTGTGGCTGGTGCGACCGGCGCAACCGGCGCAACAGGCTCGACCGGTCCGCAAGGTGTGGCTGGTGCGACCGGCGCGACCGGCCCGACCGGCCCGCAAGGTGTGGCTGGCGCGACCGGCCCGACCGGCCCGCAAGGTGTGGCTGGTGCGACCGGCGCGACCGGCCCGACCGGCCCGCAAGGGGTGGCTGGTGCGACTGGCGCGACCGGCCCGACCGGCCCGACCGGCCCGCAAGGGGTGGCTGGTGCGACTGGCGCGACCGGCGCAACCGGCCCGACCGGCCCGCAAGGGGTGGCTGGCGCGACCGGCGCGACCGGCGCAACAGGCCCGACCGGCCCGCAAGGGGTGGCTGGTGCGACTGGTGCGACCGGCGCAACCGGCCCGACCGGCCCGACCGGCCCGCAAGGTGTGGCTGGTGCGACTGGCGCGACCGGCCCGACCGGTCCTCAGGGATCCTCTGGCGCAGGTGCGATCATTCCGTTTGCGTCCGGACTCCCCATCGCCTTCTCAACATCCGCGCTTGGCAACGTGCTGACCGTCGCATCCATCGGATTCGGCGCGGGCGCCAGCTCCATCCTGCCGATTGGCGGAAATCTGCTGCTTTCCGGGCTGGTCAGCGAAGCCTTCTCAATGCCGCGTAACGGCGTGATCAACTCGATCGCGGCCTATTTCAGCAGCACCGTCGGTCTCTCGCTCATCGGCTCCACGGTGACTGTCACCGCGCAGCTCTATCAGTCCACGACCCCCGACGACACGTTTGCCCCGATTCCCGGCACGATCGTCACGCTGTCTCCGGCGCTTAGCGGCAATGTGCTTGTCGGCGCGAGGGCGTTCGGCCTCCTGAGTGGTCTCAACATCGCAGTCAGCGCAAACACCCGCGTCATGCTGGTGTTCTCCGCGACGGTCACCGGAGGGCTCCCCATTGCCGTGGCGCTCGCAGGCATCGCCAGCGCGGGCATCACGATCACCTAACACCGATCCAAAGAGAGGGCTTCGCATATGCTTGCGAAGCCTTCTCTTTCCATACCCGCTGACGGTCTTGACGACGGGTCTGACGGTCAATTTTCTCCTTCCGCTATAAATGATAATAATAGGATTCCAGCAGATAACTCGCGCCGTACCGCTCGGACAGTGCGAAAAGCCTTCGTTTCACAACGTCCAGCCCGACGCGCGTTTCCTGATAATGTGCCAACGCCGTCTGAAACGCGCGCTTCTCCGCATCGGAAGCCTGGCCTTTGAAATATCCCCAGACATGCTGCGCCGCGTTGACTGCGTTCCCCGTCTGCGCGGGCGTTTTGAGCGCGCGCGTCACCAGGCCATAAAACGCGCATGGGTCAGGGCGACCCGATTTGAACAGCGCGGAGATTTCCCGGTACGCCGCCTGATCCCGCTCCATGACGGCATATTTGTAGCGCGCCCACTCGCGTTCAATCGGCGCGGGCGAGGTCGGAGGATTCAGGCAGAGCGCGCACTTGATTGCGGACAGGTTCTTGTCCTTGACTTCCAGCATCACGTCGATGTCGTCTCGCCCGATTTCCTTCGCATAATCCAGGAACGCGGCAATGTCGATGGTCGAGGAATGGGAGCCAGGCTTCCTCATAGGATCCTGCTGGGCATAGTGGATTTTCTGTGGGCCGTCCGACGCCTTCCAGGTTTCCCGGCAGGCTTCCACCCAATGGCGCGGTGAGTACGGGTTTACTGGATTGATTGCATGGTGCAGGTTGTCAAACACGACCGGCGCATTGAGACGAAGCCCTTCTCTCAGCGCGTCTGAAATGGCGTACAGCCGCTCGTCGTTTTCCAGCGCGACGCGCCGCCGGACGGCGGGGTCAAGCGCGCGAAACCGCGCCTCAAACCGTTTGAGCGCGGCTTCCCTGTCGCCGTAGACGCCGCCGAGGTGCAAAATGATCTTGGCGTCCGTGCCCGTGCCCAGCGCGTCCAGCACGCGGGCGTGATAGGCGAGGTCATCAACCGACCGCGCGGCCACATCTTCGACCGGAGAACCGAGCACCGTGTACTGGCCGGGGTGCATCGAGACGCGCATCCCGCCCGCGCGGATCTTCGCGCCGATCCGGTCGAAATCCTGAGAGAACAGATTCGCCCAGTCCAGACCGTTGACCGGGCTGGAACCGAATGGAATCAGGTCGGAACTGATCCGGTACAACAGGATGCCGTTTTCCAGGTTGTAGTCGACCATCCGCTCCAGCGCCACGAGGTTGTGCGCGATGAGGGCAACGAGGCGCGCCTCGTTCGCGTTTTTCATCGTGCAGTGTTTCAGTTCCGAGCCGGGCACAGAAATCGCCAGGCACGCGTATCCGATGCGCATAGATCCCCCTTTTGCCACTGTACAGGTATTGTACCCGCGTGAGGCATCATGAATCATTTGACGCGAAAAAGCGACATTTTGGCGGTGAAAGGTTTTGGAATGCGTCGCGGCGTGGTATTCTATTCCTAAGTGGCAAAAACGACGAGGGGGACGGGCCGATGGATCGAAAGCTGGATACGCCGCACGCCGTCGATGCTTCACAGGTGCTTATGCAATGCGGGACTGACGCGCAGCGCGGGCTGAGCTTGGCTGAGGCGCGGGATCGCCTTGCGCGGTATGGCGAAAACGCGCTCACCGGCAAGCCGCCCAGGACTTTCTGGTCGCGCTTCTTCAGGCAATTTCTCGATGTGATGATCCTGATCCTGATCGCGGCTTCTATGGTCTCGCTGGCGGTGGCGGTCTACGAACGGCACGGGTACTTTGAGCCGCTTTTGATCCTCCTGATCGTGGTGCTCAACGCCGCGTTGGGCGCGGTGCAGGAGGGGCGCGCGGAAAAAGCGCTGGAGGCGCTCAAAAGCATGTCCGCGCCCACCGCGCGGGTGATCCGGGACGGGGTGACGCATACCGTCAAGGCGAAGGAATTGGTTCCCGGAGACATCCTGCTTTTGGAGGCGGGCGACTTCGTACCGGCGGATGCCAGGCTGATCGAGTCGTTCAGCCTCCGCGCGGAGGAATCCGCGCTGACGGGCGAGTCCGTGCCGGTGGAGAAGGACGCGAACGCGGCTGTCGCGCCGGACGCGCCGCTTGCGGAGCGACGTAACATGGTCTATTCGGGCGGCTCGATCCAGTACGGCCGCGCCCGCGCGGTGGTCGCGTTCACCGGCATGTCCACGGAAGTGGGCAAGATCGCTGGGCTTCTTGAGGATGCGCTGGATACCGAAACCCCGCTGCAGCGCAGACTTGCGCAACTAGGGAAGACGCTGGGCATCGCGGCGCTCGCCGCCTGCGCGGTGGTGTTTGCTGTCGGGCTGATCGACGGCATCCCGCTGATGGAGATCTTCATGACCTCGGTTTCGCTGGCGGTGTCGGCGATTCCGGAAGGGCTTCCGGCCATCGTGACGATCGTGCTTTCGATGGGCGTCAAGCGGATGGTGGATCGTGGCGCGATCATACGGCGCCTGCCCGCGGTGGAGACGCTGGGCAGCGCGTCGGTCATCTGCTCGGACAAAACCGGCACCCTGACCCAAAACCGCATGACGCTGACCCACGTCTACGATGCGCGGACAGGGATGCTCGCGGAACTCGCAAAAGACGGCGCGGACGGCGTGGCGGACGTGCTCCGAAGCGCGGCTTTATGCTCGGATGGCAAAGTGATCATGGAGAATGGTTCGGAGCGGCACATCGGCGATCCGACCGAGACGGCGATCGTCGCGGCGGCGCTCCGCGCAGGCATGGACAAACAGATTCTGGACTCCGAGCACCCGCGGCTTTTCGAAATTCCGTTTGATTCCGACCGCAAGCGGATGACCACCGTGTTCGAGCGGGAAGGACGAACGATTGTGGTCGTCAAGGGCGCGGTGGATGTGCTGGCGTCCCGCTGCGCGCCAGAAGGCGTGGACGACGCGCTGAAGGCGGCGGAGGCGCTGTCCCGAAACGCGATCCGGGTGCTGGCGGTGGCGGCGAAGGAAATCGAGGCGCTGCCGGAGAAGCCGGACGCCGAGGAGCTGGAAAAGGGGCTCACGCTTCTCGGCCTCGTGGGCATGATCGATCCGGCGCGGCCGGAGGCGAAACGCGCGGTCGCCGTCTGCCGCGAGGCGGGCATCCGGCCGGTGATGATCACCGGCGACCACCCGACGACCGCTTCCGCCATCGCGCGGGATCTGGGCATCCTTCGGGAGGGCGACCAGGCGGTGGACGGCAGGGCGCTTGCCGCGATGACGGAGGAAGTGCTGGATCAGAAGGTCGAATCGATCTCGGTCTACGCGCGGGTGACGCCGTCCGATAAGATCCGCATCGTGCGTGCGTGGCAGAAGAAGGGGCAGATCGTCGCGATGACCGGCGACGGCGTCAATGACGCCCCTGCACTGAAGGCCGCCGACATCGGCTGCGCGATGGGCAGCGGCACCGACGTCGCCAAGGGCGCGGCGGACATGACGCTGACCGACGACAACTTTGCGACCATCGTCGAGGCCGTGCGGGAGGGGCGCTCGATCTACGACAACATCAAAAGGGTCGTGGGGTTCCTGCTTGGCACCAACATCGGCGAGATTCTGACGGTGTTTTTCGCGATGATCCTGTTCCGCCAGTCGCCGCTCCTGTCGATGCAGCTGTTGTGGATCAACCTGGTGACCGACAGCCTGCCCGCCATCGCGCTGGGCATGGAGCGCGCGGAGCAGCACATCATGCACCGGAAACCGAGGATGAAGGACGAAAGCGTGTTCGCCGGCGGTTATGGCCTGCAGATCCTTCTGCAGGGCGCAATGTTCGCGCTTCTGACGTTGACCGGGTTCATCCTCGTCTGGCGCGCGACCGGCGACCTGACCGCCGGGCGCACGATGGCGTTTCTTGTGCTCTCGCTGACGCAGGTGTTCCACGCGTTCAACATGCGCTCTACCCATTCGATCTTCGAAGTGGGCATCCTCACCAACCGCGCGCTGTGCGGCGCGGCAATTCTGTCCGTCGTGATGGTTGCGCTGGTCTCGTTCATTCCGCCAGTGGCGCTCGCGTTCGGACTGACCGGCCTGACGGCGGGGCAGTACCTGTTGGCGCTGGCGCTTGCGATCGTACCGGTCGTGGTGATGGAAGCTGTCAAGCGCCTGTTTCGCCGGAAGCGCGCGGCATAGGGCGGTCGAAGTTTTCGGCGACGTACGGGACGTTGGCTCGCGCGCGCGAACTCAATGACAAGCCCAGGCCGCTATCGAGGACGATGATCGGCAGCACGATCCGGCGCTGGCGGCGCGCCGCAGCCTCGCTGATCCGTCAGGGAATGGTTTCGATAAACTGAATCGAAAGGCTGTCCGGATCCTTCATAAAAGAAGAACCGGACATCGGATTGGGCTGAACCGGTTCACGGAGAACGGGGATGCCCTTTTCGTCCAGGTTCTTCACCTCAGTCCCCAGCGAGGTGTCCTTTCCATATTCGGCCTGGGTATCGCGGCCATCCCAGATCAGCTCGATTTCGCTCCCCTCATTGCCCCAAAACGCGAACAGCGGGCCGGGTTTCGCGCCAAAGCGCCTGCGCGCCGTTAGCGCTACGGCGTCCCCCAAAATGGCGAGCGACCGTTCGAGGTTTTGTACGTGCAGCGTGCTCCACAGAAATTGCATCCGAAAATCCTCCCGTTTTGATTCGATCCGATGATTAAGCCGCCGGGCGCGGCTGTCAACGCAAAAAAGGGAGCATCGTAAACCGATACCGCGCGCTGTGATCCGGTCACGGTGCGTTTTTGCGCCGATGTGGTATAATGGTTCAAGAAAAGGAGGGGATCGTATGGCCAGCGTCGTCATCATCGGTTCAGGGCCTGCCGGCATTTCCGCCTCGCTGTATACGCGCCGCGCGGGGCTTGACGTTCAGGTGATCCATCGCGGCCCCGGCGCGCTTCAGAAAGCCGAGGCCATTGAAAATTACTACGGTTTTTCGGAACCCATCGAAGGCCTGGCGCTGTGGGAAAACGGCGTCGCCAGCGCGAAGCGGCTGGGCGTTCGGTTCATTGAGGATGAGGTGGTCGGCTTCGCGGTCGAGGATACGCTGGTCGTTTTGACGACCAGGGATCGCTTCCCGGCGGACGGCATCGTCATCGCCACCGGTTCTCCGCGCAAAGCCCCGCCCATCGCGGCGCTTCAGGATTTTGAAGGGCGCGGCGTCAGCTACTGCGCCGCCTGCGACGGCTTCTTCTATCGGGGCAGGGATGTGGCCGTTGTGGGCGCGGGCGAGTACGCGCTGCACGAGGCGATGGAACTCCTGCCGCTCGCGAAATCGGTGACGCTTCTGAGCAACGGCGAGAAGCCGGCCGTCCCGATCCCGGACGGAATTCTCGTCCGCGAGGATAAGGTCGCGGCTGTCGAGGGTGACGATCGTCTACGCGCAGCGGTGTTCGCAAGCGGGGAAAAGCTCTTGATCGAAGGGCTGTTCGTCGCCTACGGCGTCGCGGGCAGTGCCGATCTTGCGCGCAAGGTCGGCGCGGAGACCGAAGGCAACCGCATCGTCGTGGATGAAAACATGGCGACCAGCGTGCCGGGCCTCTACGCCGCGGGCGACTGCACCGGGGGGCTTTTGCAGGTGGCCAAGGCGGTCTATGAGGGCGCGAAGGCGGGCACCGAACTGATCAAATACATTCGAAAGAGGGCCTGACATGTTTTCCTCAAAGAAAACCCCAAATGAGAACTCAAGGCTAATCGTCAAGACGGAGCGATGCCCCCAGAACCATCCTTGCCCGTCCATCCGCGTCTGCCCGGCAAACGCGCTGACGCAGAACGGCTTCAGCGCGCCGAGCGTCGATCTGGACAAATGCGTCAAATGCGGCAAATGCGTGCGTTACTGCCCGAAGCGCGCGCTGGTGCTGGAATAAATGTTTTATTTCCCTGCCCGCCCTTCCGAAACGGAAGCGGCGGGTTTTTCAGACATGGCATGTGACGGTTTTGCGCGGCGCGGCATACGTTTGAGCGTGCCACCGACCCGCGCGCGGGTATGCCGCGCGATGCGTCGGGGACAATATCGGCGGGAGGTGTTCTCATGAAAGGAGTTCGAAAGAGGAGGATGAATCCGTTTTACGAGTTGACCAAGGTTGCGTCCGCCACCGAGTGCACGGGGCTGATGCCCTCGCTGCCGCAGAGCGAGGAGGAGGACGAAAACTACGCGGAGCTCTACGCGACGCACGATCAGAAACCGGACGGCTGAACGCGTCGCCATTCGGGGTGCCGCCGCCCGGCCTTCGATTGAAACGCGCCGCGCGCGGGTATTTTCGTTCTACATCGTTCTATCGAGGGGGGTGATCGCATGAACACGCAGACCGTACCCAATAGACTGATCGAGAGCAATTCTCCCTACCTTCGGCTGCACGCGGGCAACCCGGTGATGTGGCAGGAGTGGGGCAAAGAGGCTTTTGAGACAGCGAGGCGGCAGGACAAGCCTGTCTTCCTCTCTATTGGGTACAGCTGACGTCCGATTTACGCACTTGCCATTGGTGCCATGTGATGATGGAGGAATCCTTTGAGGACGCGGAAGTCGCCGCCATCCTGAACCGGGATTTTGTGCCGGTCAAGGTGGACCGCGAGGAGCGGCCGGATGTGGATCAGGTGTACATGCGCGCCTGCCAGGCGATGACGGGATCGGGCGGCTGGCCGCTGACCGCGTTTTTGATATACGACCAGACGCCGTTCTACTTAGGAACCTATTTTCCAAAGCACAGCGTTCTGGGTCGCGTTGGGCTTATTGAACTACTGACCGCGGTCGCCGCCGCGTGGAAGACGGATCGGGCGTCGCTCATATCGTCCGGCCGCACGCTGGAAGCATACCTTCGGGAGGAACGCGCCCCGTCCTCCGCCGACATAGAGGCACTGCCCGAACGGGCGTTTGAACAACTTCGCCGCGCGTATGATCCCGCCTGGGGCGGGTTTGGGCGAGCGCCGAAGTTCCCGACGCCGTCGGCGCTGATGTTCCTCCTCAGGTACTACGCGCTGGAGGGTGCGCCGGAAGCGCGTTCGATGACGGAAGAGACACTCTCCCACATGGCGCGTGGCGGCATGTTCGATCACTTCGGCGGCGGGTTCTGCCGCTACTCCACCGACCGCAAGTGGCTGATCCCGCACTTTGAGAAGATGCTCTATGACAACGCGCTGCTGCTTTATAGCTACGCGCAGGCGTACCGCATTGCGCGGCTTGCGGAATACCGGGAAGTTGCCGAGAAGATCGCTGTTTACCTGGCGCGAGAGATGCGTTCGCCTGAAGGCGGGTTTTTCGCCGCGCAGGACGCCGACAGCGGAGGCCGGGAGGGCGCGTACTACGCGCTGAAACCGGAGGAAGCCGTGCGTGTGCTGGGCGCGGAACTGGGCGGGCGGTTCAACCGCGCGTTCGGAATTACCGAATCGGGGAATTTTGAGGGCGCTTCGATCCCCAACCGGATTCACCAGAAAGAACCGCTGGACGACGAACTGCAAAACGCGGCGTCGCGGATGGCCGACTACCGGCGCGGACGGGTGAAGCTCGCGACGGACGATAAACGAATGACCGGGTGGAACGCGCTCGCGATCGGCGCGCTGGCTTCGGCGTCCCGCGCGTTTGACAGGGGGGATATGCTCGATCTCGCGCTGGACGCGAAGTGGTTCGTCGCAAAGCGGCTTATGAAACCGGACGGGTTGCGCGCGTACTACCGGGACGGGCGCGCGGCGGGGCAAGCGCATCTGGACGATTACGCCGCGCTCGCGTGGGCGAACCTGGAACTGTACGAGGCGACGCTGGATCAAAGCCTGATCCCGGAAACCGAAGAACTGCTGGGCCAGATGATCGAACGGTTTTACGATGCCGACCGGGGCGACTTCTTCCTGGGCGAGGCGGGCGGGGATCTGAAATACCGCGCCAAGGAGCATGCGGACGGCGCGGCGCTCTCCGGGAATTCGCTGGCAGCGGACGTATTTTTACGGCTTCACGCGCTCACAGGAAACCCGAAATGGCGGGAACTGCTGGACAGACTGATTCAGGCAATCGCTGACCACGCGGCGGAGTACCCATCTGGTTGTTGCTATGGCCTTACGGTCATGCTCCGCGCGCGCCGCCCGATGCTGAGGGCTTCCTGCCTGACGGTCGAGGCGCAGCGGCAGGAGGATTTTCTGAAACTCGCCGGGCGGATGTACCTGAAAAACGCAGTGCTGGCCTCGGATCCTCCGGGAATGGCCGGTACGGCATACCACCTGTGCGAGGGGGAGGTCTGCGGCACGCCGATCCTGGACGAAGCGACGCTTTCGCGCGCGCTGGCCGCGTACGCCTGCGGCGAGACAGATTCTTGATAATTTTCTTCATTATACATCGTTTGTTCCCGGCGTGTGGCAAACATACCGGGAACTTTTTCTCCGTCCGGTTGAAAAAGATGGTGGGCGCTCCTAGCCCACTTTCACGCATAGCCGCCAAGCCGCCGAACGATACTGTGGGAAAAGAAAAATCGGAGGAGAGCGGCATGCAAAAGACACCTTACGAAGTCAAGGCCAACATCCCGGAGACGTTTCCCGCGCAGCACCAGCAAAGTCAGCCGGGCAGCCAGCAGCGGATGAATCCCATCCCGGTCACCGTCAGCCCGACGTACAAACCCGCGGGCAAACTCGCCGGCAAGGTCGCGCTGGTGACCGGCGGTGACAGCGGCATCGGCCAGGCGGCGGCGGTCGCGTTTGCGCGGGAGGGCGCGGACGTCGCGGTCGTGTTTCTGAAAGAACGGTCTGACGCCGGGGACACCCAGAAACTGATCGAGCAGCAGGGCAGGAAATGCCTGCTGATCGATTGCGACCTTCGCAATGAAACGGCGGCAAAGGCCGCGATCGACAAGGCCATCGGCACATTTACCAAGCTGGATGTGCTGGTCAACAACATCGCGGTGCAGTTTCCGCAGAACAGCATCGAGGACATCACCTACGAGCAGCTGAAAAATACCTTTGAAACCAACGTCTTCGGGTATTTCTTCGCGACCAAGGCGGCGCTTCCTCACATGAAATCCGGAAGCGCGATCATCAACACCGCATCCATCACCGCCTATCAGGGCGACGAGCGGCTGATCGACTATTCGGCCACCAAGGGTGCGGTGGTCTCATTCACCCGGTCGCTCGCGCTGTCGCTGGCCAAACGCGGCATCCGCGTCAACGCGGTCGCGCCCGGCCCGGTCTGGACGCCGCTGATCCCGTCCAGCTTTTCCGAAGGCGAGGTCGTGCAGTTCGGCCAGAGTACGCCGCTGGGGCGGGCTGCGCAGCCGTTTGAGCTCGCGCCCGCCTATGTGTACCTGGCTTCGGACGACTCCGCCTACGTGACCGGGCAGGTCATTCACGTCAACGGCGGCCGAATCGCGGAATCATAAAACCTCATTTCTAACACCGCCGCCCGCGTTCAAAACGCGGGCGCGGCGTTGCCATTCTGGAGGCGGACATGCTTCTACTCAAAAACGTCGACTGCTATCAACCGCTTCATATCGGGCGAAAGGATATCCTTACGTCACCGGAAAAAATTCTTGAGGTTGGGTCGGGCATTGAGCCCGCGCCCGGCTACGGCGTGCAGGTGATCGATTGCGACGGCCTTATGGTGACTCCGGCGCTGGTCGATCAGCATATGCACATCACCGGCGGCGGCGGCGAAACCGGGCCGCGCAGCCGCGTCCCGGAGATCATGCTGTCGGAGATCCTGCTCGCGGGCATCGGCACGGTAGTGGGTCTCCTTGGCGCGGACGGCGTGACGCGCGGCATGCCGGAGCTCCTCGCAAAAGCGCGCGGGCTGGAGGACGAGGGATTGACCACCCGCGTGTACTCCGGCAGCTATGGCCTCCCCACCGACACGCTGACCGGACGCGTGCTCAACGACCTGACGTACGTGGAGAAGGTGATCGGTGCGGGCGAGGTGGCGATCTCGGACTACCGGTCGTCCCACCCGAACCTGGACATGCTCCGGCAGCTCGCGTGGGAGGTCAAACTCGGCTCGATGATCGGAAAAAAGGCGGGCGTGGTGCACCTGCACGTCGGCGACGGGTTCAAAGGCCTCACGCCGCTGATCTCGCTGATCAAGGAGAGCGAGTTCCCGATGGAGATGTTCGTCCCCACCCATATCAACCGGAACAGGTCGCTGCTCACGGAGGCGGTTTCCTACGCGAAGTCGGGCGGGTTTATCGACCTTACCGCCGGACAGCGGCAGGGCGCGGGGCTGCCCGCGCCGGAGGCGTTCTCCTATTTGCTTGGACGGGGCGTCCCGCACTCACGGATCACGCTCTCCTCCGACGCGGGTGGTACGAATCTTAACAGCCCCGACGGGCGCGGCCACCCGGCGGATTTATGGAATGACTTCCGCGCCTGCACCCTTGAAATGGGGCTTTCCGCCGCGCTGGCGGCGGTTTCCGAGAATCCCGCGCGGCGGATCGGGCTGTATCCGCAGAAGGGAACCATCGAACGGGGGAGCGACGCGGATCTGATGGGGCTGGGGCCGGATCTGTCGCTCGAACTTTTGATCCTCGGCGGGAAAGTCGCGGTGGAGCATGGAATTTGCCGGATGAAGGGGCAATATGAGGCATGAGCGGGCGCGCATGTTCCGAAAAGCGCGCGGGGAACCTATCGACCGTAGAGCAGCGGGGTGAGGCGATGGGCGAGAAGGTTAGAGGGCGGCTCCTCATCATCGGCGGCGCGGAGGACAAGACCGGCAAGATGGAGATCCTCCGGGAAGCCGTTCGGCAGATGGACGGCGACCGGATGGTGGTCATGACCACCGCCACCGAACACCCGGAAGAAGCCGGGAAAACCTACCGCGAGATCTTTCTGAAGTTGGGCGCGAAGGACGTGGAAGCCGTCAGCGTCGAAAACCGTCGGCAGGCGGATGGCGCGGAAGCGGAGCGGGCGCTCAGGCGTGCGGGCGCGGTTTTTTTTACCGGCGGCGACCAACTGCGCATCACCAGCATCCTGGGCGGAACCCGCGTATATCAGGCGCTGATGGAGACGTACCGGCGCGGCGCGCTGATCGCGGGCACCAGCGCGGGCGCGTCGGCGCTCTCAAGCACCATGATCACCGACGGCCTGAACAACGATCCGGCGCGTAAATGTACGCTCAAGATGGCGCCGGGGCTGGGGCTTGTCGAACAGGTGCTGATCGATCAGCATTTTGCGCAGCGCGGGCGTCTGGGGCGGCTGTTGTGCGGGGTGGCGGAAAATCCGCATGTCCTGGGCATCGGTATCGACGAGGACACCGCCATTCGCATCGACCCGGATGCCCGTTTTTTTGTACTGGGTTCAAGCGCGGTCACGGTAATCGACGGGATCACCATCACGGACTCCAACGTTTCGGAGCTCGCGCCCAACGAGATTCTGGCGATACGGGGCGTGACGCTGCACGTACTGCCGCGGGGATACGGCTTTGACCTGATGACCCGCGAAGTTCTGAAGCCGGACAGGGCTGAACCCGGCTAAGCGATCAACATTCGGAGGAGAAACCTTTGAAAATATTGTCGATCAAGCCCTTTCGCGGGCGGAATGTCTATTGCCAAAAACCGGTGATCCAGATGGAGATCGAGTTGGAATCCGGCGAAGACGCGCCAACCGTGGAGCGGCCCGGCTTTAACAAAACGCTGATTGAGGCACTGCCGGGGCTGAAAAAACACACTTGCTCGCTTGGGCGAGAGGGCGGGTTTGTTGAGCGGCTTCAGACGGGTACCTACCTTCCGCATGTGACGGAGCACGTGATTCTGGAGATGCAGTACGTTCTGGGATACGATGTCGCGTTCGGGAAATCGAGGCAGCGGGAAGGCCAGCGCTACCAGATCGTATTCCGGTACGAAAACGAACCGGTCGCGGTCAGCTGCGCGCGCGCCGCGGTTTCGCAGCTTCAGAAGCTGTGGGCGGGCGAACCCCAGGACTTCGCCGGAGCGTTGAAGTCGCTTCAAAGTCTTGCGGACAGAACGGATCCTGGCCCCAGCACGAGCGCGATTCTCTTGGAAGCCGCGCGGCGCAGGATCCCCGCGACGCGCCTGGGCGACGGCAGCCTGATCCAATTGGGTTATGGGAAATACGCGCGGCGCGTTCAGGCGTCGCTCACCGATTCGCCCAGCTGCATCGCGGTGGACGCGGCCAGCGACAAGCAGCTGACCAAAGAGACGCTGTCCGCGCTGGGAATCCCGGTGCCGGACGGCGCGGTCGCCCGTTCCGCGCAGGAAGCGCAGCGCCTGGCGGAGGAGATCGGCTACCCGGTCGTTCTCAAGCCGCTGGACGGCAACCACGGAAGCGGCGTATCCGTATGCCTCCGGAGCGCCTCGCAGGTGGCGGAGGCGTTCGAGAAGGCGCTCCGGTACAGCGCAGCGGTCGTGGTGGAGCGCTTCATCGAAGGCCGCGACTACCGCGTGCTGGTGGTGGGCGGCAGGGTCTCGGCGGTCGCGGAGCGGCTGCCGGCGCAGGTGGTCGGGGATGGCCTGAACACCATCCGGGCGCTCGTTGAAATCGCGAACAAAAACCCGCTCCGGGGCGAAGGGCACATAAAGCCTCTGACCCGGATCGTGCTGGACGAAACCGCGGTGCGCCACCTGCACGAGGGCGGATTGTCCCCGTCATCCGTGCCGGACGCGGGCACGCGGGTGCTGCTCCGAAGAAACGCCAACCTTTCCACGGGCGGCACCGCGAAGGCGGTCGACAATATCCACCCGGAGAATGCTGGGTTCGCCGTCCGCGCGGCCCGGGCGCTGAACCTGGACGTGGCAGGGATCGACGTGTGTTCCAAGGACATTGCCGTACCGCTCACCGAGAACGGCGGCGCGGTTTTGGAAGTCAACGCCGCGCCCGGCCTCAGGATGCACCTCGCGCCCTCGGAAGGACAGCCGGTCAACGTTGCAAGCGACATCCTCGACATGCTGTTCCCGGACGGCAAGCCGCATTCGCCGCCCATCGTCTCCGTCACCGGCACCAACGGCAAAACCACGACCGTCCGGCTGATCGCGTACGCGCTGAGGCAATCGGGTCTTTCGGTCGGTATGACCACCACCGGCGGTATTTTTATCAACGAAACCATGATCGCGCCTGGCGACAACACCGGTGCGCTCAGCGCACGGGCGCTGCTCGCAAACCCGTCGGTCGAGGCGGCGGTACTGGAGACCGCGCGCGGCGGCATCGTCCGCAAAGGCCTCGGGTACGATCTGGCCGACGTGGCGGTCGTGACCAACGTGTCGGACGACCATCTGGGGCAGGATGGGCTGGAGACCATCGAGGACATCGCACACGTCAAGGCGCTGGTGGTCGAGGCGGTGAAACCGGGCGGCTGGGCGGTGCTCAACGCCGACGACCCGAAGGCCGATTATTTTTGCGAGCGCGCGGAGTGCGGGATCCTCTACTTTGCCAGGAGCGCAGACAACCCGCGCGTCCGCAAGCACCTTTCAAAAGGCGGGCGCGCCGTCTACCTGCAAGGGGATAGGATCACCATATTTGCGGATGGGGAAGCGCGCTTCGTCGCGTCTGTCTACGATGTCCCCATCACCTATGGCGGCAAAGCCGTCTGCAACATTGAAAACGCGATGGCGGCGACGGCCGCGTTGATCGCGTTGAACGTCAGGGAGGACGCAATCCGCTCGGCGCTGACCGGCTTTCAGCCGGACGACCGGGACAATCCGGGGCGGTTCAACATCTTCGAAGTAAAAGGCTGTAAAGTCATGCTGGACTACGGGCACAACGCGGTCGGGTATGGCGAAGTGATCCGCTTTCTGGAACGGCAGGGTGCGAAGCGTCTGGTGGGCGTGATTGGTGTGCCGGGCGACCGGCGGGACGACGCGATCGGGAAAGTTGGCGCGCTGTGCGGCAGCCACTTCGACCGGATCATCGTCAAGGAAGACAAGGATCTTCGCGGGCGCGCGCCGGGGGAGGTCGCGAACATCTTGAAGTCCGCCGCCGAGCGCGGGAAGGCGAAACGGGTGGACGTGGTGCTTTCGGAGCGGGAGGCGCTCAAAAAAGCGATCAACGAAGCGTCCGAGGGCGACTTCATCACCGTGTTCTTTGAAAAGTATGAGCCGCTCCGTTCGTTGATCGAGGAGTTTGCGGGCGAGATATCGCCGGTTTGAGGAAAAAAGAAGCTCCGTGGCGTTTGATCCTCGGAGCTTCAATGTAAAGTGATTATATTACTCTGCGCATTTGATGAGCACTTTTCCGCGCTTGCGGAAGTAGGGGTCGGTGAACACGCGGTTGATGTCGTCCAGCGGCACGATGTCGGTGATGATGTCGTCCATCACGACCCGCTTCTGCGCCAGCAGCCGGACGCTCCGGGTGAAGGTGTAGGGGTTGATGAACGAGGAGACAATGGTCAGTTCCCGCTGGAAGATCGAAAACGGTTTGACGACGATCTCGGTCTCCGGCGCGACCAGCCCGAACAGCATGACCGTGCAGCACTTCCCGGCCAGCTCGATTGCCTGCTTCTGCGTGAATGGCGTGCCCGCCGCTTCGATCACGCAGTCCAGATTCTCGCAGGCGTTGTCAATCGCCGCCCGGATGTCTTCCTTTGCGGGATCAATCACGACATCCGCGCCCAGCTTTTTCGCAAGCGCCTGCTTCTCCGGCACCAGCTCGCTGACGATCAGCTTGCCCGCGCCCGCGATCTTCGCCAGTTGCAACATCATCAGGCCGATCGGCCCCGCGCCGATCACCAGCACGTTCGCGCCTGCCTTCAGGCGGCAGAGGTCGATGCCGTTGATACAGCAGGACAGCGTCTCAGACTGGGAGGCGGTCTCAAAGGGCAGGTCATCCGGCAGAGGGTAGACCTGCTTTTCGGGCACCGAAACGTACTCGGCGAAGCCGCCGGGGTAGGAGGTGCCATAGCCCTTCATGCTGGTGCAGAAGTGCGCCTTGCCGTTCTTGCAGTAGTAGCATTCGCCGCACACGTCGTTTGGGTCGACCGACACCCGGTCGCCGGGTTTGAATTTCGTCACCTTCGCGCCGACCGCGTCCACAATGCCGGAGAATTCGTGCCCGATCACCGTGCCCTCCGGCACCGGCGCAGCGCCGCCGTCTCCGTGGAATATGTGCAGGTCGGTTCCGCATACGCCGCAGTATTTGATCCTGACGCGCACGTCC
The DNA here is from genome assembly GCA_964575255.1 of uncultured Oscillospiraceae bacterium. Lineage (GTDB taxonomy): Bacteria > Bacillota > Clostridia > Christensenellales > Aristaeellaceae > JAEZHK01. The sequence goes on from CAZNPZ010000014.1 coordinate 27,776, forward strand.
CGCTCGCCCACTTCCGGCATTGGGATGTCCATCACGCGAACGTCGTTCTTCTTATAATATACAGCCGCTTTCATGAATGCCCTCCTGTATGATGCTTTGACAGATGTCCTTTCATCTTATCCCTTGACCGCGCCCATCGTCAACCCCTTGACCAGCGATTTCTGCGTCAGCCAGCCCAGAAGCACCGCGGGCAAGACCGAGATCGTAGAGGACGCGGACAATTGAGCGGTGAACTGGCCCTGCTGCTCTCGGAATCGCGCCATATAGACGGGGAGCGTCGCCGTTTGGTTGGTGGTCAGGTTGAAGCCCAGGAAGAACTCGTTCCAGATGAACACCGCGACCAATAGACCCGCCGTGATGATGCCGGTGCGCGCCAGCGGCACGACCACCTTGGTCAGCTGCTGGCTTCGGGTGCAGCCGTCGATCTCGCTGGCTTCGATCAGCGAGGCAGGGATGTCCGCCAGGAACGAGTGCACCATCCACACCACAAGCGGCAGGTGGAAGCCCACATAAATGAGGTAAAGACCCAGCCACGTCCGCTGCAGAACTTTGAAGAAGTTAAAGATCATGTAGAGCGGAACCAGCACGGCGACCGGGGGCAGCAGAATGGTGGTGATGAACCACAGGTACATGCTGTCGTTGGTCTTGGCTTTCTTGAACTTGCCGAACTGCAGCACGAATGCCGTCGGCACCCCCAACAACAGGCATGTCAGCGTGCTTGCGAGTACCTGGAAGACCGAGTTGTTGAGGTAGAGGGTCATGTCCGGGTCTTTTAGCACTTTTTGGAAGGTTTCCAGCGTGGGCTGAAAGAACAGTGCCGGGTTGATTGCCTGCATCTCGGTCTTGAAACCGGTCAGGAACATATAGAGGATGGGGAAGAAGTAGATCAGGCCAAAGCCGTAGCACACGATCGCCATCAACAGTTTTTTTGAGAACCTTCTGGCTCGGATCGACCGGTTGACCTCATCAATGGAGCGGTTCATAGCCGTCATCTTGCGCATCCCTCCTAATCATACAGCGCGCGGCGTTTCTTGATCGCGCGATAGAGCAGTTGCACCGCCAAAAGCGTGACAAGGACGGTGATCACCGCGACCGTCGCGGCGCGGCCAACCTGATTCGCGCTGAAGACGATCTTGTAAATGTAGAAGGGCAGCGTGTAGGATCGGGTGCCCGGCCCGCCCGCGGTGGTGACCAGAATCAGGCCGAACTCCTTGATGATGAAGATCATGCCCAGCATGATCGCCACCTGCATATGATTCAGGATCATCGGCAGCTTGATTTTGAAGGTCAAAACACCCCAGTTGCAGCCGTCGATACGGGTGGATTCCAGCACTTCCGACGAAATGCCCTGAAGACCCGCCAGGATGACCAGCACGAAAAACGGCATCCATTGCCACACGAACAGGAACGCGATCAATGGAAGCGAATGGTAACTGATGAAGTCCACCGGCGCGACGCCGATGAGTTTGCAAATATAGCCATACCAGCCGAACGTCGTGTTGAGGATGGTCACCTTCCATACCACGCCGCTGGCGGTGGACATGACGAAGAACGGGCCGAGGATCAGCGTGCGCACCACGTTGATGCCGGGAACATCGTGATCGAGCAGCAGTGCGACCAGAAAGCCAAAGAACGTACAGGCGATCAGCGAAATCACCGTCAGAAGAACCGTCTGCCAGGTGATGACCCAGAACTCGCCTGCGCCGTATCCCCAGAGGTAATAGCCATAGTTGTCAAGCCAGTTGAATTTGATGCCGAGGTCGGGCCGGGACATATTCCACTTGAGCGTCGAAAACACGATTGTCAGGAGGAACGGAACCTGCGTGGTGATGGCGACCCAGATGATCGCCGGGAGCGCAAAGTACTTATCGGTATACCGTTTTTTCTGAAGAGTTGCCTGCATGCGCTTCACCTGCCCTCGATGTGGTCAAAGGAGCGTATGCTACGCCCCCGAACGGCGTTGGAACCAATCGACGAGGTACTCCATGATAACCTAAACCGCTCCCGCGCACCCGCAGGGCGTGCGCACGGGAGCGGATCGCACCTTCGCGATGGATGGATTACTTGTATCCGCCCTCTTCGGCGATCTGTGTGAACAGCGCCTGGGTGTTGGCGATGGCCTGGTCCAGCGTGATCTGGTCGGTCACGTACTCGGCCAGCCACTGGGTCATCTTATCGCCGGCATCCGCGAATTCGGGGATGGCGATGTACTGAAGGCCGGTGTAGGGAACCGGGTTGACGCAGGGGTTGTTGAAGTCCATCGACTGCAGCGCGGCCAGCGTCGCGGGCGCATACGGCACGTTCGCGTAGGCGGGCAGCGAGTACAGGGAGGCGCGGGCGGCCTGCGGGGTGGAGGCGCCGGACGGATCCTTCTCAAGGGTCAGGTTGATGAAGTCCTTGGAGGTCGCCCAGAGCATGAAGTCGAACACTTCCTGCTTCTTGTCGCTCTTCGGGTTGATGCCCATCGCCCAGTTCCACAGCCAGGAGGTGTTGGTCTCCTTCACCTGGTGCGGGGCGGCGACGTAGCCGATCTTGCCCTTGATCGGGCTGCCCTCGGCTTCAAAGCCGGCGCAGATGGAGGTCGCGTCGTAGTACATGCCGCACTTGCCAGTCAGCATCAGCGCGATGCACTCGTTGTAGGAGTAGCTGAGGATGTCCTTCTGGCCGGCGTCGCGCAGGATCTTCTTGTACATTTCCCACGCTGCGCGCTGTTCCTTGGTATCCACGGTGGCATTCCAGTCCATGTCGTAGAACTGGCCACCGAAGGCGTTGACCATCGTCACGAACGGCGCACCGCTCATGCCCCAGCCGGGCATGCCGCGCATGGTCATGCCGACGGTGTCGTCGCCCAGCGCCTTGATCTTGACCGCGAGGTCATAGATCTCGTCCCAGGTCGGCTTTTCGGGCATTGTGACGCCGGCCTTCTCGAACAGTTCCTTGTTGTACATGATGAACGAAGACTCGCCGTAGTAGGGGATGGCGTACTGCTTGCCATCCACCGCCAGCGACTGCATCATGCCGGGGATCAGGTCGTCGTAGTCATACCAGGCCTTCTGCTCATCGGTCATCGCCGCGAAGTAGGGGGTCAGATCCTCGAGCCAGCCGTTGCGAGCCCAGGTCTGCGCCTCGTAAGGCCCAATGTAGAACATGTCGTACGCGTTGCCGCCGGAAGAGGCTTCCGTCGTGAGTTTCTCGCGCATGTCGTTCTCAGGCAGGATGGCGATGTTGATCTCCACGCCGTCCTTCTTGTAGTTTTCCTTGGCAAGATCCGCCAGCGCCTGGGACAGCGGGTTGTTCGCAAGCACGATGTTGACAACCTTGGTCTCCGCCGACGCGAACGACGGCATCAGCGCCAGCACGAGCAGCAGAGCCAGCAGCAGGGACAATCCTCTCTTCATACAGGACCCTCCTTGATTTTCTCATTTGCGGTCGCCCGCAAAAAATGTCGGATGAGAATTGGCTGTTTCAGCATCAGGTGTTTTTCCGTGGACGTTTCGATTGAATTTTATCGATACAACTTTTAGAAAACGTTTTTTATATGTGCAATCATAATACATCAGGCAAACACAATTGTCAATAGGCAAAATTCCGCGAATCAAAAATATACTGTTTTGACCAGAGAAATCGCGTAAATATAGAAGAGATCGTTTCGGGAGAGGACCGGTTTCTTCGTGGTTTGCCTGCGGAATCGATAAAAAAAAGGAGCGTGCCCGCTCCGGAAATGGAAACCGTCCGATCGCCGCCTATTGGAAGCTCCGGAAAAAGTCGTCGATGAGGTGGAGAGCCGCGCCCAGCGCCGAGGCCTCCAGATGGTGGCGGCAAACCCTGAGGTATTCGGCGTTCTGCTCAAACGTGTTGAGCGGGGCCGCGCGGCGCTTGAGTTCGGGCAGGTATTGCTGAAGAAAGCTGCCGACATGGCCGCCGACCACGACTTCGCAGTCATACGCCATCGAAAGGTTTGTGACCGCGAGCGCCAGCCAGTTCAGGTATTCGTCAAAAGCCTTCCGGCAGACGGAGTCGCCGCCCGCCAGCAGGCGGAAGAACTCGTGCAGGCTGCCGCCCGCGAGGTCGGACAGCTGCACCGCAGCACAATACGCGTCGACGCACCCGATCTGACCGCAGTAGCATTTCCTGCCGCCCGGCACCAGCCGCATGTGGCCGAACTCGCCGCTGTGCTGGTGCACGCCGGGGTACAGCCCGCTGTTTAAAAAAATCGCGCCGCCGACGCAGAAGTTGAGCGACAGGTACACGAACGCCTGCTCCTCAAGGCCGCGCGCCTCCGCGAAACCGGCGGCGCTGGCATCGTTGACGAACGCGCAGGGGAGGCCGTTCAGTTCGCCGCTGAAACGGGCGCAGGGGACGCTCCGGATGTCCAGCGCGTGGGAGTAGAGGATCTCCTCGCCGCTCTGGTCGATGATGCCCGGAATTGAAAACCCGACGCCCAGGATGTCGTCTGGGCGAATGCCTGCGTCGGGAAGGTTTTCCGCTTCGGCGATGAAATCGAGAATCGTCCGGCCGACGCGCCTGTAATACGCGTCGCTGGGTTCAAACAGGCAGGCAACCCGGTGGTGCATGACGATCGCGCCGGTCAGATCCACCAGCACGAGACCCAGGTCATACCGGGTCACATCCACCCCGATGGCGACCTTCAGGCGGGGGATGGGCGCGATCGCGGTCGCCTTACGGCCGCCGGTGGACTGAAGCTGGCCGGTCTCGCAGAACAGTCCCTCGCTGAGCAGTTCCTTGACATTCTGGATCACGGTGGGCAGGCTCATGCCCAGTGCATCCACCAGCTGCTGCTTGGTGGTCTGGCCGCCCATGTACACGTATTCCAGAATGCGGCTGCGGTTGTGCAGGCGAATCTCGCGGCCTCCCGTCTTGAGCGTTTTCATCGCAATACCTCGGAACGTAATCGCCGGGCGCGCCCGGAGGTGTCCGGGTTATGGCGCGCGCCGCGTTGGGGATCGGCGGACAGGAGCCGCCGGGCGAACCAGGGATTCCAACCTTGACGGCGGTGCTGACTTGCCGGGCGGCTCCTGAAAATGATCGTTTAGAAGCAGGTGAACGCGCCGTCCACGATGAAGTCGCTGCCCGTTGTGAAGGAACTCATGTCGCCGGCCAGGTACACGACCAATGCCTGCAATTCCTCCGGCTTTCCGAGCCTGTGCATCGGGGCGATCTTGTTCCACTCATCGATCAGCGCCTTCAGATGAGGCGCGGCCAGGATCAGTTCCGTGCCGATGTAGCCGGGGCTGATGGAATTGACGCGGACGCCGCGGGTCGCCCATTCGACGGCGAACGACTTGGTCAACTGGATGACGCCTGCCTTGGACGCGTTGTACGCGCACTGCGGCTGCGGCACGTTGACGATGTGGCCGGACATCGAAGCGGTGTTGATGATCGAGCCGGAACCCTGCTTCAGCATCACCTTGCCGGCTGCCTGCGCGGTCAGAAAAACGCCGGTCAGGTTGACGTTCACAACCTTGTTCCACTGATCCAGCGTCATCTCTTCGGCGGGCGTATTGATGCAGATGCCGGCGTTGCAAAACGCGATGTCGATCCGCCCGAAAGCCGCGAGCACCGTATCGATCATCTGGTTCACGTCCGGCTGATCGGTTACGTCGGTCTTGATGGCGATCACGCTGCGGCCCGTCTCCGCGGCGAGCCATTCTGCGGTTTTCTGTGCTTCTTCCAGATCCATGTCGACGATCGCGAGATCCGCGCCGGCCTCGCACAGCGCCGTCGCGACCGATTTTCCGATCCCGCGCGCGCCGCCGGTGACAAATCCCTTCTTGCCGTCCAGCCGCATCTTCTCGATGATACCCATACATACGCCTCCCCGTACAGTTTTGCCCATTATAGCATCGGCCAAAATAAAACGCAACCGGTCACAGAAACATGCTTGTGAGCACAAATTCGATTATTATCCACAATACATCGGTTTGTAATCACGCTATAAAAACGCAACAGACCGAAGTATATGTCGCTTTAGGCTGTGAACCGGATAGACGCGCGGGAAGGCCGCATACAATGGCCGGGGAGGTGGCGGTATGGAGCAGGCGGCCGCGGTGATCCGCAAGGGCGAAAAGCGCACCCGCTACTATGACAGTACGAGGGTTCTGACCTGCACGGCGGAGTACCCGGAGTTCGTCTCCAAGGAATACCCCTGGATCCTGAATCGGATCAACCTGTACTACCGGCGGAAGGCGGAAGCGTTCGGCCAGCGCTGTTCCATGGAACTGTACGCGCAGGCGGTGGAAGGGTACCGCTACGCGCGGCAAAACGGCTTCCCGTTCATCCCCTATGAGGCGATGCTGGTCTACTCCGTTACGTTCAACCGCTTCTGTACGATCAGTTTGTACTTAGACGCTTACCAGTTCACTGGAGGCGCGCACGGCGGTACGGTGCGCACTTCCGACACCTGGAATCTGAAGGAAGGCGACCGGATGCGCCTATCGGATTTCTTCCCGGAAGGCTTTCCGTACCGCGCCTACATTTTTGAACAGATCGACGCCCAGATCGCGGAAGAGACCGAAAGCGGCGAGAACGATTTCTTTGAGGATGCGCCTCAGTTGGCCCGGCAGGCGTTCAGCGAGGGCAGTTTCTACCTGACGGACGAGGGAATCGTGATCTACTATCAGCAGTACGATATCGCCCCGTACTCCAGCGGCATCGTGGAATTCCTGATCCCGTACCAGGAGGGCGTGGTGAAACGGCCGGGTTGCGGCTGAAGGCGCCGCGGCATAAGGTAAGACTTGACAAACGGGAAATATTACGATAAAATGACATATATTAAGCAATCAATACAAAGGAGCGGTTTGAATGCGAAAGTACAGGCTGACGGCGCTTTGTCTGATGCTGATTCTCGTCCTGTCCGATGCCGCGTACGCGTCGTCCGCCGTTCTTGTACGCGCCAGAGAAATCATCAGCAAGATGGAGACGAACGGCAACTACGGCAGTGTTGGCAACGACACGAATGGAAGCCCAAGCGTCGGCATCCTTCAGTGGAACAACGGACGTGCGGTCAGCCTTCTGAAGAAGATCATTTCGGACGATCATGAGAACGCAAAGGCGCTGCTGGGCGACGCGATGTACACGCAACTATCCACGGGCAAATCCAGCGTCTGGAGTGGCAAAACGCTGAACGCCACCCAGCGCGGCGCGGTGTCCAAACTGCTTAAAACAGATGCGGGCGTGAAACGGCAGGACGCGCAGGCGGAGACGGATATATCCGCCTACGTTGACAAGGCGAAAAGCCTGGGCATCACCGACGCGAACGCGCTGGTGTATTACGCGGACATCGCGCACCAGGCGGGCACCGGCGCGGTGAAAAAGTATGCCGTCAAGGCGGCGGAGCTTGCGGGCGGGTACGGAAAAATCACGCTCAAGGACATGTATGAAGCCGCGATGGTCTATGCCACCCATACGAAATCCCGCCGTACCAAAGTGTACAACATGCTGCTGGCCGATCCTGTGAAGGGCACCGACGCGGACGCGGAGACGCTGCCGGAGCGCGTGGCTATCAGCCCGTCTCAAACGTGCACCGTGTACCTGGGCGACACGCTGACGCTGGCCGCGTCCGTCTCGCCCGAAGGCGCAACGGCGTCGTATGCCTGGAGTACAGACAAAACGAGCATCGCGCAGGTTGAAAATGGCGTGGTGACACCGAAAAGTACGGGTACGGCCACAATCACCGTCAAAACGCAAAACGGCAAGACCGCCACTATCAAGGTCCAGGTGAAGCCGGTACTGGTAAAAAGCGTCACCATCGCCGGAGACGCCACCATGAAGCGCGGAAAAAAGCAAACGCTGACAACGACCTGTGCGCCGGCAAACGCCACCGATCAGCGCGTGCGCTGGCGCTCCTCCAACGGAAGCATTGTGGCCGTAAACAGTAAAGGTGTCGTGCTTGCCCGCAAGAAGGGCAAGGCGACCATCTACTGCATGACGAAGGATGGCACCAGGAAGATCGGGAAGCTGGTCATCCGGGTGGGATAACCATCATCGGGCAATACAAAAGGCGGGGCCTCAAAGCCTCGCCCTTTTGTTTACCTGAACAACGATCAGATGGACTTCAGATCGATGTTCTCGCCGGTGATGCCCGCCAGCGCGCCGGCCTTCGCCTCATTTGTGTCGGGGTGGGCGAGCAGCCACTTGTCCACCGCCCACAGCATCCGGTGCTCGCCGGTGGCCTTTTTCGCTTCTTCGAGCGCTTCGGGCGCGAGGTCGGCGTTGGTTCCGTCGGGCAGCAGCACGACCATACGGAAGCCTTCGTCCGACGTCTGGCAGGGGGCGTAGTGCAGCGTGGTGGCATAGAACTCCACCGCGGTGCCAGCGGGGATGTGGAACAGTTCCACCAGGCTGGAATCGTATTTCCCGTCCGTGATGTCACGCCGGTCGCCCAGCATCACAATGCAGTCGGTTACGGCCACGTTGACCTCGCTGGCGCGGTGATACTCCATGCAGTCCATCCGGGTGTTGTAGCCCCAGCAAAACCCGGCTTCAACGGGTTTACACCCGCCGTACTGGGTCAGGAAGCCCTGAAAATCCGGCGTCTGCTCCAGTTCGGGGATCGAGCGCCGGTAAGCGACGCCCTTTTCCGGCATCGGGATCTTCGCGGCCGCCGCGCGTATCGCGTCGGACGCCACGCCCTTCATCACCGCGCCGTACTTTTTAAAGGATTCGTCGAAAACCGATTGGATCTTGCGCATGGCTGAAACGCCTCCAATATATATTCTCAGTTTATCCTATCACCGCGCGCCGCCGCCGTCAAGGCGAAGCGCGAAGAAATGCGCAAACTACGAATTCATCAGATGCTCGATCAGGATTTTCACGCCGATCAGGATCAGGATGACCCCTCCGGCGATTTCCGCCTTTTTCTGATACTTCGCGCCGAAGAAATTGCCTACGACGACGCCGATCAGCGATATGATGAAGGTGGTCGCGCCGATCAGCGCGCAGGCTCCGCCGACGTTGACCCTAAGAAACGCCAGCGTGACGCCGACGGCCAGCGCGTCGATCGAGGTCGCGACGGCGAGGAGGAACAGGCTCTTGATATCCAGCGCCACGTCGCAGGCGTCGCAGTCCTTTTCGCGAACCGAGTCATACAGAAATTTTCCGCCGATAAAGGCAAGCAGGCCGAACGCGATCCAGTGGTCATAGGCAGCGATCAGGTTTTGAAGACTCAGGCCGATCAGCCAGCCGAGAAACGGCATCAGCGCCTGGAACCCGCCGAAGAACAGCGCGATGACCGACGCCTGCCCCCAGTTGATCTTTCGCATCGACAGGCCTTTGCAGACCGCCACCGCGAACGCGTCCATCGAAAGCCCCACGCCGATCAGTAGGATGTCCAGAATGCCCAACCGCATCGTCCCCCGCACAAAGATTCTTCGTATTGTACCATGATACGCCTAAGAGGGTCAAGCTAAGCCCCGGTCAAAAAAAACGGTTTGGCCTTTCCGCCGCCCCGTTCTAAAAAACTCGTCCGCCGCCCTGGCTACACCCGCACGTCGCCCGCCCTGGTCACCGGCGCGTCCTTGAGCAGCGGGTCGATTTCGTCCCGGATGAATTCCTCCACCTGCTGCGCCGCGCGGCCGGTGTACAGCTTCGGGTTCATCAGCGCGTCCAACTGATCCTTTCTCAGCGGGAAGGCCGGGTCGGACGCGATGCGCTGGAGCAGGTCGTTGTCCAGCCCCTCGACGCGGACGCGCTTTGTGGCCTCGTGGGCGTGTACACGGATTCGCTCGTGCAGCGCCTGCCGGTCGCCGCCCGCCTTGACCGCCTCCATCAGGATATTCTCGGTGGCCATGAACGGCAGGTTTTCCATCAGGTTCTTTTCAATGATCTTCGGGTAGACCACGATGCCGGACGAGACATTGCAGACCAGTTCCAGCACAGCGTCGGTGGCGAGGAACGCCTCCGGCAGACTCAGGCGGCGGTTGGCGGAATCATCCAGCGTGCGCTCAAACCACTGGGTCGCGGCGGTCATCGCGGTATCCGCCTCCAGCGCCATCACATGGCGGCTGAGCGAGCAGATGCGCTCGGAGCGCATCGGGTTACGCTTGTAGGCCATCGCGCTGGAGCCGATCTGCTCCGCGCCAAAGGGTTCCTCGCACTCGTGGAACGCCTGCAAAAGCCGGATGTCCTGCGCGAACTTGTACGCACTCTGCGCAATGCCGCTGAGGACAGAGAGAATCCTGCTGTCCAGCTTGCGCGGATAAGTCTGCCCGCTGACCGGATAGGTTACTTCCAAACCCATCTTCTCCGCGACGCGTTCCTCCAGCGCCAGCACCTTCGCGCCATCGTCGTCAAACAGCGCGAGGAAGCTTGCCTGCGTGCCGGTCGTGCCCTTGGAGCCCAAAAGCTTCACCGTGGACAGCGCGTGGTCGAGGTCGGCAACGTCCATCAGAAAGTCCTGAATCCACAGGCACGCGCGCTTGCCCACCGTCACCGGCTGCGCAGGCTGCAGGTGGGTGAGACCCAGCGTGGGCATGTCTTTGTACTGTAGCGCAAACGCGCGCAGGCGGCGGATCGCCTCTAAAAGTTTGCCTCGAATCAGCTTCAACGCGTCCCGGAGGATCAGCACATCGGTGTTGTCGGTCACGTAGCAGGAGGTCGCGCCCAGGTGCAGGATCGCCCCCGCGTGGTCGTCCAACTGGTCGGCGTAGGCGCGCACGTGGGCCATCACGTCGTGGCGTACGCGCTCCTCATACGCGCGGGCGGCGGCGTAGTCGATGTCCTCCACATGCGCCTTCAGCGACGCGATTTGCGCATCGGTGATCGGAAGCCCCAACTCTTTTTCAGCCTCGGCCAGCGCCACCCACAGCTTCCGCCAGGTGATGAACTTGTTGTCCGGCGAAAACAGGTACAGCATTTCCCGGCTGGCGTAACGGCTGCCCAGCGGCGATTCGTAGGCGGGTTTTCGTTCCATGACGTGTTCCTCCCGATGTCTGCGCGTCGCGCTCGGCCCGTACTTCGGTCGGTTTCAACGCAGGATGATCTGTTCGCGCTCGGCGCCTACCGATACGTACGCGATCGGGCAGCCGAGTTTTTCTTCGAGGTACAATACGTACTTCTGCGCAGCCTCCGGCAGGTCGGAGAAATTCCGAACCGAGCAGATGTCCTGCTGCCAGCCGGGGAGCACCTCATACACTGGTTCGCAGTCGGCGAGTTCGGGCGTGTACGGGAAATCCTCCGTGATTTCGCCATGCAGGCGGTAGCCGACGCAGACCGGAATCTCTTTCAGGTGGCTCAGCACGTCCATCTTGGTCAGCGCGATCTGGGTCGCGCCCTGAAGCCCAATGCCGTACCGTGTCGCCACGACGTCCATCCACGCGATGCGGCGGGGGCGACCGGTAGCCGCGCCGTATTCGCCGCCCGCTTCGCGGAGGTTCGTTGCGATGTCGCCGGACAATTCGCCGACGAACGGCCCTTCGCCGACGCAGGTGGAGTAGGCCTTGACCACGCCCACCACGCCGTCCAGTTTGATGGACGGAAGCCCACCGCCGATCGGCGCGTAAGCCGCGAGCGGCGACGACGACGAGGAGTACGGGTAGATGCCGTAGTCGATGTCGCGCAGCGCGCCCAATTGCGCCTCAAACAGGATGCTCTTGCCCGCCGCCTGTGCTTCTTTCAGAACCTTGCCGGTGTCGCAGAGGTAAGGGATGAGCGGCGTTCCATAGGTATCCAGCCATTCCATTGTCTCGTCAAACGAGATTGGCGGTTGGCCGTACGCCTGGGAGAACACCGCGTTCTTCCAATCGATGAGCTTCTTCAGATGGTGCCGGAGCGTCTCCGGGTATTTCAGGTCGCCCATCTGGATGGCTTTCTTCATGTACTTGTCGCCGTAGATCGGCGAAATGCCGCGCTGCGTGGAGCCGTAGCTGTCCTTGCCAAGCCGGATCTCCTCCAGCTTGTCCTGCAGCGGGTGGAATGGGAGCACGATCATCGCGCGCTCCGAAATGCGAAGGTTCTCCGGCGTGATGACGACGCCGCGCTCGCGGAGTTTGTCCATCTCGCCTGTGAGGTGCTTCAGGTCAATGACCGTGCCGACGCCCAGAAGATTCACCGTTTCACGGTGAAAAATGCCAGACGGCAGAAGGTTCAGCGCGGACTTGCCATACTCGTTGATGACGGTGTGACCGGCGTTGTTGCCGCCCTGATACCTGACGACCACTTCAAACCGGTCCGCCAGGTAATCCACCATGCGGCCCTTGCCTTCGTCGCCCCAGTTGATGCCAACGATCGCGCAGTTCGCCATGCAATTTTCCTCCAATTACGAACGATTCCCGCGCACCCGCACAAAAACATTCGGAGAAAACTGCGGTTCTTGGGCGTTTGCAACGTATTATACCATTTTCAGGGTGGAATTTCAAGCGCGCCGTGTTAAGTACAGAACCGTCCCCATACCGATCGGGCGGCCTCGGACTTCTTCAGCGGTCGGAGGGATCCTCCATCTTGTCCGGATCGTCGTCTTCGACGAACTGACTCTCGATGAACGGCTGATCGCGCCTGGTGGGGCGATGAGCATCCCGCCGCGTCAGCGAATTCAGCCAGAACAGCGCGCGAACCACCAGAACCAGGGCGAAGATGGCCGGTATCGCCAGCATCCAGAAGAACGGCGCGAAGAAGAACAGCACGTGATCACCTCCGTCATTAGTATACCATGCGCGGGTCGAAACGATCAGGAACCCTGCCGCGCGATCAGAATTTGCGCAACGTACAGCGCGGCCAGGTGCGCCGGGTAGAACAGGTAGAATACCCACTTGGGCAGCTTCAGGTTGGTCTTCGTGGGCAGGTATATCAGCGGCAGCGCCAGTACCGCGAAGGTCTGCGTGCTGAAGCGGATCGGGCCGATCTGGTATCCGCCGCCGCCGCTTACGCCCCACCACAGCATGAAGCCCAGAATCCACAGAAACGATGCGCCCGGGTGCTCCAGAAATGCGTAAAACAGCAGCATCAGCGCGACGCCGCGCCAGCCGTAGTCCAGATACCCCTGAAAGTATAATATGACCGCCGCGACCACCGCCGCCAGCGCGTACTTTCTGTCCTTGAAGCACCAAATCAGAAGCATCCCCGCCATCAGCGACACCAGGATGCTGGGCCGATTCCAGCTCATCAGATACCAGGAAAGCGTGCTTTGGAACGAGTCGTTGCCCCACGACAGCGTGCCCATCGCCGCCGTCGTGTGGTTAAGCCCCAGCGCGTACAGCGGCTGGGAGACGAGCGCCAGAAGGAACATGCGCAGCATGTACCTGCGCATGTCGCGGGTGTACACGCAACCCACCGCCAGAGAGTACGCGAAGATGGGGAACGCAATGCGCCCGATGATGCGAAGCCAGGGGTACTGCGGCAGGATCGCCGCGCCGGTGTGGTCGACCGCCATCGTGATGATCGCGATGAGTTTCAAAAACCCGGTGTCCGTGTTGAGCCTGACCGTGCGCCCGCCCGCCATGCTATCACCTCGGCACAAAATTACACTCTCCATTATAAGCCAAACGCGGAGGCGGCGCAACGCATATCCATCGCGCCCAGCAAAGGGAATCTGCTTCACATAGGCAACTGGCCGGTTCCCTTCGGGGAGTTGCGGGCGGGAGCCGGATCGGGAACGCTTTCCCTGTCGGCCGGGGATACTCGGCCTTTGGGGAAAAGTCAATTCCGCCGTACATGCTGCCGGAACGGTCGATAGGCCGGAAGGGCTTTGACCTTCCCGACACCCTCCCTGGAGGATGGTCTGTGTGGGGCAGCTTTTTCGTATGTGAAAGCGGCGTGTCGACAAAGGCGACGCAAAAAAGCGGCCGCGTTATACGGTCGCTCTTTCGTATGCAAATGGACAAATCACTTGTTCAGTGCCGACTTGGCGGTGTCGCACAGCTTCGCGAAGCCCGCCGCGTCATGGATCGCGAGATCGGAGAGGATCTTGCGGTTGACCACGACGCCGCTCTTCTTCAGGCCGTCGATCATCCGGGAATAGCTCATGCCGTTGGCGCGGGCGCCCGCGTTGATGCGCGCGATCCACAGGCTACGGAATTCACGCTTTTTGAGCTTGCGGCCGATGAACGCGTAGCGCAGGGAGCGGCGAACCTGCTCGCTGGCGGCGCGGTACTGCTTGGAACGGGCGCCGAAGTAGCCTTTGGCCAAACGGAACACTTTCCGACGTTTCTTCAGGGCGTTGACAGCCCTCTTGACTCTTGCCATTTGGATTCGCCTCCTTACTTATACGGAATCAGTTTCTTGATGGTTTTGACTTCTCCGCCGAACACCAGAGCCGCCTTGCGAAGGTTGCGCGTGCGCTTGGTGGGCTTCTTGGTCAGGATATGGCTTTTATACGCCTGCGAACGCTTGATCTTGCCGGTCTTGGTCAGCTTGAAGCGCTTCGCCGCGCCGCGGTGGGTCTTCATCTTGGGCATGGGTTTTCCTCCTCTCGTTCAGTGCGTCATTTCGCGTGGAAAGGATCCGTCAGTCCTTATCGCGCGGGGCAAGGATCATGATCATGTTGCGGCCTTCAATCAGTGGCTGGCGCTCGATGATGGCGAATTCCTTGATCCGCTCGGCGAAATCCTTCATGACTTTGAGACCAATTTCGGAGTGGGTGATCTGGCGGCCACGGAAACGGATGTTTACCTTGACCTTGTCGCCATCCTGGAGGAACTTGACCGCATTCTTGAACTTGACGTCGACGTCGTGATCTTCAATCGTCGCGGACAGGCGAACCTCCTTGATGGTGATGATCTTTTGATTCTTGCGAATCTCACGTTCACGCTTGGACTGTTCGAAGCGGTACTTGCCGTAATCCATCAGCTTGCACACCGGCGGCTTGGCCTGTGGCGCGATCTTGACCAGATCGAGCTGGCGTTCTTCGGCGAGATCCAGCGCTTGCCGCGTCAGCATGACGCCCAGCTGTTCGCCGTTCTGATCGATCAAACGTACCTCGCGGTCGCGGATCTCCTCATTAATCATCAGATCGTTGTTGATACCCATGCACCTCCATCATCGGTTCCAGGAAAAAAGAAGCGTTCGCCTTTACGCAAAAGCGAACGCCCACACAAAACAAGTGTTTCATGCAACCCGTGCTGGCGAAGCCGCCGGGTGAGAAGCGAGCGCCTCTGCTTTATCAGTCGGATTATACCACGATGGCAGGTTTTCGTCAACCGGAGAATTCAAATTTTTACAGCGGCCTTTTTGGCTCCGCGCATCGCTTGACTTCCCGCCGCCGCCGGGTACAATGGAAGGGGAGGGGATCACATGGTAGCGATCGTCCAATGCAAGCGTTACCGGCAGCCGGACAATCCGGACGGGGAGGTTCGGGGATGAGGCTCTTCATCGCGATCAACTTTGACCAAACCACAAAGGAACGGCTGATGGACGTGCAGCGCAGGCTGTCCGCCTGCGCGGGCGGCAACTTCTCGCGGCCTGAGAACCTGCACCTGACGGTTCTGTTTCTGGGCGAGGTAGGGGAGACCGAAGCCATCGAGCGCGCGATGGCGGCGTGCTTTTCAAAGCCCGTGACGCTCGCGTTTGACCGGGTGGGCACCTTCCGACGCGATCTGTACTGGGTGGGCGTGAAACCGGACGCGGCGCTGACGGCGCTGTACCTGGGGCTTCGGGAAGACCTTCGGCGCGCGGGGTACGCCGGCGACTGGCCGGACAGCTTTACGCCCCATATCACGCTGGCGCGGGCGGTCTCGCTCCGCGCGCAGCCCGACCTATCTTTTGAACCGTTTTCGATGGTCGCGCGGCGGCTGAGCCTGATGAAGTCCGAGCGGATCAATGGAAAACTCACGTATACGGAAGTCTTCGGGAAGAGCGTCTGATTATGAGGGGGCTTACGAATGACGGCGGGGGAGTTCGGTGACAGAAGACTGCGCATTCGATCTGGACGTGATCTTAAGGGTCACGGTCGACGCCCGCGCTTCCTGCCCCGCGCGCCAAGGCGCGGGTTCCGGTCGGTCGCGTGCATCAACCGACTGACGGTCGGGTTTGGCTTGAAACCGGAAATTCAGGCGGAAGGGATCACCGGAGCGTGTCGCGGTTACGCGGAGACCCTGGTTGTCGACCGCGTTGCTGGCCGTTTCTCCTTTTCAAAAAGAATCGACGGAATGCGTTTCTTTCGGATGGCTTTTCGCGACATCTGGGATGAAATCAACGGCATTCTGATCGCCGCCGACCGGTGCGTCCACAGCGGCGACTGGGCGCATCTGACGGACGACTTGGATGACAAGGAGCGATACATCTGGATCGTGGCGGAGTATGCGGACAGTACCATTCAGATTCGCGCCGCCGCCTGCGACCGCAGCGCTGTTCCGGAAGCGCCGTGGCTTTCGATGATGCGGGAAATCCGCGGCGCGCTTCAGTCCCATCTGGTCTTTGAGGTATTTGACGAAACCGCATTCCTGGACGCGAGGCGGGAAGGGGATGTGAAATACGTCAGCGTTTGTTTCAACGATTACGGTCAGACATACTCCTACATCACCGAGGACGCCGGGATTCAGGCGGGGGATCGGGTCGTCGTTCCATGCGGGCCGGGCAATACCCAGCGGATTGCGACCGTGGTGGAAGTGCGCTATTACCCGATGGATCGGACGCCCTATCCGCTGGAAAAGACCAAGCGGGTAATCCGCAGGGCGGATGCCGCATTCGATTGAGAAAGATACTGCCGCACCGGAAGCATATCCGGCGCGGCAGTCTATATGAACGGAATGGAGAATTCTATACGCGCTGTGTTGCATTCGCCTTCTTGCGGGACTTGCCGAAGGGCAGCTTCAGGTTTTTCTTGGACAGTACGTCGAAGGCGACCGCGCCCAGAAGCACCAGACCCTTCACGACCTGCTGCATGTTGGAGTCGATGCCCATGATGGACATGCCGTTGTTCAAAACGCCCATGATGAGCGCGCCAATCAGCGTGCCGCCCACGGTGCCGATGCCGCCGTAGGCGCTCGCGCCGCCGATGAAGCACGCGCCGATCGCGTCCAGCTCAAAACTCTGGCCGGCCTGCGGCGAGGAACTGTTGAGCCGCGCCGCGAACACCAGGCCCGCGACCGCCGCCAAAAGCGCCATGTTGACATAGGCCAGGAACATCATCTTGTTGGTCTTGACACCGGACAAGAGCGCGGCCTTTTCGTTGCCGCCGATCGCGTAGATGTGGCGCCCCATGACGGTGGACGAGGTGAAATAACTGTACCCAATCAGGATTAGCCCCAGCAGGATCAGAACCGTCGGGACACCCCGGTACTCTGACAGGATGTAGAAGAACCACACCACGACCGCGCTGATGATGAGCAGTTTCACGATCAGCGCCATTGGGCTTTCCACCGTATAGCCTTTGCGCTTGCGGGCGGTGTAGCTGCGCACTTGGGTGAAGATGAATACAGCCACCAGCAAAATTCCCACCAGGATCGCGGTGGCGTTTGGCTTATCCGGCAAGCCGAACCACGCACCCAGGAAATTGGGGATGAAGCCGGTGGAGAACATCAGGTATTCCGGCGGGAACGGCGCGAGGGTCAACCCGCCCAGGATCAGAAGCGTAAGTCCCCGGAACACCAACTGTCCGGCCAGCGTGACGATGAACGCCGGGATGCGCACATAGGCGATCCAGAAGCCCTGCCACATGCCGATGAGCAAGCCCACGATCATGCATAAAAAGACCGAAAGGTAGACGTTCATCTTCCAGGTGATGATGAACGTGCCGGCGCACGCGCCGATCAGCGCCACCACCGAGCCGACCGACAGGTCGATGTTGCCGCCGGTCAGAATGCAGATCAGCATACCGACCGCCAGGATCACCACGTACGCGTTCTGAAAGATCAGGTTGGACACGTTCATGGGTTTCAGCAGGATGCCACTGGTCATCAGTGAAAACAGAAGGACAATAACCACCAGCGCGATCAGCATGGAGTACTGCTTCAGATTTCCGCCCAGAATTTTTTTCAGCTTGTTCATGCGCCCACCTCTCTCTTGCTGGCTTGCAGGATGCAGTTCATGATCGTCTCCTGCGAGGCTTTCTCGCGAGGCATCTCCGCAATCAGCCGACCCTCGTTCATTACGTAGATGCGGTCGCACATGCCCAGGATCTCCGGCAGTTCCGAGGAGATCATCAGGATGGACTTGCCCTCGGCGACCAGCTGGTTGATGATTTGGTAGATTTCAAACTTCGCGCCCACGTCGATGCCACGGGTCGGCTCGTCCAGAATCATGATGTCAGGCTTTGCGAACATCCATTTGCCCACCAGCACCTTCTGCTGGTTGCCGCCGGAGAGGTTGCCGACCTGCTGCTCGATGTTGGGCGTCTTGATGTTGAGCTTGTGGCGGTAAACCTCCGCTTCGTTCTGCTCCAGATCCTTGTCCAGGATGCCGCTGTTCGACACAAAGTCCAGCCGGGACAGCGTCAGGTTGCGCTTGACCGTGTCGATCAGCACCAGCCCGTTGCCCTTGCGGTCTTCGGTGATGTACGCGAAGCCGTTCTCAATCGCGTCGGACACGCTGTGCAGTTCAAGCGGCTTTCCATTCTTTTTAACCGTGCCGGAGATCTTGGTGCCGTAGGAGCGGCCGAACACGCTCATCGCGAGTTCCGTGCGACCCGCGCCGATCAACCCCGCGATGCCCACCACTTCGCCCTTGCGCACGGTGATCGAAACGTCGTCCACAACCTTGCGCTCGGTGTACAGCGGGTGGTAGACCGTCCAATGCTCTATTTCAAGCGCCACGTCGCCGGGATGAGATTGCCGCTTGGGGAAGCGGTCGGTCAGCTCGCGGCCGACCATGCCGCGGATTATGCGCTCTTCGCTGATTTCATCAGTCGCGTTATCCAGCGTCTCGATCGTCGCGCCATCCCGGAGGATCGTGATCTTGTCGGCGACATAGGCGATTTCGTTCAGCTTGTGGGAAATGATGATCGAAGTGACGTTCTTTTCGCGCCGGAGCGAGAGCAGAAGATCTAAAAGCTTCTTCGCGTCCGACTCGTTTAAGGACGAGGTTGGCTCGTCCAGAATCAGCAGGCGCACGTCCTTGGCCAAAGCTTTTGCGATCTCGACCAACTGCTGCTTGCCCACGCCGATGTCCTTGATCAGCGTCCTCGGGTTTTCCTCTAGGCCGACCATGCGCAGGTATTTCTCCGCCATGTGGTTGGTTTCGTCCCAGTCGACGACGCCGCGCTTGGCGCGCTCGTTGCCCAGGAACATGTTCTCCGCGATGGAAAGATAGGGCACCAGCGCCAACTCCTGATGGATGATGACGATGCCCTTCTGTTCGGAATCCTTGATGGTCTTAAACTGACACTCGCGCCCATCGTAGATGATGTCGCCGGTATAGGAGCCGAAGGGGTATATGCCGCTGAGCACATTCATCAATGTGGATTTCCCCGCGCCGTTTTCACCCACCAGCGCGTGGATTTCGCCTTCTTCCACCGTGATGTTGACGTCGTCCAGCGCCTTGACGCCCGGAAATGTTTTTGTGATGGAGCGCATCTCCAACAGGGCTTTTGCCATGGGAATCCCCCAATCCTCAGACGGGGACGGACGGTTTTTGCCGTCCGCCCCCTGCCATAGAGTGCGTGTTTTGGGATTAGCCGGTGATGTCCGCCTCGGTGTAGTAGCCGCTGTCGATCAAGAGTTCCTTGTAGTTGTCCTTGTCGGCGAACACCGGGTCGCACAGGTAGGACGGGATGATCTTGCCTTCGCCGTTGTCATAGGTCTTGGTGTCGTTGACTTCCGGCTCGGTGCCCTTCATCAGCGCATCCACCATGCCCACAACCTTGGCAGCCAGCGTGCGGGTATCCTTGAAGATCGACATCGCCTGCTTGCCGGCGAGGATGTTCTTCATGTTGGCCTTGTCGCAGTCCTGACCGGTGACGATCGGGTATGGGTCAAAGCCGATGTTGGTCAGCGAGTTCGCGATGCCGATGGCCAGCGAATCGTTGGGGGAGAGCACCGCCGCCAGCTGCTTGCCGTCGGAATAGTAGGCGGTCAGCAGGTTGTCCATGCGGTTCTGCGCGCCTTCGGACTTCCAGGCGGAGATCGCGATGGTCTGGAAATCGGTCTGGCCGCTGGGGATGACCAGCTGACCCTTGTCGACATAGGGCTTCAGCACGTCCCACGCGCCCTGGAAGAAGAACAGCGCGTTGTTGTCGTCCGGCGAACCAGCGAACAGCTCGATGTTGAACGGGCCTTTGCCGTCCTTCAGGCCCAGCTTCTCTTCGATGAACTGGCCCTGGATCGTGCCGACCTTGTAGTTGTCAAACGTCGCATAATAGGAAACAGCGTCCGACTTCATGATCAGGCGGTCGTACGCGATGACCGGGATGCCCTCTTCCTTCGCGGAAGCCAGCACCGTGCCCAGCGCGCTGCCATCGATGGAAGCGATGACCAGCACCTTGCAGCCGCCCAGGATCATGTTCTCAAGCTGGGAAACCTGCAGCGCCACGTCGTTCTTCGCGTACTGGAGGTCGACTTCGTAGCCGGCGGCCTCGAGCTGCTTCTTCATGTTTTCGCCGTCCTGGTTCCACCGCTGCAGGTCCTGCGTCGGCATCGCAACGCCGATCTTGCCCTCAGCCATCGCGCCTACGCAGAAGCCGAAGACCAGCACTAGGGCCAATACCAGAGAAAGGGTCTTCTTCATGGAGGTCACTCCTTTTCTATTCTTATAAAGAAGGCGAAAGCCGCCTGCTTTATCAACCTTTTATTGGTTTCAGACAATCTAAACCGATTTAGATTTATCAATGTAAACCATTATTGGAAAGTTTACTGTATTCCAACGTTTATGTCAATATAAAAAAAGGGCTTTTTTCTACATTTATTGTACGTTTTCTTTCGACCATGGATCCGCAGTCCGGAGCTCGCCATACTGCCTGGAGGCGGATTTCTTCGGAGGTGTGCTTTGATTACCCCAAAGAGCATCGGATGGACGCTGATCGGGCTTCTCGCGTTGTGTTTGGGCGGGCAGGTATTTTGTTCAACTGGGGGGGACAGCAACTTTGCCGGGGAAGTGAAAGGCGCGTTGAAAAACGCCGAATCGTGCGACTGGGCGAGCGCGGAACGGGCGGCGGACAGGGCGTCGCAGATCTGGAATCAGGGCAACTTTCTGGTGGCGTAACCGGAGATGCAGACCTTGGGCACCTTGAGATCGCAGTACACGCCGCACCTCGCCGATGGCGACGCACCGGGCGGTGTCCACTCCGGGTAGCGGATGCCGATCTCGCACAGCGCGCGGTTCATCGCCTCCAGTACCATCGGCGGCGCGTCGAAGAGGCCGCTCGCCACGCGCTCGACATGTTCAGTCAGTTTTTTCGGACGGGTTTGCGTGCAGCACGTCGAGGATGATCAGGTTCCAGCCCGCGCGGGCGGTTGCGAGGTCATTGGAAAGCCGTGATCCCTCTCCAGCCTCTTCGCGTAGTCCCGCAAGGCGCCCATCATCACGCCGAACTGGTTTTGGCCCGCGCCGCGCTTCGCCGCGTGCTTCCTGTGGGTGGGGTTGCCCCACTCGGCCAATTGCCGCAATGCGGTAGCAACATCCATCCGTTCTCCTTTCCGAGCTGGGTTTCGGCACTGGTCTTACGTCAGCGTACCCGGACATTTGTTTGACAAAACGAACGGCTATTCCTCCTGCGAAAGCGATGCGAGTACCGCCGAGCGGGTCACGATGCCAAGGAGGCATCCCGTCTCGTCCACCACGGCCAGCGGGTAGGGCGCCTGCGCGACGCGAGGCAGCACGGCATGGACAGTCTCGTCCGGCGAGGCGGTTTCCACATCCGGGTTCATCACATCCTCGATGCCCAGACGCTCCTTCCGCGCGCGCACGGCGTCGGAGATGGTCAGGATGCCCCGGAGTCTCAGCGTATGGTCGACCACGTAGACGGTGGACAGCGAGGTTTTGCGCATGGCTTCGATGGCCTGCGCGGGGCGGTCGGTCACGCGGGTCAGGCACGCGGGCGCGATCATCACGTTGCGAAGCGATGTGACCTTGGACAGATCGGCGCTTTTTACGAAGCGCTTTACATACCCGTCGGCGGGGTTCGCGCTCATATTCTCCGGCGTGTCCACTTGGATCACCCTGCCGTCCTTCATGATCGCGACGGTGTCGCCCAATTTAAACGCCTCGTCGATGTCATGGGTGATGAAGACGACGGTTTTTCCCAGCTTCCTCTGAATCTTCAGAAGTTCGAACTGCATGTCCTGCCGGACCAGTGGGTCGAGCGCGGAGAACGGCTCGTCCATGAGTAGCACCTCCGGGTCGCTGGCCAGCGCCCGCGCGATGCCCACCCGCTGCCGCATGCCGCCGGACAGGCTGCCGACCGTCTGCCGCTCCCAGCCGGAGAGGCCCACCATCCGGATCACTTCCAGCGCTTTCTCCTCGCGCTTCGCGCGGGGCACGCCGCACACCTCCAGCCCGTAGGCCACATTGCCCAATACGTCCCGGTGGCTCATCAGCCCAAAAGATTGGAACACCATCGACATTTTGCGGCGGCGCAGATCGAGCAGTTCCCGGTTTCCGAACTTCATCACGTCCGCGCCTTCAAACAGGACGCTCCCGGCGGTGGGGCGGTTCAGCCGGTTCAGGCATCGCACCACGGTGGATTTCCCCGAACCTGAAAGGCCGATGACCACAAAGATCTCGCCGCGCCGGATCTTCAGGTTCACGTCCCACAGCGCGACGGTCGCGCCGGTTTTGTGGTATACGGTCTCCTTGTCCGAACCATCACGCATCATGCGGGCGGCCTCCGCGCGGTTGAGGCCGTACAGTTTGGACACGTTTTTCAGTTCGATGATGTACTCGTCCAGCTCAGCCATTTGCCTCACCTCCGGGGTTGCCGGTCTCTTTTCCGGCCTTTTTCTTCTGACCGCCGAACCAGCCCTGGGTGAGCCGGTCCAGGAGGATCGCCAGGATTACCACCGAGAGGCCGGATACGAGGCCGCGGCCGATCTCAGTGCGGTTGACCGCGATCAGGACTTCATTGCCCAGGCCGCGCGCGCCGATCATCGAGCAGGTGACCACCATCGCCATCGCCATCATCAGCGTCTGGTTGACGCCGGCCATGATGGTGGGCATCGCCTGTGGGATCTGCACCTTGATGAGGGTCTGGCGCCGGGTCGCGCCGAACGCGCGCGAGGCCTCCACTACGTCGGCGTCTACCTGCCGGATGCCAAGGCTTGTAAGCCGGATGACCGGTACGACCGCGTAGATCACCGTGGCGACGACCGCGGACGCCGAGCCCATTCCAAAGAGCAGCAGCGCCGGGATCAGGTAGACGAATACCGGCATCGTTTGCATTGTGTCAAGGACCGGCCGGACGATTTTCGTTGCCCGGTCGGACGCGGATAGAAGAATCCCAACCGGAAAGCCGATCGTCAGCGCGATCAGGACGCTGGCCAGTACGATCGACAGCGTCTGGGTCATCATCGCCCACAACCCCACCACGCCCACCAGGCATAGAAGTACCGCGTACAGAACGCCGCTTCGAATCTTCCCGCGTGCTTTCCAGCCCAGCAGGAACACCAGCGCCACCAGTACAAACCACGGGATGTGGGAAAGCATCCAGTTGAAGGAGTTTACGAGGCGGATCAGCCCCTGCCCGATGATGTCCTCAAAAAACCAGGACGCGTCGGCCGCGAAGCCGCGCATGGACCGGTCGATCGCCGCCACGTCGGGCTTGAATACGAAGGGGAAAGCGCCCAAATCACTCAACGAAGTTCACCTCACATCCCGTAAGATTTGGATCAGAGTGCCGCGCGCAGCGCCGCCGCCTGATCGACAGTGAGCCACGCTTCGACAAGTTCCGTGTGCTGCTTCAGAAACCACTTGGCCGTTGCCGTGTAGTCGTCGCCGGTCGTCTGCATATGAGCCAGCGCCTCGTTGATCAATGCGGACGAGGTCTTGTACTTGGACAGGAACGCGCAGAAATCAGGATTGGACGCCGCGAAATCATTGGAGACGCAGATCGTAACCCTCGTCGACGGGCAGGCAGTCTTGCCTTCCAGATAGGTCGCCGCGTCATAGGGGGCGTCGTCCAGCAGCACGAAATCGTACATGCCCATCAGCCACGTCGGCTCCCAGTAGTAAGCGACGATCGGGGCGCCCTTGTCCCAGGCGGAGACGAACGCCGCGCTCATCGCCGCGTCGCTGCCCGGCAGCACATAGTTGTACATCTGATCCAACCCGTAGTACTGAACCTTCTTCTCCATGACGGTGGTGACCTCCCAGCCGGGAAGCCCGCCGAAGATGCGGCCTTTGCCGGGATCTTCCGGATCGGGGAAGATGTCCGCGTACTTTTTCAGATCCTCGACGGTCTTGAGATCGGGCGCGACAGGCTTGATGCCGCGCGCGCTGTCGCCCTCGATCACATAGCGCGGCACGTACAGGCCTTGCGCGTTGTCGTCGAAATTGACGGAAAGCTCCTTCATGCGGCCTGCGGCGATGTCGTCCTTGTAGGTGGCGAGGTTGTCCGTCCACATCTCCATGTGGACGTCGATGTCGCCCGACATCAGCCCTTCCAGCGTGATCGGCGTGGAGCCGGAGATTTCCTCCCACGTATAGCCGAACGCGCTCTCGGCGATAACCCCGGCAACGGCGTTGTGGAAGCGGATGGAATCCCAGCCCACGTCGGCAAAGGTGACGGTCGTCTGTTCGGCGCGCGCCGTCAGCGCAGGCGCCATCGTCATCGTCAGAAGAAGGACGGTCATGAGCAAGATGGTGGTTTTCTTCATGCTGGTTCTCTCCTTTCGGCTGCGAAGTGTTCGGCCCGAAACACGGATGACAACTTAATATTATAATAAAGTTGGAAATATGTCAACCACATGGAACAAATTATAAAAAAGCCGCCGCACGGAACAACCGTACGGCAGCCTGTCACTTACAAATGCACTTATTTTCTGTTGATGAACTCGGACACCAGCGGCACCAGCACGGCGCCGCAGACGACCACCAATACGTCGCCCGCCGCGATCAGTTCGTCTGGTTTGGGCGACAGGTTCACCTTCGCGCCCCGGCGGACGGCCAGGATGGTCGCGCCGGTCTCTGCTCGGAAGGAAGACTCGGCGATCGTGCGCCCGGCGATCGTCACGCCCTCAGGCACGGAGAACTCGTAGGTCTGCATGTCGCCGCTGTTTCTGAAGCGCTCTGCCATGTCCGCGAGTTTCAAAATGGTTTCATCGATCTTCTCGTCCAGCGCGCGGCGCTGCGCGATCAATTGCGCCAATTCCTCGCGAAGGATGCGGATGCCCGCGATCTCGCCGTACTGATCCACATACTGCGCGGCGCGCTCGCGGGACTTGACCACCGCGCCCACGTTCTGCCGCATGGACAATACGTCCATCTCCGCCAGGATCCCCAGCGCGCGCCGGATGGTTTCCGGCGATACTTTGTACTGGGAACTCATCAGCGAGCGCCCGGAAAACCGCTCGCCCTCCGCGATTTCGCCCGACGCGATGCGTCCCGCGATGTCGCGGGCAACCTGCAGGTACGCGGGCGCGCTCTTGTCCCTCTTCATATGGCTTGATTCACGCCTCCGATCACGGTTGAACGTCACCCATCATACCCGAAACCCGGCCTGATTGCAAGACCGGAAAGCGTCACAATGTTTAATACCAAATTAAAACATGAACGCATCGTCGCGCCTTTTTTTCGCTGCGAGGTTGGTATCCCTTCAGGAAACCAAATCGCTACGCGACCGCGTGATTCAAATGATTTGAATCACACGCCTGACTTTGTCACTCTCCCCGTTGGCGTAGCGCTGCATTTCACGCCGAAGGCATATCCCGAAGGGTCGCTTCGCTCCGGCTCCTTGTCCCGCATCGAAAATAATCCCTCGGCGCTTTGGATCATCCTTATTTTGCGTTGGTATAAATTGCGCGAGCCGATCAACCGTGATATAATCGCAAAAATGGCGAACGGGCGCATCACGGCTAAGCGTGACGCGTCGGCGGAGGATGCCGATGAAAAAAGCGTTTCTGTTTGGTGTGGCGGGTTCCTTCCTCTTTGCGTTCACCTTCCTCCTCAACCGGAGCATGAACCTGTCCGGCGGAAGCTGGATCTACAGCGCGAGCCTTCGATACATCTTCACGCTGCCGGTGTTCGGGCTGATCGTATGGAGACGGCATGGGTTTCGGAGGGCGCATGCTTTGATCCGGAAAAACCCCGGAACTTGGCTTCTCTGGAGCACGATTGGCTTCGGCACGTTCTATACGTCGGTCTGCTACGCCGGAAGCCACGGGGAATCCTGGCTGATCGCCGCTTCCTGGCAGGTCACGATCGTGATGGGCATCCTGATGGCTCCGCTGTTCCGAAAGAAGATCCCGCTTCGGAACCTGGCGGCGGCCGGCGTCATCCTGCTTGGCGTCGCGCTGCTCCAATGGAACAACATTGTAAACTTGAGACTTCGCAATCTTGGATTGACGCTGATCCCGATCCTGGTCGCGGCGGTTTCCTATCCGCTCGGCAACCGGAAGATGATGGCTGTCTGCGGCGACCATCTTTCGACGATTGAACGCATCTATGGGATGACGGTGTGCAGCATGCCATTTTGGGGAGTTCTGACGCTTTTCGGATTGTGGAAGGTCGGCCTTCCATCCGCGCCTCAAGTGATTCAGTCGCTCCTTGTCGCGCTGTTCTCCGGCGTGATCGCGACCGTCCTGTTCTTCAGGGCGACCGATCTGGTGAAGCACGATCAGCGGCAGTTGGCGGCGGTCGAATCGACCCAGGCGGGCGAGGTCTTCTTCACGCTTCTGGGCGGCATCTTTCTCTTGGGCGACGAAGCGCCCGACCCGGTTGGGCTGACAGGCATTTTCCTGATCGTCTCTGGCATGGTGCTGAACAGCCTTTTGCAGGCGGATGGCACGATGGGGAAACCCCGCTTGCGGTGGCTTTCGCGGACGTCTTGACGCGGCGACAATGAAACATGCCTGCGTACGAATAATATGTCACGGATCGGCCGGAATTTCGCCCGCGGTGCCGCGACGCACGCCACAGCGAAGAATCCGGAAGAAGGCCATGCGCCCAAGCTGGAGCAGACGGGCACCTTCGCGTGGCGAAGTGCCCGTGCGTCAGCAACTTCACCGTCAGCAATTACCTGACGGAAGTCCGCGGGAAAAGCGAAAGGTTCCTGAGAGCGCAATGCCGAGAAAGTGCGTGAAATGGGGGAGGGGGAGCATTTGGATGTCGTTGTCCGGGCCTATGAAACCGGTGACCTTCCGGAGATGGCGCGCGTCTGGAACCTGATCGTGGCGGACGGGATCGCGTTCCCGCAGGAAGAGCCGCTGACGTTGGACGCGGCGGCGGCGTTCTTCGCGTCGCAGAGCTTTTCCGGCGTCGCGGTCGACGATGGCGGGCTTCTGGGCCTTTACATCCTGCACCCCAACAACGTCGGGCGCTGCGGCCACATCGCCAACTGCAGCTACGCGGTGGACAAAGCCGCGCGAGGGAAGGGCGTTGGTGAGAAGCTGGTCGTCCATTCAATGGAAACCGCAAAGGCGCTGGGCTTTCGCGTCATGCAGTTCAACGCGGTGGTCAAAACCAACCTCGCCGCGCTGCGCCTGTACGAAAAGCTGGGCTTTCAGCGCCTGGGCGTGATCCCCGGCGGATTCCGACTTAACGACCGGTACGAGGACATCGTGCCGATGTTTCGCATACTCTAATCTACAGGATCATCACCGCTTCGCCGCTGCGCCAGGGTGAATTGGTAAAATCCTGAAGAAGTCTCAAAAAACCGCTTGACAGCGTAGGTTCCCGATGGTATAGTGAGAAAAATTCTTTCAGGAGACTAAATCATGCAGAACCTGTTCGCCATCGTCAACATCCTGATTATTATCGTCGGCCTCGTACTAGTAGTAGTCGAAGCCGGGGATGTTTCAGGTTGTTGTCAACGCGGATAAGGGAAGGCCGGAAGGCCAATTAAGCAAAACGCTTGATCCCCTGCCGAGGTGCAACAGCACCGGGCAGGGGATTTTTCATAGCGGTGAAGTAGTTGAGTGGCGCACCAAGAGGCGCGCCCGTGCTAATGGAAATTTTGAATGCTTCCAAAGCAGGGAGGGATTTTCGATGCAGAGCAAGGAGTCGGAGCGAGGCGACCCTTCGGGATACGCCTTCGGCGTGCAATGCAGCGCTACGCCCCGCGGAAGACGACGCAGCAGGCGTACGATCCAAATTCATTTGAATCGTACGGTCGCGAAGCGACTTGGTTTCCCGTAGGGAAAACAACCTATCTGCGCGAAAAGTCCCCTTGCGACGAAGCATTCATAATTGGAATTCGCACAAAAAAGGAGGTACTCACATGAGCGGCATGCGCGCGGCGCGGCCCCGCTGTGTTGCCCTGACGCGGTGGAAGGGCGACACCTGAAGAAGACGCGGGAGGGATTATCATGCAGATGACGGGCGCACAGATTCTCATCGAGACGCTGATCGAGCAGGGCGTCGACGCCGTCTTTGGATACCCAGGCGGCTTTGTGCTGAACATCTACGACGAGCTCTACAAGAATTCCAACCGGATCACCCACTTCATCACCTGCCATGAGCAGGGCGCGGCCCACGCCGCGGACGGCTATGCCCGCGCCACCGGCAAAGTGGGCGTGGTGATCGCCACCTCCGGCCCCGGCGCGACCAACCTCGTGACCGGCATCGCCACGGCGCATCTGGACTCGACGCCGCTGGTCGCGATCACCGGCAACGTGCCCTCCACCTCCATCGGGCGGGACGGCTTTCAGGAAGTTGACATCACCGGCGTCACGCTGCCCATCACCAAGCACAACTACATCGTGAAAGATGTGACAAAACTCGCTTCCGTCGTCCGCGAGGCGTTCGGGATCGCGCGGAGCGGCCGCCCCGGCCCGGTTCTCATTGACATTCCAAAGGACGTGCAGCTGGCGAAGACCGATTACGCGCCCGCCGCGCCCGCTGAGAAGCCCGAAGCGCCCGCGATCCGGCAGGACGATTTCGACCGCGCTGTCAAGCTGATCCGGGCATCCGAGCGCCCGTTCCTCTACGCGGGCGGCGGCGTCGTAATCTCCGGCGCGTCCGAGGAACTCATCGAGCTTTCCAAACGGCTTCACGCGCCGGTCGGCTCCAGCATCATGGGGCTGTCCGCCGTCCCGCACGACTACCCGCTGTTCCTGGGCATGACCGGCATGCACGGCCGGTACGTCTCCTCCCGCGCGATGTATGAAGCCGACCTCATCATCGGCATCGGCACCCGCTTCTCCGACCGCGCGATCGGCAACCAGGCCGCGTTCTCCAAGGGACGGAAGATCCTGCACATCGACATCGACCGCGCCGAGGTCGGCAAGAACCTTCCCGCCTACGCCTCTCTGATCGGCGACGTGAAGCAGGTGCTTCAAAAACTGCTCACCGCCGACATCGGCCGCCATGAGGACGGATGGCTCAAGCGGGTCCGCGAAATGCAGGCCGACCCGGACAGCCATCTGGACATGGGGCACGACCGGCTCAATCCGCAGGTCATCATCGAAGCCATTCAGAAGAAGGTTCCCAAGGACGCCATCGTCGCCACCGACGTGGGTCAGCATCAGATGTGGACTGCCCAGTATTATAAATTCAGCCGCCCCCGCACGTTCATCACCTCCGGGGGTCTGGGCACCATGGGCTTTGGCATGGGCGCGGCCATCGGCGCGTGCATCGGATCAGGAAGGAAGCGCACGGTGCTGTTTACCAGCGACGGCTCCTTTCACATGAACCTGAACGAGATGGCGACCGCGGTCACAAACCATCTGCCATTGACGGTCGTTCTCCTCAACAACAACGCGCTCGGCATGGTGCGCCAGTGGCAGAAGATCTTCTACAACGAGCGCTACTCCCAGACCACGCTGAACCGGAAGACCGACTATGTGGCGCTGGCCGGGGCGTTCGGCGCGAAGGGCGTCCATCTTGATACCCTGAGTGAACTGGACACGGTGTTGGACGCGGCGCTTACGTCGGACGGGCCGATCCTGATTGACGCGCGGATCGACCCGGACGAACGGGTGCTTCCGATGATCCCGCCGGGCGGCACCATCGACGACATCATTTTGGTCTAAGGAAGGGGCGTCATGGCCGTGGAGAAATTCATCCTCTCGGTTCTTGTCAATAACGAAGCGGGCGTCCTGACCCGCGTATCCGGCCTGTTCGCGCGCCGCAGCTTCAACATCGACAGCCTGTCGGTCGCCGAAACCCATGATCCGAAGCTCTCCCGCATCACGATCTCCGCCACCGGGGACGATTACCTGAAAGAGCAGATCGTCCGCCAGTTGGAGAAGCTGCACGATGTCCGGGTCGTTCAGGTGATGGATCCGGAGCGCACCGTCGTCCGCGAGCTGATGCTGATCAAGGTCAATGCCAACCACGAGGAGCGCAGCCACATCCAGGAGGCGGTCGGCGTTTTCCGCGCCAAGGTCATCGACCTTTCGCAGGACTCGATGATCGTGGAGCTGACCGGCGAGAAGTCCAAAATCGACGCGTTTTTAAAGTTCCTCGAACCCTATCGGGTGACCGAGCTCTGCCGGACCGGCATGACGGCCATCGGCAGGAGCGATTATATCCTGACCCGCGAATAATGTGAAGGAGTGTTTCAAATGGCGAAACTGTATTACGAGGCGGACTGCGATACCTCCCTGCTCAAGGGCAAGACCGTGGCGGTGATCGGGTACGGTAGTCAGGGCCACGCGCACGCGCTCAACCTGCACGACAGCGGCTATGATGTGGTCGTCGGCCTGTACGAGGGTTCCCCGTCGATCGCGAAGGCGCAGGCGGCGGGTCTGACCGCAACGACGGCGGCGGAAGCGGTCAAAGTGGCGGATCTGGTGATGATCCTGGTCAACGACGAAAAGCAGGCGGCGCTGTACAAAAAGGACATCGCGCCCAACCTCCGCCCCGGCATGGCGCTGGCGTTCGCCCACGGCTTCAACATTCACTTCGGCCAGATCGTGCCGCCCGCGGACGTGGACGTGATCATGATCGCGCCCAAGGGCCCCGGCCACACCGTGCGCAGC
>CAZNPZ010000015.1:0-54211 GCA_964575255.1 uncultured Oscillospiraceae bacterium
CTTGCCGACTTCCATTGTCCCTTGTGATTTTGGACTATTATTCAACAGGCTCAAGAAATTTGCGGCCATGAAAGCATTGGAGGTTTTCTGCCTGTTCATGATCCGTCGATGTACGGTCAAGGATCAAGGACGAAAACAAACCCAACAATGTGAGTGTTAAGAAATCTGTCAAATTTCAGCTTTTTACGGAGCTGCGCGTCCGGAATGATTTGCCGAAATACCCACATTTTATAACCAAATACTGTTTAAATAGCTACATTGTACCGCAATAATTTTGTAGATAATTAACGATGTGATACCATCCCCGTATGACTTGGTTTCCGTCGATAACTCGCGGTTACATCCGCATACCAAAGACCATATTCACCGGGGACGAGAGATACCGGGGTTACGATGCTTTATTGCATACGGAGAGAAGGATAGTTACGATGCCTTAAGGCATACGCAAATATGGATACTGGGGTTACAATGCCTAAAGGTATACGGAGAGAAGGATACTGGGGTTATAATGCCTAAAGGTATACGGAGAAAGGGATAACGGAGTTACGTCCTCCATCCCCCTATAGTCCCCCTTCCTCCTGCGGCCCGTCCATCCTGTGCGGTCTGGCGGTAGTCCATCCCCAACATTCCTGACCGGCACCGTCACCCGGAAGATAATCCCCGCCGTTATCGACCGGCACCACACCTGTCCTCCACTGCCCGCGCCATCCCTTGCCATATGTGCGGACGATGCCCCGCAATGCCCCGGCTCCACCTCCGAAATGCGGGTAATCAGCGGGCGGGTTTGGTTTGGCCAGCGGAGAGCCATTTTAAGCTCGTTTGGGGTGCGGGTGGATAAATTCCCGGGGTAGAAGGGCAAGGCACCTCTACGCGTCTCTCCCCGCGTCTACGCTGGCATTGGAGCGGTCATCCCCACTGGACAATCCGGGCAGGCCGCTTTGCCGGTAATATCATGGACAACCGCCCCGACCGGTTAGCCGGTGGAGAGCCGCGTAGAGCGAAAGAGAAAGCTACCCTGAGCAATTTACATCCGAGGCATTGTATCGCCCCTACACGGCCCTCCCCGCGTCAACGCTGGTACTTTGGGGCACACGCTCGGCAGCATATCCAAATCGCCCTCCAGTAACGCGGTTGGTACCTGTCTGCCCGCATTGCGTTGGCCAGCGGAGAGCCGCGAGAGGCCCACACAAAAAACCACCCGGAGGATTTACCCCCGGATGGCCATTAACGCCCCTACGCGACTTCTCCCGCCCTTTACGCCGATGCGAGAGGCGATAACTGTTTTGCGAACATTTCCGTGAGCCGCTGGTACTCATCAAGGAATCCGCGCAGGTCGGTAATTTCCTCCCCGGCAACTCCAGCCCGCAAGCTTTGAAAAATTGCTCCCTTGACGGCAGAAGCAAGGTCGGTATAGTATCGCGGGTTTTTGATTTCCACCGTGGCATTGCCATTACTGTCTTTCCGCGTGAAAGGACGCCCCAAAACGTACTGGTGCGCATCCGCGGTAATTACAAGGTTCTCCATGAGCTTAATCATTTGTGTGACCCCTTTCTTTATACCCCACTATGCCGTTTGTTCGATCTGGAAATTGCCAGCTTGCCGCGCTACCCATTCCTCCAGCCCTCTAACCGAAACCAGTAGTTTGCGGCGAGAAGCCCCCACCCGGAAAACGGGGAAACCTTCCGAATGCGCTAAATCATACGCGCTGACACGTCCAATCCCAAGCCGTTTGCCCATTTCCTCCACGGAGATGCAGAGCTTTCCGTCCATTGTGATATCCCCTTTCATTTGGTCATAGGGAGTGATACGCAGGATTTTTCCATTCCGCGACGGGTAAGAGAAATATTTTCTCATTGCTTGCCGCTATGTGCCATGCTATACTTTGGTGCATTACGCAAGCATGGGGTGAAATTGTGGCAAGCAAGCGGGGAAACAGCGAGGGATATATTCGTCAACGCTCTGATGGACGGTGGGAAGGTCAATACGTAGCCGGACGAAAAGCCGACGGCTCAATAATCCGTAGATCAGTCTACGGCATAACACAAGCAGAGGTATCTCAAAAGCTACTGGAGGTTCGACAGCAGCAGACTACCGGCCAATACGTGCAACCCGATAAAATGACGGTGGGGCAATGGCTGGAAACGTGGCTTGAAACCTACGTTAAGCCCACCCGTAGGCCCGCCACCGCGGTATCATATGCCAATATCATCAAGAGCCACTTGACGCCAATTTTGGGCCGCGTGGTGCTTCAAAAGCTTCGCCCCGAGAACGTTCAAGCCATGTGTAACGCTATGAAAGACAAAGGGTTGAAGCCCGCTACAGTCACAAAGGCGCGGAACGTCCTAAAGGCGGCCATGAAACAAGCCATAATCAACCGTCTGATTGTGAATGACCCCTGCGAGGGGGCCACGCCGCCAAAGATGGAGCAGGAAGAAATCAAATACCTGTCGCTGGAGGAACAACGCCGTTTTGTAGCCGCCCTCCCCGATACCACCTATGGCCGGGCATTGGGGTTCATCCTCGGTACAGGATTGAGGATAGCGGAACTTTGCGGCCTCCGTTGGCGCGATGTGAAAGGCAACACCATCACGGTAAGCCAAACTATCCGCCGTCTACAGACCTTGAAAGAGGGTGACGGGCCAAAGACGGAGCTTGTCACCACCAAGCCAAAGACCAAGGCCGGGCTACGTACAATCCCGCTCCCGCCAAAGCTCCAAGCCTCACTCAAACGGGAAAAGCAAGAGCAAGCGAAAATGCTTCTCCTGTTGGGTGTGCCGAAATGGGAGAGTGATTTGGTATTCTGCACGGAAACCGGAAAGCCGCTGGAAGTGCGGAACGTCAACCGCGCCCTTTACAAGATTCTGGACGAACTCGGGATTGAGCAGATGGGCGTCCATGCCTTGCGGCATACCTTTGCCACCCGTGCGATTGATAACGGCATGGATCCGAAAACCCTGTCGGAGATTCTCGGCCATGCGGATGTGGCTACCACCATGCGGCTTTACGTCCATTCCAGCATGGACACGAAGCAAAAAAGCATGAACGCGATGAATGATTTACTGTAGTCCGGCAGGGTGGAAATGCGGTCAAGAAAAGCTGGTTGCGGTAATCGTTGCGGTAAACGGTAAAAACCAGCCTTCAAAACGACGTGATTTCTGCACAAAAAAAGGCCCGCAAACCCTTGTAATCATTGGGTTTGCGGGCATGGAGCTGATGGCGGGACTCGGACCCGCGACCTCATCCTTACCAAGGATGTGCTCTACCGCCTGAGCTACATCAGCGCGTTTTTCTTGACGAACGCAAGGAGTATTATACAACATTGGGGCACAGAAAGCAAGTGGGAAAATGCATTTTAACGCGATTTTTTGCACAGCCTCTGAACACAACGCTGCGATCCAAGGTGCAATTCGGTTGCCGTCAGAACTCATTTCTGGGGTCGCGGCTCACGCGGGTTCTTGTTTCATCCTCCAGGAATTCGATCTCCAGGCGCTCGAAGCGCACTTCCTCGATGAAGTGATCGGGCAGGAAAACGGTGCGGCGGAACCGCTCAAACTCGCGCTCGTGCTTTTCCAGCCACATCGGGACGGGCAGGTCCGCCTCGCGGCACAGCGCGATCAGCGTCTCCCGCTCCTCGCCAGGCGCACACGGGGCGATAAACTGTTTGTCGATCCGGTGCTTTTTGATGATGCGCATCCAAAGTCTCGTCATGAAATCCCTCCGACGTTCATTATACCATAGCGGGCGAAAAAATGCTCTCGATCAAAAATTGCCTGTTTCAGCCGCCAAAGTCGAGTTTAAGTATGTGTCGTTGCGAAAAGCACACCCTGAATTACAGAAACATTTGAGGAGGAACCTATCATGAAATGGATTTGCTCCGTCTGCGGTTATGTGCACGAAGGCGACACCCCGCCGGAAAACTGCCCCCTTTGCAAAGCGCCCGCCTCCAAGTTCAACAAGGCCGAGGAAGCGCGCGTTTGGGCTTCCGAGCACAAAGTCGGCGTGGCGAAGGGTCTGGATGAGCGCGTGATCGAGGGACTGCGCGCCAACTTCAACGGCGAGTGCGCAGAGGTCGGCATGTACCTTGCGATGGCGCGCGTCGCCGACCGCGAGGGGTATCCCGAAGTCGCCGAAGCCTACAAGCGCTACGCGTTTGAGGAGGCCGATCACGCCGCCCGGTTCGCGGAACTGCTGGGCGAGGTCGTGACCAGCAGCACCAAGAAAAACCTGGAGCTGCGCGCGGAGGCCGAGTACGGCGCGACCGGCGGCAAGACGGAGCTGGCAAAGCTGGCCAAGGAACTGGGCTACGACGCGGTGCATGACACCGTGCACGAGATGGCCAAGGACGAAGCGCGTCACGGCAAAGGCTTCGAGGGCCTGCTCAAGCGGTATTTCAAGTAGTCTTCTCGATCAATCGCGGCCCCGGCTGGATCAGCCTGGGCCGCGATTGTTTAGGCGTCCTGTTCCACATCCGCCCGTATCGCGCGGCGCGCCGGAAGTTTCAGGTCGGATTCGGACAGGAAGACCGCCGCGAACACCACCACAAAGCCCGCGAACACGCGAGGCGGCACGACTTCACCGTAGAAGAGCACCGAGAACAAGACGCCGAACACCGATTCAAGGCTTAAAATCAGCGAAGCTCCGGCGGGCGGCGCGTACTTCTGGCCGATCATCTGCAAAAGGAAGCCCAACGCCGTCGGGAGTACCGAAAGATACAAGACCACTAGCCAGTCCATGGATGAGACCCCAGTCGGCGCGGAAGGCGTGAAACAGTCAATGATGAAGAAGATCAATCCGCCGGTTGCGAACTGAAACACGATGGAGCGCACCGGATCTACGTCGCGCCCCAGCGTCGCGATGCCCACAATATGCACCGCGAACAGTACGCCGCCCATCAGCGTCAGCGAGTCACCCCAACCGACCGTCAGCCCCTTTGTCAGAGAAATCAGCCCGATCCCGATCAGGCATAAAAACGCGGCCGCGAAGCTCTTCCCTACAGGCCGCTTTTTCCGAACCGCCCAGAAGACGAACGGCACGAACACACAATAAATGGCGGTCAGAAACGCGTTCTTGCCCGGCGTGGTGCCTATGAGGCCATATGCCTGCAGCACCGTTGCCAGGGTCAGGATCACGCCTAAAATCGCCGAACGCCACACATCCTGAAAGGTGGATGTTTTCATCCGCTTCCAAAAAATGCCCGCCAGCAGCGCCGCCGCGATCGAGTAGCGCAGCGCGTACAGCGAATCCGGCGGGAACACATCCATCTGCCCTTTGACAAGAAAAAAAGACGTGCCCCAGATCAGCGCAGCGCCGTACAGCGCCAGCTTTCCAAGCACACTTTGGGTTTTGTGCCTCAAGAAATAGCTCCCTTTCGCCGCGCGGCCTTCGCAATCGTGGCGGCCAGCACCATCAGGAGGGGAAAGAGTACGGCTACGAACAGCCCCGCCTTCAGTGCCGCCTGCTCGCCGCCCTGAAACAGCGCCTGAGCCCAGGCAAGCCCCTGCTCGGCGCGGCTGGAAATAAACCCGACCAGACTGGGGCCGCTGGAACAGCCCAGGTCGCCCGCCACCGCCAGCATCGCGAACATCGCGGTGCCGCCCCTGGGGAAGGTGCGGGCGGACAACGAGATCGTCGCAGGCCACATCGAACCCACACTGAGGCCGGTCAGCGCGCAAGCAAGAAGCGACAGGATTGGCCAAGGCGAGAAAACCGCCAGCAAATAGCTGAACACACACAGCGCGGCGGAACCCACCAGAATCCGTTCAAGCGGCAGGTGGGAACCTTTCGAGCCAAAGTACACCCGCGCGCAGCCCATCAGCACCGCGAACGCGCAAGGGCCCAGGAGATCGCCCATCGTCTTTGTGACGCCCAGGCCCAACTCCGCGAACAGGCTCGCCCATTGGGACATCGCAAGTTCGGATGCACCCGCGCAAACCATCATCAGTAGCAGCAGCCAGAACGCGCCTCGGGCAAAGATGTCGCGCAGGCGCATGCCTTCCCCATCCTCCACCAGCGCGCACAGCGGCACCTTCATGAAGAAAAACATGTTGAAAAACGGCACCAGCGCCCAGATCACCGTCAGCCACAGCCAGTTGCGAAGGCCGATGGTGGTAAAATAGATGGTCGAAAGCAGCACCACGGCCATCTGCCCCCAACAGTAAAACGAGTGCAGAAGGCTCATCGCCGCGGCTTTTTTATCGCCGGGAAGCGACTCCACGAGGGGGCTGATCAGCACCTCAATCATGCCGCCACCGATGGCGGTGAGTATGGTCGCGATCATCAGGCCCAGGTACGGGTCCATCACGCGCGGCAGGATGCCCAAGAGGACAAGGCCCGCAGCGCTCAGCGCGTGGGCGATCACTGCCGCGATCCGGTAGCCAATCTTGTCCACTAGGTGCGCGCAGACGAGGTCGGTCGCGATCTGCACGCAGAAGTTGAGCGCGATCAGTAGGCCGATCTTTTCCAGCGGGATCCCAAAATCCTTGTTGAATACGATAAAAAGAAGGGGCGGCAGGTTGACGACGATCGCCTGCGTGACGTAGCCCAGGTAGCTTGCGTACAACGTGTGCTTATATGTCAAAACCCGACGCCCCTTTATGCTTATGAATTCCTTACGCGAACGGATTCTCCGTGGGGTAGAGCATGCCCTTGGGCTGGTTGAAGCTGATCTTGCCGATGCCCAGATACGTGAGCACCGAGTGGATCGCCTTGCCCGCGTGGCCGAACGCCACCGCGCCGTGGTGCGGGTAGCCGTCCGCGATCAGCACGTGGCGGTAGAAGCGGTCCATCTCCGGGATCGCGAACACGCCGATGCCGCCAAAGGAGCGGGTCTTTACCGGCAGCACTTCGCCCTGTGCGATGTAGCTTTGCAGCTCGCTGTCCTTGTTGCCCTGCAGGCGGTAGAAGGTGATCGCGCCGGGGATGATGTCGCCCTCCAGCGTGCCGCGGGTGATGTCCGGCTCCGCGCCGCCCTCCATGCCGCGGTTCATGATCAGCTGATACTTCATCTCGCCCTTGGTCAGGCGGCAGATCGGGGTGTTGCCGCAGTGGAAGCCCATGAAGACCTCCTGATCGGAGTAGGGCGTCGCCTTGCCGATTTCTGCCTTGTACATGTCGGCGGGCACGGTGTTGTTGATGTCGAGCAGCGTGACCGGCGCGCCGGTGACACAGGTGCCGATGTACTCGGAAAGCGCGCCGTAGATGTCCACTTCGCAGGCGACCGGGATGCCGCGGGCGGTCAGGCGGGAGTTCACATAGCAGGGCACAAAGCCGAACTTGGCCTCGAACGCCGGCCAGCACTTGTTGGCGAACGCCACGTACTTGGAGGCGCCCAGGTTATCCTTCGCCCAGTCGAGCAGGGTGATCTCAAATTGCGCCAGCTTCGGAAGGAGGGTAGGCATCTTGTTGCCCTGGCCCAGCTCCTCGGCCATGTCCTTCGCGACTTCCGCGATGCGCGGGTCGCCCGCGTGCTTCTCGTAGGCGATCAGGAGGTCCATCTCGGAATTCTCCTGCACGGTGACGCCGATTTTGTACAGCGGTGCGATCGGCGCGTTGCAGGCCAGGAAGTCGTAGGGGCGCGGCCCGAAGGTGATGATCTTGAGGTTCTTCACGCCGATGATCGCACGCGCGACCGGCACAAACTCCGCGATCATCTTCGCGACAGCGTCGGCGTCGCCCACCGGGTATTCGGGGATGTAGCTGGTCAGGCCGCGCAGCTTCAGATTGTAGCTGGCGTTGAGCATGCCGCAGTACGCGTCGCCGCGGCGGCTGGACAGGACTGGGATGTTCTCCTCCGCGGCTGCCACGAACATGGACGGGCCAGCGAACTCCTTCGCGAGCAGGGTTTCCGGGCCTTCGGGGCCGAAGTTGCCCAGGAACACGACCAGCGCGTTGGCGCCGCTCGCCTTGAGCTCGTCCAGCGCCAAGAGCGCGTCGTTCTCGTTCTCGACGGTGGTCTTCATCTCAAGAATCTCGCCGCCGAGTTTCCGGAAGGATTCGACGACCGCCGCGCGGCGCTGCTGGGAGAGGTCAATGGGGAAGCAGTCGCGGCTGACGGCGACAATGCCCAATCTTACAACGGGGATGTTTTCCATAGGAAATGCTCCTTTCGTTCGCTTGCGCTCTACTCATTATAGCACATGCGGTGATCGAAACACAATCTGAAGCATGTGCGCTTTTATAGTAAAAAACTTGGGCGAATTCTACGAAGATGCGCCGTGAAGGATGGAAAAAAGCGTCCGGTGATGAAGCCGGACGCTTAAGGTAATCTTGAAAGTGCGTTACGCGTTCTCGCCTTCCGCGGGTTCCTCGGCCGGCGCATTGGGCGCGACGATCGCGAATTCCTCGTCGGGCGCGGTGGCGTTCAGGCCGTCAAAGGCTTCCTCTTCCAGCACGGCGCGGATGGACAGGCTGATGCGGCGCGCTTCGGGGCTGACGTCCAGCACCTTGACGCGGATCTGGTCGCCGACGGACACCGCGTCCTCCACCTTCGCGATGCGGGTCAACGCGCACTGGGAGATGTGTACCAGGCCGTCCAAGCCCGGCTCCAGCTCGACGAACGCGCCGAACGTGGTGATGCGCACCACTTTGCCCTTCACGATGGAGCCGACCGGGTACTTCTCCGCCGCCACTTCCCAGGGCCGGGGCTGCGTCTGCTTATAGGACAGCGAGATGCGCTCCTTGGCCGGGTCAAGGCTCAGGATCTTCACGTCGATTTGCTGGTTGATG
The DNA here is from genome assembly GCA_964575255.1 of uncultured Oscillospiraceae bacterium. Taxonomy (GTDB): domain Bacteria; phylum Bacillota; class Clostridia; order Christensenellales; family Aristaeellaceae; genus JAEZHK01. The sequence continues at coordinate 8,725 of CAZNPZ010000015.1, forward strand.
GACACCACATCGGACGGATGCCGGACGCGGCCCCAGCTGAGGTCGGTCACATGCACCAGGCCGTCCACGCCGCCGATGTCGACGAACGCGCCGAAATCAGTCAGGCGGCGCACGATGCCCTTGACAACCTCGCCCACTGTCAATGTGGACCAGATGCTCTTCTTCTTTTCGGATTCCTCGGCGGCGAGCACGGCCTTGCGGGAGGCGACGATACGCTTCTTGGCCTTGTCCACCTCGATGATCTTGAGCGACATGGTCTGGCCGACGAAGTCCTCGATGTGCTCGACGAACCGCTGGGAGAGCTGCGAGGCGGGCACGAAGGCGCGAATCCCGGCTACGTCGCAGATCAGGCCGCCCTTGACGGCTTCCTTGCCGACGCCGGTTACGAACTCGTTCGCGTCGTATTTGGCGATGACGTCATCCCAGTTTTTGCGGTTGACGATGTTGCGCTGGGACAAAAGCACGTTCCCCTCGCCATCGTTGACCTTGACCACTTCAACCTCGATTTCGTCGCCAATCTTGACATCGGTCGAGGAGAGGTCCGCCCTTTTGACCAGCCCGTCCGCCTTGTACCCTACGTTGACGCAAATCTCATCCTCGGTGATCTGAACCACGGTGCCCGTAATGGTCTGACCGGGGCGGAGCTGAACCAGCGTTTTTTCGACGTCGGCCAGGAAATCGCCTTCGGTAGGCTCCATGGTCTCCTGAGGTGCCGGGGCTCCGGCGGATTTGGCCGTCGTTTCGGGCTTTTCGGACTCGGTCACCTGTTCCTTCTTCTCGATGTCGTCCATTCGTGTCACAACCTCCTTCAATGTACAATCCGGCGTGGAGGCGCCGGCTGTCACTCCAACCCGGTCTCCGGGTGTGAATCTGATCCCCTCGAGCGCCGAAGCGTCCTCGACGAAATGCGTTCTGGGACACAGGCTCCGGCACAGTTCGAAGAGCTTTCGGGTGTTGGCGCTTCCTTCCGCGCCCACCACCAGCATCACGTCCGACCGGGCGGCCAGCTCCGCCGCCTCCGATTGTCTGAGCGAGGTTGCGGTGCAAATCGTATCCTGTATCTCGGCGTCCGGCGACGTTTCGCGAATGCGCCGGGCGATTTTTTCAAAGTGCTCCCTGGGCAGCGTGGTCTGCGATACCACAAGCGGGCGCGTAAGCTTCCCTTCGGGGGGGGCGTCCAGCACCGCGCGACCCTGACCCAGCGCCCAGCCGAGGATCCCCTTGACCTCCGGATGCGCTTCATCGCCCACCACGATCACGTCCCGGCCTTCGGTCGCCGCCTGAAAGACCATTTCGTGAATGCGCTGGACGAACGGGCATGTCGCATCCCACACCGTGACCCCAAGCGCCTTGAGCGCTTCGACTTCATCCCTGCCCACGCCGTGCGAGCGCAGGATGACATGGCTTCCCGGTTCTACTTCCGTGAGACTGTCCACCGGGCAGGCACCCTTCAGCCTCAGCGCCTCGACCACCCTCGGATTGTGGATGATCGGTCCAAGCGTCGTGACCGGCCCAAACGCCGCGCGCCGTTCGGCCAACTCCACCGCGCGACGGACGCCGAAGCAGAAACCGGCATTTCGGGCAACCGTAACGCGCATCGGGTGGATCAAGCCTTCCTGTGGCAATTTCTAATAGATGACCCCTTAATTTCGTCAGGAAGATGGGGATTTCCTGCCGAATCCGTATTGTTAACAAAAAAATTACCTAAGCCGGTTTGGCCAGCGACTCCACCGCGATCTCAATCGCACGGGTTGCGTGGCGCAGCGCCTCGCTGCCCGCGCGGAGCGAATAGGCGGTAAGATCCACCGGCTGCCCGATGACGAGCGTGTTCCTGCGAAAAGGCCGAAGCCTGTTCAGGTAGCGCATCGGCACCACCGGCGCGCCCGACTTCAGCGCGATCAGTGCCACGCCGGTTTCCATGCCGCGGTTTCCGGTCGTGTCCCGCCCGCCCTGGGGGAAGATACCCAGCACGCCACCCTCATTCAGGATGGAAAGCGCGGTGCGCACGGCGGTCATGTCCGCGTTGCCGCGGTCGACCGGAAACGCGCCCAACGCGCGAAGAATGGCGCGCAGTATCGGAATTCGGAACAGTTCCACTTTGCCCATGAAGCGCACTGGGCGCTTTACGGAAACGCCCGCCGCCAGCGGATCGAGGAGCGACAGGTGGTTGCCGCAAAGGATCGCCGCGCCGCTTTCCGGCAGGTTCTCCGCGCCGGTCATCCTGAGCGGGTAAATGATCGCGAAGACGACGCGCATGATCCCCTTGGCGAAAGCGTAGAACCAGGGCTTCACATCGGGCCACCTCCGGTCAGATCCGTCAGGTTCGTCTTTTCGCCAAGTAGTTTCAAGACCTTTCTGACCGCCTCGTCCGCGGTCAGCGAACTCGCGTCCACCTCGATGGCGTCCTCTGCTTTTCGGAGCGGCGACGCCTCGCGCGTGCTGTCGTCGTGGTCGCGTTTGATGATCGCCTGCAAGACTTCTTCGTACGTATCCTTCGCGCCGACGGCGCGCAGTTCCCGGAACCTTCTGGCGGCGCGCACCGCCGTGTCCGCCACCAGGAATACCTTCAGCGTCGCGTCCGGCAGCACGCAGGTACCGATGTCGCGGCCATCCATAACCACGGAATGCCCCTCGGCGATCCGCCGCTGCATCGCGACCATCCGCGCTCGAACCTCCGGCACCGCCGACACCTTGGACGCGGCGGAGGAGACCTCCGGCCGCCGGATCTCTTCCGACACGTCGCGCCCGCCCAGGTATACCCGCTGAAGCCCGGCTTCGTAGCCCACCGCAACGTCCGCGTCCGGCGCGGCGGCGGCGACCGCCCGCTCGTCGGACGGATCCAGCCCGCGCTCCAGGATAAAAAGACCCACCGCCCGGTACATCGCGCCGGTATCCAGGTACAGCGCGCCGGTCCGACGCGCGACCGCGCGCGCAATGGTCGATTTGCCCGCGCCCGAAGGCCCGTCAATCGCCACGGAGAACGTCATAAACCTACCCCCGACAAAGCCTATGAATTAAACCCTTCGTTTCATTATACCACATGTCCCATCGGTTGCCAAATTCAATTTGCACCGCTCGCGCATCCAATTTTCTATATATTTCGGCGATTTTTCCGTGAAATCTGCGCTAACAGGCTTCTCGACTTGCATTTTTTCCATGGTTGGGGTATAATCCCGTGTATAGGCCGCATTATCATCCGGGAGGATACTGGGATGGACAACGCACAGGAACTGATCGCGCGCCTCAACCACAGCGGAAAAAAGCTGTCCAAGAGCCACCGCCGCATCGCGGAATGCATCGTGAGCCACTACGATAAGGCGGCGTTTATGACCGCGTCCAGGCTGGGCGAATACGTCGGCGTCAGCGAATCGACCGTCGTGCGCTTCGCCGCGGCGCTGGGATACGAAGGCTATCCGCAGCTGCAGAAAGCGCTGCAGGAGCTGATCCGCCACCGGCTGACCGCCTCGCAGCGGTTTGAGATGACCGGCGACATGGATCACGCGCAGGTGCTCTCCAAGGTGCTCAAGGCGGACATCCAGAACATTCGCGCCACGCTGGACGAGCTCAACATCGGCGTGTTCGAGGAAGTTGTGGAGCAGCTGCTCTCCGCGAGGGCGATCTACGTATTGGGTCTCCGGGCCAGCGCGCCGCTCGCGCAGTTCCTCGGCCACTATCTAAGCTACATCTTCCCCACGGTGCACGTGGTCACCTCCGGCATCAGCGACATCTTCGAGCAGCTGGCGCACATCTCGGAGGGCGACGTGCTGGTGGGCATCAGCTTCCCCCGCTACACCAGCCGCACCATCGAGGCAATGGAGCTGGCGCGCAAAAAAGGCGCGACGCTGGTGGCGATCACGGACGGCCCGCTCTCGCCGCTGCACGCGACCAGCGACCTGTGCCTGACCGCGAAGAGCGACATGGCCTCCTTTGTGGACTCGCTGGCCGCGCCGCTCTCCCTGATCAACGCGCTGATCGTCGCGCTCAGCCAGCGCAAGCGCCAGCAGGTGGCCTCCAATTTCAACCAGCTGGAGGAGATATGGGCGCAGTACAACGTCTACCTGAGCAAGAACGGCGAGTGAGGCGCCCGCGCGTCCTCGTCGTGGGCGGCGGCCCGGCTGGTATGATGGCCGCGCTCTACGCCGCGAAGGGCGGCGCGGAAGCCGTGCTGCTGGAGCGCAACGAAAAGCTGGGCAAAAAACTCTACATCACCGGCAAAGGCCGCTGCAACCTGACCAACACGGCGCCGCCGGAGCTGTTCATGCAGAATATTGTGCGGAATCCGCGCTTTCTGTATTCGGCGCTGGACGCGCTGGACAACACAGGGCTGATGGGCATGATCGAAGACGCGGGCACGCCGCTCAAAACCGAGCGGGGTGGCCGCGTATTTCCGGTCTCCGACCACGCCAGCGACGTGACCCGCGCGCTGGAGTCGGAACTGAGGCGCGCGGGCGTGGAGATTCGCCTAAAGGCCGGCGTCTCGGCGCTTTCGGTGAAGGATGGCCGGGTCGCGGGCGTGGAACTGGAAAACGGCGGCTTTCTCGCGGCAAGCGCGGTGGTCGTGGCCACCGGCGGGCTCTCCTACCCCTCCACCGGCTCGACCGGCGACGGCCTGAGATTCGCGTCCGAGGCCGGGCACGCGGTGAAAAACCCGATGCCCGCGCTGACGCCGATCGAGACCGAGGAAACCTGGCCGCGCGGCGCGATGGGCATCTCGCTCAAAAACGTGACCCTGACCGCCGTGGCGAATGGGAAAAGGATCTACGCAGAGCAGGGCGAGCTTTTGCTCACCCATTTCGGCATTTCCGGCCCGCTGGCGCTGACGCTTTCCAGCCTGCTTCCCGAAAATCCGGCGGGCGTGCGCATGTTGATCGACCTCAAGCCCGCGCTGGACACGGAGACGCTGGACGCGCGGCTTTTGCGGGATTTCGCGCAGTCGCCCCGAAAGGGGCTGATCACGGCGCTGGACGGCCTCGCGCCGCACAGCCTGGCGCTGATCATCGCGGAGCTTGCGGGCATTTCTCCATCAAAACCCATCCACTCGGTTACGCAGGCGGAGCGCCGCGCGCTGACTGCCGTCCTCAAGGGCATGCCGCTGACCGTCAAGGGGCTTCGAGGCTTTTCGGAGGCGGTGGTCACCCGCGGCGGCGTGGACGTAAAACAGGTCAGCCCATCCACGATGCAGTCGCGCCTCGTCGAGGGGCTGTTCTTCGCGGGCGAGCTGCTCGACGTGGACGCGCTGACGGGCGGCTTCAATCTGCAGATCGCGTTCTCCACCGGCGCGCTGGCCGGCAGGAGCGCGGCGGAACTGGCAGCCCGCGAAACCTGATCCCCGCGATATGGCTGGATCTTAGGCTTCGTGAACTACTTGCAACCTGGCAGCGGGCAGGAGGATAAATCATGGAAAATCAGGGCTTTTCCACCCCCAACGAGAACCTTTCCGGCAGCCGGGTCACGGCGCGGGCCGCGATTTTGATCTGCCTGACCCGCTCCCGCGACGAGGAGAAGGCGCTCAAGGCGCAGCTCGCCGCGGAGGACGTGCGCGCCGCCGGGGTCGACTACGGCGGAGAGTTCATCCCGTCCATCATGAAGATCGTCGAGCGCGCGGTGGTCGCCGCCAAGCGCGAGGGCGTCATCTCCGCCGCCGAATACCACGAGGAAGGCTCCGTCGCGGGCGCGGCACACGAGGCGCTGATGCAGGTGGGCGCGAAGGCCACAGGCCTCAACATCGGCGGCAAGATCGGCATCGCCCGGTCCGGCAACAACGTATCGGTGGCGGTGTTCTTTGGCATCGGCCTTCTGCATCTGAACGAGATGGCGGTGGCCGTGGGACATCGCGCGATTTAGAAGTTCATCCTTCGCCTCGTTGGCAGAAGATTCCGCCTCATCGTGATCGGGCATGAAATCCATACGGATTTCATGCCCGACTTTATTGGCCTTGTCCTCATTGAGCAAGTGACGAAGAGTGTTTGTAATAACCGCTCAGGGCTTGTCGATGGCCGCGGCGAACAGCGTGAGGCCGGTCGCGCTGTCGGTCAGAAGCAGGATGTAGGGCTTGTCAACGGTGAATTCGACGGGCTGCTCTTCCATCGGCGCGGCCTTCGTGGAAAAGCCGATGGACGTGGCCGCGGCGGCGGTGGTGCCCTCCTCGTCGATGTCCAGCCGGGTCTTTTGCAGCACCGAACTGATTAAAAGATCCTGCTTGCCGTCGATACCGGAGAAATCCGCCGCGTCCGAGAACGCGTCCTTGACGCCCAGCGCCTTCAGCGCATCGATCAGCGACAGGCTGTCCGTCGCGGACAGTTTGGGGAGCGCGAGCGACACATGCGTCGTCTCGCCGTCAAAGGCATCCCAGCCGGGTGAAAGTTCCGAAAGTTTGTTCAGCGCGTCCGCGATGGTTCCGTCCGGCAGCACGACCGTCAGCCCCAGCGTCGAACCCTCGTAGGCCAGCCGCACCGCGCGGAAGCCGTCCGCTTCGAGATAGGGCAAATATTCCGTCTTGTGCATGAAGTCCGCGTCCAGGTCGCCGTCCGCGCCGTGGAAGGTCTCCTTGTAGGTATCCTCAGCCAGGAACGCGTCGCTCCAGTCGGCCTTGAGCGCCAGCGCGTTCACCAGCATCAGTTCCAGGTTAGGATCGGGCGGCTGGTCGAGCAGCGTATCAATCAGCCCGCCGGTTTTTTCCTTCACCCAGGCGTTGACTGCGTCGTTCACATTCGTGTTGGATAGTAAAAACCGCTCCGCCTGGTAGCGATCCCGAAGCAGCTTGTCGTATTCCGCCAGCACCGGAAAACCGTCCTTGACGAAGGCGGCGTTCGCGACCTGAACGCCGCTTGACGTAAGCGACAACGCCTTTTCGGCGTAGGCCTCGATGTCCCCTTCGGTCAGCCCCGCCGCCGCGAGCAGCTGCGCGCGGGTGTCCCCCTTCGCGCCCTCGGCGGCCATCAGAAGCGCCAGGTTCAGGCTGACGGGGGAGACGACCGTCTGCCCGCGCTCTTGGTACAGCTCCTTCAAAAGGTCAATCTCCGACGCTTGCGCCATCGGCGCGGCGAACACGAAAAATGTCAGCGCGGCGGCCAGGATTCGTTTCAATGCGCGCACTTCCTTTCACGGTTTTCTGCCGATTGGACGCGAAAGGTTTCACAAAAGTTTCCTCTCCCCGCATAGGATGGCGTGGGACAGCGCACGACGGGGCGTTGCGCCCCACGCGCGCACCCGGAATACCGTCGAAAGGACAATGCGCCATGACCAATACCCCTCCGGCGGAGCGGTTCAGCTGCAACATCGTGATCGACTATGGCAGCGTGCCGGGGAGCCGCGTCCTGCCCTATGAATTTTCGCTCAACCTGGCGGATTCCATTTTGGAGCCCGCGCCGGGACAGCGCCAGCGGTTCAGTTACCATGTCCGCGCGAACGGCTCGGATGAATTCCGCAACGTCAACCTTTCCTATTTTATCATCGGCCTGTGCGAGGACATCGACCCAGACCAACTGGGCGAGATCAGCGTGACCCGCAACGGCATGCCGGAACAGGTGATCCTGGGCGAAAACGTCGTGCTGCTCCCGGAAGACAACCCCGACTCCAATACCGGCTGCTCCGGCCTCAAATTCCATTTCCCGCTGGACAAGGTACATGGGGAGATGGACGTTCGGTTTGAACTGACCACCGCCTACCGCGTCGGCGCGCAGCCCATCTGCGTCTACGGCTGCGGCGTTTCGAGAAACGTTTTGTCGCTGTGCGGGCCGACCTGCCGCATGGACGAGAACTGCGCCCGCATCGCGCACCAACGCGCGAGGGTTTCCGTCCCGATCACGCTGGCGCCCTACGTGCGCGTCGGCGAAGCGACCACCTGGTGCTGCGGCGCGCCCGCGTTCCACCCCGTCTGTGACTGCGACCACCATGAACCGGAGAACCGCCAGTGCACGTTCATCGTTTCTCAGATGATGTGCGTGTCGGTGCCCATCACCTTCTGCGTGGACGCCTGCGCTGGCGAAGCGGACATCGAATGCCTGAACTCCATCCCCTGCGATCACGAGGACTAAACTCCGCCAAGGTTGACGGATGATACCACACATTGTATAATGAATCACCCGGTCGGCGCACATACGTCGGCCGGGGATATTCTATTTCACCCAATGCAAGGCATTCATGCGCCCAAAGGGGTGAGGATTTTTCGATGCAGGGCAAGGAGCCAAAGCGAGGCGTAGCAGCGCTACGGTGAGCGGATTCAAATGAATTTGAATCGTACGGTCGCGTAGCGACTTGGTTTCCCTTTGAGAAACCAACCTCCATGCGCGAGAATTCCACCGCGACGACGCATTCGTAAACGGAATTGGTATTATACGTTCCCGGAGGGTCTCATGATCAGGTGGGTTCCAAGGATCGGAATAACGCCGGAAGGCCCGACTTTGATCGATCGGCTGCTGCGCGCGCGCGGGTTTACCGACCCGGCGGCGGCGCAGGCGTTTCTGCGCCCGTCGCGTTCGCAGCTTCTGGATCCTCTTCTTATGCCGGGCATGCGGGAGGCGGTCGGCCGGATTCTTCGCGCCCGCGATCAAAACCGTGCCATCGTGGTATACGGAGACTATGACGTGGACGGCGTGACCGCCACCGCGATCCTGACCTCCTTCTTGACGGCCATCGGCGTCCGCGCGCGGCACTACATTCCGTCGCGCCATAAAGAGGGCTATGGCCTGAACGAAGACGCGATCCGATCCATCGCGGAAGACGGCTGCGCGCCGCTCCTGATCACCGTGGACTGCGGCGTGACCGCCGTTTCGGAGATCGCGCTGGCAAGCGAGCTGGGGCTTGACCCCATCGTCACCGACCACCACAGGCCGGGGGAGCAGCTACCGGACTGCCCGGTGCTAAACCCGCTGCTCGGCTACCCGGAGCCGAACCTGTGCGGCGCGGGCGTCGCGTTCAAACTGTGCCAGGCAATGGATGACGAACTGGCCTTTTCCTTTATTGACCTCGCCGCGCTGGGCACGGTGGCCGACGTGGTGCCGCTCTTAGGCGAGAACCGCGCGCTGACCGCGCTGGGCATTCAAAGGATCAACGAAGCCCCGCGGCCGGGCATCGCCGCGCTGATGGAAGCCGCGTCCGTCGCGCCGGGAACGCTTACGTCCGGCAAAGTCGCGTTTCAGCTCGCGCCGCGACTCAACGCGGGTGGGCGGGTCGGCGATGCCGAACGATCGCTCCAGTTGTTGACATCCCGTACGTTGGAAGACGCGCGGCCGCTGGCGCGGGCACTGGAGGCGGAGAATGTCCGCCGAAAGGCGCTGGAGACGGAGATCCTGTCCGGCGCCCAGGCGCAGCTTTCCGGCTTCGACTTCGCCGGAAGGCGCGCGATCGTGCTGGCCGGAGACGAGTGGAACGCAGGCGTACTGGGCCTCGCGGCGTCGCGGCTGGTCGAGAAGCACAACCTGCCCACGGTGCTTCTGACCCGGAGGGACGGCGCGCTGCACGGCTCCTGCCGGTCGATTCCGGGCGTGGACATCTTCGAAATGCTGAAGCGCGCCTCGCATCTCCTGACGCGCTTTGGCGGCCACAGTCAGGCGGCGGGGCTGACGCTGCCCTCGGAAAACCTTGCGGCGTTCGCGGAGGCGCTGAGCGAGGCGGTCGCCCGCGAGACAGACCCGGAGTGCTTCGTTCCCGCCGCGCGATACGACCTGAAGCTGCCGCTCTCTCACCTGGACGAATCCTTCGTGCGCTCGCTCGCGCTGTTTGAACCCACGGGTTTCGGAAACCCGGCGCCGGTCTTCATGACCGAGGCGAACGTCGCAAGCCGCGAGGCGGTGGGCGCGGACCGGGCGCACCTCAGGCTCCGGCTGGAGGATGGCGGGAAGAACCTGCCCGGCATCGCGTTCTCGATGGGCCGGCAGGCGAAAACGCTGCCGGGCCGCGTCCGCGTGCTGTACGCGCCGCAGGTCGGACGTTTCAACGGTCGGGAGTATCTGGAGTGCCAGGTCAAGGCGATCGGGCAGAGCGGCTACCTCGACGCATTTCTCGCCGCCAAGCCGGATTTTGACGGCCTGTTCCAAACATTCTTAACAAACAGGCTCTATAATAAGGCATACTCGATCGGTTCCGCCGGGTTCTTTCGAGGATTCGACGGCATCTTCGCATCCCTCAAAGCCTCGCCGCGCGGAACGCTGGTGCTGGCCGCGGGCGAAAAGACGGCCAGAGCCTTTCTGGAAGCCGCGGAAACCTGCGCACCCGACCGGATGGACGTGCTGATCGGATCGTATCCGTCCGACCCCCGCGCGTTTGACGCATTCTGCTTCCTGCCGCCCGGCGCGCCGCCCGCGGGCTATGACCGTGTATACAGCCTGGACGCGCCCGGCGCGTTCTGGGGTTTTCCGGTTCTGGAAGCGGAATTGACAACCGCCGCGCCTCCCCCATTCCCGGATGTGGACGAACTTCGGAAGGTGTACTTGCTGGCGCGCGACCTCACCAAACGACCCAACGCCGCCGCCTCGTTCCGGCAGATCGTACGCGATCTCGCGGCGGAATGCGGGCTTTCCGCGGCCACGGTGTTCGCAGGACTGACCGTCCTACATGACATGGGTCTGATCGACCTGATCGACAAAAAGCCGTGGCTGGCGCTTCAGCCGCAAAAAAAGTCCGACCCGATGCAAAACAGCGTGTTTCAGTGGATGCGGCAATTGTCTCAAAGGGGAGGTGAACCGCTTGACGCCTAACGATTCCCCGTCCGGCATGGGTACTGAGCGCAAGGATTCGGATGTCCGAACTACGCCGATGACGCCTTCAGGCGATCCGGCCGGTTTCGCGAAGCCTCAGGCCGTGAACGACCCCGACGCGGTCGCCGCCGAAAAGAACGCGGACGCGGCCCCGGAGATCGCAAGCCCGGAGGAACAGGACCCGCAGCTGGGCGCGCTGCTGGCCAAGATGCGGCATTACCACCCGAACGAAGACCTTTCGCTGGTCGAGCGCGCGTACGCCTTCGCGCAGGAACGCCACGCCGGGCAAAAGCGGAAGAGCGGCAAGCCCTATTTCACCCATCCGTACCGGGTCGCGGACATCCTGGCGGACATGATGCTGGACGCCACCACCGTCGCGGCGGGGCTGCTGCACGACACGGTGGAGGACTGTGAGGGCTGCGACATCCACACGATCGAGACCCTGTTCGGCCAGGAAGTCGCCCTTCTGGTGGATGGTGTCACGAAATTAAGCCGCCTCGACCTCGCCTCCCGCGAGGAGCAGCAGGCCGAGAGCCTCCGCAAGATGTTCTTCGCGATGGCGAAAGACATCCGCGTGGTGCTCATAAAACTCGCTGACCGCCTGCACAACATGCGAACCCTGAAGTTCCAGGACCCCAAGCGGCAGCAGCGCATCGCGCGCGAGACCCTGGACGTCTATTCCCCGCTCGCGCACCGTCTGGGCATGAGCGCCATCAAGTGGGAACTGGAAGACCTGTCGCTGCGCTACATCGACCCGGAAGGCTACTACGACCTGGTGGAAAAGGTCGGCATGAAGCGCGAGGAACGCGAGAAATCCATCCGAACCGTCATCGACATGCTGTTTGAAAAGTTGGGTGAGCAGGGCATCAAGGCCGAAATTGACGGCCGCCCCAAGCATTTTTATTCGATCTACCGCAAGATGAAGTCCCAGAACAAGACGTTCGATCAGATTTACGATCTGATCGCCGTTCGCGTGGTCGTCGAATCCATCCCGGACTGCTACGCCGCGCTGGGCGTGGTGCATACGCTGTGGACGCAGGTGCCCAACCGGTTCAAGGACTATATCTCCATGCCCAAGCCCAACATGTACCAGTCGCTGCACACGACCGTGGTGGGCCTTGGCGGCATGCCGTTTGAGGTGCAGATTCGCACCCGCGAGATGCACCGCACCGCCGAGTTCGGCATCGCGGCGCACTGGCGATACAAGGAAGGCAAGCAGGCCGACGCGCTGGACGACAAACTCTATTGGCTCCGCCAGATTCTGGACTGGCAGAACGAAACGCGCGACCCCGGCGAGTTCATGGACGCGCTGAAGGTCGATCTATTTTCCGACGAGGTGTTCGTGTTCACGCCCAAGGGCGACGTGGTTTCGATGCCGCGCGGCGCGACGCCGGTGGACTTCGCCTACTCCATCCACACCGCCGTTGGCAACAAGTGCGTGGGCGCGAAGGTCAACGGCCGCATCGTGCCGCTGTCCACCGAGCTTGACTCCGGCGACTTCGTCGAGATCATGACCTCGTCCGCCTCCCACGGCCCGTCCCGCGACTGGCTGCAGATCGTGAAGACGAGCGAGGCGCGCAGCAAGATCCGCGCCTGGTTCAAGCACGAGTTCAAAGACGAGAACATGGTGAAGGGCCGCGACATGCTGGAAAAGGAGGCCAAGCGCCTCGGCTACCCGTGGCCGCTGCTCAACAAGAACGAGTTTCTGGAGCCGCTCTACCGGCGCTACACGCTTTCCTCGCTGGACGACCTCTATGTGACGGTCGGCTTTGGCGGCCTCTCCACCGGCCAGATTTTAAACCGGCTGGTCGAGTCCTATAAAAAGACCATCAAGGTGCCGGAGCCCGATCCGGTCAAGATCGCGGCGGAGGCGCAGCAGCGCGCCCGCGAGCAGGCGAAGAAGACCGTCAGCCACGGCGTGGTGGTGGACGGCGAGCCGGGCATGCTGGTGCGCTTCGCCAAGTGCTGCACGCCGCTGCCGGGCGACGAGATCGTCGGCTACATCACCCGCGGACGCGGCGTATCGGTGCACCGCAGCGACTGCGTCAACATGGCGGAGTTTGCGCGGGAACCGGAGCGGCTGATCCACGTCAGCTGGGAGGGCGACGACGGCGCGGGCTACAACGCGGACATCCAGATCATCGCCTATGACCGGCTGGGCCTTCTGGCGGAAATCTCCGCGCTGTTCGCCAAGCAGGAAGTGTCGATCATGGCGCTGTCCGCCCGTGTGGACAAGAGCAAGAACACCGTGATCAACGTGACGCTGAGCCTCAAAAACACCAAGCAGCTGGAGAGCATCATCAAGACGCTTCAGAAGCGCTCGGACGTCATCGAAGTGTTCCGGGTGAGCGCGTAATGCGGCTGGTGGTGCAGCGCGTCACCCGCGCGAAGGTGACGGTCGAGGGCGAGGTTGTCGGCGCGATCGATCGAGGCTATCTGGTCCTGGCGGGCGTCGGGGACGGCGATACCGACGAGGACATGCGCTACGGCGTCGAAAAGCTGGTCGGGCTTCGCGTGTTCGAGGACGACGCGGGCAAAATGAACCGCTCCATTCTGGACGTCGGCGGCGCGATTCTGCTGGTTTCCCAGTTTACGCTGCTGGGCGACGCGCGGCACGGGCGCAGGCCCAGCTTTTCAAACGCCGCGAGGTCGGAGACCGCCGCGCCGATGATCGACCGGATGGCGGCGGAGATCGCCTCGCGCGGCATCCCGGTCGCGCGCGGCGTGTTCGGCGCGGACATGCAGGTGGAACTGGTCAACGACGGCCCGGTCACGATCCTTCTGGACAGCAAGAAGACATTCTGAACCAGCGGTTACCATAAAGTCCCAAAGGAGAGTAAATGGAAGACTTTAAATCCAGGCGCATCGAGTGCGGACAGGTTATGGCGAACAGCTACCTCCTGTATAAGACCTCGCGGGACGACGCGGTGCTCATTGACGCGGGCGACGACGCGGACGCGATCCTCGCGAAGCTGGCATCTTCCGGCAAACGCCTGACCGACATTCTGCTCACCCACGGCCACTTCGACCACATCCTCGCGGCGAAAACGCTGCGCGAGAAGACCTCCGCGCGCGTTCACATCCACCCGCTGGACGCGCCGATGCTGAAAAACCCCGCGCTCAACATGCTGGGCATGCTGGAATCCACCAGGGAGACGTTCGAGCCCTTCGAGGCCGATGAAATGCTGTCCGAGGGGACACTGACGCTCGCCGGCCTTTCCATTCAGGTCATCCCCTGCCCCGGCCATACGCCGGGCGGCGTCAGCTTCTATCTGCCGGAGAAGCGCGCGCTGTACACCGGCGACACGCTGTTCGCGGTGGGCTTCGGGCGGTACGACCTGCCCGGCGGAAACGCGCGCAGCCTCTACGCCTCGATCAGGCGGTTGACCGCGATGCCCGGCATCACGCTGATCCTGCCCGGTCACGGCGAGAGCGCGCCGCTCAAACAGGTGGCGGAGGGGTACAAATGATCCGCCTTTCGACCAACGCGCCAGCGTTTTTCGCCGACCTCGCGGACGTCGTCCGCTTGTTCTTTGACGAGCCGGTCAGCCCTGATGAAGGCGAACGGTACATCGAACACATCCATGCCCCTTCTGCGGACGGGTGGACGGAGACCTGCGCGTTTCAGGGCGCGTCTTTGTCCTCCGCCGTGCCCCAGGTTTCGGGCGCGCTGGAGCAGAAGCGGCTGATCAAGCGCGGCGCGAAGATCTGCCTGTACGATCTTCTGAAACAGGCAACCGGCATCAAGCCCCCGTGGGGGTCTTTGACCGGCATCCGACCGACGCGGCTCTTCTACGAGGCGCTCGCGGACGGAAAGACAATGGACGAGGCGGAAAACTGGCTCGTCGGCGCCTTCGACGTCGCGCCGGATAAGGCGCGTCTTCTGCGCGAAATCGTGATAACCCAGCGCGCGGTGGAAGCGCCCGCGCCGGACGAGTTCGATCTGTATGTCGCGATCCCGTTCTGCCCGACCCGCTGCGAGTACTGCGCGTTTCCGGCGGAGGCGATCGGCCGGGGCAGCCTGGTCGAGCCGTACCTCGCGGCGCTGATGCGGGAGATCGACCTGACCGCGCTGATGATGGCGCGAAAGGGCCTGAAACTCCGGGCGGGATATCTGGGCGGCGGCACGCCGACGGCGCTCTCCGCCATGCAGCTGGATCGGCTTCTGACCACGCTTCGGTGGAAGTTCCCCGGCGCGCCGGAGTGGACGGTGGAGGCGGGCAGGCCCGATACCATCACGCTGGAGAAACTGAGCGTGCTCAGAAACCTTGAGATCGACCGCATCTGCATCAACCCGCAGACGTTTTGCGACGAGACGCTCCGGCGCATCGGCCGCGCGCACACGGCGGGTGAAATTCGGGAAGCCTTCCTGCTTGCGCGGTCGCTCGGCTTCCGGAACATCAACATGGATCTGATCGCCGCGCTGCCAGGTGAGACGCGCGCGGATTTTGAAAAAACGCTGGACGAGGCACTCAGCCTCAACCCGGAGGGCATCACGGTACACACGCTCGCCGTCAAGCGTGCCAGCCGCCTGCACGAGGCGGGCTACGCGCAGGCGGAACCCGGACTCGCCGGGTGGATGGTGGACGAGGCGCGCGCGCGGCTGACCGCGTCCGGCTACCAGCCCTATTACCTGTACCGGCAGAAGCACATGGCGGACAACCTGGAAAACGTCGGCTACGCGAAGCCGCGCCACGCATGCCTGTACAACATCGACAACATGGAGGAGACCGCGCCGGTGTTGGCGCTGGGCGCTGGCGCGATCACCAAGTGGGTGTTTCCCAGAGAAAAGCGCATCGAGCGCGCGCCCAACGTGCGAAACGTCGAGACTTACATCCGCAGCGCGGATGAAATGGCCGATCGTAAGCGTACACTGTTGTTCGGGAGGGAACAGAACCCATGAAGAAATGGTGGATTCCGGTCGTCATCCTGATCGTCGCGGCCGCGGCGGCGCTCATCATCATCGGCTTTCAGAAGATCGGCCGCGAGACGCAGGTCGCAAAAGACGTGCCCAATCCCGTCGTCACCATCACAATGGAGGATGGCGGCGTTATCAAGCTGGAACTATACCCGCAGATCGCACCCAACACGGTCGCCAATTTCGTGACCCTCGCCCAGTCCAACTTCTATGACGGGTTGATCTTCCACCGGGTGATCCCTGGCTTCATGATCCAGGGCGGCGACCCGGACGGCATCGGCACCGGCGGCCCCGGTTATTCGATCAGGGGCGAGTTCTCGGACAACGGTTTCCAGAACGATCTGTCCCACGACCGGGGCGTGATCTCGATGGCGCGCGCGTCGGACTACGATTCCGCCGGCAGCCAGTTCTTCATCATGCACATGCGCAACAAGGAACTGGACGGCAAGTACGCGGCCTTCGGAAAGGTAACAAGCGGCATGGACGTGGTGGACGCGATCGCGAACACCCCCACCGACTCCTCCGACCGCCCGCTGGTGGCGTGCCGGATCAAGACGATCACCGTGGACACGGCGGGTTACCAGTATACGGTCGTCAAAAACGAGGAAAACCCATCATAATCACAAACAGGAGGGCACCATGAACCCAACCGCAACCTTTGAGATGGAAGACGGCAAGACCTTTACCGCGGAACTCTACCCCGACATCGCCCCCAACACCGTCGCCAACTTCGTGACGCTGATCCAGTCCGGTTTCTACGACGGCCTGATCTTCCACCGCGTGATCCCCGGTTTCATGATCCAGGGCGGCGACCCAACCGGCACCGGCACCGGCGGCCCCGGCTATAGGATTAAGGGCGAATTCTCCGGAAACGGCGTCCCCAATGCGCTGAAGCACTGCCGCGGCGTTTTGTCGATGGCGCGCTCGATGTCCAAAGATTCCGCGGGCAGCCAGTTCTTTGTGATGCACGCCGACGCGCCCCATCTGGACGGCCAGTACGCTGCCTTCGGCAAGGTTACACAGGGTCTGGAAACCATCGACGCCATCGCCGCGACCCGCACCGGCGGACAGGATCGCCCCGTAACCGACCAGCGCATCAAGAGGGTCACCGTGGACACCCAGGGTCAGGCCTATCAAGTACAAAAGATGTAACCGGTTTTCCAATATTTAACATTGTGTATTGTTAAACCTTTGCGTCAGGAAAAGCGCATGCCCTAACCAGGAGTTCCATGGCTCGCCCGAATTCAGGCATCCCGGTCGGCGGAGAACCCGTCGACCGGGATTTTTTTATGGCAGTTTGTGGCGAAATCCGTTCATTTCTCACGAAACTTGCCCCGGTACAGCAATTGTGCAACCGATATTGTGCCAACCGGCATGCATAAAAAACATTACATGTTCAGTTACTGATTGACGCCATCTGTAATAATTCATACAATGCAGTCACAGACAATCCGCACAGAACAGGCTCGCCGCTGCTATTCAAAAGGATCAATCCCAAAGGAGGAAGTCACATGAAACGCCGCGCTGTAAAGACTCTGGCTGTCCTGATGGCTCTAAGCATGCTGACCCTTTCCCTGCCCGCGTTCTCCGCGGCCGAGACTTCCTCGCCGCTCGTCAACCTGAACATGGGCGCGCTGATCGCGGAACATCCGGGTCTTGTGATGCGAAACGCGGCGTTGCCCAAAGTCACCGGCCCGGCGCAGAAAATCCTGTCGCCCGTCAGCGCCTCAATGCGGCAGTACAGCGACTTCACGGTCAAAGTCAAGGTCGCGCCCGCCACGATGGACGCGCTCTACGACCTGTGCTGCTGCTACAGTGCCTCCAACCTGACATTCCAGTCGGCGAGCTACACGGCCTCGGTATCCTATCTGACCGTCAGCTTCAGCTTCCAGGCGACCGGCGCACCCGGCAGCACGAACGTCAAGTTCTACTCATCCGCCCGCAGGAACGTCCGGGATTATACCAGGATCAAAATCAAACCCATCCCCGTCACGTCGGTCTCGCTGGACAGAGAACGCAGCGACATGGCCGTCGGCGAAACGGCGCAGCTGGTCGCCACGGTTCTGCCGGAAAACGCCTCCAACCGGAGCGTCCGCTGGAAGTCCAGCAACAGCCGTGTGGCAAGCGTCTCCCCGCTCGGCATCGTCACCGCGAAGCGCGTCGGTTCCGCCACCATCACCGCGGTCACCGTCAGCGGCAACAAGCACGCTGCCTGCAAGGTGACGGTCACGAAGGCAGTCGCGACGCCCACGCCGACCCCCGAACCGACCGCGACGCCTGATCCTTCCGGTGGCGACGCCGGCGATACGACCGTCTACCGCGCGCTCCTGATCGGCAACGAAATGTACTCGACCCGGCTGCAAGGCCCCTACAACGACCTGATCGCGATGGGCGCAGCGCTGAACCGCTCCTCGATCGGCGGCGGCAAGTATGCCGGCAACATCATAAGCCTCAAGGATCAGACCAGGTCCCAGATTCTGGACGATGTCGCAGCCCTCGCCAATAAAGGAATCGACGCCAACGACGTCACCCTGTTCTACTACTCCGGCCACGGCGCGCAGCCCAGCAGTACCGAATCCGGCACGGGCCTGGTTGGCGTGGACTCCCGGCTGGTCAGCGTCACGGAACTGAAGAGCGCGCTGGACAAGATCCCCGGCAAAGTGATCGTAATTCTCGACTCCTGCTTCTCCGGCATGTTCATCGGAAAGAGCGCAACTTCTTTCACACCTGATGAGGAATCCTTCAACGATGCGGTGACGGGTGCGTTCGCGATCCAGGCCAAGGGGCTGACCTCCAGTCAGTACCACGTGATCACTGCCTGCCGCAAGAACGAAACGTCGCTGTCCGTCGGATACTACTCCGGCAAGACGGTGACCTACGTGGGTCTCGCCTCCTACTACCTGGCTGTCGCCGGTGGATACGACCTGTTCAACCCCAGCGCAACCGCGCTCAACTGCGACAAGACGCCCAAGGACAACATCGCGACATTCAAGGAGGTGTTCGATTTCGCGGACTACTACGTGGATCAGTTCCGGATCGGCTACGATTCCCCGGACGTCACCCAGGACATGCAGTACTTCTCCGGCGACACAAGCCTCCCGCTTTTCGGGCGCACCTGACAATCATCCAACAAAATAGGGGCTGCCACACCGAAACCTGTGTGGCAGCCCCTCTGCGTATCGAGTCGATACGCGCCAAGGAAATCCGCTGACGCATCTTTCCTTGGCATTTGGAACGGAGCCGGTTCCATGAAAATCCGCGGAATTTCCGTGCGGGAGCCGTTTCGGGAACGCTTTCCCCGTCAGCCGGGCATGCGGCCTTTGGGGGAAAGCCAAATCCACCGCGCTGATCGATATGATGGAATGTAAGGAGGGCTTCGACCCTCACGACACCCTCCCTGAAGTACATGGATGGTCTATGGGCATGCAGGAACAGCAGCCTCGCACCATTTTGTTGGGCATTTACAGCTAATAGGCCGCATCAGAAGCTTTCAGCTCGAACTCCGCGACCCACTGGTGATTCATCACCCTTGCGCTTCCGTCCGTCGGGTCGTAATCCACCATGTACGCGGGGCCCGGCATAATCTGGACGATCACCGCGCTCTGTCCCGCCCCGTCCATCGCCTCCATGTGCCCCTGACGCATCGTCACCGTGTCCCCGACCTGAAAGGCCACGCCGTCGCTTGATACTATCTCTTCCGCGATCACCCACCGATGGTTTTTGACTTCCGTACCGCTCGCATCCGTGTAATCCACCGCGTACAGCGTGGTGTCGTACGCGCCGGAAACAACGCCCTTGGCGCCCATCATGCCGGACATGTGGTCGGTGTTCACGATAACTTCAGTGCCCACGGGAAACAGTGGGTTCTCAGAAGACGTCAGATCCTCGACCGGCGTCATGGCCATCCCCGGCATGTCCATCGCCGGTTGGGGTGTCGTCTGGGCAGTCGAGGAGGCCTTTTTTGAGGACGACTTCTTTTTCTTGGTCGTCGCTTTGGATACCGCGTCCACAGAGGTCTTTGCCGACAGGCTCTGAGTCGTCGCCTGCGTGGTGTTCGCCGCCTGCGCCGGGGCAATCGTGAGCGCGAAGGCCAGAGCGACCAGTACCGCCATCATCTTTTTTTGCATACACATTCTCCTTTTGGGCCAGATGCTTCGTATATACCCGTCCGTTGTACAACGTAGATGGCCCGACAGAATTTTACGGAGTTGTGGCGTTAATCCTCTGGGTTAAGGTGTCAGCATGACAGTTCATATCCTATTTCGAGAGTCCATGTTTCTTAAAAAAATCCGGCGCGTACGCGCCGGAACTGGACATTGCATGATTCTACAGCTATTCCCGGAATGCTACGCGGCGGCGCGGGTTCTTCGCTTCAGGCGGCGCGGCGGATTGATGTTGGCCACCAGCGCCCCTGCCAATGCGCCGACCAGCGCGCCCATCAGAAATTCCGTCACCATCAGCCCCGCGGGCGCCATCCGCCCATCGATCGCGCTATAGAGCGCGTATCCCAGGATCATGTACAGCGCGCCGACAACCGCGCCAAGAATAAACCCGCGCCGTCCACCGAAACCCACTGCCGCCCCGGCGCCCAGCGCGATGCTGACCGCCTTGAGCGCCTGATTGATCGCCAGCACCGCGTTGTCGCCAATACCGGTCAGAACCACCAGGCCGGCCAGCACCGCCATGCCGATCAGGGTCGTCAGTACCGCCACCCCCAGCCCCTTAAGCAGCGCAAAAACCGTCGCCCGCCGGTCCATCCGCATCCCCTCCTCCGTCCAAGCCTATGTGTTCCGGTCAAAAAAAAGACCGCTTGATGGAGGCAGTCTCTGGTCAATCCCATTCCGGGAGAGGGTGGAGAGGGCCGCAGCCCTTTCCACTTTTATCAATTCCGGCGGCGTGTACGGCGGAATTGGCTTTCCCCCTAAGGCCGAGCCTGCCCGGCCGACGGGGAAAGCATACAAAAGCCGGTTTCCGCTCGCAAATCCCCGAAGGGATTTGAGGAAACCGGCTCGCATCCTAATGCGGCGAAAAACCGCGAAGCGGGGTTTCGCCGCAAGCGCGTCAGCGCGTTTAGATCTGCGGTTCCACGTCGTTCTCCAGCGGCGCGTCCTCGACGGAACGGATCGCCCAGCGGGCGAAGATCAGCGGGGTCTTCTGCGCGCCGACGACCACCGTCACGGTGTCGTCCTTGATGGCGGTCACGGTGCCGTACACGCCGCCGATGGTGCAGATGCGATCGCCCGGCTTGAGCGCGGAAAGCATGTCCTTAACGGCCTTGTCCTTCTTGCGCTGCGGGCGGATCAGGACAAACCAGAACACCACGACGATGGCGGCCATCGGCAAAAGTTGAATCAGGGTAGCGAGAATACCGCCGCTTTGTACGGCAGCGGCATCCGCGCCGGCGGTCGCACCCGCGGCGGCGGTGGCACCCGCGACAGCATTGGCGGCAGCCGTAGCGGCCGGGGCGGCGGCATCCAGGAGCCAGGCGAAACTCGCGAACATGTTATTTCCTCCAAAATAAATCATACTGATTTATTATACTGAAGTCTGAGCGGAAGCACAACCATCAAAACGTACGGCAGCCGCACAAACCTGTAAAATTTTCGCACCTTCCTGTAAAACAGGCATATCGGGTGAGACGGCCGCTTTTCGCGCGGTCACCAGTTCCCGCGCCCGTGTGTTGAGTAGAAGCTTTCCACCCAGTCCTTCAGCGCGTCCTGGGAAATCGCCTCGCGCATTTCCTCCATCATTTTGGTCAAAAAGCGCAGGTTGTGGATCGAGCACAGCCGGAGCGCCAGAATCTCTTCCGCTTTCAATAAGTGCCGGATGTAGGCGCGGGAGTAGTTTTTGCAGGCGTAGCAGTCGCAATCCGCTTCGATCGGCGAAAAATCCCGCGCGCAGCTCGCGTTGCGCACGACCAGCCGCCCGTTTCGGGTGAATACGGTGCCGTTTCTCGCGACGCGGGTCGCCAGCACGCAGTCGAACATGTCCACACCGCGAAGAACGCCCTCGACCAGACAATCTGGCGACCCGACGCCCATCAGGTATCTCGGCTTTCCCTCCGGCAGGATCGGGCAGACCACATCCAGCATCCGGTACATGATTTCCTTGGGTTCGCCGACCGAAAGCCCGCCGATGCCGTAGCCGGGCAGGTCGCGCATGGACACCTGCCGCGCGCTCTCCGCGCGCAGTTCCTCAAAGAACGCGCCCTGCACAATGCCAAAGAGCGCCTGATCATCCCGCCTCTTCGCGGCGATACAGCGGTCCAGCCAGCGGGTGGTGCGCCCCAGCGCGGCGGCGGCGGTCTTCTCGTCGCAGGGCCAGGCGGTGCACTCGTCAAACTGCATCATGATGTCGGAGCCCAGCGCCTCCTGGATCTCGACGGATTTTTCCGGCGACAGGAACCGTTCGCTGCCGTCCAGATGCGACCGAAAGCGCACGCCGTCCTCCCGCACCTTCCGAAGGCTTGCCAGCGAAAACACCTGAAATCCGCCGCTGTCGGTCAGGATCGGCCCGTCCCAGTGCATGAATCTGTGCAGCCCGCCCGCCTCTTTGACGAGGTCTTCGCCGGGACGGAGGTGCAGGTGGTAGGTGTTGGACAGGATGATCTGGGCGCCGGTATCCCAGACTTCCTCCGGCGACAGCGTCTTGACCGACGCCTGTGTGCCCACCGGCATGAACACCGGCGTCTCGACCACGCCGTGCGGGGTGTGAAGCCGCCCCCGGCGCGCGCCGGTCTGTTTGCAGGTATGCAGAAGCTCAAATTCAAACGGTTTGGGCAAGGAAATATCCCCCTAATAAATGAACATCGCGTCGCCAAAGGAGAAGAAACGGTACTTCTGCCGGACGGCCTCTTCGTAGGCGGCGAGCGTTTGCTCGCGGCCCATCAGCGCCGACACCAGCATGATTAACGTCGAACCGGGCAGGTGGAAGTTGGTGATCAGCGCGTCCACCATCTGAAAGCGGTAGCCGGGCGTGATGAAAATGTCCGTCCAGCCGGAACCCGCCTGAAGCAGCCCATCCCGCGCGGCGGATTCCAGCGTGCGCACGCTGGTCGTGCCCACCGCGATCACCCGCCGCCCCTCTTTTTTCGCGCGGTTGACCGACTCAGCGGCTGACTCGGTCACAGCGTAAAACTCGCTGTGCATGTGGTGCTCGGCGATGTCCTCCGACTTTACCGGGCGGAACGTACCGAGGCCGACGTGCAGCAGGATCGGCACGATTTCAACGCCCATCGTGCGGATTTGATCCAGCAGTTCGGGTGTAAAGTGCAGCCCCGCCGTCGGTGCGGCGGCGGAACCGGTCTCGCGGGCATAGACCGTCTGATACCGGTCCCGATCCTGAAGTTTTTCGTGGATGTAGGGCGGCAGTGGCATCTCGCCCAGTTCGTCAAGCGCTGCCTCCAGCGTACCGCTTTGTACGTCAAAGCGCACCACACGCCCGCCCGCGTCGGTCGGGGCCTCGATGGTAGCGGTCAGCCGACCGTTTCCGAAGGACACCTTCATACCCGGCTTCAACTTCTTGCCGGGTTTGACAAGCGTCTCCCAGGAGATGGGCGATAGCTGCTTTAACAGCAGCACTTCGCACGCGCCGCCGCCGGGGCGCTCGCCGATCAGTCGCGCGGGCATGACCCGCGTGTCGTTGATCACCAATACATCACCCGCGCGAAGACACGAGGGCAGGTCGTAAAAGTGTTTATGCGAAATCGTCCCGTCCGCCCGGCTCACCATAAGCATCCGGCTGTGGTCGCGCGGTTCGATGGGCGTCTGGGCAATCAGTTCCTCCGGCAGGTCGTATACAAAATCGCTTGTCTTCATTGGGTTTCCAATCTATTCGTCAATTTCCAGCCGCGTCTGCGCGGATTCCGGCGCGGCTGGGGCGGTCAGCCCCAGATGGCCGTAGGCGGCGGGTGCGGCGATTCGCCCTCTGGGCGTCCGCATCAGAAAGCCCAGCTGCAACAGGTACGGCTCGTACACGTCCTCGATGGTGGAGGCGTCCTCTCCGGTCGAGGCGGCCAGCGTGTCGAGGCCGACCGGCCCGCCGCCGAACTTCTGAATCATCGTCTGAAGCATCGCGCGGTCGATCCGGTCGAGGCCGAGTTCGTCGATCTCCATGATGTCCAGCGCTTCCTTTGCCACCGGCAGCGTGATGCGCCCGCCCGCCTTTACCTGTGCGAAGTCGCGCACGCGCTTGATGAGCCGGTTCGCGATCCGGGGCGTGCCGCGCGAGCGCCGCGCGATTTCGAGCGCCCCGTCCCCGTCGCACTCGATCTTGAGAATGCGCGCCGAGCGCAGAAGGATGATCGAAAGATCCTCCGCATTGTACAGTTCCAGCCGAAAGCTGATGCCGAATCGGTCGCGAAGCGGCGAGGTCAGTAGGCCCGCCCTGGTCGTCGCGCCGATCAGGGTGAACTTTGGAAGGTCCAGCCGGATCGACCGGGCGGAGGGGCCTTTTCCGATCATGATGTCGAGCGCGTAGTCCTCCATCGCGGGGTACAGGACTTCCTCCACCGCGTGGGACAGCCGGTGAATCTCGTCGATAAACAGGATGTCCCCGGCGGCGAGGTTGGTCAGGATCGACGCGAGATCGCCTGGCCGCTCGATCGCGGGGCCGCTGGTCACGCGGATGTTGTGCCCCATTTCGGAGGCGATGATCCCGGCCAGCGTGGTCTTCCCAAGTCCCGGCGGGCCGTAGAGCAAGAGGTGATCCAGCGGTTCCCGGCGCTTGATGGCCGCCTGCATGTAGACCGACAGGCTCTCCTTCAGCTTGTGCTGGCCGAAGTATTCCGAGAGGGTCAGCGGGCGCAGCGTGCGCTCCGCGTCATCTTCCTCGGCGTGGTAGCCGTTTGCGATCAGCCGTTCGTCGTCCATCAGCCGTTCATCCCCTTCAGCGCGAGCCGGATCAGTTCATCGGTGCGGTCGGATTGCGCCGCGACGCGCGCGACCGCCGCCGCCGCCTCACTGGAAGCATAGCCCAACGCCATCAGCGCCTCGATCGCCTCGGCAGTGGCACCGCCGCGCGGCACAGCCGGGACGGACGCGCCGGTCAGTTCCGCCTCGCCGTCCAGCTTGTCCCGGAGTTCCAGGATCAGCCGCTGCGCGGTCTTCTTGCCGATGCCCGGCGCGCGTGCGAGCGCCGCGGCGTCGCCGGTGAGTAGCGCGATCGTCAGTTCCCGGACGCTCAGGGACGAGAGAATCTGAAGCGCGGTTCTCGGCCCGATGCCGGAGACCGAGTTCAGGCGTAAAAACATCGCCTTTTCCTCGCGGCTGTAGAAGCCGAACAGTTCCATCGCGTCCTCCCGCACGGAGAGGTGCGCGTAGCACTTGAAGCGCGCGCCCACCTGCGGCGCGGCGCCCAGCGCCGCGGAACTGACCAGCAGCGTATAGCCGACCCCGCCGCAGTCGATCACGACGGAATCCGCGTTCTTCTCGGCCAGAATGCCGTCAAAATGCGCGTACATGGCGCCCTCCTACTCACGAAAGACCCAAATAGGATTTTGTTGCCTCATTGGATTTTGAACTGCGAGCGCATCCGCATCGTATGGGCGTGGGTCAGCGCCACCGCCAGCGCGTCGGCGGCGTCGTCAGGCCGGGCGATCTCCTGCATGTTCAGAAGGATCTTCACCATCGTCTGTACCTGCAGCTTGTCCGCCCTGCCGTGGCCGGTGACCGCCAGCTTGACCTGCATCGGCGTATACTCGTACAGCGCCTCGGTGCGCGTGGCCGCCGCCGCCAGCGCCGCGCCGCGCGCCGCGCTGACGTCCATGCCGGTGGTGACGTTCTTTGAGAAGAACAATTCCTCAAACGCGACTTCGTCCGGCTCGTAGATGTCCATCAGTTGATGGATGCCCAGGAAGATCGAGCGCAGCCGCTGCGGCAGCGGGATGCCCGCCTTGGTCGTCAGCGCGCCGAACTGCACCAGTTGGCAGCGGTCGCCGTCCGAGCGGATCACGCCGTAGCCGAGCGTCGCCAGCCCCGGATCGATGCCCAAAATCACCAAATCCAGGCCCTCCCATAAAAAAGCGTCATCGTTTATGATAGGACAGAACGCACATTCTGTCAAGCGAAGAACCCCGAACGCCGGGTTGACATTTGTAATCACTGCGCATACAAAAACCGGCTCACAGCCGGTCAGATTTATAGACAGAATCGAGGGCAACTAATGCGCGTTGCAGACTTCGGAATACGCCCAACCCGGCGCGGCGACACTCTCAGGAATGGGACCGGCAGACACGTTGCCCGCTTCGATGAATTCCAGGACGCATGGCGCAATCCGGTTGAGGCTGTCCGACAAGAGCACGTTATGGCCGCCTGACGCGAGCCGAATGACGCGCTTGTCGCCGCATACGCTGTCCAGGATGTAATCGGCGCTCCTGCGATGCACGGTATCGTCATCCTGCGCCTGGAAAATCAGGCACGGGCATTCGACGGAGCGGAACTTTGGCTTTGTCAGAAAAAGCAGGCGCAGGAATTGCGCCGCCGCGGTCATGGATATATTGGCCCCATTGGCAAGATACCGACGGGCATTCGCTTTGAAATTGCTCCGCAGATTTTGGATGACGCGCGAGAGATCCCATACGTAAATCGGCGTATTGATCGTCACCAGCCGATCAAGCCGATACTTCTGATAAATCTGCACGGCGATCAGCCCGCCCATCGAGAACCCGATGACGGTGATGTCCTCACACCTCTTGGCAAGTTCTTCATAGGCTTCGATGCCTGACGCGATCCATTCCGCATATTTCGCTTTGTCCAGCGTCGCGCGCGTGTCCTCGTGCCCCGAAAGCCTGGGCATCACAACGTCATAGCCGCGATCCGCCAAATACTCGGCCAGCGGGCTTACCTCATGGCGCCCCCCGGCAAAGCCGTGAATCAGCAGCACACCTTTGTCAGCCATTGGAACGACTCCCCTTCATTCACCGACGCGCTTCAACGAGCTTACGAAAGCCGGCAATCCATGCGCCAGGCGTCCGTTCCCATCGTATGCGATCCGGCGGTCAGACGGATACCCGCCCGCCGGTTGCGTTGTTTCACACCAAGGAAAAGCATTGATTACTCCAAAGGACTGAAAGATTTTCGATGCAGAACAAGGAGCCGGAGCGAGGCGTAGCAGCGCTACGCTGAGTGGATGGCGACAAAGTTCTGCGCGAACAGATTCAGTCCAACGAGGAATGAATGCTTTGGATTGGTATCAGCTATAAGACGCTGTGAGCAGGGTGGGTGTTTCAAGAATCCACAGGGAATTACAGGCATAGAGCAATGGAACAAAAGCCGCTATAATTCAAATTTGTATCCGTATCCCCAGACGGTCTGAATGCTGTTCTGGCAGGGCGAGATCTTGCCCCGGAGGCTCTTGACGTGCGTGTCCACCGTGCGGTCGGAACCAAAGAAATCCTGTCCCCAGACCATTTCCAGGAGCGAATCGCGCGAAAACGCCTGCCGCTGGTTGCGCAGGAAGAAGAGCAGGAGGTCAAACTCCTTGGGCGTCAGCTTCACCTCGTTCCCGCCCACCGTCGTCTGGCGGGAACCGAGGTTCAGGGAAATCTCGCCCGCGCGGATCACGTTGGCCGCGCGCGCGTCATGCCCCCAGATGGATAACAGGTTTTTGATGCGCGCGACCAGTTCGCGCGGATAGAAGGGCTTTAAGACATAGTCGTTGCCGCCCGCCTCGAACCCGGCGAGGCGGTTCGTTTCGTTGCCGTGGCGGCTGATGAAGATCACCGGCATGCTGGCGCTCTTTCGCAGATGGCGGCAGACGATGTAGCCATCCACCTCCGGGAGTTCCGCCTCCAGAATTACCAGATGATATTCGCTCCGACGAAGGCGCTTGATCGCGGACAGCCCGTCCGGCGCGCAGTCGAGGAGCCACCCCTCCGCCTTGGCGCAGAGGCCGATGATCTCGCGCACGGTCTGGTCGGCGTCGGCTGCGAGCAGCTTCGTATCCTGATCCAACACAACCCCCCCTTGGGTCGGTCGGCGGCGCTTCGACTTCTCTATTTCGCATTATACTGAAAAAATCGGCGGTTATCAAGTCACTTCAACAAGTTGCGCCGGGGAGTGTGCTCTCCCCGGCGCACGAATTCCAGAAGCAACTATGACCGGTAGTCGATCAGCACGCTCTTCAAAATCTCCACGCTCTCCTCCTTGTCCTTGAGCTCCGCCTTCAGGCGGCGGTTCTCGGCTTCCAGTTCAAAGACGCGCGGGGATTCGTGGTCTTCGCGGGTGCGCTTCGCAGTCTCCACAGCCTGCGGCTTCGTCCGGGGCATGATTTTCCGCTGCTCGCTGGGTTCGACCAGAATCGAGTAGTCGCTCTTTCCGAACTGGTTGAACAGGCCGCGCCGGACGTAGTATGTGTGCAGCAGCTGATGGGACAGGTGGCCGTTGGGCTTCCCCAGATACTTCTCATACAGCTTGATTACGTAGGGGTTCTCGTGGGACTTGCGGATCTCCTTGCACTCGTCCTCCAGGTACAGGTTCTGGAGTCGTTTCTCGCGGACGTCCGGGTCGTCAGACCGCGGCTGTCCGCCGCCCATGATGCAGCCGCCGGGGCAGCCCATGACCTCGATGAAGTGGTAGGGGGATTCGCCTTTCTCCAGCTGACGCATCAGCTTGTTCGCGCCGTCGAGGCCGCTGGTCACCGCCACGCGCACCGTCACACCGTCCAGAAACTTGTAGTCGGGCAGCGGGTTCTCGATCGTGATCGCCGCTTCCTTGACCTGGTCGAGGCCGACGATCGGCGTCACATGCAAGCCCTCAAAGGGCAGTTCCCGCCCGGTCACGAGCTCGTACACGGTGCGCAGCGCGGCCTCCATCACGCCGCCGGTCAGGCCGAAGATGTCGGCCGCGCCGGTCGACATGCCCAGCGGGTTGTCAAACTCCTCATCCGCGAGCGCCGCGAAGTCGATGCCGGCGGAGCGGATCATATCGGCCAGCTCGCGGGTGGTCAGCACCGCGTCCACGTTCTGGAGGCCGTCGTTCTTCATCTCCTCGCGGGCGATCTCGAACTTCTTGGCGGTGCAGGGCATGACCGATACGACGAACATCTTCTCCGGGTTCACGCCGATCTCCTTCGCGTAGAAGGACTTCACCAGCGCGCCCAGCATCGTGTGGGGCGACTTGCAGGTGGACAGGTGGTCGAGGTGATCCGGGAAATTGTGCTCCACGTACTTGATCCAGCCCGGCGAACAGCTGGTGATCATCGGCAGCGCCGCCTCGCCACCGGTCAGCGCCGCCTTCAGCCGGTTCAGTAGCTCCGTGCCCTCCTCCATGATCGTGAGGTCTGCGGTGAAGTTGGTATCGAACACGTCCTTGAAGCCGAGTTTCCTGAGCGCCGCCGCGATCTTGCCGGTGACCCGCGTGCCGGACGGCAGGCCGAACTCCTCGCCCAGCGCGACGCGCACCGCCGGGGCGACCTGCACGACCGCGCGCTTTGACGGATCCTCCAGCGCGTCCCAGACCATCCGCTTGGCGCTGGTCTCCCGGAGCGCGCCGACCGGGCACACCACCGTGCACTGGCCGCAGAACGCGCAGTTGACCGAGCCGATCGGAAGCCCCATCGCCGGGGAGATCTCGGTTTCAAACCCGCGGTTCTGGGGCGCGAGCACGCAGGTCTTCTGCACCTGGGCGCAGGCCGTCACACAGCGGCGGCACAGGATGCACTTGGACATGTCCCGCGAGATCGCGACCGACGCGTCCATGTGGTAGCTGGAGCGCTCGCCCTCGAAGCGGGAAGTATCCACGCCCAGTTGCTTGCCCAGCGCCTGGAACTTGCAGCTCTGGTTGCGCGTGCAGCTGAGGCAGTCCTGGGAGTGGTCGGACAGCATCAGTTCGTAGAGCACCTTGCGCGCCTTGTTGACGCGGTTGGAGTAGGTGTTGACCACCATGCCCTCCGCGACTATCGTCGTACAGGATGCCTGAAGGTTTCGCATGCCTTCCACTTCCACGACGCAGATGCGGCACCCGCCGAACTGGTGCACATCCTTCATGTAACAGAGACTGGGGATGTTGATGGAGTTGCGGCGCGCCGCCTCCATGATCGTGATGCCCTCCTCCACCTCAAAGGGCTGGTGGTTGATGGTGATGTGAACCATGCGGCCTACCTCCTTTCACAGTGGAGGCAGCGCATCGCTTCGGCCATCGCGGTGAGCTTGTGGTAGCCCAGCACGACCTCGTCGAAGCTCCCCTTGCGCTTCTCCAGTTCCAGCATGTCCAGCGGGTAGCGCGGCAGTTCCACCACGTCGTCGTCATCCTGAATGGGCGAGAACTTGATCTCCACCCCCCGGTTGAGGACGCCGCGCCCGCCGAAGTACTTGTCGATGGCGATGGCGGCCTTCTTGCCGTCCGCGATCGCCTGAATCACGGTGTCCGGGCCGCGCACGATGTCGCCGCCGGCGAACACGCCCTTCATCGTGGTCATCATCGTGTCCGGGTCGACGGTGAACGTCCCCCATTTGGTCCGGCCGATCTCGCCCGCCGGGATGAACGGAAGGTCGGCGTACTGGCTGATGGCCGGGATGACCGTGTCCACTTCGATGTATTGGAACGGTTCACCAGTCGGAACGGACTTGCGGCGTCCGCCGGAATCGAATTCGCCCAGCTTCATCTTCATGTACTCGATCTTGGCGACGCGGTTGTCCGCGCCTGGGATGAACCGGACGGGCTGCGCCAGCGGGATGAGCTCGACACCCTCTTCCAGCGCCTCGCGCACCTCCGATTCGTAGGCGGGCATCATGCTCTTGGTGCGGCGGTACAGAACCGTGACCTTCTTCGCGCCCATCCGAAGCGCCGTCCTTGCCGAGTCGATCGCCGTATTGCCGCCGCCGACGACCACCACATTGTCTCCAATCTCGATCTCGCGGCCCAGCTTGACCTTCTTCAAGAAGTCGATGCCGTGGATGACGCCCTTCAGGCTCTCGCCCGGAATGCCCGCCTTCTGCGGCAGCTGTGTTCCGGTGGAGACGAAGATCGCGTCGGAATCCTTGCGCAGGTAATCAAAGGTGATGTCCCTGCCCACCTCGGTATTCAGGTGGATGATGACGCCCTCCTGCTCGATCAGGTTGATCTCGTGCTTCAAAACCTCCATCGGAAGCCGGTATTCCGGGATGCCGTAGGCCAGCACACCGCCCGCAACGTCTTCGGACTCGTAGACATCCACCTCGTAGCCGATGCGCACCAGGTAGTGGCCGCAGGTCAGCCCCGCCGCGCCCGCGCCGATGATGGCCACCTTCTTGCCGTTCTTGGGGAAGATGATGTCCTTGATAAAGGGCTTCTCGTGCTTGTGCGCGTAGTCGGCGACGAACCGCTTCAAATCGCAGATCGCGACGGCCTCGTCCAGCGTACGCCTTCTGCACTTGCTCTCGCAGGGTCGGGTGCAGATGCGGCCGCACACGGCGGGAAACGGGTTCTCCTGCCGGATCAGGTTGTAGGCGTCGATGAAGCGCCCCTCCGCGACCAGCGCGGTGTAGCCGGGCACGTTGACGTTGGCAGGGCAGGTGTTCTCGCAGGGGGAGATGAACAGCTCCGAGCACACGCCCGCGCGGCAGCGTTTGTAGCGGATGTGCTCCTCGAACTCGTCGCGGAAGTTCTTGATGGCGCTCAAGACCGGGTTGGGCGCGGTCTGCCCCAGGCCGCAGATTGCGGTGTCCTGAATGATCGCGCCGAGCTCTTCCAGAAGCTCGATGTCTCCCTCTTCCCCTTCGCCGCGGGTGATGCGCTCCAGAATCTCCAGCATCCGCTTAGTGCCGATGCGGCACGCGACGCACTTGCCGCAGGACTCATCCTTGATGAAGTCCAGGAAGTATCTCGCGGTGTCCACCATGCAGGTGTCCTCGTTCATCGTGATCAGGCCGCCGGAGCCCATGATCGCGCCCAGCGCCTTGATGTCGGCGTAATCGGTGGGCGTGTTCAGGTTCTCGCGGGTGATGCAGCCGCCAGACGGCCCGCCGATCTGCGCGGCCTTGAACTTCTTGCTGCCCGGCACGCCGCCGCCGATGTCAAAGAGGATGTTGCCCAGCGGCGTCCCAATCGGCACCTCGACGATGCCGGTATTCGTAATGTCACCCGCCAGCGCGAACACCTTCGTGCCCTTGCTCTTCTCGGTGCCGAAACTCGCGTACCACTCCGCGCCCTTGAGCAGGATCGCCGGGATGTTCGCGAAGGTTTCGACGTTGTTGATGATGGTCGGCTTTCCAAAAAGGCCGTTCTGGAACGGGAACGGCGGCTTCTGTCTGGGTTCGCCTCGTTCGCCTTCGATGGAATTGATCAGCGCAGTTTCCTCGCCGCACACGAACGCGCCCGCGCCAATGCGGATCTCGATGTCAAAGTCGTAGCCGGTGCCCAGCAGGTCCTTCCCCAGAAGCCCCAGCGCTCGCGCCTGCTCCAGCGCCTTCGTAAGCCGCTCGATCGCGAGCGGATACTCCGCGCGCACGTATACGTAGCCCTGGTGCGCGCCGATCGTGAATCCGCCCACCAGCATGCCCTCGATCACCGAGTGGGGGTCGCCCTCGATGATGGAGCGGTCCATGAACGCGCCCGGGTCGCCCTCGTCGGCGTTGCAGACGATGTACTTGACGGGCCCCGGCGCGCGCAGCCCCGCGTCCCACTTGACGCCGGTCGGGAAGCCCGCGCCGCCGCGCCCCATCAGACCGGACGCCTTGATTTCCTTGACGATCTCCGCGCCGGACATGCCGGTGAGCGCCTTCGCCGCGGCCATATAGCCGTCCCGCGCGATGTAGGCCTCAATGCGAGCGTACTCCATCGCGCCGCAGTTGCGCAGCGCGATCTTGACCTGCTCCTTGAAGAAATTGATGTCCTCGATCTTGGGCACGTGGGTGCGTAGCGACTGGTCGTAGAACGTGTGCTGGGTCAGAATCTTGCCCTTGACCAGATGGCTGACGACGATCTCCCGCGCGGTTTCAGGCGTCAGTTTTGTGTAGAAGACGCCCTCCGGCTGGATCAGCATCACCGGCCCCACCGCGCAGGTGCCGATGCAGCCGGTCTCCATCACCAGCGCTTGATCCTGGAGTTTCTGTTGCTCCAGCGCCTGCTGAACGGCCTTCGCCACCTCCTGACAGCCCGACGACACGCAGCCCGCGCCGCCGCACACCAGGATATGGTACTTGTATCCTT
Organism: uncultured Oscillospiraceae bacterium; assembly: GCA_964575255.1. Lineage (GTDB taxonomy): Bacteria > Bacillota > Clostridia > Christensenellales > Aristaeellaceae > JAEZHK01. The sequence goes on from CAZNPZ010000015.1 coordinate 41,466, forward strand.
CCAGCCGCTTCAGGTACTCGTCCCGGATCGATTTGAGTTCTTCCACGCCGCTGATTTTCATCCCTGCTCACCTCCTCCGGCTAAAACTTTGCGAGAATGTTCTCCAGCTTGTTGACGTTGACCTGCTTATAGACCACGTCGTCGATCATCATTGCCGGCGCCAGCCCGCACGCGCCGATGCAGCGGGCGACTTCCAGCGTAAACTTGCCGTCCTGCGTCGTGCCGCCCAGCTCCACGCCCAATCGCTCCTGAAGCCCCTCCAGCACGCGCTTGCCGCCGCGCACGTAGCAAGCCGTGCCCAGGCACACGCGGATTGTGTGCTCGCCGCGCGGCACGGTGGTGAAGAACGAATAGAAGGACACCACGCCGGAGATCGTCGAAAGCGGGATGTCCATCTCCTTGGAGATGAACGTCTGCACCTCCAGCGGCAGGCTGCCATAGATCTGCTGCGCAAGGTGCAATACCTGTATGAGGCTGCCTTCCTTCCCCCTGTACAAGTCGATGACGTTCGCGATCTGTTGAAGCGCCTTCTCCTGATCGGTTCCGGGGCATGTGCAGTTCGCTTGCATGTTCGAGCTTCCTCCTCTCGCTGGTCAGGTTCCAACTTCCTGGATGGTGAAACGGGAGGTGTTTCCGTTGTCTTTATTTTACATTTGAATTGTCATGGATGTTTGATGGCTACAAATCACCGATATTAATTTTGGTAATCCAATCCGATTTCACGCATTTTTACAACACAATTTGATCACTTCTTGAAAACATCCACACAGCTTTCATCCTATGGCGGCGGATGAGAAAACATCCCGGCCGTCACCGAAAACCTGTTGAAATGGATGATTCTTTCGCCGCGCGTTTGCACAGCAAAAAACCCCGGCGTTTTTGCCGGGGTTTTCCGCTGGCCGGATGCATTTTTCAGGCCGTTTGGATATCGCTACATTACAACGGTGTTGTTTGCGCTCAGGCCGTTCCGCACCTTGAAGTACGCCACCTGCTCTTTGAGCAGTTCCGCTTGATTGAGCAGCCGCTCGCTGGCCGCGGAACTTTCGACCGCGGCGGAGGAGTTGGCCTGCACCACCTGCGTGATCTGGTCGAGGCCGATGCGCAATTGGTCGATGCCGGCGGCCTGCTCGTTGGAGGATTCCGCGATGGAATTCATCAACGTCGCGGCCTCCTTCACCAGCGACATGATCTCCTTGAGCGCCGTCGCGGTGTCCTGCGCCACAGCCGAACCGGCGGCGGTCTTCTTGATGGAGGTCTCGATCATCGCCGTGGTTTCCTTGGCGGCGTTGGCGGAGCGCGCCGCGAGGTTACGGACTTCCTCCGCCACCACCGCGAAGCCCTTGCCATGCTGTCCGGCGCGAGCCGCCTCCACCGCGGCGTTGAGCGCCAGGATGTTGGTCTGGAACGCGATGTCGTCGATCACCTTGATGATCTTCGAAATGTTGCCGGACGCCTCGTCGATCTCGTTCATCGCGGTGAGCATCGCGTCCATCCGGGCGTTGCCCTGCTCGGCCCGGTGCCGCGTGGTCTCCGAAAGCTCGTTGGCCTGCGCCGCGTACTTGGCGTTCTGACTGGTCTTGGCGGCGATCTCCTCCAGAGAGGAGTTGAACTGCTCGATCGCGCTGGCCTGCTGCGTCGAACCCTGGGACAGCGAGACGCTCATCGACGAGACCTGATCCGCCGCCGAAGCCACGTTGGCCGATGCGATGCGGATGTCGTTCATCGCCCCGGATAGCTTGTCCGCAAATGCGTTGACAGACGAGGACATCACCCCGATCTCATCCTTTGACCGCACATCCAGTCTGGATCTCAGGTCACCCTGGGACATTTCGCCGATCAGGGAGACCGTCTTGTTGACAGGCCTTGTGATGGCGGCGATGATCAGCCACGCCAGCAGTATGGTCGCGAGGATCGCGGCGAGGTCAATGGCGACGGTGAAAACGATCGTCTGATTGATGGTGCGGTCAATCTCGGCCATTTCCGCGGTGATCGCGCCGTCCATCGTCTCCTCCGCCGCGTTTATATTGCCGCGGAGTTCCTCAAAATTCGCATATAGCGGGCTGTCCAGAAAGCTTGCCACGCCCCAACCCTTGGCCAGGCTGTCTTTCACTTTGGGGATCCACGCGGTGATCTCCTGATTGAATTCGGCGAGGTCTTCAAAGATGGTCGTGCCGGAATCGGGATGCTTGACAGCAGCCCACACGTCCTTGCTCTGTTCCAGCGCCTGCTGCGCCTGTGCGGCGCGGTCGATGGCTTGCTGACAGTTCTCATCAAACGCGCCCAGCAATTCGGTCTTCCGGTCGGCGGAGAGGCCGATTCGCCCCAGTTCCTGGTACGCGGATATCGCCTGGTAGAGGTCACGGTCGGCGTTGGTGAGCTGCGCCACGGCCGTATAGGCTTCCGTGTACAGGGTCTTTTCCATATTGGCGGTTACGCTCTGGATGCTTGTGACCGCGAGCGCGGTGACCAGCACCGCGCCCAAGATGGGCACGAACGCCAGCCACAGTAGTTTCGTACGCAGTTTGATGTTCTTGAGCACGGATGAATCCCTCCACCTCGTAATGTAAGCCCGGCTTCGGATTGGTGAACGCGGCGGCAACACACGCGCCCTACCAAGTCACCAATCTCTACCTGCTATATCGGGCTAAATTAACCGCAATTTAGAACTTTTCATGCATAATGCCAGATTTTCATCGGTTGCAAGTAAAAACAATGCCCTGATCACGCTTCTATTCTTGATATTCGGTGATAGACGCTCGCGGGCGGATGGGAATGGTGCTGCAGTCGACCTCCAGCGTCGTTTCAGTGCATTACGGAATAGATCGTCCATTGCCACTTTCTTTTTTAGCGCGTCGGGTCGTTCGCGAACGCGACAGACAGGTTTAATACAACACACACCGTTACATAAATGAAAACGGTCCGCGGTCAATAGACCGCGGACCGTTCCATCCACACTGTTTGAACGTCACTCGTATTCCACGACATCCACCCATTTTTTCAGAAAATCCCGTTCTTCCGGTTTGCCCTTCACCGACTGGGACGCGGCGACGATCGGAATCCACTTTTCGACGTACTGCCGGGCGGTGTCGCTCTTTTTGCAGAAGAGAGTCAAGTACTTCTCCGCTATATCCCGCTCGCCAGCGAGGTGGAACAGAAGGAACGTGCGCGCGGCGTCCGCGGACGCGTTGCCCTGCGTGGCGTGCGACCAGTCGAGGATATAGGCCGCGCCGCCGTCCGAGAGGATGATGTTGGACGGGTTGAAGTCGCCATGGCAAACTTTGTCGTGCCGGGGCATCGCGTCCAGCCTCGTATGCAGTTCGTACCTCGTGGTGGCGTCAAACGACGATGCGCTGATCTTGCGGTGCATCTTGTCCTGAAGCTTATTAAGAAGCGGCGCTTTCCGCGCGTGCATCGAAAGCTGGATGTCCACGAACCGGCTCAGGTACGCTTCCATGTTCTCCGGGTGCTCGTCCATCATCTGCCTCATCGTCTTGCCGGGCACGTACTCCGACACGATCGCCCATCGGCCGTCGATCTTCGTAACCTCCACCAGCGCGGGCACATTGATGCCCGCCTCCTCCACGCGCGCCTGATTGAGCGCCTCGTTCAGAATGTCCGACTTGGGGAAGCCGCCGCCAAACACCTTGATCGCGAGATCCCCGTCCCGGTAGACGGTCTTGTCGGCGCGAACCGCAATAATTGTGTCCAGCTTCATGTTGAATCCTCCTTCGATCTCAGGCGCCGTAGTAGGCGTTCAGGTACATCTTCTTGATCTCGCCGATCAGCGGATAGCGCGGGTTGGCGCCGGTGCACTGGTCGTCAAACGCCTGCTCCGCCATTTCGTCCAGCCCGTTCAGGAACTTCGCCTCGTCGATGCCGTAGTCTTTGATGGTCTTTTTGATTCCGACGGCGGCCTTGAGCGCTTCGAGCTTTCCGATCAGCGCGGCGAGCTTCTCCTGGTCGTCCTTACCCGGAAGGCCCAGGAATTCGGCGATTTCCGCGTAGCGCCGGAGCGTATGCGGGTGGTCGTACTGGGAGAAGGAGCCCATCTTTGCGGGCACTTCGCTGGCGTTAAAGCGAAGCACTTCACCGATCATCAGCGCGTTCGCGACGCCGTGGGGCAGGTGGTGCGCCGCGCCCAGCTTGTGCGCCATCGAGTGGCATACGCCCAGGAACGCGTTGGCGAACGCCATGCCCGCGATGGTGGACGCGTTTGCCATGTGCTCGCGCGCCGCCGGGTCGGAAGCGCCGTTTTCATAGGCGCGGGGCAGGTAGTCGAAGATCAGCCGGATCGCCTTGAGCGCCATCGCGTCGGTGAAGTCGGTGGCGAGCATCGATGCGTAGGCCTCCAGCGCGTGGGTCATCGCGTCGATGCCCGAGGCGGCGGTGAGGCCGCGCGGCATGTCCATCATGAGGTCCGCGTCCACGATCGCCATGTTCGGCATCAGTTCATAGTCGGCCAGCGGGTACTTGACGCCAGTTGATTCGTCGGTGATGACCGCGAACGGCGTCACCTCGCTGCCGGTTCCGGCGGAGGTGGGCACGGCGATGAACATCGCCTTCTCGCCCATCTTCGGGAAGGTGTAGACGCGCTTCCGGATGTCGGCGAAGCGCATCGCCATGTCCTCAAAATCGGCTTCCGGGTGTTCATACAGAACCCACATGATCTTGGCGGCGTCCATCGCGCTGCCGCCGCCGAGGGCGATGATCACGTCCGGCGCAAAAGCCGTCATGGCCTTCGCGCCCTCCCTGGCGCAGGCAAGGGTCGGATCGGGCGCGACTTCAAAGAACGTCGCGTGCGCGATGCCCATTTGATCCAATCGATCCGTGACCTGCCGGGAATAACCGTTTCTGTACAGGAACTCGTCGGTCACGACGAAGGCGCGCTTCTTGTTCAGGACGTGCTTCAGTTCGTCCAGCGCAACCGGCAGGCTGCCGCGCTTCAAATAGACCTTGGGCGGCGTACGGAACCAGAGCATGTTCTCCCTCCTCTCGGCGACCACCTTGACGTTCAAAAGGTGTCTCACGCCGACGTTTTCGCTGACCGAGTTGCCGCCCCAGGTGCCGCAGCCCAGTGTCAGCGAGGGAGCGAGCTTGAAGTTGTACAGATCGCCGATGCCGCCGTGAGAGGACGGGGTGTTGACGATCACGCGGCAGGTCTTGACTCGGTCGGTGAACGCGCGGATTCTGTCCGCACCAGTGACGGGATCGGCATAGATCGACGCGGTGTGGCCGAGGCCGCCGTCCTCGATCAGCCGCGCGGCCTTCGAAACCGCGTCGTCAAAGTCCACCGCGCGGTACATCGCGAGCACCGGCGACAGCTTCTCGTGCGCGAACTCTTCGGTCAGTTCCACCGATTCGACCTCACCGATCAGGATCTTCGTCTCTTCCGGAACTTCGATCCCGGACAGCATCGCGATTTTGTTCGCGGTCTGTCCGACGATCTTCGCGTTCAGCGCGCCGTTGATGAGAATGGTCTTTCTCACCTTGTCCAGTTCGTCGCCCTTCAGGAAGTAGCAGCCGCGTGCCGCGAACTCGCCCCGGACGGCCTGATAGATCGCGTCCGGCACGATCACCGCCTGTTCCGACGCGCAGATCATGCCATTGTCGAAGGTCTTGGAGTGAATGATCGAGTTCACGGCCAGCAGGATGTCCGCGGATTCGTCGATGATCGCGGGAACGTTGCCGGGGCCGACGCCGATGGCGGGCTTGCCGGACGAATAGGCGCTCTTCACCATGCCGGGGCCGCCGGTCGCGAGGATCAGGTCGGCTTCCCTCATCGCGAGGTTGGTCATCTCCAGCGACGGTTCATCCACCCAGGCGATGATGCCCTCCGGCGCGCCGGCTTCAACGGCTGCCTCCAATACGATCCTCGCCGCCTCGACGGTGCATTTCTTCGCGCGGGGATGGGGGGTGATGATGATGCCGTTTCGCGTCTTCAGCGCGATCAGGGTTTTGAAGATCGCGGTGGAGGTGGGGTTGGTTGTGGGGATGACCGCCGCGACCACGCCGACAGGCGTCGCGATTTTTTGATAGCCGTAGGCGGCGTCCTTTTCAATCACGCCGACGGTCTTTTCATATTTATAGGCATTGTAGATGTACTCCGCGGCGTAGTGGTTCTTGATGACCTTGTCCTCGACGACGCCCATGCCCGTTTCGGCGACGGCCATCTTCGCAAGCGTGATCCGCGCGCGGTCGGCTGCCGAAGCCGCGGCTTTGAAAATCCGGTCCACCTGCTCTTGGGTGAAAGACGCATACTGCCGCTGCGCACCCCGAACGCGATCGATCGCCGCCTGCAGTTTTTCGACACCGTTGACGGTTTCATAGGTTTTGACGGTTGACATCCTGATCGCTCCTTTATACAATGAGAGTCGCCGGGTGTATCAAGCAACTATTTCAAGCGAACCGTTGCGGATGGGCACAGCGACGCTGGCGTGCGGAGCGTTCGCTTCCGGCACAGCCGCCATCGGTCGCGGGAAACCGGGATGATTTGTCAGTTTTGCTGGTTCAACTTTTCCGCAAGGTGGTTGGACAGGATCGCCAGCGCGCTGGCCATGTTTTCGTTCTGAACCAGGATGCCGTCCGGCACCACCAGCCGAACCGGCGCGAAGTTCCAGATCGCGAGCACCCCCGCATCGATCAGCCGGTCGCACACCATCTGCGCCGCGGGCGCCGGCACGGTGATGATGCCGATGTGCACGCCCAGCCGCTGACAGGTCTCCTTGAGCACCTCGATGGGCATGATCGGTCGACCGTTTTCGTCTTCCCCAATCACTTCTTCATTGGTGTCAAACGCGGCCAGGATGTTGAGGCCATAGTCCTTGAATCCGGTGTAGCCCATCAGCGCCCTGCCCAGCTTGCCCGCGCCGACGATCACCGCCTCGTCCGCGCTGTCGTAGCCCAGAAACGCCTTGATCTCGCGGATCAGATCCCGCCGCATGTAGCCCACCTTGGGCTTCCCGGACGAACTGACCGACGCCAGATCCTTGCGCACCTGCACCTGATTCAGGTTGAGCGCCGCCGCGATGCCTGTCGCGGAAATCGTACGCACCGCTTCTGGCAGCGATTCCAGATAGCTCAGGTACTGGGGCAGCCTTGACAGCGTCTGCTTGGAGACCGTCTGCGTGGACATGTCCTCGCCTCCTCTTCATCCTGCACCTATGATTATATAGATAGTCAGCTATCGATAAAAGATAACTGATATTAATTTTATATGGATTATTGCGTCGCCTATTGTAAAATCGAAATCCGGGCCAGGGTTGCCCCCCGCCCGGTTCTTTGGTATAGTTTATTGATATACCCTAAAAAATAGCTTATGAAACACAAGGGAGCGGAAAATGTTCAAGTTGCGGGCAGACGCGATTGAAATCATGGAGGCGGCGCTGAAGCGCGCGCAGCCAGACGAGGCAGTCAGTCAGGCACTTTCCGGGCGCGATTTCTCCGGCGGGCGTCTGGTGGTGATCGCGGTGGGCAAGGCGGCGGTGCCGATGGCGCAAACGGCGCTTTCGCTGCTCCCGGTCGACCGCGGCGTCGTGATCACCAAATACGGCCACGCGCGGGGGGTGCTGGAACCGCTCGAAGTCTACGAGGCGGGCCATCCGGTGCCGGACAATAACGGATATATCGCCACGGCAAGGGCGCTTGAGATGGTGAAAGATCTCACCGAACGCGACCGCGTGCTGATGCTGCTCTCCGGCGGCGGGTCGGCGCTGTTTGAAGCGCCTCTCGTCGCGCCGGAGGCGATGGCGAAACTCACGGGGCGGCTTCTGCGCTCCGGCGCGGACATCCGCGCGATCAACGCGATCCGGAAGCGGCTGTCCGCCGTCAAGGGCGGGAAGTTCGCGCTTTGCTGCGTGCCCGCGCGCGTCACGACCATCGCGCTCTCGGACGTTCTGGGCGACGCGCCGGATGCGATCGCCTCCGGCCCGGCCGTACCCGACCAAACCACCTGTCAGGACGCGCTGGGCGCGCTCAAGCGGTACGGCGTAGAAGCGGACGACGAAATTCTAACGCTGCTTCAAACCGAGACGCCCAAGGCGCTCCCCAACGCGGAATGTGTCGTGGCGGGCGGCGTGCGCATCCTGTGCGCGGCGGCGGCGGAGAAATGCCGGGCACTGGGTTACGAGCCGGTTATTTTAACCGACAGCCTCGACTGCGAGGCACGGGAGGCGGGGCGGTTCCTCGCGGCGATCGCGCGCCGACATCACGGATCAGGGCGGAAACTCGCGTTCCTCGCGGGCGGTGAGACGATCGTCCACGTGACCGGGACAGGCCTCGGCGGGCGCAATCAGGAACTGGCGCTGGCGGCGGCGGAGGGCATCGCCGGGCTTTCCAATGCCCTCATTTTCTCGTTTGGCTCCGACGGTACCGATGGCCCAACCGACGCGGCGGGCGGCATCGTGGACGGCGGCACAGCGGCTGTGCTTGAGGCCGCGGGCGTTTCCCTCGAAGCTGCGCTGAAGGACAACGACGCCTACCACGCGTTGGCCGCCTGCGGGGGGCTGATCAAAACCGGCCCGACCGGTACCAACGTCAACGACTTATCGGTACTCCTGATCGGAGAGTGAGCAAAAGGCCGCCGCGTTATTTAGAGCGTGACGGCCTTCCCTAATGCGTCATTAGTCCACCTTGACCCGCTCGCGCACCACCGCGTCCTCGGCGACGAGAATCGAATTCGAGTATTCCACTCGGTCGATCTCGCAGCCGCTGCCGATGGTCACGTCCGCGCCGCGCACGACCTTGGCGCGGGTGGCCTCCAGCGAGACGCTGTTGGCCTCGATGGCGTTCGCGGTCAGCGAGCCGCCGATGCCCAGCGGGATCAGGAAGCTCAGGATGTTGAGGCCGATCTTCCTGCGGACGGTGATGCGCTCGCCGCCGATCTCATCGAGGTGGCTCTGCCCGGCCAGTTCGATCTCCGCGGTCCCCGCGTTGATCAGCCCGTCCACGTCGAACGCGCCGAGGATCGCCAGCGTCTCGCACTCGATGCCCTTGGCAGCGCGTAGGCTGCCGGAGGCGCGCACTGACCGGGCATGGATCGGCCCGCCGAAGCTGGCGCTGCCGCTGACGCGCAGTTCGTTTTCCACCGTCACCGCGCCCTCCGCCTTGACGCTGCCCGAAGCGTTGAGATCCTTCGCGTCCAAAGTCCCGTCCACCGACGCGGAACCGCTGGAACGGAACTCGCCGGAGGACACGTTGCCGTCGATCCGGGAGCTGCCCGATGTGCGGAATCGGGCGCAGTTGACGCCGCCAGAGACCTTCACGCTGCCCGACGTGCCGAAGTTTTCACACACGATGTCGCCGTTTACATGCGCGCTGCCCGATACATCCACGTCGCGGTACGCGCCGCCGTTCAGCCTGGCCGCGCCGGACGCCTTCAGATCCCGAAGATGCTCATTCATGGATTTTTTCCTCCTCCATAAGCCTGTTCAGCGGCCGGTTTATCTTTTCCGGCAGATCCGACAGTGACAGCCCCCAGGCGACTGTGACGCCCTCCGGCGGCCGAACGACCCCGTCCGGCTTAAAGTACAGCGGCAGGTACGCCTCGCCGCATTTGAGTAAAACGATCCGCCCGTCGTCCTTTTCCAGAAGCGCTTCCGACTTCTGCCATTCGGCGAGCGCGCCCAGCACCTCTTTGAGCGCCGCGTCATCCAGCTTCACGCCGTTGCGGATCATATCCGCCGCGATCATCGCGCACAGTGCCTGGCCATGGTCGAATTCCTCCGAGCCGATGAGATTCCGGAGCGCCTGCGCGGGCCGCGCCGCGCCGGGCATCAGCCCCACCGCCGACGCCGGGTAGGAGCGGCTCTTCGCCTCCGGCGAGAGCATGTCCTGCAGCTGCGTCAGCGAGTAGCGGTCCTTGTTTTGGAGAATGAATTGAATCCGTTCCACCGCCTTCCTGGGCAGGAACGTCTCCTGTCCGGTGAACGCCGACCGCTTGACGAACCAGCTGTCCGGGATCAGCTTCTCGCGCTTCCAGCGGTACAGCTGCCCGTACGAAATGCCGGTCGCCTCCAATAGTTCCCGTTTGGAAATCCAGTCTTCCATAGTCGCCTCCATTTTGGATCTTCCGTCGTGCGGAACAAAACATTGTTTCAACGCTGTCAGTATAACAAAACAATGTTCCGCCGTCAAGCGATTCGCAAACAATTAACGGAGGCGCTTTCTGCGTGCCGACAGAGTCAACACGCGCAAGCGAAACTCGCTGCGCGCCTTTCGTTTGCTTCTAAGAACGAAGCCGGTTCCCTGAAATTCCTCGGAATTTCCGTGCGGGAACCGGATCGGGAACGCTTTCCCCGTCGGCCGGGCAAACTCGGCCTTTGGGGGAAAGCCAAATCCACCGCGCAGAGCGCTGGATTTGATGAAAAGTCGAGAGGGCTTCGGCCCTCTCGACGCTCTCCCAAGATGATGGATTATGTATTCCTCATTCTCCGTCGTAGTACCCCACCTGCGCGCCTTCCGGGAAGACCATGCGCCTGCCCATGCCGAAGATGCCGACCTTCTTGGAATCCGGGTAGAACGCGACCTCAAGATCGTGCATGATGTCGAAATCCGCATATACCAGCGTTTCCGTCTCCGAAGCGTTGGTCAGCTTGTGCGCGCCCTTTTCGTTGTTCGGGAAGTACAGGAAATCGCCCGCGGAGACGGTCTTCTCCCCCTCCGGCGTCTTCAAAACCCCGCTGCCGCTCAGGATGTAGAACACTTCCTCGTTGCGCAGGTGGTAGTGGTAGGGCACCGCCGACTTCCCAGGCGGCACTTCATAAATCGACACGTTGAAGTTCTCCGAATCCTTTGGCCCTACGATGACCCTGCGCTTGCTCGCGTAACCGGGGCGCTCCGACTTCTCGATGCACTCCGCTGTCTCCGCCCGCCGGATGAATGGTTCCCCTGCCATGCTCTCGCCTCCTTGCCTGTATTATAAGGCCAGTATGAGTATCGCGCAATCCATCTTGTGCCAAAGGAAAGTCCGGCCTTTCGGCCGGACTTCTGTCACAAATTCGAATACCCCATCAGGAATTCGTCCACTTCCCGCGCGACCCCGCGTCCCTCGGCGATGGCCCAGACGACCAGCGACTGGCCCCGCTTCATGTCGCCCGCGGCGAACAGCTTGGGGACATTCGTCTGGTAGCCGCCCGGCGCGGTATCCACGTTGGTGCGGGCGTTCAGGCTTACACCGAACGCCTCGGCCACGTAGGGCTGGCTGCCCAGGAAGCCCGCGGCGATGAGCAGCAGGTCGCAGTCGATCTCCCGCTCGGTGCCGGATACTTCGACGAAGCGGCCCTTCTCGTCCCGCGTAAGCTGCACCAGCTTCACGGCGCGCACCGCGCCCGCCTCGTTTTTCAGGATCTCCTTGATCGTGGTCTGGTAGACGCGCGGATCGCCGCCGAACAGCGCGATGGCCTCCTGCTGGCCGTAGTCCACTTTCAGGACGCGCGGCCATTCCGGCCACGGGTTCGATTCCAGCCGTGATTCCGGCGGGCAGGGCAGCATTTCGATCTGGGTGACTGACTTCGCGCCGTGCCGGATCGACGTACCCACGCAGTCGTTTCCGGTGTCGCCCCCGCCGACCACGACGACGTTCTTATCTTTCGCGGAGATGAACGCCCCGTCCGTCAGGTTGGAGTTTAACAGCGATTTCGTCGTGGCCTTCAGGAAATCCACCGCGAAATGAACGCCGGAGGCGTCCCGTCCGGGGACGGGAAGGTCACGCGGGTTGCTCGCGCCGCAGCAGATGACCACCGCGTCGTTCTCTTCCAGCAGCTGCTTCGCGTCCACCGTTTTCCCAACGTCGGCGCCCGTCACGAACGTGACGCCCTCCTCCGCCATCAAATCGGTTCGCCTTTTTACGATCTCCTTGTCCAGCTTCATGTTGGGGATGCCGTACATCAGAAGCCCGCCGGGGCGGTCCTCCCGTTCGTACACGGTCACGGAGTGGCCGCGCCGGTTGAGCGCGTCCGCCGCCGCGAGGCCGGACGGGCCGGAGCCGATCACCGCGACCTTTTTCCCGGTGCGCACCGCCGGGGTACGCGGGCTTATCAGCCCGTTCCCGAACGCGTACTCGATGATGGCCAGCTCGTTCTCGCGGATCGACACCGCGTCGCCGTGCAGCGAGCAGGTACACGCCGCCTCGCAGGGCGCCGGGCACACGCGGCCGGTAAACTCCGGGAAGCTGTTGGTCTTTAAGAGCCTCGACAGCGCGTAGGGCATGCTGCCGCGGTAGATCATGTCGTTCCATTCGGGGATCAGGTTGTTCAGCGGGCAGCCGGTCACCATGCCGCCCAGCACGATCCCGGTCTGGCAGAACGGCACGCCACAGTCCATACAGCGCGCGGCCTGGGTGCGCCGGTCGGCGAGGTCCATCGGGGGATGGAACTCCTTGAAGTCCTTGATTCGCTCTTCCGGCGGGACGGTCTTGTTGCCAATCCGCTCAAATTCCATAAATCCGGTTGGTTTTCCCATTTCGCTCACCGCCTCTCCAGCACGCGCTTGTATTCGACCGGAATAATCTTTTTAAACGAGGGGAGAAGATCGTCAAAGTGCGCGAGCACATCGCGACCCCGGACGGAGCCGGTCATCTCCACATGCTTTTCGATCAAGGACTTCAGGGTCTTCACATCTTCAGCGCCCTCGACGTTTTCCATCAGCACCATCGCACGGTTGAGCCTGCGGTACAGCGTGTGCTTCTCGTCCAGCACGTAGGCGATGCCGCCGCACATGCCCGCCGCGAAGTTGCGGCCCGTTTCGCCCAG
>CAZNPZ010000016.1:0-53869 GCA_964575255.1 uncultured Oscillospiraceae bacterium
ACCGATTTTTTTCCTATTATACCATGCCGCCGCTTCTGTTTAAATCAGTGGTTACTTAGGATGAGCCAGCGGCGGTCTGTCAAGAGTGAAGCATTTACTTTTCTGATTTGAGCTCTCCGTACTTATTCCGGCGCTTGGAAGGCGGGTTTATAGGCGCGTTTTTCCGTTTGGGATTTCGGCCTTTTTGATTTGCCATGAGTCTTCACCTCGAATGTATTTTTGGTCGATGCCAACGAATTATTCTGGCAATATATGAGGACGGCTTTTCGATGCGGAGCCGTTCTTTGTGCTTTTCAGGCGGTTTCGATCAGTCGTGAGATATCTGGGCCGAGCTGCGCATAGCAATGAAGGGGAGCGAGCGGGCATTGGCCGCGCTGGAGACAGGTTCGAGGAGGGCTGAAAAGTGGAACTGGAGAGGCAAACCATAGAAGTCGAGCGCCAGGTGGCCAATGAGAGCGCGCAGGCGCTGGTGCGGGCGGAGGCCACGGTTTCCGGTGCGGGCCGCGAGGCGGTGGAACCGTTGATGGAGGAAGCGACGATGGCCATCGGCACCGTCGAGGTGCAGGAGGGCCGGGTGCTGCTGGACGGCACGGTGCGCTGTCAGGCGGTGTACCGCCAGGGCGAGGAGGGCAGTCCCCGCGCGCTGACCGCACAGGCGCAGTTCAATCAGGCCATCGAGACGCCGGGGTCCAAGCCCCGGATGATCGCGAACGTGGACGGCCAGGTGGAACATGTGGAAGCTTCTTACGAGAATGGGCGGATGGTGTTTTTGGTGACGGTCAACCTCCGGGCCAGGGTCAGCGCGCTGGACACGGTTGCGGTGATCACGCAGGCAGCCGGTGTCCCGGCGTTGGAGGCACAGTTCACCGAAATCTGTTCCACAAAGCTGAGCGCCGAGGCGGGCGCGGACGTGGATCTCCACGAGAGCGTGCAGCTTCCGGCGCAACTCGACGCGCGCCTCGCACTGATGGACTGGTCGAGCGCCAGGGTCTTGAGCGCGGCGCCCGATCTCGGCGGCGTGCGCGTGAAGGGCGAGGTATTGACCGAGACGCTGATCGGAACCGGCGTTCCGGCACGGCCGGTGGCACTTGTCAAGGTGGCGTTGCCCTTTGACGAAGTTGTGGAACTGCCCGAATGGCTGACCGAGAACGCGCGGGCGAACGCGCGGGTTACCAACCTTACGACCAACGTCGAGCAGGGCGTAAACGAGGAATCCCAACTGACGCTCGCGGCGAACCTCTCCATCGGCGTACGCGCCTATGGCCGCGACTGCGCCGCCGCGCTATCCGGCGCGTACACCACTTCGGGTCAGGCGTTGAAGGTGCAGCGGCAGACACTGAACGTATCGATGGGCGAAACAAGTCTGGACAGCGCCCAGGTATTCCGCGGCACAATGCTTTTGCCGGAGGGTGCGCCCGGCGCGGGCACGGTGCTGGCGGCGCGGGTGCGGCCTGTGGTCAGCGAGTGGACGAGTGAAAACGGCCAGACGACGGTTTCGGGCGTATTAGAGGCGGGGGTACTGTACCTGCCCGGCGGCAGCGAGCAGCTACAGGCGGCGCGTTCGGAAATCCCGTTCACCGTCCACACCGAAGGCGATATGACGGACAACGGCGATGTGTCTGTGGAAGCCACCGGCGCGGAAGCCAACGCGCTGATGAGCGACCGTCTGGAGCTCAAATGCACGCTGCATGTGACCGGCTCGGCCATGCGCGCGCAGCCGGTGACCGTGGTGGACAGCGTGGAGGCGGCGGAAGGGGAGAAGGCAGAGGGCGGTATCCTGATCGTATGGCCGCAGGCGGGCGACACCGCCTGGTCCATCGGCGAACGCCACCGCGTGGCGCAAGCCCGTATCGGCGCAGTGGAGCCGGGCAAGCCCATTGTCCTTAGGGTGTAGGACATGGTATAATGACCCTTACGGAGGGTCGGCAATGATCATTGAACGAGAGGCACACGCCAAGATCAACTGGGCGTTATGGATTCTGGGCCGCCGCCCGGACGGTTATCATGAGCTGGACATGCTGATGCAGCCGGTCTGCCTTTCAGACCGGCTGTGGGCGGAAGAAGACGACGGACTGGCGCTGTTTGTCGACGGCGAGCGGTCGGACGACGGGGGGAACCTGGTCATGCGCGCCGCGCGCGCGCTCCGGGAATTCACCGGGGCGCGGCGCGGCGCGCGCTTGTTTCTGGAAAAGCGCATCCCGGTGCGGGCAGGGCTTGGCGGCGGCAGCGCCGACTGCGCCGCGGCGCTCCGGGCACTTGACGAACTATGGCAACTGAACCTGCCGGAAGAGACCCTTTTATCCATTGGCCTGGAGCTGGGTGCGGACGTGCCCTTCTGCCTGACCGGTGGGCTGTGCCGCGTGCGCGGCGTCGGCGAAAAAATCGAGAAGCTGGAAGGCGGCCCGAAGGTACACCTCGCGCTTGCGCGCCTTTCGGACGGGCTTTCGACGGCGGACGTGTTCCGCGTCTGGGACGACGCGCCCGTCTTCCCGCATATTGATGTATCGGGCGCGGCGCAGGCGCTGATCGCGGGCGATTTTGCGCGCCTGCGCCATCTTTCGCGCAACGCGCTGACAGTGCCCGCGGCAAAGCTGCTGCCGGAGATTCCGGATAAAATCCGCGCGCTCTACGGCGCGGGCGCGGCGTTCGCCGAGATGTCGGGCAGCGGATCCACCGTCTACGGCGTATTTGCCACACGCGGCGAAGCCGCCGAAGCCGCCCGAATGCTCGGGAAAAACGCGATTGTGACCGAAACCCTGCCTCAATAATTGCATAAAAGCGGCATTTTTCGCTCAGCCTAGAGCCATCCAATTCCATGAGGAGATGAAGGATGGCTCGGTTTTTAGTCGCGATCGCCATGTTGATGGCCGTCATTTCGATGCCAGTCCGGGCGGAAGCGCCTGACCCGCTGGAGGGGCTGATCCGGCTTCAGGTCATCGCCCGAAGCGATTCCAGACAGGATCAAATTCAAAAGCTGATGGTGCGCGACCGCGTTCGGGCGCTGGCCGTCAACCTTGTCCGCTGCGCGAAGAGCGCGGACGAAGCCTACCGGAAACTGCGCGCGAACCGGCAGGCGCTTCAGGCGGTCTCCGGCGCGCGGGTGGAGATCCGGGAAGTCGACTGTCCGCTCCGGGTATACGGGGATCTGGTCGTGCCCGCCGGCCGATACCGGACTGTCCGCGTGATCCTGGGCGGCGGCGCGGGCCGAAACTGGTGGTGCGTGCTGTACCCCGACCTCTGCAGCGTCGATCCGCTGGAAACCGAAGCGTTGAAAGGGGACGCGCCCGTTACCTTCTATTCCGAAATTATGCGTTGGGCACAAGCAATGAGGGGGAATGAACCATGAAGAGAATGGCGTTCGCCGCGCTGGCGCTGACGGTCATCGCCTGTTTCGTCTTTCTGTCGGCGCAAGCGGCAGTGGTGCTGGAGGTTGGCTCCTCCGGTTCCAATGTGGTCAAGGTGCAAAAGCGGCTGATCCAGTATGACTACCTGAGCGGTTCCGCCGACGGCAAGTTCGGCGCAGCGACACAGGCCGCGGTTAAGCTGTTTCAGCGCAAGAACGGCCTCGCCGTGGACGGCATGGTTGGCCCAACCACCGCCGCAGCGCTGGATGTGACGCTCACGTCGTCCGGCGGCGGTTCGACGACCACCGCGTCGACCACGTCGACCAAGATCGTCTCCAGCGATCACCGGCTTCTCTCGAAGCTCGTCTACGCGGAGGCGCGCGGCGAGCCCTACAAGGGGCAGGTGGCGGTGGCGGCGGTGGTTTTGAACCGCGTCCGCTCCTCGCAATTCCCCAACACCATCTCCGGCGTAATCTACCAGAGGAACGCGTTTTCCTGCGTGTCCAACGGTTCCATCAACAGAACGCCCAACGACTCCGCCATTCGCGCCGCTCGCGACGCGATGAACGGTTGGGATCCGTCCGGCGGATGCCTGTACTTCTTCAACCCCCGCGCGACTTCGGACAAGTGGATCCGCACCCGAACGGTGAAGACCGTGATCGGCAACCACTCCTTCTGCCTATGAAGATACGTTGGGGCGGGCGAATCCAGAAAAAAGGGTTCTTGGTAATGCTGTCTGCGCTGGGCGTGGCGCTCCTGGTCACGAGCCTTGTGATGCAGCAGCGCGTGTCGGCGCTGACGCTTCAGGTCAACGCGGCATATCAGAAGTCATTCTACGAGACGATCGAACTGATGAGCGGTATACAGCTGAACCTGGAAAAGCTGACGGTGACCGGCAGCGGCTCGCAGCAACAGGCGCTCCTGACCACCATCGCGCGGCAGGCGGAGGGCGTCGCATCCAACCTCAGCCAGATGCCGCAGGGGGACATGACGCTGGAAGGGTCTTTAAAATTCGTCAACCAGACCGCTGACTATACGCGGGTGCTCTCCGAGCGCATCGGCGGCGGCGGCGTACTGGAGGAAAACGACTATAAACAGCTGGACGCGCTGCACAGCGCCAGCGTCCAGCTCAACGATCAGTTGAATGACCTTCTGACCCGCTATGACGCGGGGGAGCCGGTGTTCGGGAACGGGGATGTGACGATCACCGCGACGAACGCGCCGGAGGAGCAGAGCGAGCCAGCCGTCGACTACCCGGTACTACTGTATGACGGCCCGTTCTCCGACTCGCGCGTCAACCCGCAGATTCAGCTGGAAGGGCAACCGGTGACGCAGGAAGAGGCGTCCCGCATGCTGACCGAATTCGTCGGCGCGGAACGGGTCAAAAACGTCGCGTACACCGGCGATTCTGAAATCTTCTCCAGCTGTTATGAGTTTACCGCCACATTGACGGACGGCAACACGCTGGAGGCGGGCGTCACAAAGATGGGCGGACATGTGGTGTACATGCTGCCAGATCAAGAAAACACCGAGGTTGTACTGACCGAGGGGGACTGCATCGACCAGGGCGCGCGGTTCCTCGCGGCGCACGGGTACGAGAACATGCAGGTCAACTATTGGCGCAAGCTGGACGGGATCCTGACGATCAACTATGTTTCGTCGCAGGGGGATGTGTTGATCTACCCGGATCTGGTAAAACTACAGGTTTCGATGAAGGACGGACTGGTGATCGGCATTGAGGCGGCTCATTACCTGACCAACCATAAACCGCGTACAATCCCCGACCCGGCGATTTCCGAAGCGGATGCCAGGGCTCGCGTTAACCAGTCGCTTTCCATCGAACGCGTCCGCCGATGCATCATCCCGCTGGACGAGGGCGAGGTGCAGTGCTGGGAGATCACCGCGTCCGTGTCTGACAACGAACAGTACCTGATCTACATCGACGTGACGAACGGCGCCGAGCGAACCATCCTGCGCATTCTGCAGGACGACGAGGGCACCATCACCCAGTGATATCTATCGACACGGTGGCGTACGATTCAAATGAATTTGAATCGTGCGCCACCGTGTCGCCCTCCGCTCAGCGTAGCGCTGCATTTCACGCCGAAGGCGTATCCTGAAGGGTCGCCTCATTCCAGCCCCTTGTTCTGCATCGAACATCTTCCAGCCCTTTGGAGTAATGAAGATTTTCCTTGGTATCATAACGATGAACAGGCTCCGCCGCGAAGGTTGCGGCGGAGCCTGTATTCATTGTTCACATCAGTTCAAACTCGATTCGCACCGGGTTGTGGTCGGAAAATTGGAACCCAAGCGGCAGCGTCGATACGCTCGAAAGCTTTACGTTGGGCGACAGGATGAAGCCGTCGATGACATAGAAGTGGTTTTCGGGGTTCTGGGCGTTGTAGGGTTTGTCGCCTGAGCGGCAGGTGGGCGTGGAATCGTCTGCGGCGAACGTCCAGCCCTCCGGCAGGATCGTTCTCTCCATGTTTCCCGGAATGTACGCGCCTGCGATCCTTATGGGGTACTTCGCCTGATCGACGCCGGGAAGCCACTGATTGAAGTCGCCGCCTGCAACCACATAATTTCCTCTGGCATACTCCTCGGTCAGGAAGTCCGCCAGAACCTTGGTCTGCGCCGCCTTGCCCGCTCCGTCATCGAAAGCCTCCAGATGCAGGTTGACCACCACCAGCTCTTTCCCGCCTTCCACCGGGATGCGCGCTGCCAGCAGGCAGCGTTTCAGGTTGCAGGTGGAGATTGGCCAAGAAAAGGGGGAAGGCAGGCTCAGCCTCGCCGCCTCCGAAACCATGAGGTTTGACAGCGTCATGATGCCGCTGTCCACTTTGCCGATGGGGTCGGTCAGCGGGATCGGCACAAACGGGCACAGGAAGTTGCTCGCGAACATGGACTGGCCGCCGAGCGACGCGGCGAGCGGCGAGACCTCGTCCATGCGGTAGGATCTTCTGGAATCCCGGTCGACCTCCTGCAGGAGCGTCAGATCCGCGTCCGCATTCTTCAAGGCGGCGATCACGCCCTCGAGGTTGCGCTCGATCACGTCTTTGGAACCGACGCGGGACATCTTTCCGCCATCCATGAAGAAGTCGGCCTCGGCGGGGAGCCCGCAATAGCCGATGTTGAACGACACCGCCGAAAGATGGTCTCCGGCCTTCGGCGCGCGCGCCGCGTTGCCGGTGACCGACACGGTTTCTGTCGCTTTGGGGCGGTACTCGGTCAGCGTCAAAACCCCGATGCCCAGCGCCAGAAGGATTACGACCCCCGCGATACCCCATGCGATCACTTTGAAAACCTTCTTCATGCGCACCCCCGTTTGGGCGAAGACCCGGTCGGCGCGTCATGATGCGATACACGCCGTTCGTTCCGCCCCGGTTTTACATATTGTCGCCTGCATGTCACAGGGAATCAATTTCGACGGATTCGGGGTAATTCCTTCCGGAGTGGCAGACCGTCATGATCATTATTTCCGGTTCGCTGACACAAAAGTAGCCGCCCCCGGTGCCAGAGCCGGGAGCGGTCGACAGGTGTTCTCTATTCGGCTTTGTTCGCGGCCAGGGTCAGAAGCTGGCTGGAGCGTTTCAAAAACGCGACCATCCGCTCGGACTCCAGCGGGTTTCGCGCCATTTCGGCGAGATCCATGATCTGCTGCGCGATCATCGAGGTGCGCTCGCCCTCCCCGGCGGTTTCGAGGTATTTCACCAGCGGGTGGCGCGCGTTCAAAACCAGCGTTTTCTGTTCGGGCATCTGGTAGCCGCCGCCGAAGGCTTTGCTCATCTCCGAGAACCTTCTGGACTGCTCCTCCACGGTGATCATCGCGGGCAGATCATCGGTCTTGAAGGATTCCAGCTTCACGGGCAGGTCGTTTTCGGAAAGCGCCGCGCGGAACAGCGCCTCAAGCGCCTGTCTTGCGCCGTCCTCGCCGCTTTCCTCGGTCAGACCGTCCATCCCGCCGTCGACGCGCTGGAACTTTACATTGCCGCCGTCCTTGTACTCAAGGAAGCTGATGAAGTTGTTGTCGATCAGCGTGCCAAGCAGCACCACGTCCTTCCCGGCGGCGTTGTAGAGCGCGACCATCTGGGCCTGGCGCTTCTCGTCGCTGGTGTAGAAGATGGTCTTGTCCTTCTCACCGCAGTTCTTCTCCTTGTATTCCGCGAGCGTCAGGTACTTCCCGTCTGTGGTCTTGAAGAGGATCGCGTCCTTGACCCGCTCAAAGAACTTGTCGTCCCGGATACAGCCGTACTTCACGAACGGGTGGATGTCGTTCCAATACTTCTCATAAGTATCGCGCTTGCCGGTGAATTCCGACACCAGACGGTCGGCGACCTTCCTCGTGATGTAGGTGGACATCTTCTTTACGTACCCGTCGTTTTGCAGGAACGAGCGGGAAACGTTGAGCGGCAGATCCGGGCAGTCGATGACGCCCTTCAGGAGCAACAGGAATTCCGGGATGACCTCCTTGATGTTGTCCGCGACGAAAACCTGCTTGTTGTAGAGTTTGATCACACCCTCGTTGGCGGTGAACTCGTTTTTCAGCCTGGGGAAATACAGGATGCCCTTCAGGTTGAACGGGTACTCCGCGTTCAGGTGGATCCAAAAGAGCGGTTCCTCGTAGTCGTGGAACACTTTGTGGTAGAAAGCCTTGTACTCGTCGTCGGTGACGTCCGCGGGGCGTTTGTTCCACAGCGGGTTCACGTCGTTTACAGGATGTTCGGCCTTTGCCGCGGGTTCGTCGGCTTCGTGTTCCCCGTCATCGTGCTCGTGCTCGTGCTCGTGCTCGTGCTCATGCCCGTGTTCTTCCTTCTCAGGCTTGTCCTCGCGAAGGAAAATCTCCACCGGCATGAACGCGCAGTATTTTTCAAGCGTTTCGCGCAGTTTATGAAGGTGCAGGAACTCGCGCTCTTCTTCGGAGATGGTCAGCGTGATGGTTGTGCCGCGTGTGGTGCGATCGGAAGGCTCCATCTTGTATTTCATGCCGTCCTCGCTGATCCAGCGCACGGCTTCCGCGCCTTCCTGCCAGCTGAGCGTGTCGATGACCACCTTGGAGGACACCATGAACGCCGAGTAGAAGCCAAGGCCGAAGTGGCCGATGATGCCGCCGTCCTCGCCGTCCGTATTGTACTGCTTCAAGAACTCCTCCGCGCCGGAGAACGCCACCTGCGCGATGAACCGCTTGACCTCCTCGTCGGTCATGCCGACGCCATTGTCGATGATCTGAATCGTGCCGTTTTTTTCGCTCGCGACGACGTCGACGCGGTAGGCTTCCTCCGCGGGCGCCTCGCCTTTCAACGCCAGCAGTTTGTACTTGGCGATGGCGTCCGCGCCGTTTGAGACCAGTTCCCGGAGGAAGATGTCCTTGTCGGAGTACAGCCACCGCTTGATGATGGGCATGATGTTCTGCGCGTGAATCGTGATGTTGCCGGTCTTGGACATAGGAATTGCCTCCTGATACAGGAATTTTGACTCCGTACTTTACCCATATTTTATGAAGCGCACGCCCGCATGTCAAGTTAAATCTGGCACTCAATGCGCGAGAGTGCTAACAGCTTGAAGAAATCAGAAGACCAAACCTTCAAAACGCCGAAAGAGGGTGGAGAGGGCCGAAGCCCTTTCCACTTTGAGTCAATTCCGTCGGCGTGTACGGCGGAATTGGCCATCCGCCAAAGGTTGGGCTTGCCCGGATTTTCATTGCCCAGCCCAACCGATTTCCGGTTCGCATATCGGGCGAACGCCGGCATAGTTTGATAATGCGTGAAGGGGGGGATGGCGATGCGGATTCCGTGGGAGCTTGCGGTGTCGTTCGCGCTGGGACTGGGACTTTTGTACGCGATCGGATGGCTCCTGCTGGTACCGATGCGATTCCTCTGGCGTTTGATCGCGGGCGGCTTGATGGGTGCGCTCGCGCTGTGGCTGATCAACCAACTGAGCGGCATCACAGGCATCTACGTCGCCATCAACCCCTTCACGGCGTTGGCGGTGGGCTTTTTGGGGCTTCCGGGCGCGGCGCTGGTTGTGGCGCTTCAGTACCTTCTGTAGGCATGCTTGAGACGCGTCACGCATAGAATGGCGCGGGGAGGGCGGCATGTTTGACGATTTCCCGCTGATCCGGGACAGGCTTTCGGGCGTCTCCGAGCCGACCGAAGTGCGCCTTCGCGCCGGGCAGATGGTGGAGGTGCGGGGCGCGTCCGGCGCGCGGCTGGTTGGCCCGGAAATCACCAGGCAGGAGTTGGACGAGCTGGTGCTGCAGATGACCGGCTACTCGATCTACGCCTGCGAGGAGCGTATCCGCCAGGGGTTCTTCACGCTGCCGGAAGGCCACCGGGTGGGTCTGACCGGACGGTATGCGTCCGACAAAGGTGGCGTGGTGGCGCTGACCGGCGTCCTTTCAATGTGCGTCCGCGTCGCCCGTGCAGTCAGGGGCGCGGCGGATCCGCTGATGCCGCGCCTGTTCGATGGGGACAGGCTCCGCAGCGCCTTGATCTTGTCACCGCCCGGTATGGGGAAGACCACGATGCTGCGGGACGCCGCCAGGCAGCTTTCGGGGCGCGGCATTCGGGTGGCGCTGGCCGACGAGCGGGGCGAGCTGGCTGCCGTGAACGTGGACGGGCTCCCGACGATGGCGCTGGGGCCGCGCTGCGATGTGGCGACCGGCGCGGACAAGGCGCAGTTGATCGAGCGGCTGGTGCGATCGATGGCTCCCGACGCGGTGGTGACGGACGAGCTGGGCGGCGAGGGCGACGCGCGGGCGGTGTATGAAGCCGCATGCGCGGGTGTGATGGTGCTGGCGTCCGCGCATGCGCCGGACATCCAGACGGCAAGGCGGAAACGAGGGCTTGCGCCGCTTTTTGAGGACGGGCTTTTTGAGTCCATCGTCGTACTGGGCGGCGTGCCGGGGCGCGTGGTTACGATTTGGGACGCGCGGGAGGGACGCACATGACGCTTTGGCGCTTCGAGGCGGTCTTGCCGGCGCCATTCTGCCGGGAGTTGGGGTATAGCGCCACGGCGCAATCTGCCGGCTTCGGGCGGGAGAGATGACATGCTGCTCAGGCTGATCGCGGCGGTGGTTCTCTCCGGCGCATGCGCGTTGGCGGGGCGGGCGGTGGCGGGCGCGTGCGTCCGCAGGGCCAGGACGCTGGCCGCGCTGATCGACAGCGTTCAAAAGCTGCGGCTGGACATGCTGGACAGGCTCCTTCCGCTGCGCGAGGCGCTGGCCGGCGGGCATCCCGCGATGCGGTCGGTCTCGGAGGCAATGGTGGGCTGCGGCGCGACGGCGGCGTGGCGGCGCGCGCAGGGCGCGCTCACCGCGCGCGGCGGGGCGCTGGACTGCCTGACCGCGCCCGATCTTGAAGCGTTGGGCGGGTTGTTCGAGGGTTTGGGCGAAAGCGGCGCGGCGCGGCAGCGGATCCTTTTGAACAGTGTGGAGGAGACGCTCGCAAAACTCAGGCTGGAGGCGGACAAAAAGGCGCGGGAGGAGAGCAAGCTCTACTCGACGCTGGGATTCCTGACCGGTCTGTCGCTGGCAATTTTGCTCATGTAGGAGGGGTGCGCTTGAGTGTCGACCTGGTGTTCAAGATCGCGGCGATCGGGGTTCTGGTGTCGGTGCTGGCGCAGGTGCTCTCAAGGGCAGGGCGGGACGACATGGCGATGCTGACCACGCTGACCGGCCTCGTGATCGTGCTTTTGATGGTCGCGAACCTGGTCAGCGACTTCTTCACAAGCGTCAAGAGCATATTCAACCTGTACTGACGGATCCCGAAAGACCGATCCCGTTTGGACGGTGAAAGCGCGTCGCTGAATTCACAAGATGCGCTGGGGACAGGGAGGTTCTGATGGAAGTCGTTCGGCTGGTGCTTTTGTGCGTCGCGGCGGCGCTGGTGGCGGCGATGCTCCGCGCCGACCGTCCCGAAATGGCGGCGGCGGTGGCAATGGCGGCGGGCACGGTGGCGCTTCTGATGGCTGCGGGCGACCTCAAGACGGTGGCCGACGCCGCCCGCGCGCTGGCGTCGGGCGCCGGGGTTTCCGGTGAGTCGACGCTCGTCATGCTCCGGGCCGCGGGCATCGCGCTGATCGCGGAATTCGGGGCGCAATTGTCCCGAGACGCAGGCGAGAGCGCGCTGGCCGGGCGGATCGAGCTGGGCGCGCGCGTGGCGCTGGCCGCGATGAGCGTTCCGCTGATCACGGGCCTGGTGACGCGGCTGGCGTCTTTGATGCCGTGAAGCTTTTGCGCCTGCTTGCGGCGCTTTTGTTGCTTCTGACGATGGGCGCGCCCGTGGCGCTGGCGCAGTCGCTGGACGACGCGTTGAAAGCGGTGGATACGACGAGGCTTCAGGAGGTCGCGGACGAGGCAAACTTCGACGTTGGCGCGACGCTCAAAGGGCTCGCGTCCGGCGAGATCAAACTGGACGCGAACACGGCACTTCAGGAGGCTGGGCGCATGCTCCGGGCGCGGCTGTCCGCCGCGGGCGCGTTCCTGCTGGCGCTGTGCCTGCCGTCCATCGCGCTCGCGATCCTGAAACGTCTGACAAACGACGGCGCGGCGTCGCGCGCGGCGGGTACGGTGTGTTACCTCGCGGCGGCGGCGGTGCTGGTGGGGATCGCCGTACGTGCCATCGATCAGGCGCGAAACGCGGTGACGCTCACGGTGAAGCTGTGCGACGCGCTGTTCCCGGCGCTGACGGCGTTGCTTGCGGCGACCGGCCGCGCCGCCACCGCCGCGGCGTTCTCACCGGCGGCGTCGATGATGGGCGGGGTGCTGGGATTTGCGATCGAGCAATGGATCCTGCCGCTCGCGGGCCTGTGCGCCGCGCTGATCGTGGCGGGGAACCTGTCCGACGGAATCAAACTGGAGGGCATGACCAGCCTGATCGCAAGCCTGATCAAATGGACGCTGGGGCTGTGTTCGACGGTCCTGCTGGGCGTTCTGAGCGTGCAGGGGCTTCTTGGCGGCGGGCAGGACGGCGCGTCGATCCGAACCGCGAAATACGCGCTGGACAGCCTGCTTCCAGTCATCGGCGGCGACGTGGGCGACGCGCTGGAACTGGTCGGGGCGAACGCCTCGCTGATCAAGAGCGCCGTGGGCGCGACGGGCCTGATGCTGCTCGTCGCGCTGACGGCGGGGCCGATCGTCGAACTCGCAGCCCTCATGTTCCTGACCCGGCTCTCGGCCGCGATCACGGAACCCATCGAGACCGGGCGGGCGCAGAAGATGATGGCGCAGTTTTCCGAGCTGCTAGGCCTCATGGTCGCCTCGGTGGCGACGGCGGCGCTGATCACGATCCTCGTCACCGGCGCGATACTGAGGTTCTAATACCAATTTGAAACATTAACGCATCGTCGCGTCGGCTCCGGCGGGAAAACAAGTCGCTCCGCGACCGTGCGATTCAAATGATTTTGAATCGTACGCCTGCTATGTCGCTCTCCGATCAACATAGCGCTGCATTTCACGCCGAAGGCGTATCCCGAAGGGTCGCCTCGTTTCGACTCCTTGTCCTGGATCGAAAATCCCTCGACGCTTTGGATGCACTGATATTCCGCATTGGGATAAAGGGGGACAGGCATGGAGAAACTGACCGGCGCGTGCGTTAGGCTGGTGGCGCTGTGCGCGCTGTACGCGCTTCTGGAACCCGCCGCGTCAGGGACGGGGCCGTTTCCGGGCATCCGGCTGATCGCGGGGATCCTGATCAGTTTGTCGATCCTGGACTTCTTCCTGACGCTGACCGGCGCTATCTCATACTGATGCGAATATTCATGCATCCAAAGCTGCGAGGGATTTAAACGCAGCGTAAGGAGACGGAGCGAGGCGACCCTTCGGGATACGCCTTCGGCGTGAAATGCAGCGCTACGCCCCGCGGAAGACGACGCAGCAGGCGTACGATTCAAATTCATTTGAATCGTACGGTCGCGAAGCGACTTGGTTTCCCAAAAGGGAAACCAACCTCTCTGCGCGAAAAGACCCGGCGCGACGATGCACTAATGTTTCAAATTGGTATCGCTTTAAGGAGGCTGCATGGGCAATTTCTGGGCGGCACTCAAAGGCGCGAAGCGGCTGGAGTGGATCCTGGTGCTGGCGGTATTTGCGGCGGTGATGCTCCTGGTCGCGAGCCGGAACGGCGCGTCGGGCGGCGAAACGGCGCTGGAAGCCCGGATGGAGGCAGTCTTGTCCTCCGTTCGCGGCGCGGGCCGCGTGCGGGTGCTGGTATCTGAAACAAAGGACAACGACGAGGCGTTTTCCGCGAGTGAGAGCGCGGGGAGTGTACAGGGCGTCGTCATCGTGGCAGAGGGCGCGGACGACCTGCGCGTGGCGCTGGAATTGTCCGGCGCGGCGCAGGCGCTTCTGGGCGTGGACGCGGAGAAAATCCAGGTGCTGAAAATGGAGGAAAACCGATGATTTCAAAAGCCCCCATCGCGGAGGCGCTTAGGCGGCTTCGCGCGCTCGACCCCCGCGCCTGCGCGATCCTGTACGCTTCGCTTTTGCTCGCGCTGTTCTCATTGTACATGCTGATCGGGGGCGGCGGACAGGAAAACACCGCTTCCCAACCCGTGTCCCGCGTGTACGAGCCGCTCGACTCCGTCGCCCGCTTCCGAGAAGAGCGAGGCCGGATCCGGGACGCGGAGATCACCCAGCTGAACGCGCTGATCGCGGATGAGTCCGCTGGGCAGGACATCCGCGATCGCGCGCGGGAGAAACTGATCGACCTGACCGAATGGATGGAACAGGAGGTCACGGTGGAGGGCGTGTTACGCGCGCGGGGGTACGTCGATCCGCTGGTTACGGTTCACCATGACTCGGTCAACGTTCTGATCCGGCAGCAGTCGCTGACCCAGTCGGACGCTGCGCGCATCCTGGAACTCACCGCCCGCGAAACCGGGCAGACCGGCGGCAACATCAAGATCATTCCGATCAACTAAACCCCTTCGCGCGCGGTGAAGACAATTTGACCGCGCCATTAAATCTTGCTTCGCGTTTGCTAAGATCGAAGGAATCTGTTATAATAAGGGCACACCCAAAGGAGGTGCCTCTTTGTTATGAATGAAAATCTGCCATCCAATGTGCAGTTGGAATCCGGCGAACACGGTTCGGTCAGCTTCGCCACCGACGTGATCGCCACCATCGCGGGGCTCGCGGCCACCGAGGTCGAGGGCGTCGCCTCGATGGGCGGCGGTTCCACCGGGCTCGCCGACATCCTGACCCGCCGGGGCCAGTCCACCAAGAACCTCACCAAGGGCGTCAAAGTGGAAGTGGCGGACGGCACCGTGACGGTCGCCATCACCATCGTGGTCGAGTTCGGCTCACCGATCCCGGAGGTCGCCTCCGGCATTCAGGAGAACGTGAAAAAGGCGATCGAGACCATGAGCGGCCTCACCGTCAAGTCCATCGACGTGCACGTGCAGGGTATGAGCTTTGAGCGGGAACACAGAGCCGCCGCCGAGATCGAGATGCAGCAGCGCGCGCTGCTCGAGGCACAGGAGCGCGGCGAAGCGGACGAGGACTTGGAAGAAGACGAAGAAAAGACGACCTGAAGCGAAGGGAGATTGCCATGAAGATGAGCTTCCTGGAGCGCCTGCTGCTGGCTTTGACCGGCCTCCTTGGCGTACTGTTCGCGGCGGCGCTGGGCGTAATGGCCTATTACGGTGACGCGCTGGGACTGACGTTGGGCGACATGCGTATCTCGCTCCGCGGCGGGGTTTGGCCTTCTTTGCTGGCCGGTGTCATCGCGCTGATTGTGCTGATCTGGGGTCTCAAGCTGCTTTCGATGGCGTTCAAGCGGGAGCCCCGCAATGACCGCCAGAGCGTGTCGGTGCAGCACACCGAAAACGGTTCGGTGCGCATCTCGGTCGCCGCGATGGACACATTGGTCAAACAGGCCATCGCCCACGACGAGGGCGTCGTCGACATCAAGACCGCCATCATCAACCACGAGGATTCGATTTCGGTTTCGATCGACATGACGCTGGCTTCCGACGTACACATCCCCAACGTCACCATGATGATGCAGCGCACCATCAAGAACTTCATCGAGGAATTCTCCGGCATCGCGGTGCGCGAGGTGACCATCATGGTCTCCAAGATCATTGAAGTCACGCCGCAGCCGCCGCTGAACCTTACCAAACCTGAATCCGCGAAGGCGATTTCCGAATCGAAGCTGCCCAAGCTGGAGCGGATGTCCGCGCCGGAGGAGGAGCCCGTGGAGGAAACCGTGGAATCCGAACTGGAGCCGCAGCAGGAACCCGAACCGGAATCCGGAACAGTGGTTCCGGCGGAGGCCGCGGAACCG
Organism: uncultured Oscillospiraceae bacterium; assembly: GCA_964575255.1. Taxonomy (GTDB): domain Bacteria; phylum Bacillota; class Clostridia; order Christensenellales; family Aristaeellaceae; genus JAEZHK01. Next base: position 15,629 of record CAZNPZ010000016.1, read on the forward strand.
GCTGAAATGGCCGAGGCGGAGCCCTCTGAAGCGCCAGCCGCCGAAACCGACGAGATCGTGAACGAAAAGGACGTCTGGTAAGAGGGAGGGCGGAGTATGAACAAAGAGACGGTCAAAGGCCTGGTCGGAAGCGTTCTGGGACTGGCCATCGCCATACTCATCCTGACCATCGGGTTCTGGAAGACGCTGCTCCTGGTGGCGCTGGCCGGTTTGGGCTGGTGGCTGTCGGGCGCGCGGCAACTCCCGCAGGGGTTTTATGACCTGTTGGCGCGCATCAAATTTCCCTGGGACTGAGCCTGGTTTCGGCCCAACCAGGCGTCGTGCCAAACGCCGCGATTTATCGTGGCGTTTTTTCGGGTCGATAGAGCATAAGAGGTGCGAAAGATGAACAGAACCCAAGCCCGCGCCGCCGCGATGAAGCTGGTCTACGAATGGGAGATGGGCGGGGACGGCGGCGAGGACACCTGCCGGGAACTCCTCGAAATCACGCCCGGCGAGGACGAAATCGAATACATGCAGGCGCTGTTTGACGGCGTCCGGGATCACGTTTCCACGCTGGATGAAAAGATCGAGCGCTTTTCCCATGGCTGGAAACTGGACAGGCTCTCCAAGGTGGATCTCGCGATCCTCCGGGTCGCGGCCTATGAGCTGGGCGAGGCCAAAGAACCCGCGGGCGCGGTGATCCAGGAGGCCGTGCAGCTGACCGAGAAATACTCCGGCGACAAGGCGGGCGCGTTCATCAACGGCGTTTTGGGCGCGATGGCGCGTGGGGAACACGCCTGATGGTGCTCGGCATTGACACCAGCTGCTACCGGACGAGCCTGGCGCTGGCGGAGGGCGGGGAGATCGTCGCCGAGGCCGGGAAGTTATTGGACGTTCCCGCGGGGGAGCGGGGCCTTCGGCAATCGGAGGCGCTGTTCCAGCACGTCAGGCGCCTGCCGGAACTGATGCAGTCGCTGATGGCTGACCCTGACGCGCCGATTGACGCGGTCGCGGTCAGCGTGAAACCGCGCCCGGTGGAAGATTCCTACATGCCGGTGTTCACGGCGGGCGCGTCGCTGGCGAAGTCCGTCGCCGCCGCGCTCCGCGTGCCGCTGTTTGAGACCACGCACCAGCAGGGTCACGTGCGCGCAGCGCTGGTGGGGTGCGCGCTGACGGGAGAATTCCTGGCCGTCCACCTGTCCGGCGGCACGACCGAGGTTCTCCGCGTGGGCGAAGGGCTTTCCATTGAACTTCTGGGCGGGTCTGCGGACATCAGCGCCGGGCAGTTGGTCGACCGGGTGGGCGTCGCGCTGGGTCTGACGTTTCCAGCCGGGCCGCACCTCGAGGCGCTCGCCGGGAAGGGCGAAGCGCGTTCCAGCCTGCCGGTCAGCGTCAGCCGCATGAAAGTCAGTTTTTCCGGCGCGGAGGCGCAGCTGATGCGGTTCATTCAGGCTGGCGCGCCGCCCGAAGCGGTAGCGGCGGAGGTGTATTCCCACCTCGCCAGGACGCTGGCGCGGCTGATTTCGCAGGCGGCCGACGAGACGGGTCTGTCGGACGTACTGCTCGCGGGCGGCGTCGCGTCGTCCGCGCTTTTGAGGCGGCTTTTGCCGGAGCGCATGAACCGGCTGAACGATTCCATCCGCGTCCACTGGGCAAAACCGGCGCTGTCGGGCGACAACGCCGCGGGTGTCGCGCTGATCGGCTGCGACAGGCTGAAGGAGGGGTGCGCGTGAGCGCCAAAATCATCGACGGCAAGGGCATATCCGCCCAGATTCGGGCGGAACTGAAGGAAAAGGTCGCAGGCCTCAAGGAAAAGGGCGTCGTTCCGTCGCTGACGGTCATTCTGGTGGGCGACGATCCGGGTTCCCAGGTGTACGTGCGCAACAAGGAGCGCGCCTGCAGGGAGGCCGGGATGGTCGGCCAGGTCATCCGCATGCCTGCGGAGACGACCCGCGAGGAACTGCTCGCCGAGATCCGGAAGGTCAACGAGGACGACAGCGTCCACGGCCTCCTGGTGCAATTGCCGCTGCCCAAACACCTGAACGAGGCGGAGATCATCCGCTCGATCAATCCTGAAAAGGACGTTGACGGGCTGCACCCGATGACGCAGGGGCTGATCCTGAGCGGCGCGCCAGCGGCGCTTCCGTGCACGCCGCGCGGCTGTATCGAGCTACTGAAGCGCGCGGGCGTTCCGATGAAGGGCGCGGAGGCCGTCGTGATCGGCCGCAGCGTGATGGTCGGGAAACCGATGGCGCTGCTCCTGTTAAACGAGCACGCGACGGTCACCATCTGCCATTCGCGCACCAAAAATCTGGCCGAGGTCGCGCGACGCGCGGACATCCTGGTGGCGGCGATCGGGAAACCGCGTTTCATTACTCAAGACATGGTGAAGCCGGGCGCGGCGGTCATCGACGTGGGCATCAACCGCATGCCGGACGGCAGCCTGACCGGCGACGTGGACTATGAACCCGTCCGCGAGGTGGCGGGCTTCATCACGCCGGTGCCGGGCGGCGTCGGGCCGATGACGATCGCGATGCTGCTTGAAAACACCGTCGAGGCGGCGGCGCGCCATGCAGTCTGACTGGACGCTTTCGGTCAGCCAGCTCAACGAGTACGCCCGGCGGCTGATGGCGGGCGATCCGCTGCTGCGCGCGCTGCGCGTCCGCGGCGAGATCACCGGCTTCAAGCGCCACTTCAGCGGTCACCTGTACTTCTCGATTAAGGACGAGGCGGCGCGGGTGCCCTGCGTGATGTTCCGGCAGAGCGCGCTGGGTCTCGACTTTGAGCCTGCGGACGGGCAGACGGTCGTGATCGACGGTTCCGCTTCGCTGTACGCGGCGACCGGAACTTATCAGGTGTACTGCCAGTCGATGCGGCGGGAAGGCGCGGGCGCGCTGTTCCAACGGTTCGAGGCGCTCAAGAAAAAACTGGCGGACGAAGGGCTGTTTGATCCCTCGCTGAAAAAGCCGCTGCCGCTTTTACCGCGAAGAGTGGGCATCGTCACGTCGCCGACGGGCGCTGCGATCCGGGACATGATCCGCATCCTCCGGCGCAGGAACCCCGCCGTGGACATTCTGGTCGCGCCGTGTCAGGTTCAGGGCGAGGGCGCGGCGGCGGACATCGCGCGGGCGCTGGACAGCCTGAACGCGCGGGGCGGCGCGGACGTGATCCTGTGCGGGCGCGGCGGTGGTTCGATCGAAGACCTCTGGGCGTTCAATGAAGAGGCCGTCGCCCGCGCCATCGCCAGATCAAAGATTCCGGTCATCTCCTGCGTCGGGCACGAGACGGATTTCACCGTCGCCGACTTTGTCGCGGACGCGCGGGCGGCCACGCCGTCTATGGCGGCGGAGATGGCCGCGCCGGTCCGGCAGGAACTTTTGGACGCGCTCACCCGGCAGGGAAGCCGAATGCGCCGCGCGCTTTCCGGGCGTCTGACACTGAACCGGGAGCGACTTACGCGGCTTTCAAAGGCGTTCCGCTCGCCGGAATTGCTATTAATCGCGCCACGGAAGGACGCGCTTTTGCGGCTTCGCGCCCGGATGGATCTCGCGCTGGAACGAAAAACCGTGGTGGCGCGCGGCAGGCTTGGGATGCTGGAGCGCGCGCTTACCGGGCTGAATCCGAACGGGGTTCTGTCCCGCGGGTATGCTTTTTTGGAATCGGGTGGCAGGCTCGTCACCTCCGTCCGGGGCGTCGTTCCCGGCCAGGGGATCGTGATTACGCTCGCGGACGGCGCGCTGGACGCCAGTGTCACTTCCGTTCGCGAAAGGGGGATGCGGCATGGAGAAGAAAATCAGCTTTGAGGAGGGCATGGCCCACCTTGAGGAGATCGTGAAGGCGCTGGAAGAAGGGGCGCTTCCGCTGGAAGAGTGCTTCCACGCGTATGAACGGGGTATGAAACTGGTCAATTCGCTTGGGAAGATGCTGGACGACGGTGAGGCGCGCATCCGCGCGCTGACGGACGACGGCGAGATTCCGTTTGAGGCGGAGGTCAATCCATGAAGCTGGAAGAATACGCGCGCCTTACGGACGAGGCGCTGGAGCGCGCGCTTGAAGAGAAACCATGGTCGTCCGACGGTCACGAGGCGCCGCCGCTGCTTCGGCAGGCGATGCGCTACAGCGTGTTCTCCGGCGGGAAACGGCTGCGCCCGGCGATGCTGCTGGCGGCAGTAGACCTTCTGGGCGGAGACCTGAACGAGGCGATGCCCTTCGCCGCGGCCATCGAGATGATTCATACCTACTCGCTGATCCACGACGACCTGCCCGGCATGGACGACGACTGCCTGCGCCGCGGACGTCCCACCAACCACATGGTGTTCGGCGTCGGTCAGGCAATCCTGGCGGGCGACGCCCTCCTCAATCAGGCGTATGAAATGATGCTGGCACACGCACTGGCGGAGCCGTCCCGCGTGGCGCAGCGCACCTGCGCGGTGTGGGAAATCGCGCGCGGCGCGGGCGTCCAGGGCATGATCGCGGGGCAGAGCATGGATCTCTCCTGCGAGCGCGGCGCGGTCGACCCCGAACCGGCGATGCTGAAGTACATCCACCTTCACAAGACCGGCTCGATGTTCCGGGGTGCGCTGCGCGCCGCCTGCGCGCTCGCGGGCGCGTCTGAGGAAGAGAGAAAAGCGCTGTCGCGCTACGCCTCCAACTTCGGTATGATGTTTCAGGCGGTGGACGACATTCTGGACGTGGAAGGCAAGGCGCGCGAACTAGGCAAGACGCCCGGAAAAGACCGCGAGAGCGGAAAGCTCACCTGCGTCGGCGTCTACGGCACCGGCGGCACCCGCGCGCTGATCGTGGAGCTTCAGCAGGACGCGATGGACGCGCTGCTCCCGTTCGGCGAACGCGCGGCGTTTTTTCAAGATCTTCTGTGCGACATGATGCACCGGAAATCCTGACCGTTCTTTATAGAAAGGCTGCGTGGAAATGCTTTTTTACGAAGTGATCGCAAACCGGGTGCTGATGACCTGCGTCGCGGCCTGGTTCATCGCGCAGGCGCTCAAGGTGATCTTTTACTACATCCTTGAGAAGCGGTGGGATCTTGGGCGGATGTTTGGCCTCGGCGGCATGCCCAGTTCCCATTCCGCGGTCGTGTGCGCGCTGGCGACGGCGGTGGGCGTGTCCAGGGGATTTTACAGCCCGGAGTTCGCGGTCGCGTTCGTATTGGCTTCCATCGTCATGACCGACGCGGCGGGCGTAAGGCGCGCGGCGGGCAAGCAGGCGGCGCTGATCAACAAGATTGTCCGGGAACTCACCAAAGAAGGAAAAGGTCTGACCCACGAAACACTGAAGGAACTCCTGGGTCACTCGCCGTTTGAGGTGATGATCGGGGCGCTTCTGGGCATCCTGATCGCCGTCATCATCATGTAGGAGAAAGAAAATGTTGGAATCCATTCAGTCGCCCGAAACGCTCAAGGGCATGTCGCTCAAAGAGCTGAATCAGTTGGCGACAGAAATACGCGAGAAACTGCTTCAAACGGTGTCCGTCAACGGCGGGCACCTGGCCAGTAACCTCGGCGTGGTGGAACTGACCATCGCGCTGCACGTGGTGTACGACTGCCCCTCGGACAAACTGATCTTCGACGTGGGGCATCAGGCCTACGCGCACAAACTGCTGACCGGGCGCGGGCCTCGCTTTGATTCGCTTCGAAAAGCCGGCGGCATCGGCGGGTTCCCCCGGACTGAGGAGAGCCCTTACGACGCGTTCACCACCGGCCACGCGTCCACCGCGCTGTCGGCCGCGCTGGGCATGGCGCGCGCGCGGGACCTGATGGGCGGGACGCATCAGGTGGTCGCGGTGGTGGGCGACGGCGCGCTGACCGGCGGCATGTGCTACGAGGCGCTGAACGACGCGGGTCAGTCGGAGACGGCGATGGTCGTGGTGCTCAACGACAACGAGATGTCGATCTCGAAAAACGTCGGCGCGCTCTCCGGCCACCTGACGACGCTCCGGCAGTCCAACCCCTACCGCCGGGCCAAACGCGCGATCTCGGCGGGGCTGGATAAAATCCCCAAGGTCGGCCGGCCGATCCTGCACAGCATCGAGCGGGTTCGCGATTCTCTGAAATCACTGGTCATCGACGACAAGTTCTTCGGCGCGCTGGGCTTCGAGTATCAGGGGCCGATCGACGGGCACGACATCGGGCGGCTGATCCGCGTGCTGCGGCGCGCGAAACTCTCCGGGCGCCCAGTTCTGGTGCACGTGGTCACAAAAAAGGGCAGCGGCTACGAACCTGCGGAGGATTCGCCGGACGTGTTCCACGGCGTGCCGCCGTTTGACGTGGTCAACGGCCGGATCGTAAAAAAATCCGGCATGCGCAACGGCCAGGCGATGGCTGCGGAACTTGCCGCCATTGCGGACAGCGACATCCGCGTGACCGCCGTCACCGCCGCGATGCCGGACGGCACCGGGCTGAAACTGTTTCAAAAGCGGCACCCCGACCGCTTCTTCGACGTGGGCATCGCGGAGGAGCATGCCGTAACGATGGCGGCGGGCCTCGCGATCAGCGGCATGCGACCGTTCGTCGCGATCTATTCCACGTTCCTGCAGCGCGCTTACGATCAGCTGATCGTGGACGTGTGCCTCCAGAAGCTGCCGGTGACGATCCTGATTGACCGGGCGGGACTCGTCGGGCCGGACGGCGCGACCCATCAGGGCGCGTTCGACATGGCGTTCCTTCGGTCAATGCCCAACATGGTCGTCGCGTCTCCGCGGGACGTGCGGGATCTTCGTCGGCTTCTCCGGCTGAGCCTGGAGCACGACGGCCCGATGGCCATCCGCTACGCGCAGGAGGCCGACGACATGGGCCCGCACATGCAGGAGAACGCGCCGCTGGAAGTGGGCAGGTGGGAGCTTCTAAGCGCCGGGGAGGACGCGATGATCCTCGCCGTCGGACGCATGGTGGAGACGGCGCTGAACGCCGCGATCAAATTGGTGGGGAAGGGCATCCGCTGCGGCGTGATCGACGCCCGTTTCATAAAACCACTCGACGAAGCGATGCTGCGCGAGGCCGCCGAGCGGCATCCGCTCATCGTCACGCTGGAGGACGGCGTCCTGATGGGCGGCTTCGGTTCCGCGGTGCTGGAGAAACTGGCGGAGTTGGGCATCCAGACCGACGTGGTCACGCTGGGCATCCCCGACCGCTTCATCGAGCAGGATACCTTCAGCGGGCAGATGGCCGAGTGCGGCCTGACGACACCGCAGGTGGTCGAGAAGATTCTGAGCCGCGTGCGCGCGCGCCGCGGGGCGTCCGACCGTGCCGTCTAGGCGCGCCGACCAGGCGCTTCTTGCGGACGGACTCGCGCCGACGATCGAGGCGGCGCGGGCGTTCATCATGGAGGGGCGCGCTTATCAGGACGAGGAACGGCTGGACAAGCCGTCTGACCCCGTCAAGCCTGGCGCGGTGCTGTCGGTACGTGAAGGGCGTCCCTACGTGAGTCGGGGCGCGCAGAAACTTCTTGGCGCGTTTGAGGCTTTCGGTCTGGAAGTCTCCGGCAAGGTATGCCTGGATGTCGGCGCCTCGACCGGTGGCTTCACCGACGTGATGCTCCGGCGGGGCGCAAAGCGCGTATACGCGGTCGACGTGGGGTACGGCCTCCTCGACTGGCGGCTTCGGGGAGATGCGCGCGTCACCGTCATGGAGCGCACCAACGCCCGCTTCCTGAAACCCGAACAGTTCCCGGAACCGCCGGAATTCGGCGCGACCGACGTTTCGTTCATCTCGCTTCGGGCGATCCTCCCCGCGGCGTTTTCCGTACTGACGGAAAACGCGCGCTTTGTCGCGCTGATCAAACCCCAGTTTGAGGCGCCCAGGGACAAAGTCGGCCCTCGCGGCGTGGTACGCGACCCGGCGGTGCATCGCGCGGTCATTTCAGACATCGTGTCGTGCGTTGATACCCTCGGCAGGAGGGCGGCGCGGCTTCACTTTTCGCCGGTCACCGGCCCGGAGGGTAACGTGGAGTTCCTGCTCCTGATCGAACCGGGTAATTACGGGGCGTCCGATGTGGACGCGGCGCGGATTGAAGCGGTCGTTTCGGCGGCATATGACAAATTTATGAAATCGTTTGATTAAACTTGTATGCTTATGCATCCATGATATACAATAGGAATATAGGGGCTGAGAGCATGGCCTTCCGGACGGTTTGTATCTGGCAGAATGACGCAAAACCCGGCGTGGCGGCGGTTTCCCGCCGGCTTCGCGACGCGCTCACCGCGCGGGGCATGCGCGTGCTGCCGGATTCAACGCATCTTGAGGGCTGTGACCTGATGATGGTTCTGGGCGGGGACGGCACGTTTTTGCGCGCGTTTGAAGCCGCGATGCCCAGAGACATCCCGATGCTGGGCGTCAACCTGGGGCGTGTCGGGTTTCTGAGCGAGATCCAGGCCGACCAGATTGAGCAGGATGTGGAATTGATCGCTTCCGGTCACTACACCATCGAGCCGCGCATGCTGCTGGAGGTCCGTACGGCTTCAGGCCAGAAGGCGGTCGCGCTCAACGAGATTGCCTTCAACCGTTCGGATTCGTTTGTGGGCATCCTCTCCATGTCAATTACGCTCAATGGAGGGATGGTGGACAGGTTCTCCGGCGACGGCCTGATCATCGCCACGCCGACCGGTTCCACCGCCTACTCGATGGCGGCGGGCGGGCCGATCGTCGCGCCGGGGCTGGACTGCATGCTGCTTACACCGATCTGCCCCCATACGCTGGTCGCGCGCCCCATCGTAATCAGCGACCGGCAGGTCGTCTCCGTGTCCATTCATGGCGACGCGCGCAGGGCGCGCGTGATCATCGACGGGCGCTACATCATCACACCGGACGATGGCGCCGTCACCGTGCGCCGCGCCGAACGAAACATCCGCTTTGTGCGGCTCCGGCCGCACAGCTTTTTTGAACTTTTGCGGGGCAAGCTGTCCGACTGGACGCAGTAAGCCCGCGTTCCATAGAATGAAGGGGAGGACATGCCATGAAATCGGTACGCCACTCCATGATTCTGGAGATCATCGAATCGCAGAACATCGAAACCCAGGAGGAATTGGCCGAGCAACTGAAACGGCACGGCGTGCGCGTCACGCAGGCCACCGTTTCCCGTGATATCAAGGAACTGCGCCTTGTGAAGGTCTTGAGCGAGGGCGGCGGCTACCGCTACGCCACCAGCGAACGCGCCGAGCAGGGCATGAGCGACCGCTTCATCCGGATTTTTTCGGAGTCGGTTCTTTCGATGATCGGCGCGGGCAACCTGATCGTCATAAAAACCCTGTCCGCGTCCGCCAACGCCGCCGCGGAGGCCATCGATTCGATGAAGTGGCCGGAGATCGTCGGCACGCTGGCGGGCGACAACACGATCCTGGTGGTCGTGCAGTCGGAAGATATGGTGGATGCGGTGCTCGCCCGCTTCAAGACTTTAATCCGTTATTAGGAGGGTAACCCTTGCTGCTTGAGCTTTCGATCCGCAATGTCGCCTTGATCGAGCGGCTGCGCATCGAATTTGAGCCGGGGCTGAACGTGCTGACCGGCGAGACCGGCGCGGGCAAGTCGATCGTGGTCGACTCGGTCAATCTGGCGCTGGGCGCGCGGGCGGCGCGGGACTTGGTGCGCACCGGCGAGGAGAAGGCGGTCGTGCAGGCGGTATTCGAGATGCCGGAGCGCGTCGCGCCGCTTCTTGAGGAACTGGGCATCGAGGCGGGGGACGGCCTTGTCGCGCTGACCCGCGAGGTCACGGCCACCGGGCGCTCGCTCTCCAGGATCAACGGGCAGGTGGTGCCCGCCGCGCAACTAAAACAGGTCACCGCCCTGCTCATGGACGTGCACGGCCAGCACGAGCATCAGGCGCTTTTAAATCCGCAGTTGCACAGGGATTTTTTGGATGACGGCGGGGATGATATTCACCGGGCGCTTCTTTCGGATGTCGCCGGGAAACACGCCCGGTTCCGCGCGCTGGAGCGGGAAGCCGAAAAGCTTCGCATGGACGAGCGGGAACGCGTGCGCACCGTGGACGCGCTGACCCGGCAGATCGACGAGATCAGGGCGGTCAGGCCTAAGCCCGGCGAGGATGAGAAGCTCTCAAAGAAGCTCGCGCTGTACGAACACGGCGAAAAGATTGTGCAGGCGGTGGGGGCGGCCTACGGCTACGTGTACCGGGGCGAGGGGCGCGCGCTGGCGGCGCAGGACGCGCTCTCCCGCGCGGCGTCCGAGATGGCGTCCATCGCGGAGTTCGACCCCCGCTTTGAGGCGCTTAACGCGCGGCTTCAGGAGCTCTACTACGCCGCGCAGGACGCGGGTGCCGAGCTTCAGCGCATCCGGGACACGCTGGACTACGACCCTGCTGCCGCTGAGCGCGCCGCCGACCGGCTCGCCGAACTCAAGCGGCTGAAGCGGCTGTACGGGCCGGAACTTTCGGATGTGCTGGACTTCTATGAAAAGGCGAAGGCGCGGCTTGAGGCGCTGACGGAGAACGAAGCGCTCCGCGCGGAAGCGGAGAAGAGCCGCGACGAGGCGGCAGCAGCGCTCAAAGATGCCTGCCGCCTATTGACGGACAGCCGCCGCGCGCTTTCGGAACGGTTGTCCGCGCGGCTGGTCGAACAGCTCAAGGATCTAGGCATGGGCAGAACCCGTTTTGAAGTGGAAATAAGGCCTTGCGAACCCACCTCGCGCGGCGCGGACGAAGTCCAGTTCTTGATCTCGCCCAACCCCGGCGAACCGGTGAAGCCGCTCGCGGCCATCGCGTCGGGCGGCGAGCTTTCGCGCATCATGATGGCTTTCAAGGCCATCGAGGCCGACGAGGGCGGCGTGCCTTCGATGATCTTCGACGAGGTGGACACCGGCGTCTCCGGCCGCATGGCGCAGGCGGTGGGCGAAAAGATGGCTCAGATTGCGAAGAACCGTCAGGTGATCTGCGTCACTCATCTGCCGCAGATTGCGGCGCTCGCCGGCGCGCACTTCCTGGTCGAAAAGACCGTGGAGGGCGACCGAACCGGCTCCACCGTGCGGAAGCTCGACCGCGCGGGGCGCGTTGAGGAGATTTCCAGGCTGGTCGGCGGCGCGGGCGACCCGGAGAGTTCGCGGCGGCACGCGGAAAACATGCTGGACGCCGCGCAGGCGCTGGTTGGCATGCGATAACACGCAGGAAGGGGTCCCCGCAAGGCATGGAGTACGGCAGGTTCTTTACTCGGCTCAGGTTTGTCAGCCGGATCTTCTTTAGGGATTACCAATCCCCGCCGCCCGAGGCGCTGCCCGCGCCCGCGATTTACGTCTGCCGCCACCGCAACCTGCGCGGCCCGATCGATACCCTTCTGTGGCTGAGCGCGCCGGTTCGCCCCTGGGTGCTGAGCGTGTTCTGTGAACGCAACGCCTGTTACCACCAGTATGCCGATTATACGCTGACCAAACGCTACGGCTGGCCCAAGATCCTCGCGATGCCGGTCGCGCGCATTCTCTCCCGGTTGGTGCCGGTGCTTTGCGGCTCAATGGGCGCGATCCCGGTCTACCGCTCCAGCGCGAAGGTGGTCGCGACATTCCGAAAGACGCTAAACGCCCTGAAGGCGGGAAACCGGGTCATCATCTATCCGGACGTCAACTATGCCGATCCGTCCGACCAGATGGGCGCGATGTACGAAGGCTATTTGGTGCTGGGCGCGCTCTACCGCCGGGCGACAGGCCTGAACCTTCGGTTCATTCCGCTTCGCAGCGAGAATCGGCGCATTACCGCCGGACAGCCGATCGAGTATGACGGCGCAAAACCCCGAAACGTAGAGACCGAGCGCGTCGCGCGGGCGATCCGGGAGGCGCTGGCCTAGCCTCCGCGCATAGCGCCCGTCCGGGCAGAATAGGATGTATCACCCGAACGGGAAGGGGTGATGCACTTGATACGGCTGAAGGTTGTCCGGGCGTCCAGCCTGCTAATGGGCATCGCGCTGACGCTGCTGGCGGTGGTGCTGGCCGTGATCCTGGTGAGCGAACTGCTCGCGCCGGAGCCGGCGGCATCGGCGCCCGCGGCGACCCTCGCACCTACGGAAGCGGCGCAAGCGGATTCGACCGGGGCGGTGGCGGCGTTTGCCGCCGCCGCCCCTTCGCAAGTGGACATCGTGTTCGGAAACCGGCTGCTGGTGGAGGTCGCGAAAGTCGATCAGAAGCCCACCGCAAAGCCAGGCCCCCGCGGAACGATCCTGATTTATCATACCCACACCAACGAGGCCTACATGAGAACGCCCGGAGAAACCTACCGAGAGACCGAGGCGTGGCGCACCGACGACCAGAATTATTCGGTCGTCCGGGTCGGCGAGGCTTTGAGCGAACTGCTCGCCAACCGGGGGTTTGACGTGACCCACGACGTGACCGACCACGAGCCGCCGGAGCTTGCCACCGCCTACGAGCGGTCGCTGAATACCGTCGAGGGATATAAGGAACATTTCGACCTGTACATTGACCTGCACCGGGACGCCTATACGCCCGCGGCCTACCGGACACTGTCGGTTGTGGCAGGCGGCGAGGACGTCGCGCAGCTGATGATGCTGGTGGGAAACGGTAAGGGCTTTGACGACGACCCTGCATACTTCCCACGCAATCTGACGTTCGCCAAAAAGCTGACGAGCAAACTCAACCAGCTTTCGCCAGGCATCTGCCAGGACGTGATGGTCAAGAACGGCCGGTACAACCAGCACGTCGGGCTTTCGATTCTGGTTGAGGCGGGCCATAACCGCAATACCCTGATGCAGGCGATCGCGTCGATGCCCTACCTCGCCGACGCAATCTCAGATTTGCTCAACGAAAGGAACAGATGAAGCGTGAAGAAAACCAATGCGATGCGGCTTCTGGACGCCGCGAAGGTACCATACGAGGCGCGCGAGTACGACTTTGACCTGGAGGATCTGAGCGGCGTCCATGCCGCCGCGTCTCTTGGCATGGAGCCGGAGACGGTGTATAAAACGCTCGTGACCGTCGGGGACAAAACCGGCCATGTTGTCTTTGTAATCCCGGTGGCGCGGGATCTCGACCTCAAGCGCGCGGCGGCCGCGAGCGGCAACAAACGCGTGGAGATGCTCCCCTTGAAGGAACTTACCAATGTCACCGGCTACCTGCGCGGCGGCTGCTCGCCCATCGGCATGAGAAAGAAATTCCCCACCTATCTCGATCAGCGCGCGAAGGGCCTCGCGGCCGTTTCGGTCAGCGCGGGCCTTCGCGGCGCGCAGATTCTGATCCGGCCGGACGCGCTCGTCACGTTCGTCTCCGGCGCGTACGCCGATCTTGCGGACTGAAGCCTGAAGATTTCTCATGATGGCTTGCTGTCCGACGCCGTCGGCATCAAGCGCCGAAAGAAAACTTCACTTGCAAAAAAGGCTGCAAATGCCTATAATGCTTTCATATGTTAAGGGGGAAATGTGATGGGCAAGAAGGACAAGCAGCAGGAGTTCGTCGCGCACATTACGCCGCGCGCCGAGGATTTTTCGCAGTGGTATACCGACGTCATCCTGAAGACCGATCTGGTCGATTACGCGCCGGTGCGCGGCTGCATGGTGGTCAAGCCCTACGGCTACGGCATCTGGGAATTGATCCAGCAGGAGATGGACAGCCGGTTCAAAGCCAGCGGCCATAAGAACGTCTATTTCCCGATGCTGATCCCGGAGAGTTTGCTTAAAAAAGAAGCCGAGCACGTCGAGGGTTTCGCGCCGGAGGTGGCGTGGGTTACCCAGGGCGGCTCGGAAGTATTGCAGGAAAAGCTGGTCATCCGCCCCACGTCGGAGACGCTGTTCTGCGCGATGTACGCCAAGTGGGTGCAGTCCTGGCGCGACCTTCCGATGAAGTACAACCAGTGGTGCTCCGTCCTTCGCTGGGAGAAGAGCACCCGCCCGTTCCTGCGTACCAGCGAATTTCTGTGGCAGGAAGGGCACACCGTCCACGAAACCGCGGAAGAGGCGCAGGAAGAAACGCTGCAAATGCTGGAAATCTACCGCGAGTGCGCCGAAAACGTGCTGGCGCTGCCCACGTTCGTCGGCCAGAAGTCGGAAAAGGAAAAGTTCGCGGGCGCCCGCGCCACCTATTCGATGGAAGCGATGATGCAGGACGGCAAGGCGCTGCAGGCGGGCACATCCCACAACTTCGGCACCAACTTCGCCGAGCCGTTTGGAATCCAGTACCTGAGCCGCGACGGCAAGCTGGAGTACGTGCACGAGACCAGCTGGGGCGTCTCCACGCGCCTGATCGGCGCGATCGTGATGACCCACGGCGACGAGCGCGGCCTGAGACTCCCGCCCCGCGTCGCGCCGATCCAGGTGGTCATCCTGCCGATCGCGCAGCACAAAGAGGGCGTGCTGGACAGGGCCAACGCGCTGTTCACGGAACTCAAGAACGCGGGTCTCCGCGTCGAATTGGACGACCGGGACACTTACTCCGCAGGCTGGAAGTTCAACGAGTGGGAGATGAAGGGCGTTCCGGTGCGCCTGGAACTGGGCCCCAGGGACATCGAAAACGGCGTTACGACCGTCATGCGGCGCGACACGCTGGAGAAGTCCACGCTGCCGCTCACTGGCATCGCGGACGCGCTGAAGGCGCTTCTTGACGATATTCATCAGACGCTCTACCGCCAGGCCGACGAATTCCGGAAGGCTCATACTTACACCGCGCTCAATATGGACGAACTGGCCGAGGGCGTCAAGGACGGGTTCGTCAAAGCCGCCTGGTGCGAAGACCGGGCTTGTGAAGATAAAATCAAGGAGCTGACCAACGCGTCGTCCCGCAATATGCCCTTCGACCAGAGCGGCATCCCTTCGGAGACCTGCGTCTGCTGCGGCAAGCCCGCAAAGAAGCTGATGTACTTCGCGAAGGCGTACTAAACCCAAAACTCTCCTCATATAACTCCCGTGCGTTAACGCATGGGGGTTTTTTGATGAAAAAGCTGCCGCTCTTCGCGGTGCTCGCGCTGGTCCTGTGCTGGCTTCCGCACCTTTCCGCGTTCGAGGAGGAAGATCGCGTGTTGCTCGCGCGCACGATCACCGCGATGGCCGAGACCGAGCCGGATGAGGTCGCTCGGATGATCGCGGAGGTCGCGCTGAACCGGGTGAACGACCCGCGCTTTCCGTCCGACCTGCGGACGGTGCTGGACGATTCCAGCCAGTTCCGGCGCGGCGCGGTCGCGTCGGCGCGGGCGATGCGGCTAGCCGACCTTGCGCTTCGCGGCGAAAAGCTGCTCGCGCCGGACATTCTGTATTTTGAAAGGCGGAGCGGCGGCTACGCGTTTTTTGGGAGTTGACAGGCGTGGTATAATAGATCGGATTACACCTGAGTGGAGAGGTCTAGCGCGGTGCAGGAGAAACACGACCGGACATTTCAAACCACCATTCTGGTAACGGGCATTATCTTTTTGAGCAAGGCCGTCGGTTTTGTGCGCGATATGTTCCGTGCGGCCTACTTTGGGACCGATCTTGCCAACGACGCGTTCGTCGCCGCCTACGGCCTTTTCTACATTCCGATTCTGCTTTTGACGTCGATGATCTCCTCGACGATGATCCCGTTATATATTGACGCGCGCGCGCAGGGTGGATTGAAGCGGGCCAACCGCTTCGCATCCAACGCGCTGAACATGTTCGCGTTGTTCTCGGCGGCGCTGATTATTCTTATGATGGTGTTCTGCCGTCCGCTGGTTCACCTGATCTACCCCGGCTACGATCAGGTTCGGTTGGACATGACCGTGCACATGACCAACATCATGATGCCGTCGATGGTGTTTGTCATGATGTCGATCATGCTCTCGTCGATCCTGAACGCCACGAAGCACTTTATCGCCGCGCAGCTGACCGGCTTTGCGCTGAGCCTGGGCGTGATCGTGTCCACGGTCTGGTTTTCGCCCGTCTACGGCTCGGACGCCCTGCCGTGGGGCGTGTTCGCCGCGGGCCTTTTACAGGTGTTGATCTTGATCCCCGCGCTCCGGAAGGATTTTCGGTATTCGATGATCCTCCGACCGCGCGACGATCGTCTTAAGAAGATGCTGACGCTGGGCGCGCCGGCGATGCTTTCGATGACGGTGACCGAGGTGAGCCACGCGGTCGACCGATTCATCGCCTCCGGGCTCAATCAGGGCGACGTCTCCGCGATGGATTACGCGTTCAAGCTGATTTCCTTTATCTCCGGTGTGATCGGCGTCCCGATTACCACGATCATGTTCTCCCGGATGAGCGAGCGCGCCGCCGCCAGGGACAAAAAGGGCATCGCCGACATCGTGACGCAGTGCGTTGAAGTCCTCGCGATGGTGCTGCTTCCGATCACGTGCATCGGCGGCGCGCTGTCGGACGACATCATCCGCGCGGCCTACACGCGCGGCGCGTTCACCCAGCAGGCAATGCACGTGACCAGCGGCGTGTTCCTGTCCTATATTCTGGGTGTGGTCAGCTTCTGTATTTCCGATCTTCTCAACCGCGCGTTCCACTCGATGCAGAAGACCCGACTGACCATGTGGGTTTCGCTGTTCGTGATGACCACCAACGCCATAATCAGCATCCTGCTCGCGCGCTTTATCGGCGTCAACGGCCTCGCGCTGGGCACGGTGATCTCCAGCTTCATGGGCACCGCGATCCTGCTGGTGCTTCTCCGGAAGAACCTGGGCAGGCTGGGGCTTATGGGCGTCACGCTGGAGATCGGGAAAGTGCTGCTGGGTTCCGGCGCGGCGCTTTTCGTGACGATCCTGCTCCGCGACCGGATGGGCGGCCGCAACGACATCCTGCAGGTGCTGCTCCGGCTCATCGCGTCGGGCGGCGCGGGACTTCTTGTCTACCTGGGCGCGCTGAAACTTCTGCGCGCGCGGCAGCTCGGCTTTTTGAAACTGATGGTCAGGAGAAGGGCATGAGGTACAAAGGCATTTTCATCGACGCGGACGACACGCTGTTCGACTTTCAGACGGGCGAGCGGGTCGCCGCAGGGCGGGTATTGGAATACCTCAGGATCGCGGACGCGGGCGCGCTGGACGCGTACCACGAGATCAACGCCGCGCTGTGGCGGGATCTGGAGAAGGGTCTGACCACGCAGGCGCAGCTGAAAGTGAAGCGGTTTGAGCTTCTGATGGCGCGCTACGGCGTTACGGGCGACCCCGCAAAGGCGGCGGAATTCTACGTGGAGGCGCTGTCGGAGCAGTCGGTGCTGCTGCCCGGCGCGCTGGAGGCGGTTTCAAAGATCGCGGCAGTGCTGCCGGTGTCCATCGTGACCAACGGCATCTCCCGCGTGCAGCGGGGGCGCTTGATCCGCTCGCCACTGCGCCATATGATCAAGGATTTCGTGATCTCCGAGGAGATCGGCTTTGCGAAACCCGACCCCAGGGTGCTTCAGATCGCGCTGAAAAACCTGAACCTTATGCCTACGGACGCTCTGATGTGCGGAGACGGCGTCGCCGACATGCGCTGCGCCGTGAGCGCGGGCGTGGACGGCTGCTGGTATAACCCGGACGGAAAGCCGCTCCCGGAGGACGCGAAACCGCGCTACGAGATCGACAGGATTCTATTGCTCCCAGACATCGCGCTTCAATAGGCACTCAAATAAGCACCGGCGTTCCGTTTGAAGCGCCGGTCTGCTTTTATTTATTCGCCCAGGCCTTGAACTTGTCCATCGCCTCGCGGATGGACGGCGGCGGCAGGCGGCGCGCGATGCGCGCGTAGGATACTTTGTCCGGCTCCGCCAGCTCGTAGACGCGCGCGGCGATGCGCTTGGCGTTGTCGAGATTCCGGTACTCGCGCTGGGCTTGCGCGATCTCCTTCAAGCGCTTGCCGTTGTCGGCGAGCAGCGCCTGGATGATCGCCGGGGCGGACGCTGGGTTCTCGCACAGCGCCGCCAGGTTATGAGTGGTCATGACGGCGGGGTTGTCCGCCTCCTGGCCGGGGAGACTCCCGGTGATCAGGATGGGCACGTTCATCACCACGGCCTCCATGAGGGTATTGGGGCTGCCACGGGCGATCACGAGGTCGCTCTTTGCCATCAGTTCGTGCATCGCGTCCACAAATCCGTGGACGACTACGCGGCCACTGTATTTGGGCAGCAGGCACGCGTCAAGGGACTTCTTCACCTTGGCGTTGCGGCCGGTGACGATGTCCAGCGTGCAGTCCACGTTCTGAAGAAGCTGCGTCGCGAAGCTTTTGAGGTTGCCGGTTCCTTCGCCGCCCGACATGAGAAGGCATCTCAGCGGCCGCCCAGGCTGGTATTCCGGGTGTTCGTGCTCCCTCGCATAGTCCGTGAACCGCGCGCGGGTGGGGAAACCGATAACTTCCAGCTTCTCCGGCGGCATGCCGTGCAGCTTCACCGACGTTTCAAAGGCCTCTGGCGTCGGACAGATGGTCAGCGTGGCGCGGGGGTCGCACCAGCTCCGATGAATGTTGATGATGTCCGCCTGCAGGCCCACGAACGGCACATCCAGCTTGTAGCGCTTGAGAAGCGTCAGGACGCTCCCGTTGAAGAACGGATGCACCGTCAGGATCAGGTCGGGCGTGAAGGCGCGGAGTTTCCGCATAAAACGCTGGTAGATCAGCGCAGCCGTCAGTTCCTCCAAAGGCGTATTGTTGGAGCGGTTGGAAAGCTGGAAGAACCAGTCGTAGACCGTCTTTGCGTTCTGGGTGATCGGCCCGTACATCTTGGACGCGCTGACGCCCGCCTTGCCGAACAGCGAAAACCCGTCGATTACCTGGCATTCCACGTCCGGGTACTTGGCAAACTGCTCGATCAGGGATTCGCAGATGCTCTTGTGACCGTGACCGGTGTAGTTGGAACTGAGGATCATGATCCTTTTCAAAAAAGACCCTCCTCCGATATGCGTAAAATCATCTGGGTAATAGCTGATTGATTCGGCGGTAGGCCTGACGGTCTCTTTTTCGCTCCCACCGTGTCGCCCGTCCGGTTACTGTAGCGCCGCTACAGCGCCCTTCCGGCTCCTTGTGGGGACGGAAAATCTCCTCGCCATTCCACCGCCTCATTCAATCATCGTTTCCCTGGGATGTCGCCCACGCCGTCCAGGACATAGCTGGGCCGGTATGGGTAGAGCGGGATCATCTCGCGGGTCGTGACGCCGGAGAGCACGAGCACGGTCTCCATCTGCGCCTCAATGCCAGCGACGATGTCGGTGTCCATCCGGTCGCCGACGATACAGGTGTCCGCCGAGTGAATGCCCAGCCGCTTCTGCGCGGTCCGCATCATCAGCGGGTTTGGCTTTCCGATGAAGTAGGCCTGCTTGCCGGTGGCCATCTCAATCGGCGAGACCAGTGCGCGGGTGGCTGGCGCGATGCCGGATTCCACCGGCCCGGTCAGATCCGGGTTGGTGCCGATCAGCTTCGCGCCCTTCAAAACGAGCTGCACGGCTTTTAAAATCTTGTCGTAATTGTAGTTGAGCGTCTCGCCGACCACCACGTAGTCGGGGTTGATGTCGTTCATTACGAAGCCGACGTCGTAGAGCGCGGAGATCAGGCCGGGTTCGCCGATCACATAGGCGCTGCCCTCCGGGCACTGGGACGCGAGAAAGCTGGCCGTGGCCAGCGCGCTGGTGTAGAAGTGGCGTACGTCCACGTGAAGACCCATCCGAAGCAGCTTCTGCTGAAGCTCTCGCGGCGACCGCTCCGACGAGTTGGTCAAAAACAGGTAATTCTTCTGATTCGCTTCCAGCCAGTCGATGAATTCGCTGACGCCTGGCAAAAGTTTATTGCCGTGATAGATGACGCCGTCCATGTCGCAGATGAAACCCTGCTTCGCGCGGAGGCTCTCCATGTGCTCACATCCCATATGTAATCAGGCTTCCGCCCATCAGTAGATTTGTGGAATTGACGAACTTCCGATTCATTATAGCGTATTTTTCCGGGTTTGAAAAGAGAAACAGGCCCGATCTTCGAGCAATTCTGGTATAATAGGCGCGGGAGGTGCTGAGTTTGTCCGAGCGGAAGCATTCGTTTGAGCCGGTGTGGTCGCCGGACGCGCGACTCCTGATTTTGGGCACCATGCCCAGCGTCAAGTCGCTGGAGCAGGGCTTTTACTACGCGCACCCCCGCAACGCGTTCTGGCCGATCCTGTACGATCTTCTGGGCGAGGTGTATTCGGGCGGCATCGAGGACAAGAAGCGCTTGATCCTGAATAACCGGATCGCGCTGTGGGACGTCGCCCAGTCCGCGATCCGGCCGGGTTCGCTGGACAGCGCGATCCGGGACGCCGTTATAAATGACATCCCGGGACTTCTCGCGAAATGCCCCGGCATCGGGAGAGTGCTGCTCAACGGAACCGCCGCCCTCTCGCTGTACCGACGGTTGGCGCCCGCACCGCAGATCCCCTGGGCGCTGCTCCCGTCCACCAGCCCGGCCAACACGATGGCGTATGAGAAAAAGCGCGCGGCCTGGGCCGCGCACATACCCCCGAAGGAGGGTTCATGAAAAACCTCAAGACCGATGCCCTAACGCAGAAATCTCCGGGCGCGCCGCGTTCCGCGGCGCTAAAAGATCTGCCGGGCAAACCGCGAGGGCTTCGTCGGTGGGCGCGGCTTGTGATCGCGCTTCTCGCAGTGCTCTTGGCCGCGTGGCTGGTGCCGCTCCTCATGACGAAACTGTTCCAATGGCTGTTCCCGGTCTGGGGCGTGACGGCGGAGACGATTAAGCGCGCGCCCGGCTGGGCGCAGATCCTGTATGGCGGGTGGGCGTACCTGAACGGCGCGCTGCAGGGAATCGCGATGGCGGCGGTCGCTTGGCTCCTCGGCTCCGCGCCGGGCGCGCGGGTGAAGATGGGGAAGGGGTTTGCCGCCGGACTGCTCGCGGGCGCGGCGGCGGCCACTGCGCTCGTCGTCGTCTTCAGGCTTCTGGACGTGATGCGCTTCGGTAGCGCGCTTTCTCACCCCGCGCCTACATGGCTGACGCCGCTTCTGATGCTGTACGCGGTCTCGCAGGCGCTGGGCGCGTCGATGGCCGTCGTCCTTATGGGGGAGATCCTGTCCGGGTGGAGCCGCCTCGCGGCTATCCTGGGCTCGGCGCTCCTCTACGCGCTGCTGTTTGGGCGATGGACGCCCGTCGGCCTCGCCTCCGGCGCGCTATTGGGCGCGTCGATGTGGCTTTCGCGCGAAAAATTCGGCGGGGTAGCCCCCGCCTTCGGATTCCTGGCCGCGTTTTCGGTTTTGACGGTGGCGGTCTTTGGCATGCCGCCATGGCAGCAAGGTGCGCTTTATGAAACGTATCCCGTCTCAAAGCCCTGGCTGACCGGCGGCGGCGACGGGGTGTGGTCGGGTCTTGTGATGCTCCTGATCCTGGCCGCGATCACCTGGGCTTTGGCGCTTCAAAGTCGAGGAACGAAAGCTGCTCCGCCTCCGCCCCCCGCCAAACCCCGGCGAGTTGGGAAAAGTTGACCGTGCCCGGAAAGGGAATTGCGCCACGCTCGATCAGCGCGCGGTTTCCGGGATAGGGGGAAGGTTCCCAAGCGTAGACGTAGCGGCAGACCCTGTCCCGCAGCGCGTCCGACGCGTTCAGCCAGGTGTCGCCCTTTTTCTGTTCACTGCCAAATACGAACGCCGCGCTGGCCTGCGCGTACAGGCACTTGCCGCGGATGAGGCCGTGGTGCAGCGTGGGCAGCGCCTCCGGGTGCAGCGGAGAGACCGCGGCGCCGCGCTTCTCCTCGATGAGTTTGCTGAGCATCGGCTGCTCGATCCGCTCCAAAAGAGACCCCGGCAGAAAGGATATGACACGCCCGCCGCAGAGGTAGGCTTCGTCCTCGGCGATGCGCCCCAGACCCGTCATGCCGTCGGTCAGGATCACGTAGTCCTCTTCGGACGCCTGCCGAACCAGCGCGCGCACGTGCGCCTCCGCGTCGCCGCGCGGCGGTACCGCGCCCAGAATCGCGATGGCACTCTGGCGAAACAGTTCCGGCCGCCCGCGTAAAAAAAGCGTCGGCGGCGTTTTTTCGCCCAGAGCGCTTCGGATGCGCGCGGGATAGGCCGCGTCGTATAGCGTGACCAGTTCGACGCCCGCTTCGCCCAGCCGTTCCAATAGGTACGACAGCGGCAGGTTGCGCGCGAGCAGCAGGCACACGCGATAGGCATCCGCCTCTCGCATGCCGTAGCGCAGCATCAGGCCGCTCATGTCGATGTCGATCAGCGCACCCAGCGAGCCCGGCCTCGTCTGGGTCGCCAGTTCGTCAAGCCTCGCAAATTCGGTAGGGGACAGAGGCCGCGCCAGTTCCGCCTTGTCGGGGGTGATGGGCACGGTCAGAAGCATCGTCGTGAACGCGTCGTCGTTGTGGATCATTCCGATTCTCCCTTGAGGTATCTCATCATCAGCGCTTCCTGCGCGTCAACCCGTTCTTCGTTCGCTTTCGCGACGCGGGTATAGTGGCCGTCCGAGTGCAGTTCGCTCGATTTTACATTGTCGCGCCACTGAAGTTTCAATAGCTCCCGGAGCCGCTTCATGTGCGCGGGCTGCTCCACCGGGAACATCAGTTCCACGCGTCGGTCGAGGTTTCTGGGCATCCAGTCCGCGCTGGACAGGTAGACTTCCGGGTGGCCGTCGTTCGCGAACAGGAACACGCGGCTGTGCTCCAGGAATCTGCCGACGATCGACCGTACGGTGATGTTTTCGCTGACGCCCGGAAGGCCGGGTCTCAGGCAGCAGATGCCGCGCACGATCAGCCGGATGCGCACGCCCGCGCAGGACGCCCGGTACAGCGCGGAGATGATGCCCTCGTCCACCAGCGCGTTCATCTTGGCGAAGATCTCGGCGCGCTTGCCCGCGCGAGCGTTCGCCGCCTCGCGCTCGATCAGTTCGACGAAGCGGCTACGGAGGTCGCGCGGCGCGGAGACGAGCTTGTTCAGCGCCGGAAGTTCCGAAAAGCCGGTCAGCATGTTGAAAAAGTCGGAGGCGTCGCTGCCGATTGCATCGTTAGCGGTGAACAGGCCGTGGTCGGTGTAGATGTTGGCGGTCACGTCGTTGTAGTTGCCGGTCGCGAGATGCACATACCTTCGGATGCCACGCTCCTCGGCGCGCACCACCAGCGTGATCTTTGAGTGGGTCTTGAGCCCCGCCATGCCGTAGATCACGTGCGCGCCCGCGCGCTCCAGCCGCTTGCCCCAGTGGATGTTGTTCTCCTCGTCGAACCTCGCTTTGAGTTCCAGCAGCACCGTCACCTGTTTTCCGGCGTCTGCGGCCTCGGCCAGCGCCGCGACAATGGGCGAATGCCCGCTGACCCGGTAGAGCGTCTGCTTGATGGCCAGCACGTTGCGATCCCGGGCCGCCTGGCGAACGAAGCGCACCACCGGCTCAAAGCTGTCGTACGGATGGTAGAGCAGCAGATCGCCGCGCTTGATGCGGTCGAACATGCTCTCGTTCTCCGTAAGCACCAGCGCGCGGGGGAAGTAGGGCTTGTACTTGAGCGCCTCGAAGCCGGGCAGCACGTAGATGTACTGCATTAAGAAGTCCAGGTTGATCGGGCCGTGGATCGGGTAGGCGTCGCCACCCTCCAGTTCCAGCGCGTCCTCCAAAGCTTTCACCAGCCTCGCGTCCGCGCGGTGGTCGATCTCAAGCCGTACCGCCGCGCCCCACCGGCGCTGCTTCAGGAGTTTTTCGATCTCCTGCAGAAGGTCTTCCGCGTCCTCCTCATCGATGGAGAGGTCAGCGTTTCGCGTGATGCGGTAGGCGTTACAGCACAGGATTTTCCGGCCGGCGAACAACCTGCCGATGTAGCGCGTGATCACCTGTTCCAATAGGATCAGGCTGATGCCGCTGCTATCCGGCAGGCCGATCACGCGGGAGAGGCCGCCCGGAACCTGCACGGTGCCGAATGACGGATCTTCGCCCTCGCCCTCGTCGATCAATACGCCCAGATTCAGGCTCCGGTTTAAGATCAGCGGAAACGGGCGTGTGGCGTCCACCGCCATCGGCGTCAGAACCGGGTAGATGTCCGTTTTAAAGTATTCATCAAGGAACGCTTCCTGCTCGCGGGTCAGGTTTTTCTCGTCCACGATGCGGATGCCCGCCGCCTGAAGTCCCGGCAGGATCTCCTTGTGCAATACCTCGTACATGCGCCTGACCATCACCCGGACGCGGGCGGTCAGCGCCGCGATCTGCTGGCGCGGCGTCATCCCCGCGGCGTCGGGCTTCACATAGCCCGCGTCGATCTGATCCCAGATGGACGCGACGCGGATCATGAAAAATTCGTCGAGGTTGCTGGCAACGATGGAAAGGAATTTCAGCTTCTCAAACGGCGGATTGTCCGGGGAATAGGATTCCTCCAGCACGCGCTGGTTGAACTCCAGCCAGCTGAGTTCCCGATTGATGTAATGCTCAGGGTTGAGATCCATCGGCGGCGCAGGTTGGCGCTTTTCGCTCATGTTGCATCACCCGAAGTCATCATACCATATCCAATTCCGGTTCACAATCCCGGCCTTCCCAGGATTTCTCTTTAAATTCGCGTACAATCCGGAGCATTTCCAGCGCGTCGTCCGCTTGGTTCCCGGCGGACTCGCAGATGATCACCGGCGCAAGTCCGAGGCCGATCAGCGCCGGCGCGAGCAGGCGGAAATCCGGCCCGTAGCCGGGATCGATAAAGTTCATGTGTCGTTTTTCGCCCTTTGGGCCGAAATCGATGTGGCTGAAGTGGATGTGGAAATGCTGTGCCCGGTCAAATCCCAGCGTGTCGATCATCGCGCTCAGGACGGCGCGGAAATCCGCCTCGGTGTTCAGCGCGCCCTGCCCGATCACGTGCAGGTGGCCGAAATCAAGCGCGGGGACGAGGCGCGCTTCCGCGCGGCACAGGGTCAGGACTTCGGTCAGCGTACCCATCTGGCTGGGGCGTCCCATCGTTTCCGGGCAGAGTGACACACTGGAAAGCCCTTCGGCATCCAGTGACAACAGTGTTTGATCGATCGTGCGGCGCGCGAAGTCCAGCGCGGTTTTCCGGTTTAACTTTCCCGGCGAGCCGACGTGAAACACCACGCGCGCCGCGCCCAGCCAGGAGGCCGCCCGCGCTGACTGCATCAGGTATTCGACGCTCTTCTCCCGGCGTTCCGGGTCATCGCTCGCGCAATTGACGTAGTAGGGGGCGTGCACCGACATCTGAACGTCGTTCGCCGCGGCCTCCGCGCCGATCGCGCGGGCGGTCTCTTTGGACAGGCGCACGCCGCGACCCATTGAGTATTCGTAGGCGGAGAGGCCCTGCGCCCGGAGCCAGGCGGGCGCCTGTTCGCTTTTCTCATAGCCCTCTTCGTAGAACCTCCGGCTGTTGCCGGAGGGACCGATGCGCATCTATGGATTCCTTTCCGGCGGCGCGTTCAGCGCCTCCCTGAGTTTCTCAATCGCGCGCTTCTCGATGCGCGACACGTAACTGCGTGAAATCTTCATCGCGTCCGCCACCTCGTGCTGTGGCCGCGCGATGCCGTCCATCAAGCCGTACCGAAGCAGGATCACGCGGCGCTCGCGCTCGTCCAGCACGGTGGCGAGCAGCTTCAGCGCGCGCGCCGACTCGATGCGGATCTCGGCCTTCCTGGGCACGTCGTCCGCGTCACAGCCCAGTACGTCCACCAGCATGATCTCGTTGCCCTCGCGATCCGCGCCGATGGGCTCGGACAGCGAAACCGTGGAACGATTCTTCTTGTTGCTGCGCAGCGCCATCAGAATCTCGTTCTCGACGCATCGGGACGCGTAGGCGGTGAGCCTGCCCGCGTCCGGCCGGAACGACGAAACCGCCTTGATCAGCCCGATGGAGCCGATGGATACCAGATCCTCCTGCTCCAAACCTGCCCGTACGTATTTCTTGGCGATGTGCGCCACCAGTCTGAGGTTGTGCCGGATCAGTTTCTGCGCGGCGACTTCGCTGCCCGCCAGCATGTCCGAAACCGCCCTGGCCTCCTCCGAGGGGCTTAACGGCCTCGGAAAGGACGGGCGGTCCGATATGTGCAGGATGAAGAGCAGCGCGCTGTCGTAGAACGCGGCAAGCGCCTCGATCATGAAAAGCATAGGGCGTCCCTCCAAACAGAAAGACTGCCCTATCATGCTATGCCAGTGGCGCACCGCACGCCACCCATCCCGCGGGCGGGCGGCAAAGTTTCCGCCGAGGATGATTCCGTGAAGCGCCTTCGTCAGCCATTCGTGTTCCGCTGGTCGTAGGCTTCCCAGAGCGGCCGGTATTTAGCCACGTTGGCCTCGTGCTCTTCCTTGGTCTTGGCGAATACGATCTCGCTCTTGGACGGATCGCCCGCGCAGAAGAACAGGTAACCCTCGGCGATGTACTCCATGTCCGGGTACAGCGCGGCGGACAGCGCCGCCTTGGACGGGTTGCAGATCGGCCCGACCGGCAGGCCGTCGCGGGTGTAGGTGTTGTAGCCATTTTCGGAGGCCAGCTCGTCGCTGGACAGGATCAGCCGCCTGATGTTCAGCGGGTACATGACCGACGCGTCGCTGTCCAGCCGCATGCCCTTGTCCAGGCGGTTGTGGAACACCGCGGAAACTTTCGCGAAGTCCGCCTTCTTGCCGGCTTCCTTCTCGATCATGGACGCGAGGATGATCGTCTGATCGTGGCTGAGTTTGCTCTCGTAGAGAACCTGGTCGATCACGTTGCCTTCCTCGTCGTAGACGATTTCGGGGGTCGGTTCGGTGTTGAACACGCCGTCAGTGACTGCCTCGGTCTGCTTTAAAAGCGTACGGATCAGGTTCTCCGGCGTGCTGTTGGCGTAGACCCGGTAGGTGTCTGGCGCGAGGTAACCCTCCAGCGCGTACTTGCGCTGCGAGAGCGAGCCGGAATCCACCGCCTCCTGCACCTCTCGGAAGTCGTTTTTGAAGAGGTCGGCGTTGTTCGCGAGCGCGAGGAATTCCTTGGCATCCCGGATCGCGCCCTGTTTGACGAGGTAGCCCGCGATGTCGTCCACCGTCCAGCCGGGGATGATCGTGATCGTTCGCTCGGTGGTCGCCGTGCCAGAGGTCAGGATCCCGATGATCTGATTGACATCCATGCTGGAAGACAACGGATAGCTGCCGTACTGAATCTTCGAGGTCAGGCCCTGGAACTGGATGATGTACTTGAAGATGCCCTTGTTGCGGATAAACTTCTGGTCATAGAGGTTGGCGCCGATCTTGGTAATCGACGAATCTTTTTCGATGACGAACTCGCGTACCGACGTGTCGGACGGATTCACGGGCATGAAGAAATGGTTGTTCAAATACTGCCAGCCGGTGGCCACAATGCCCAGCACGACAATCATGCTGCATAAAAATACAAGCACCGGCCTCAGAAGATGCCAAAGCCAGGAATACCAGAAGAACCCGTATTCCCGATCGCGCTGCAGCGTTTTTTGATTGTAGTAGGACGCCGAAACGCCGCTCCTTGGGCGGCGCGACGAATAGAGCCGGCTTCTGGCCATCGTTTCCTCCAACTTTGACCCGGCACACTGCTTTTCCAGCGCTGTGACCCGATCAATTTCCCGTCTATGGGTGACAACCTCAACGCACCGTCGTTTCCCCGTCGCACGGGTATCCCCGCGTTCGGGCCGCGGCCCCGATTGATTCAAGGCAACCGGAGGGCGACATGCGCGGCCGCAGGCTGCCTAAACCTTTTCGCGCGCAGACCCGACCGCAAGGCAAAGCCTTACAGGGCCTGCGCCGTTCTCGACGCGGACGAAATCCGTTATGCGGATTCGCCCGCTCAGGGCGCTAGCCCTGTATGAGCATATCCAGGTCGATTCCCGCCACGTCGGCCAGAATCTTGTAGATGTCCGCCAGCATTTTCTGGAAGCGGAATTCTGCCAGCAGATAG
Organism: uncultured Oscillospiraceae bacterium; assembly: GCA_964575255.1. GTDB lineage: Bacteria > Bacillota > Clostridia > Christensenellales > Aristaeellaceae > JAEZHK01. The sequence continues at coordinate 43,339 of CAZNPZ010000016.1, forward strand.
TCTCGCGCATCCTGATTGTACTGGAGCAGCGCGCCGATCTGCTGCATGCGCTGAAAGTCCGTCTCGTTCATCGTCTGTCCGGCGGCCATCGTCGCTTGCAGGCGGTACTGCAGCCGCTTGTACTCGTCAAGGAGCGCCTTGTTGGTGCCGTCGGCGTAGGCCGGTTCGCGGAGGCGCTCATACTCTTTAAACTCTTCGCTCTCGCGCATCGCCCGCGCGAGCGTGTGCGCCTGATCGTAGACGTTCATGGTTCACACCCCAATTCTGGATAGTAGACGCACGGCGCCGGTTTTTGGTTCAACCGCGCGCCATACCAATGATGATTTACCCCAAAAGACCGAGGGATTGTAGACAGCAGAACAATCAGCCGGAGCGAGGCGACCCTTTGGGATACGCCTTCGGCCAGCGCTACGTTGAGCGTAGAGCGACACAGTCAGGCGCATGATTCAAATGAATTTGAATCATGCGGTCGCGTAGCGACTTGGTTTCCAGAAGGGAAACCAACCTTGCAGCGAAAAGACCCGGTACAACGTGTAAAGAAAACTTGGAATTGGTATCAGGTGTCCACGATGATCGGCAGGATCATGGGGCTACGCTTGATGCTCTGGTATACATACCGGGACACCGCGTCGCGCAGGTCGTTCTTGACCCGGTTCCAGTCGCTGGGGTCGATGCGCCCGAATTCCGCGAGCACGGCTTTCGCGGCGTCACGCGCGCCCTGCATCAGTTCGTCAGACTCGCGCACGTACACGAACCCGCGGCTGATCACATCCGGCCCGGAGATCACGGTGCCGCTGTTTCGGTCGATGGCCATGACGACGATCAGCATTCCGTCCTGCGACAGGTGCTTTCGGTCGCGCAGCACCACCGCCCCCACGTCGCCGATGCCCAGGCCGTCCACCAGCACTTCGCCGGAGGGCACGGTACCCACGACGTTCATGCGGTTCTGGCTGAGTTCCAGGATGTCGCCCACCGCGCCGATGCGAATATTTTCCGGGTTCATGCCCATCGATTCCGCCAGCATCGCGTGGTGGTGCAGATGGCGGTACTCGCCGTGAACCGGGACGAAGAAGCGCGGCTTGGTCAGCGCGTGCATCAGCCGAAGTTCCTGCTGGCAGGCGTGGCCGGACACGTGCACGTCGGCCAGCGCCTCGTAGATCACGTTCGCGCCGGTGCGCACCAGCTGGTTGATCACTCGGGACACGCTCTTTTCGTTGCCGGGGATGGGTGTGGCGGAGATGATGACCATGTCACTGCCCTTGATCTCCAGCTTCTTATGCTCCGCGAACGCCATGCGCGCAAGGCCGCTCATGGGCTCGCCCTGGCTTCCTGTGGTGATTACAACCAGCTCGTTCTCCTCATAGCGGTCCAGATCGTCCGCTTGCAGCAGCTTGCCTTCGGGGATTCGCAGTTCGTCGAGCTGCATGGCGACTTTTGCCACGTTCACCATACTGCGGCCCATCAGGCACACTTTGCGGTTGTAGCGTACGGCGGCGTCCACGACCTGCTGGACGCGGTGCACGTTGCTGGCGAACTGCGCGACGATAATCCGCCCCTCCGCCTTGGCAAAGAGGTTGTTGAACGCCTCGCCGACGGTGCGTTCGCTCATCGTATAGCCGGGGCGCTCGACGTTGGTGGAATCGGCGAGGAGCGCCAGAACGCCCTCGTTGCCCAGCTCCGCGAGGCGGCCGAGGTCGGTCACACGCCCGTCGATGGGCGTGTAGTCCACCTTGAAGTCGCCGGTGTGCACGATGGTGCCGAGGGGCGTATGGATCGCCAGCGCGCAGGCGTCGGTGATCGAGTGGTTGACGTGGATGAACTCCACCGCAAACTGGCCCGCCTCCACCACGTAGCCGGGCTTGACCACGTTCAATTGAATGTCGTTGACGTGGTGCTCTTTGAGCTTGTGCTCTATCAGCGCAAGCGTCAGACGGGTGCCGTAGACCGGCGCGGGCAGCTGCTTTAAGATATAAGGCGAGCCGCCGATGTGGTCCTCGTGACCGTGCGTGATAAAGTACGCGCGGATGCGCGAAGCGTTCTTGGTCAGATACGTCACGTCCGGAATGACCAGGTCGATGCCGGGCATGTCTTCCCTGGGAAACAGCGACCCCATGTCGACGACGATGATGTCCTCGTCATATTCGAATACGGTCATGTTCTTGCCGATTTCGCCCAGCCCGCCCAGCGAGATGATGCGCAGTTTCGGCCCTGCGTTCTTGTTCTTTCCTGGCTTTGAAGCCATGGTTGACCTCCTTTTTCGTCCTTTTGCATGCGCAAAAACAAGGACTCCCGTTGGAATCCTGGAACCATCGAACCGCGCTGTGCGACCCCGCTCTTCAGAAAGAACGGCAACGTGCGACGCACATCAGGCCGGTTCTATGTTTCACCATGATAAATCACACGACGTGTCCAATGCGAAAGGGGCGTCCGCAGACGCCCCTTCGCACCTGACTCCTGCAATCTACAATCAGCAGTATACCACAATTTTGATCCGTTTGACACGGATTGGCGAATGTTTAACCTTGATTTTCCGGGCTATGTGGACAATCAGGCAAGGTGTTTTGCCAGCATTTGCTGGAAGGACGCCTTGCTGCGCGCGCCGACGATGCGCTCCTGCTCCACGCCGTCCTTGAACAGGATCAGCGTGGGGATGCTCATCACGCGGTAGGTCATCGCGGCTTCGGGCTGTTCGTCGATGTTGAGCTTGCCGACGGTGAGCTTGCCCTCGTTTTCCTGCGCGAGTTCCTCCACGATCGGCGCGACCATGCGGCACGGGCCGCACCAGGACGCCCAGAAATCCACCAGCGTGGCGCCTTTCAAACTCTCAGGTCGAAGATCCCCGGATGTAAATGTCTTGATCAGCGGACTGGACATGGACGATTCCTCCTCCATCATGTGCCCGGTTTCGGGCGTTGCTTCATTGAAATCAATAGGATTATGTTACCCGCGTTCGCGTAATATGAATCACGCGCGCCATAATTCCAGAAAAAACCGCCGCTTGCGCGGCGGCGAATTATCGGATTACTCCTCTGGGACGATCGCGATCTTGAGCGCGTCCAGCTGATCCTGTTTGACATCGCAGGGGGTTTCCATCATCAGGCAGTTGGCGCCCTGCGCTTTGGGGAAGGCGATCACGTCGCGCAGGCTGTCGCTGCCGGTGAGCATCATGGTGAGCCGGTCGATGCCGAACGCGAATCCGCCGTGCGGCGGCGTGCCGTACTTAAACGCCTCTAACAGGAAGCCAAACCGGTGCTGCGCCTCTTCCTCGTTGATGCCGATCAGCCGGAACATGCGCTTCTGCACCGAGGACTGGTGGATACGGATGGAACCTGAACCCATCTCGATGCCGTTGAACACCAGGTCGTAGGCCTTGGCGCGCACACGGCCGGGGTCTGTCTCCATCATTGGTTCGTCCTCGTCCATGGCGCTCGTGAACGGGTGGTGCATCGCGACGAAGCGTTCGTCCTCCTCGTCGTACTCCAGCAGCGGGAACTCCGTCACCCAGAACAGGTCGTCCTTTGACTTGTCGATCAGGCTGTGGCGGCGCGCGATCTCCTTGCGCAGTTCGCCCAGTGCCTGGAACACCACTGTGTTTTTATCCGCGATGAAGAACAGCGCGTCGCCCACTTCCGCGCCCATCTTTTGGGTCAGATCGGAGGCGAACGGCTCGGTGAGGAACTTCGTGAACGAGGAGCGAAGGCCCTCCTCGCCGACGGTGATCCACGCGAGTCCCTTGGCCCGGTAGGTCTTCGCGAACTCGGCCAGACTGTCGATCTCCTTGCGGCTCATCGCGTGTGCGAGGCCTTTCGCGTTGATGCCGCGCACGCTGCCGCCCGCGGCGACCGCGCTCTCAAACACCGGGAAGCCGCAGCCTGCGCAGAGCTCGGAGACATTCTGTAGTTCCATGCCGAAGCGCCGGTCGGGCTTGTCCGAACCGTAGCGTTCCATCGCCTCCCGCCAGGTCATGCGGGGGAGGGGAAGCGGCAGCGCGTGCCCGCGGACGGCTTCGAACACGGCGCTGAACGCACCTTCGACCACCGACTGCACGTCCTCCGGCTCCACAAAGCTCATCTCAATGTCGCACTGGGTGAATTCCGGCTGCCGGTCGGCGCGGCTGTCCTCGTCGCGGAAGCAACGGGCAAACTGGTAATACTTGTCAAAGCCCGCCAGCATCAATAGCTGTTTATAGATCTGCGGCGACTGGGGCAGCGCGTAGAACGTTCCGTGGTGGAGCCTGGACGGCACCAGAAAGTCCCTGGCGCCTTCCGGCGTCGATTTGGTGAGGATCGGGGTTTCGACATCCGAGAAACCGACATCGTCGAGGTAGCGCCGGATCGCGGACTGGATCTTTCCGCGCAACCGGATGATCGATTGCATCGATGGCCTGCGAAGGTCGAGGTAGCGGTATTTCAGCCGCACCAGTTCGTTTTCTTTGGCGTTGTCGTCGATGTAGATCGGCGGGGTCTCGCTTTTGTTGACCAGTTCGCAGTCTTTGACAACAACTTCAACGTCGCCGTTTGCCATTTTGTCGTTGACGGCTTCCGGCGCGCGCATACGCACCACGCCTTTGACCGACAATACGTACTCGCCGCGCAGCGCACCGCCCAGTTTGAAGTTTTCCTGGCCGCATTCGGCCTCGTCGAACACCAGCTGCACCAGGCCCTCGCGGTCTCGAAGCCATACGAACACCACGCCGCCCAAATCGCGCGTGCGCTGCACCCAGCCGCTCAGCACAATCGTCTCTCCGGCGTCCTTCCGGGACACCCTGCCGCAATAGGTGGTTCGCTTCAGCTTCATACGCCCGCTCCCTCTTTTTTTAGTATCCCTCTGACCGCTTCGGCAATCTCCGAAAGCGGAATCTCCGTTTCTTCGCTGACCCGCATGTCGCGGAGTTTTACCGCGCCGCGCGTAAGTTCGTCGCCGCCGACGATGAGCAGAATCGGCGCGCCCAGCCTGTCCGCGTACTTGAACTGCGCCTTGAGTGACCTCGCCGCGTGGTCCATATCCGCGCGGACGCCCGATTTGCGAAGAAGCCGCGTCAGCTTCATCGCGTCGGGTCGTGCGCCGGGAAGCGCCGCGAGAAATACGTCCACCACCGGCTGCTCTTTCAGCGCCGCGCCCATCATATCCTGCACCATCAGGACGCGCTCCACGCCCATGCCAAAGCCAAACCCCGGAATGTCCGGGCCGCCGATCTGCTTGATCAGCCCGTCGTACCGGCCGCCGCCGCACACGGTCAGCGGGCCGTTCTCGGTTTCGGTGATGATCTCAAACACCGTGCGGGTGTAATAGTCGAGCCCGCGGACGATGCGCGGGTCGACGGAGAACGAAACGTCCAGCGCGGTAAGGCAGCTTTTCAGCTGCTCAAAGTGTGCGGCACAGTCCTCGTCCAGCGCGGACAGCATGTCCGGCGCGTCCGTCAGTTCCGCCTGGCAAGAGGGAATTTTGCAGTCCAGTATGCGAAGCGGGTTCCGCTCAAACCGGTCGCGGCAGGTGTCACACAGGCGGTCAAGTTTCGGCCTGAGGAACGCCTTCAGTTTCTCCTGATATGTGGCGCGGCAGTTGGGGCAGCCGATGGAGTTGATCGAGACTTTGAGCCCACGGATGCCGCATTGCTCCAGTACGTCCAACGCGAGGCGGATGCCCTCCGCGTCGCAGCTGGCGTCTTTCGCGCCGAAGACCTCGATGCCCAGCTGATGGTGTTCGCGCAGGCGGCCTGACTGCGGCTTCTCATAGCGGAACACCGGGCAGGAGATGTAGCACATCTTCATCGGCAGCGCGCCGGACTCCAGGTGCGCCTCCAGAAACGCGCGCGCGACGCCCGCGGTGCCCTCCGGCTTCAGCGTGACGGAGCGCCCGCCCTTGTCGAGGAAGGTATACATTTCCTTCTGCACCACGTCGGTGGTGTCGCCGACCGAGCGCAGGAAGAGTTCCGTGTGCTCGAACACCGGTGTGCGGATCTCGCGGTAGCCCGCGAGCGCGCAGGTCTCGCGCATGATCCGTTCCACGTCCTGCCAGCGACCGCTGTCCTGTGGCAGTACGTCCTGAGTACCCTTGGGCGCCTGCGTGATCGGCATCGAATCCCCCCAAATCATATACCAAGAACCGGGCCTTCGTCGGCTGTGACGAAGGCCCGGCTGTCATCGCCTACGGCATTGGCTTATTATAGGCGAAGACGGATTCGATTGTCAAGTTTCGGCGCGGCCTTTACTGAATCTCAATGCTGCGGCCGGTCTTGGGCTGCTCGGCGACCTTGGGCAGGTTGAGCTTCAAGACGCCGTCGGTGAACTCGGCGGTGATCGCCGACTCGTTGACGCCACTGACGTTGAAGGAACGCTGCATCCGGCCATACCGGCGCTCGCACATCACGTAATTGTCCTTCTCCTCGTTCTTGGATTCCTCCATCTCGGCGCGGATGGTCAGGATGCCGTCGTCGACCTCGATCTTGATCTGATCGCGCTTGAGACCCGGCAGATCCGCCTCCAGAAGGTACTTGTCGCCTTGGTCACGGACGTCCACCTTGAAGTTGCCCGCGAAGTTGTCCGTCGCGAAGGGGGCGAAGAAGCTGCGGAAGAAATCGTCGTTCAGAAGGGAATCGGGTCGAAGCAGCGCGTTCCTGCGATAGCGGTAAGGAATCAGGTTTGCCATGATGACGACCTCCTCATTCAATGTCTGATTGATCTTTCGGGATTCATTTCCCGTTTGCGAGATCATTATAGATCAAAGGTCTAAGATAGTCAATATCAAAGATGGTAAAAAATTTGTTAAACCAATCATGCTTGATTTCGCGCGCGGCAGACCGTATCCTTTTGGCAGGAAGAAGGTGCGCCCATGACCGACCGGTTGTATTATGCGGATTCTTATATGAAAACATTCGAGGCGCGGGTCGAGGAATACCGTGACGGCGCGGCGCGGCTGAACAGGTCCTCGTTTTATCCGACGTCCGGCGGGCAGCCCTTTGACACTGGCGTGTTGGGCGGGTTCCGCGTGACGGATGTGTTCGCCGACGACGCGGGAGAGGTGTGGCACCGGGTGGACGGCGTGCTAGAACCCGGAAGCCTCGTCACCGGCGAGATCGACTGGGCGCGCCGCTTCGACCACATGCAGCAGCACGCGGGTGAGCACATGCTGGCGGGGAGGATCTATAAGCGCCTGGGCGGCCACACGATTGGTCTGCACCTGGGCGCGGATGTTTCCACCATCGACGTGGAACTCCCCGGCGGCGAAATGCGCGTGCCGGAAGACGTGCTTTACGAGATCGAGGACGCGGTGAACGCGGACATCCAGCGCGATCTCCCGATCCGCTGCTGGTTTCCGACCGAAGAGGAAATGACCAGGCTGCCGCTTCGCAAACCCCCGACCGTCAAAGAGCATATCCGGGTCGTGCTGGTCGGGGATGAGGCGGACGGCGAGTGCGTCGCCTGCGGCGGAACGCATCCGTCGAGCGCCGGGCAGATCGGCTTGGTGCGGATTCTGGACGCCCGTCCCAGCCGCGGCAAGATGCGCGTGACATTCGTGTGCGGCATGCGCGCAGTGCGGGACGCGCGCCTCCGCGGGCGAATGGCGGACAGGGCGGCGGCAGCGCTCTCGGTGCCTTTTGAGAGATTGCCCGAAGCGGTGGAGGCCGCGCTCGCGCGGGAGCGGGAGGCGAGGGCGCTGCTTGCGCGCGAGCGCCTGACGCAGGCCGTCCGGCGCGCGGACGCGATGTGGGAAGCGGCCTTGGAAGTAAACGGCTGGCGCGTGATCACGGACGCGTCGGAGGGGCTGGATGCGTCTTCGCTCCGCGAGATGGCGGCGCGGCTGACCGCGCATGAACACACCATCGCGCTTCTCGAAAGCGCGCAGTCGGACGGAAGCAACCTGATCATCTTTTCGCGGACGGAGGGGGATGGCCTCCACATGGGAACGATCCTTTCCGAAGCCGTGAAACAGCTCGGCGGCAAGGGCGGCGGGCGGCCGGAATTCGCGCAGGGCGCCGCGCCGGTTCCCGGCGCGGCGACGCTCGGAACACAGATTATCACGGAAGCATAAGCCTTGTTGAGGCGGGAAACCGGAGGCGTAGGTTTGTTTAGACCAATTCGCGCGCTGTTTGACGTCAGGCGGCTGATCCCGTGCGGGGAGGCGCTGGGGGAGATCCCGGAGAGCCGGAACATCTATCGGGACGTAATCCGGATCGCGTGGCCATCGGTCATCGAGATGGTCACGATGAGCATGATCGGCTTCATGGATACGTGGTTGGTCAGTTCGCTGAGCGAAACAGCCATTTCGGCGGTGGGGCTGGTAGGGCAGCCCAGAATGTTGCTGATCGCGCTGTTCTCCGCTTTGAATGTGGGTGTCATCGCGATCGTCGCCCGCCGAAAGGGCGAGAATCGTCAGGCGGACGCCAACAGCACGCTCCGAAACGCGATGATGATGGTTTTGGTGCTCTCCATCCTCATGATGACGCTGGGACTGACCTTTTCTTCGTTTTTGATGAACCTGGCCGGCGCGAAGGCGGACACGCTCGCCGATTCGCGCAGGTACTTTGAAATCACCACCTGGTTTCTGCCGGTCAACACGCTGACGGTGTGTATCTGCGCGGCGCAGCGCGGCGTGGGCAATACGCGCATCACGCTGTACGTCAACATCGTGTCAAACCTGGTGGATCTTCTGTTCAGCTACCTTCTGATCAACGGCTACGCAGGGCTGCCGCGGCTGGAAGTGGCGGGCGCGGCGTGGGGCACCGGCGCGGGCTTCGTGGTCGGTTTTCTGATGGCGTTGTCGACGGTGTTCGGGCGGCGGCACAGCGCGGGTTTCTTCCACCTGAGTCTGAAGGACGACTGGTGTCCGAACTTTAAAATTTTCAAAGAGATCACCGATGTCGGCAGCGGCGCGGTGCTTGAGCAGATGGCGCTGCGCGTGGGCTTCTTCAGCTATGCGGCGATCGTCGCGAACCTGGGCACGCAGGTATTCGCCGCGCACCAGATCTGTGCGCAGTTCCAGAACCTGTCGTTCACGTTCGGGGACGGCATCGGCGTGGCGGGTACGTCTCTGGTGGGGCAGTCGCTGGGCCGAAAGCGGCCCGACATGGCCAAGCTCTACGGCATCGCCAGCCAACGGATGGCGATGGTGGTGGCGCTTGTGATGGCCACCGGCATCGTGATCTTCCGCTATCCGCTGGTACATATCTTCTCGGACGATCCCTACATCGCGGGGCTCGCGGCCAACGTGATGCTGCTGCTCGCCATCTTCCAGCCGTTCCAGACCTCGTCGGTGGTCGTATCCGGCGCGCTGCGCGGCGCGGGCGACACCAAGTTCGTGGCGGGTGTGATGATGCTGTGCGTCGGGCTGATGCGCCCGCTGCTGGCGTTGACCGCCGTACTCTTGATCAGCAAGGTATTCGGACGCCCGGAGATCGCGCTGATGGGCGCGTGGGCGGGCGCGATCATCGACATGGCGACCAGGGTAACGTTGGTTTACAGACGTTTCAACGGAGGGAAATGGTGTGACATCAAGGTTTAAAGGCGCGATCTTCGACATGGACGGCACCATCCTCGACTCAATGGGTCACTGGCGGTCGTTCAACGTAAGTTTCTTAAAAAAAAGAGGCCTTGAGGTTCCGGAGGAACTGAAGGGCCGCGAGATGACCACCCACTCTGGCGCGGCGGCCAAATTATTCCTCAAGAAGTTCGATCTGGGCATGAGCTATGAGGAGATCATCCAGGAGTTCGAGGACGGCATGGAGCCGCTGTATGCGTCCGTTATCAATCCCAAGCCCGGCGCGGTCGAATGCGTCCGCGCGCTGAAGAAGGCGGGGCTGAAACTCTGCGTCGCGACGCTGGCGCCCCGGCGCGCGGCGGAGATCGCGCTCAGGCGTCATGGTCTTTTCGATGCGTTCGAGTTCGTGCTGGCCACGGGTGAGACCGGGCTTTCCAAGAGTGGCCCCGAAATATTCCACCGGATTGCGGGCATGATGAACCTGACCGCGCCGGAGTGCGTCGTGTTTGAAGATTCAGTCTACGCGATGCGCGGCGCGCGCGCCGCTGGCTGCGCGGTGGTGGCCATCGAGGAACCCGCCGCCGCGCCGGACATCGCGGAAATCCGCGAAATTTCGGATGTTTATGTGCACGATTACAATCTCTTTACGCTGGACGCGCTGGATCGGCTTGACAATCCCGCTTCCGGCGCGGTATAATATTCGCTAGGCCGCTCAGGGGAGGCTTCAAAATCCGCGTCTATCGCGGTGCCTGACGCTTGGCGAGCACTATGAAACGGGAGGTGCAACGCGTGTACGCAGTCATTCAGACTGGTGGCAAGCAGTACCGCGTCCAGCAGGGCGACGTCATCTATGTGGAGAAGCTCGACGCTGTGCAGGATTCGTTGGTCAATTTCGACGTTCTTCTCTTGGGCAAGGATGATGGCCTGGTTGTGGGAACCCCGGTGGTCGAGACCGCCAAGGTGACTGGCAAGGTCATCGGCGATGTCAAGAGCGCCAAAGTCATGGTCTACAAGTTCCGCTCCAAGAAGAACAGCCGCCGCAAGCAGGGCCATC
>CAZNPZ010000017.1:0-50781 GCA_964575255.1 uncultured Oscillospiraceae bacterium
CCGCTTCGCATCTTTTCAACGCATTTAGAGAAATTGCGCGGGCCTGAAATCCTAAAGGATTTCGGGCGGCCCGCTGACGGAAGGAAATGTTTCCTCCACCAGTGTCCGCACTGGTTACGGAAACGAATTGATGGGGCAACGAGGCTTACGAGACACAGAGTGCGAATGTCTGGCTTGGCAACTGGCGAGACATCAAATGATTCGGATTTCCGGAAGGAGCCTTGCGATATGGCGGAGACGGGCGCGCTTTTAAGAGTTGAGGATTTGCGCGTGTCCTTTAAAACCTATGGGGGACGGGTACAGGCGGTTCGCAATGTCAGCTTCCATGTGGACGCGGGCGAATGCGTCGCGGTGGTGGGGGAGAGTGGCTGCGGGAAATCCGTCACCGCCAAGGCAATCCTGCGGCTGATCGAAAGCCCGCAGGGGTCAATCGACGGCGGCCGGGTCGTGTTTCAGGGCGAGGATCTGACCAGTTACTCCGAGAAGCGGATGCAGCAGGTGCGCGGCAAATCCATCTCGATGATCTTTCAGGACCCGATGACGAGCCTCAACCCCACGATGACCATCGGCAAGCAGATTTCCGAGGTCATGATGAAGCACCAGAAAATTTCTAAAGGCGAGGCGGCCTCGAAGACGATCGAGTATTTGAAGCTGGTCGGCATCGCGAACCCGGAGAAGCGGTTCCGCGAGTACCCGGACAGCCTGTCCGGCGGCATGCGCCAGCGGGTCGTGATCGCGGTCGCGATGTGCATGAACCCGCGGCTTCTGATCGCCGATGAGCCGACCACGGCACTGGACGTGACGATCCAGGCGCAGATTCTGGAACTCATGCAGTCGCTGCAAAAGAGTTTTGGCACCGCGATCGTCTTAATTACCCACGACCTGGGCGTGGTCGCCAACATGGCGCGGCGCGTGCTGGTCTTCTATGCGGGCAAGATCGTGGAGGAGGGGAGCGTCCGGGACATCTTCTATCGCCCCGGCCACCCGTACACCCACGCGCTGCTGGGTTCGATGCCCAAGCTGAACAGCGAGGTGCGCGAGCAGGTTTCCAGCATCGAGGGCGCGCCGCCCGACCTTTTCGCGCCGCCGGAGGGCTGCTCGTTCGCCGCGCGCTGCCCCTACGCGATGGCGCTGTGCAAGGCACAGCCGCCCGAAATCGCGTTGGGCGAAGGGCACAAGGCCGCCTGCTGGCTCAACCACCCCGGCTTGCCGCAAGAAAAAAAGCCCGCGTGGATGCGGCCGGGTGTGTGATCCATCGATTCTGACACGACGGCGGGGGTTCAAACATATTTGAACCCCGCCGTTGCCATATTCAGCCGAGAATACCGAGCACCTTCTGATGTGCGGCCTCGGCCAGCTTCTTATGGTCGGCCTTCGAGTAATGCAGGCCGTCGAGCTCGTTCAGTCCAAACGAAAGGTCCGCGAAGTCCAGGAATGCCGCGCAGTGCGTGTCAAAGGCGGATGCATTGCACCGGGATACCCTGCGATGCGAAGCACAGAACCGTCGGCTTTACGGAACCTTCGTTTTTATTCCTGCAAATCTTGACATACGCATTGACGTAATATTATAATAACGTGAAGTGTTGGCGTAACCATAGATGACAAAGGAGGAATATCCATGAAACGCACAGCGTTCGTGATGCTGATCCTCGCAGTCTCCGTGAACATTTTTGCGCCGGGCGTTTTCGCGACCTCTGCCTCCGCGTCCCCATCATCGCCCGCTTCAAGTCTCGCGTCCGCCCAATCGACAGCGACCCCGACACCGATCGCGACAAAAGCGACAATCGCCACGCCGCGCCCAACCGCGACGGCGACCCCCGTGCCACGCCCGACCGCGACGGCGGCTCCCACGCCGGGTACAAGTGCAGAGGGCGCGCGCCCGGATGCGGAAAGTATGCAGGCCGCCTATTCAGAAGCGGTCAATTCGCTGAAATGTTCGCTGACGGATTCCGACGCGCTGACCCAAGCCTACAGGACGTTTGACTCCATGAAAGGCTTTCTGGACAGCGACGGCTACGCGCTCCTGACGCAGGCGCTGATCGCGGTATCTTTGGACAGCTTCGACGGCGCACAGGTTCCGCTGGAAACCCTCCGCCAGAGCGGCTTTGAAAATGTGCTGGAAGGGACAGGCATCCCGACGCCGGGCGCGCTGATCGCATACTGCGAGGGGCGGGTGTTTGAGAGGAGCATGCAATATTACGAAGCCTACCAGGCGTATGTATCGAGCGGCGCACTGGACAGCCTGACCCGCGCGTCGGCCATCCGAAGCGAACAGGCGGAATCCCTGTATATGGAAGCGGCCGACCTGGAGCGCGATGGCGACTTTACGCGCTCCGCCGAAATCTTCGGCGTGTTGGGCGGATACCTCGACAGCCGCGAACGTCAGGCGGAGATCCTTGATAAGATCAGCGATGACCCGAAAACGGAGGAGACGACCAGCGAGACGATGTACGTCGTCAACTGCACCAGCTACGTTTCGCTGCGGGAGTGGCCTTCGAATTCCGCGCCTGCGCTCGACATGATTGCGAGGTTGGACACGGTCGAATTCCTGGACGTGTACGACGGTTCCTACTACCACGTCCGGTATCGGGGTGTAGAAGGCTATGTGCTCGCCTACTACCTGTCCCGCGATCCGGATTATGTCGCGCCGCCCACGCCCGCGCCGGTCGTCCCCCGCTCTATCGGAAAGGAGTATCCGCTCAACACCACGCTGACCGTGGTCAACTGCGACAAGAACATCACGCTGCGCGCGCAGCCGTCCTCCGGCGCGGCGAAGGTCATCAAAATCCCCAAGGGGGACGTGGTCACCTACCTGGATTCGATGGACAACGGCTTCTACAAGGTCATCTACCACGGCCATACGGGTTACGCACGCTCCGAATACCTGGCGATCAACGGATGCGTCTACATGGATACGTATGAGCGCGGCGAGCTTCTGGTCGTCGTCAACTGCGACGATCACATCTCCATGCGAAAAAAACCCGATCCCCAGGCGACCCGCGTGAAGACCATCGGTTTAGGCGAAGTGGTCACCTACATCTCGTCCGCGAAAAATGGATACTGTAAAGTGAAGTATGGCGGAAAGACCGGCTACGTGCTGGTGTCGTATCTGTCGCGCTGACTCAGTTTTGACAGGAGAGGTGTTCACGATGAGGGCGGCTGTGCGGTTTCTTTTCATGTGTATGGTGCTCGCGATGGCGCTGTCGTTTGTTCCGGCGGCCGCCGAGGCGGCGCTGGCGGAGAACGCGGGGGACTATGTGGAGATTCCACTGGGCGACGTGTCGGCAAGCGCGTCCAGCGAACTCAAAGATCGGTACGGGAAGTACCCCGCCGAGTACGCCAACGACGGGAATTCACGCACAACCTGGGCCGAGCAGGCTGATGGAAACGGAGAAGGCGAATGGCTGGAATTCTCCTTCCCGGAGCAGAACGTCGCCGGTTTCACAATCCGCGCGGGCTACCACAAGTCAAGTTCCATCTATAAGAAGAACGCCAGGCCGCGGGAGATTCTGGTTTCCGTCGGGGACAATGACCCCGTAGCCGTCCAGCTGGACGACGTCCGTTCGCCCCAGACGGTGCTGTTTGACAGACCCGTTGCCGCGGATTCCCTGACCATCACCCTGTCCACGTTCTATGGCGGCACGAAGTATGAGGACACCTGCATCACAGACGTGCGCATCTTGTCCGCGGGCGAGGCGGATGAAACGTCCTCGGTGGTCTCCGAAGACGATTCCTGGCAGGGGCGCTATCGTTCGTTCATTCGGCGGCACTTCCCGGTATATCAGAGTTCCGCGGGGACATGGCCGTTCATGGAACTGATCGACCTCGATTTTGACGGGATTCCGGAGCTGATCCTGTGCATTGATGACAGCCATCTGGCCACTTATCACATCGTATCCGGCACCGATGGAGAAACCTGGGCGGAACTGCCAAGCGCGGATGACAACCAACTGCGCGGCTATTTCCAATTGCTCAGGCCCAAGCCCTCCGGAGAGCCATTCTGGCTGTGCGTGGATCAAGTCAGCTATCAGGGAGAAACAGGCGTGTCCGAGAGCCTCCTCGACTACGCGCCGGGTAGCTTTGAGACGGAAACCCTGTTTGTGAAGCGCGGGGTGATGGATCCCGCGCGGGAGGACTACGGGAGCAGGACGTTCCTCTACAAGGATCAGGAAGTAAGCGAAGACGAGTACGATCGGCGGTATCAGGCGTTCCACGACGAAAACAAGCCCATGGCGTTTTCCGTGGCGCGCACCGACGAGGCATCGAGCAGCGTTTCAGAGGCGCTGTCCAATTTTGACGCCCTGTCAGAAGCGTATGCGCAATAAAACCATGAGGTCCTTTCGCTGTCGCGTCATCTGGGGATTGGATGAGGAAGGGGAACACGCGCAAGTGGCTCGCGATGCTGGAAACCTGTTCTGATACCAATCCAAAATATGAATTACTCGTCGTTTCCCGACGAACATCATCCCTGAATAAGATACAAAGCGCCCCAGACGGGGCGCTTTGCATCCCAATTGTATAAGACCCAGTATTACAGCGTCTCCGGGTCGATGATGCCCGCGATGGTCAGGTCGCTGGGCGGGGGCGCTTCCCGGCTGATCATCAACGCCGCCTCCGCGCGGCCGATCATGAAGACCGTGTCGCCGAAGCCCGCCTGACGCGTCGCGTCGCAGGCGATCACCAGCCCCTTGTCCGCGCCGTTCACGATTTGCCGCACCACCAGGAGTTTCTCGCCCGCAAGCGTCGGCGTCTTGACCGTGCACACCACCGTGCCGACCACCCGACCGATGTTCAAGCCGCCGCCCCCTTTCTTACGTCGCGTCTTTTCGCTGAGAGGTTGGATTCCTCTGGGAAACCAAGTCGCTACGCGACCGCACGATTCCAATGTATTTGAATCGTTCGCCGGACTGTTTACCGTAGCGCTGCATTCCACGCCGAAGGCGTACCCCGAAGGGTCGCCTCGTTCCGGCTCCTTGCCCTGCATCGAAAACCCTTCGACGCCGTTACGGTTGCAAAGAATTTATCCGTGGCACCGGGTCGTCTTTCCCTGACAGGTAAACGAATCGACCACGCCACAGAGGGTCACGCTGGCGATCATGGTCTTGTCCTCCAAAACCATCTGCGCCGCGCCGCCGTCGTTATTGGCAAGCACGATGTCGCCGATGCCCGCTTCCGCGGCGTCCAGCGCAACCACTTCCTCGCCGACTTCGTTCATGGCGAGGTCAAGGTAGCGGATCTTCAGGAGCTTCAGCCCCCGGTACTTTTCGTATTTCACGGTGGAGACCACCGTGCCGGTCACGCGCGCGAGCTTCATGGAGTCTCCGGCGCAGACTTGTCGTATTTGCGCAGCCCTTCGATGTCCACGAAGTCCACGATGCCGATGATCGTGCTGTCCACCGGCTTTCCGGTGGTCAGGTCGGTCTGACGGGAGGAACTGCCGCCCGCCCACATCACGATTTCGCCCTCACCGGCGCCGACGCTGTCTACGGTGACAAACGGCGCGCCCTTATCACGCATGGTGTCCATATCGATGGGCACGGCGACCAGCAGCTTCAGCCCGTCCAGCCGCTCGGATTTCCGGGTGCTCACGACGGAACCGATCACCCTCGCCAGCTGCATGCGTTTGCCTCCTTCGCCTTGTCGTAGACCCGCGCGCCATGAATGTCGATGGAATCCAGAATTCCGTAGATGGTGTAATCCGTCGCCATCTTTTTCGAGGTGTCCGACTGCCGGGCGGAGCTTCCGTAGGCGCAGAACACCAGATCGCCCTCGCCCGCGCCCACATCGTCCACGCAGATGATGTAGTCATCCGACATTTTGAGTGTGTCCAGCGCGACCGGCTGCACGATGAGAAGTTTCGCGCCGTGAAGCGCCGAAACCTTGTTGGTGCTGACGACGTTCCCGGTAACCCGGCCTACCAGCATAGGCTTCCCTCCAGGCTTATTTGGGCTCAAGCGGCCTTGTGCTGCCGCGCACGACCAGCCGCGCGGACACGCGCATCCGCATGACGGGCCAATTGGGGTTTTTGACGCGCTTTCTCAGCATATCCACCGCCAGCGTCCCCAGCGCCGAGCGGGAGATGCGCATGGTGGTCAGCGCGGGCATCGTCATCGCGCTGAACGGGATGTCGTCCACGCCGATGATCGAGATATCCTCCGGGATACTGTAGCCCGCCTCTCGGATCGCCTTCATTACGCCGATGGCGACGGTATCGTTGTCCGCGACGCACGCGCCGTGGGGCACGTACCCACCCTCGTCCAGAAGGCGCTTCATGTCCTTGTACGCGCCGTTCAGGGTCGGCATCACGTTGATGGGCTTGGGGATCGGAAGCCCCAGCTTTTCCATCTCCCGAAGGTAGCCCTGGTAGCGCTCCTCGCAGTTTCTGATCGGCAGGCTGAAGCGCAGGTAGCCGATGTCCCGGTATCCGAGGCCATTGAGATAACGCACCGCCTCGGCGCTGATGGACTCGTTGTCCATGACGACCGAATCGACGCGGACATCGCGCATGCTGTTGTCCATCACCACAGTGGGTACGGTCAGGATGTCCAAGAGCTTATAATCCGCCTCGCTGATCTCCGTGCCCATCAGGATCACGCCGTCCGGCGGCGAATCCATGACCTCTTTCAGGGTTTCCGGGGCGGTGGCCACTTCGCAGTTGACCATCGCGAGGTCGTAGCCGTAGTAGCGGCACTCCCGCTCGATCTGGTCGATGATGGACGCGATGAAGCCCTGATTCTCCTCGATGGCGATGCCGTGGGTGCGGAATTTGACCACGCAAAGGCGAAACCGCTTGGGCCGCGCGCTGCGTTTCTGGTCAGGCACCATATAGTTGTGCTCCTCGATGACCGATAGCACGCGCTGCCGGGTATCATCGCTGACGCCCTTTTTCTTGTTGATGACCAGCGAAACCGCCGCCGGTGATACCCCTGCCAGGTTGGCAATTTCCCGGATCGTCATTGACATCCGTCCACCCTCATCATGTCTGGGAGAATCATTGATTACAATACGCCCTTTTTCAGGATGACGCAGGCGTAGAGAGACCGTTCGCCGGTCGCCACGGTGGCATAGGCTTTCCGTGCGCGGTCGTAGAACTGGAAGCGCTCGATCTCCATGATCTTCGTGCCGGGCTGGTGCGCTTCCACGATTCTCTGGAATTCCTTCCAGATGGGCGGATCGCCCGAAAGCGTGCCCGGCACCACCTGCATCAGCGTCACCGGCGCGTCCACGAACGTGTCCAGCGGCAGAAGGCTCAAGATCGCGTCCAGGAGCGGCGAGCACGCGTGGCCGTCCAGCCGTACGCAGCGCGGGTTCATGCTCTGGGCGGGGAAGTTCGCGTCGCCGATCACCAATTCGTCCCCATGGCCCATCTCCGCCAGAATTTTCAGCAATTCCGGCGACAAAAGCGGGGAAATGCCCTTCAGCATAATGTGCCTCTTCCTTACAGCGTGGGCAGGATCGCTTCCACGTCGTCGTGGGGGCGGGGAATCACATGTACGCTGAGGAGCTCGCCGACGCGCTTCGCTGCGGCGCCGCCGGCCTCAACCGCCGCCTTGACCGCGCCCACGTCGCCGCGCACCATCACCGTCACCAACCCGCCACCCACCAGCACCTTGCCAATCAGGTGAACGTTCGCCGCCTTGACCATCGCGTCCGCTGCCTCAATGGAGCCGACCAGACCCTTCGTTTCCACCATGCCCAATGCCTGCTTTTCCATAATGCCTCTCCTTTCAGGGTATTACACGTCAGATATTACGCTTTTTCACCGGGCAGCACGGCTTCCACCTCGCCGTGAGGCCGGGGAATCACGTGCACGCTGATGAGTTCTCCGACGCGCTTCGCCGCCGCGCCGCCGGCCTCAACCGCCGCCTTGACCGCGCCTACGTCGCCGCGCACCATCACCGTCACCAGGCCGCCGCCGACCAGTTCTTTGCCCACCAGGCGGACGTTCGCCGCCTTGACCATTGCGTCCGCCGCTTCAATCGCCGAGACCAGACCGCGGGTTTCAATCATTCCCAGTGCTTCCTGCATGACTGTTTCTCCTTATCCTCACTTAAAGTAACGCCCGGATCATATCCATATGGGGCGACGGGATCACGACGCTCGACCCGATCAGCCCCTGGGAACCCTCGCTGTGCTCGATGGCTTTCATGGCGGCTTCCACGGCCGCCACCTCGCCGGTGAACATGACAAACGACTTTCCGCCCATGCCCCGTCCCAGCCGGACCTCAATCAATTCCACCGCGCTCGTTTTCACCGCTGTATCCGCCGCCGATATGGTGCTTGCGAGCGAAAACGTCTCGACCACGCCAAGCGCCTGCGGCTGCTCGATGAGCGTCGCGCCCATCATCGCGTGCAGCACGCGCTCGTCTATGTTCGGAATGACCAGACTGTCCACCAGTTGAGAGGCCGCGCCCGACACTCCGGCCGAAACCGCCGCCCGAACTGCTGCCACATCGCCGCTGACCACTACAATGTACTTGCCGGCGCAGGCGGTCTGCGCGGAGACAAGGTTGACCATCGCGGTTTTGACCATCTGATCCCCCGCCAGCACGCCCAGCGGGATGCTGTTCGTCTCCACCACACCGATCGCCGTCATGGGCGCACCACCTTTCCGTCAGCGTCAAGCACGATCATCTGACTGTTGACTTCCGCCACGACGCCGTCGATGGAGGCGTGGATGGCCGAGCCCAGCGCGCCCTCCGGGATGCGCGCGATCAGCTGACCTTTTTGTACCCGGTCACCCGTCTTCACCACCGGCTCCGAAGCCTTGCCAACGTGCTGCCGCAGCGGGAGGCGCACCCTTGCGGGATGAATGGTCTTTTCACTCCACGGCGCGGGGCGATCGAACCGGGTCAGGTTCATCCGGGCGACAAGCCGGGGTACCGGCACGTTCTTCAGCGCGATCCACGGTTCGGGGGTGATGGACGCCTCCGGTGCGGGACGAACCCCCGCCTTGCCCAGTTCCTGCTTGAGCATTGTCATCACGATCGACGGCGCGAGGCCCATCTCGCACGCGAAGTTGGTGCAGAGGCCGCAGCTGGAGCACGCGAGCACGCCCGCCGCGTCGCCAAGAAGCAGCGCGTTCCCGGTGGAAAGGGCTCGCATCGCCTTGTGCGGCTCGACCGGAAGCCCCAGCGCGTGGCGGGGGCAAAGCTGCGTGCAGCGGTTGCACTGGCAGCACACCGCGCGCGCGAGGCGCGCCTGCCGTTCCATCGTGATCTCGCGAAGGCTGATCTGCGGATGCGACCGGGGAAGCGCGATCAGCCCGCCGGTGGTCTTCGTGACGGGCGCGTCCCAGTCCTCCGCCAGCGCCCCCATGCACGGCCCGCCGACGAGAAGCGCATGGGTATGTTCATCCTGATGAAAGCCACTGAGCGCCAGCGTTTCCCGCAGGCTGACCCCGAGTGGTACCGTCACGGTCACAGGCTGCGGCACGTCGCCGGAGACGGTCAGGCTACGGTCGGTCACGGGTCTACCCTCTACCGCAGCCGCGATGTTCAGCGCGGTTCCCGCGTTGACCACCACGCAGCCGACATCGATGGGCAGTTTCCCAGTGGGAACCACCGAGCCGCTCACCTCGAAGATCACGCTCTTCTCGTCGCCGGAGGGGTAGTAGCGCTCCATCAGGTGCAGGCTCAGGTGCGGCTTCCCGGCGATCGCGCGCGTCAGCGCCGCCACGGCTTCCTCATAGTGCGCCTTGGTCGCGATCACGCCCGCCGGCGCGCGCGCCGCTTCCATCGCAAGTTCCAGCCCCCGCACGATTTCACCCGCGTTGCGCTGCATGGCGACTTGATCGACCATCAGAAGCGGCTCGCACTCCGCGCCGTTTAGAATCACCCGCCCGGCGCTGACATTCAGCTTCACATGGGTCGGAAAGCCCGCGCCGCCCGCGCCCACGACGCCCGCGCGCCGGATGGCCTCAATCACATCCATCATGTGTCCTCAACTGATCCGGAAGTCGCCGTACAGCACGCAGCGGCGCAGCCGCGTGAACGTCCGCGCGCTGGTCACGCCCTCGCCGGTGGGGGTGGCGATGGTCATCGTCGTGAATCCCTCGCCGCCCATGCCAAGCCCCGCGTAGCTGGGCGCGTTTTTGACGAAAATGGTGGTGTTCATCCGCCGCGCGGCGTTTGACATGTTGTGCACGTTGGCCGAGTGGATCATCGCGGAGTGCTTACAGCCCTGCTCCGCGCGAAACGCCGCGTCGATCGCCTCGTCGATGGTATTCACCCGCACGACGGCGAGCACCGGCATCAGCATCTCCGTCATCACGAACGGGTGGCCGTCCGGCACCTCTGCGATCACAAGCCGGGGGTTTCCGGAGAAGTTCACACCGGAATCCCGGAGGATGACGGCGGCGTCCTTGCCCACATACTTTCGGTTGATCGCGTGCTTCCCATCCTGCGGGATCAGTACGGTCTTGACGATCTTGTCGATGTCCTGCCCGTAGACGCGCAGCGCGCCCTGCTGTTCCATCGAGGCCATCAGCCGGTCGGCCACGGAGGAAAAGACAAAGACTTCCTTTTCCGCGATGCACAGCACGTTGTTGTCAAAGCTCGCGCCGTCCACGATGTCCTTGGCGGCTTTTTCGATGTCGGCGGTGTCGTCCACGATCACCGGGGGGTTGCCCGGTCCTGCCGCAATCGCCTTTTTGCCGCACTTCATCGCGGCGCGCACCACCGCCTCGCCGCCGGTGATGGATAGGATCGCCACATCCGGGTGGGTCATGATCGCCTGCCCGGTTTCAAGCGTCGGCTCCTTCACGGTGGTGATCAGCGCGTCCGGCCCGCCGGCCTTTTTGATGGCTTCGACCATCAAGCGCATCGCCTCCTGCGAGGCGCGCTTGGCCGCGGGGTGCGGGTTGAAGACGACGGCGTTGCCCGCCGCGATCATGCTGATGGAATTGTTGATGATGGTCGCGGTCGGATTGGTGGAGGGCGTGATGGAGCCGATGACGCCGAAGGGCGCCTGTTCGATCAGCATCATGCCGTGGTCGCCCGTCTCGCAGCGGGTGACGAGATCCTCGACGCCGGGCGTGCGGCGCGCGACAAGGAGGTTCTTCTGAATTTTGTCCGCTACGCGGCCATACCCGGTCTCCTCGTGCGCCAGCTTTGCCAGTGGCTCGGCATTGAGAATCGCGGCCTCGCGCATCGCGGCGATCAGTTCCCCGCGTTTCTCCAGCGTCGTCTCCGCAAGCGCCTGCTGCGCGCGCTTGGCGTTCCCGACGGCCTCCTCGGCGGTATCGCAAAGCCAGCGGCCGGTATACCCGTCGCGCGGGGCGGGGCTTGACGCGGACGGATTCACGGCGCCGGTCAGGCTGCGCACGATTTCATCCGTGATCCGAAGGATTTCCTGCTGGGTCAGTGGCATGGGCTTACTCCTTCATCTGGTCGGGTTGGTTCTCTGCGGCAGGCCAGTACCGGCTAGCGGCTCGGTTCCTGCTCCATTCGTGTCAGCTCGACGCCCTTCGCGCTCGCCGAATCCCGCGCAAGCGGCGTGACGATCGCGTCCTTGGCGAATTGAATCCGTTTGATACCGTCGCGCGCAGCGCGGAGAACGTCCTCCTCGGTGATCAGGCGGCGTTTTTCCCCGGTGATGTCAAGCGTGGTCTTGGCCGCGGGCGGGTTCCCGGCGGGCGCGGCCTTGGAGACGTAGGTCTTGAGCGCCGTGGCTTCGGACTGCGCGACGTTCGTTCGAACCGGGGGGGCGGGCGTCGGTTTCGCTTCCGGCGCGCGCTCACGCGGCGCGGTCAGGATGCGGCACAGCTGCCCGTCCGTAAGGCCGCAGGCGTTCAGTTCGTCGGTGTCGATGTGCGCCTCCAGGCTGTGGGCCGCTCCGCTGCGCACGACGACGTTTTCGAGGACTGCCGCGCGCGGGCCTTCCACCTCAAGTGCGACCACGTCGCCGTCTTTCAGACTGTACCCTTGCGCCTCTTCGGGAGACATGTGCAGGTGGCGCGCCGCGACGATCACGCCATGGTCGATTTCGATGCGCCGGTCTCCGTTTACGAGTGCGCAGCCGGGCGTGCCCAACGTGTCGCCCGACATGCGCACGACGGGCTGGACGCCCAATTTCACGCAGTCGGTGACGCTCAGTTCCACCTGCGTTTCTCGCCTGGCCGGGCCGACCACGCGCAGCGTCAGGCTGCTCTTGCCCGCTTCCAACGTCACGCGCTCGTTCGCGGCAAACTGGCCGGGCTGCTGCAAATCGCGGAGCTTTGTAAGCTGGTAACCCGCGCCGAACAGCCTGTCAACGTCCGCCTGGCTCAGGTGGACGTGCCGCCCGGACGACGAGACCGGGACGAACTGCTCGCCCCGTTTCGCCAGCTCGGTCAACACGATCCTGAGCACTGCGCTCTGTAGCGTCTTCGCATCCATTATTGTTTCTGCGCTTCCTGTTTCTTCCGGAAGATTTCCTTCAGGCTTTCGGTGTAGGGCGGGCGCGCGACGCCATACTCGGTGATGATCGCGGTGATCAGTTCGTTGTCCGCGAAATCAAACGCCGGGTTGTAAACGTTCACGCCTGCCGGCGCCATTCGCTTATTATACCACATTTCGGTAACTTCGTGTGCGGGACGTTGCTCGATTGGAATATCTTCTCCGCGCGCGACCGACATGTCGATGGTGGACGTCGGCCCGCAGACATAGAACGGGATGCCGTAATACTTTGCGAGGATTGCGACGCCGGAGGTGCCGATCTTGTTGCAGGCGTCGCCGTTCGCGGCCACGCGGTCGCAGCCGACGAACACCGCCTGCACCCAGCCGTTTTTCATCACCTGCGAGGCCATGTTGTCGCAGATGACGGTGGTGTCCACGCCGTCCTCGTAAAGCTCAAACGCGGAGAGCCGCGCGCCCTGAAGGAGCGGCCTGGTTTCGTCGGTGAAGACCTTGAAGTTCATGCCGCGCTCCCGGCCCAGGTGGATGGGCGCGAGCGCCGTACCGTACTTCGAGGTCGCGAGCTGGCCCGCGTTGCAGTGCGTGAGGATGCCGTCGCCGTCCTTGATGAGGCTCAGGCCATACTCGCCGATCTGGCGGCACATCCACACGTCCTCGTCCTTGATCGCGATGGACTCGCGGCGCAGGCGCTCTTTGATCTCCGATATCGCGCTTCCCCGGTGATCTAGCGCCACCTTCTCCATGCGGTTCAGCGCCCAGGAGAGGTTGACCGCGGTGGGGCGGGCGGAGTCCAGGTAGTCCTTCGCGGGCTTGAACGCGCGGTAGAAGTCCTCCCAGGTGTCCGCGGCGATGTTTTTTGCGAAGAGGTACAGCCCGAACGCCGCAGCGACGCCGATCGCGGGCGCGCCGCGCACTTTGAGGAGGTAGATCGCGTCCCAGATGTCCTTCTGATCGGTGAGGTGCAGGACTTCGACTTCGTTTGGAAGCTTCGTTTGGTCGATGATGACCAGCGCGCCGTTTTCCTCGTCCAGCGCGACGGTCTCATAGCTCATGATGTTCTTTTCGGGCATTTCCGTTCACTCCTTGCGCGTGCTTTTTACTTTGCGGCCTCGGCGGCGCGTTTGACCGCGGCGACGAAGTCCCCGCCAGTGTGATACATGGCGCGGTTCAGGATGTAATCCTTCGCGCACAGGATGTTCAGGCGTTCGGCGTAGGCGCGCTTGTCGGGATCGGGGATGGTCGTCACGTCCTTCACCTGCGCCATGCCCACCGTGCGGCGCACCAGCTCCGTGCCCGCGTAGGCGGCGGTGTCCGCCATGATGGAGGCGAGGTACCACTCCTTGAAGCCCTTGGTCTTGGCCATGTGGTCGGTGACGTTTTCGTCATACGCCTTCAGGAACTTCTGACAGAACAGGTCAATCGTCTCCTCGATGGCGGAAAGCGCCCAGTCGCAGAACGAAGCGTCGCCCGCCGCCCAACCGCTGTCGTAGGCGAAGATCAGGTTGGCAACCACGTTGCCGATGTCGTAGCCCATCGGGCCGTAGAACGCGAACTCCGGGTCAAACACGCGGGTGGAATCCTGTTTGACGAAGATGGAGCCTGTGTGCAGGTCGCCGTGGATCAACGCCTGCGCGTTGTTCATGAAATCAAACTTGAGCTTCGCGATTTCGAGGTGCAGCTTCTCGTCCCCGTACAGTTCCCGCGCGACGAATTCGGCATTTTTCGGGAAGACGATGTTGCGGTGGTTCACGTCGTTATAGGGCTCGGTGAGCACGAGATCTTCGGTGATCTCGCAGAGTTCGGGGTTGATGAACCGCTTGACCAGGTCTTTCTTCGCCTTGTGTTCCATGACGACGTCGGTGGTCATCAGGAGGGTGTTGACCATGAAGGTGGAGATGTCGTCCGCGAAGCGCGGGAACGTCTCGTGGCGCATCAGCGCGTAGCGCATCAGGGCATGGTCGGACAGGTCCTCCATCACGCAGGCGCACATCACGGTGTCATAGCCGTAGATTTTCGGCACCAGGCCTGGCGCGTACTTCCACTCCATTTCTAGGATCTCGCTCTCGATGCGGTTTCGGTCGGTCGATACCTTCATCGCGGCGGAGATGCGCAGCGCTTCGCCCGCCTGCTTGACGATCAGGCTCTTCCCGGTCGCCTCGTCCACCACGCGGTACACGTAGTTCAGGTTGCCGTCGCCGATCTCCTTGGCGGACAGTTTCGCGCCTTCGGGCATGTAGCCCTTTTCTTTGACGTATTCCGGCACGTCGGGGGTCGTCATCAGGAAATAGGTGTCGAAACGGGACATAACACAACTTCCTCTCTGAAATATTGTTGCGGCAGCGTTCACTGCCGGAATTCCAGGCTGCGCAGGTCTTTGGGGTCGATTTGATCGAGTTTTCGAAGTTCCTCGTTCGTAGGGGGCGGCGTTGTTTCAATCGACAGGTAGCGGATGGGGAATCCCGTTTTCTCCGCGACTTCTTCAATACTTGAAGTCGGATGGACGCTTCGAAGAATCAGTTCGCCGCCGTACATCGTGAACGAACACAGCGGGGTGATGATGTCGGAGACATTGCCGCGAGCGGTCAGAAAGTCCAGATTTTCCGGGAAGGTGCGCCGGTCGTGCTTCGTGCGCCAAAGAATCGCGCGCTTCGCGGTCGGGATCAGGACCGCGCTGCCCGCGCCGCCCGGCAGACGAACCTTGGGTTTTTGGTAAGAACCGATCACCGAGGCGTTGACGCCGCCCAGGCTGTCAAACTGCACGCCGCTTAAAAACGCCACGTCCAGCCCGCCCCGCATACTCAGATCAAATACCTCCATCAGCGGGAACGCGGCTGGGGCGCATTCCCACAAGTCCGCGCCGGCGCTGGTGTGGGGGAGGAGGGTGGGCTTTTCCGGGTCGACGCCGCCGGGGATGTTCAGGTGCACGGCGTTTGGCGCGTGGGTGGCTTTGGCCAGAAGGATCGCGATCAGCGGCAGGTGGGAACTGACGCCGTGAAAGACCGTCTCCCTGTCGCGGATCAGCCGCGACATCTCGCAGGCCATGATGTCGCAGGGGCGGATCATAGCGGCCTCCTTGCGAGCCAGTCGGCGAGTTGATCCGCGCCGTCAAGGCTCAGGTAGGAACGGATATCCCCGTCCGACGCGCCGTAAAATCCGTGGCAGGCGCCGGGGGCCGCGCCGCGCGGCGCGTATACGACTGCGCGCACCAGAAAGTGCGGGATGTCCGCCTTGCGCTCAGACCGGGCGAAGAATTCCGCACCCACGATGCGCTCTGCGGTGACGATCACGGATTTGGACGCGCGGGAGATCAGTACGTCCTCGTACAGCGGCCCTTCGATCCGCGCGTTGCCCGTTTCGTCTGCCAGTTGGGCGTGCAGGATGCACACGTCAGGCCGGATCGCTTTGACCGCGTTCAGCGTCTCGCCGGTGAACGGGTCGGCCACTGGTTTAAAATAGTCGTTCGCCGCGACAAGATCGCTCTCCTTCAGGCCCGCGACCGGCATGAACGGGATGCCGTAACTCGCGGCGCGCAGCGCGGAGATCACCGTATAGCAGGCGTGCTCATGCGCGGTTACCTGGCCGGACTCCACGGCTTTCCGGTAGTTCCGACACAGCCCGTACTGCGTCTCGAGGCTGATAAACCCCGCGGCGACGCTCGCGACGCACCCGGCGAGGCACAGCAGATCCACGTCCATGCCGCCCGCGGTCTTGACCAGCTTCAGGCCGCGCTTCTTCTGCCGCGCCAGTTCCATGACCGCCGCCATCGGCGCGCGGTTCAACGTGTTGCCGCCGAGGCCAATCAGCGCCCCGTCGGGAACCGTCTCCATCGCCCGCGTCAGATCGGTAAGCTTGTTCATGGCTCCCCCGTTTTTTTAATGCGCTTTGTTCTATCTTTATCCCCTTGTGAGGGGTCCAGGGGGATCATCTCCCTGGCGGTGGGTCCGGGAGTCGGAGCCTCCCGGCATGTCGTCTCTTTCGTCTCTTTCGTTTCTTTCTTCTCTCTCGCTACTTCGCCGCGTTCGCCGCGATCTGCACCGCGTCCCACACGGTGGCGAACGGCGGCGCGTAGGCAAGGTCGAGCATGCCAAGCTCGGCGGTGGTCAGCCCCGCGTGGATCGCGGTCGCGAAGATGTCGCCCCGGAGCACCGCGCCCTTCGCGCCCGCAATGTTCGCGCCAAGCAGGCGAAGCGAGCGCTTTTCGTAAATCAGCTTGATCAGGAGCTTCGTCGGATCGGGATAGTAGGCTGGATGATCGCTCGCGGTTACCATTCTGACGGCGTAGTCCAGGTTTAGGCGCTTTGCGTCCGCCTCACCGAGGCCGGTTCGCGCCATCTCAAGATCGAGTACCTTGATCGCCGCCGTGCCCAGCGCGCCCTCAAATTCCTCATGCGCCCCGGCCATGTTGGCCCCCGCGACGCGCCCGCACTTGTTGGCCACGGTGCCCAGCGGCAAAAAGTAGTTCTCGCGCGCGACCCGGTGCCAGCACACCGCGCAGTCCCCGGCGGCGAACACATCCGGAAGGGTTGTTCGCTGCTGCCGATCCACGATCAAAGCGCCGTTTCGCGCCATCTCGATGCCGGTGTCTTTCAGAAACCCGGTCGCGGGTATGACGCCGAACGCCGCAAGCACCACGTCCGCCGGGTACTCGGAGCGGTCGGTACGCACCACGCGGCGGTCTCCGGATTCGATAAAGGCTGTCACCCGCTCGGACAGCCGCACGGTCACGCCGTTTTTTTCCAGTTCCTGTGCGGCCAGCTCGGAAAACTCCGGCTCAAACGGGGTCAGAAGCCGCTCCGCCGCCTCGATGACGGTCACTTTCTTGCCAAGGGCTAGCATCGCCTCGGCCATCTCCACGCCGATGTAGCCGCCGCCAACGACCACGACCTCGCGGACGCCGTCAAGCCGCGCGATCTTGTGAAACAGCAGCCCGTCTTCCATGGTCTTGACGTAGAACACGCCGGGAAGATTCGCGCCCTCGATTTTGGGCATCACGCTGTCGCAGCCCACGGCGACCATCAAAACGTCGTAATCATCCCAGAAGACCTCGCCGGTTTCATGGTTTTTGATTTGAACCTTCTTTAGAACGGCGTCCACCCGGAGCGCTTCGTGGCGCAGCCGGGTTTGGATGCCCGCCTCCTCAAACTGCGTTTGTGTGCGCGCGATCAGCTTCGCGGGGTCGGGGTTCTGACCGCCGATGAAGTAGGGCAGCCCGCACGCGCCGTAGGACAGAAAATTGCCGCGCTCGTAAACCGTGACGAGCGCGTCCGGCTTCGCCCTCTTGAACTTGGACGCAGCGCTCATGCCCGCCGCCACTCCGCCCAGAACCACTGCTTTCATGCTGTCCCTCGCGCTACCGGTTGAGGCTCTGCAGCCTGGCGATCACCGCCTGTGTGATCGCCTGCACGTCGATGTCGCTCTGAGCCTGACCCGCGCAACCACAACCCTGGCCGGACAGCGGCGCGCCCGCCGGGGAATGCCCGGAAAGCACGTCCTCCAGGTTGGTGGCGCGGGCGGAGCAGGGCGGAATGCCGCCGGATGTGATGCCGAGCTTACTGCGTATTTCAATCAGATCGTTGACCTGCTCGCAGCTCAAGACATTCGCCTTTCCGATGATGTTGCCGGTGTACATCAGGATCATCGCGTAGTGCTCGGTCGCCTCGAGGCGGTACCACGCTTCCATTAAAGAAGACCCCCACGCCACCGCGCCGTGGTTTGCCAGCAGCAGCGCGTTGTAGTCCTTCGCGTAGGGCGCGACCGAGTCGGGGATGCCCTGCGAGCCGGGAGCCTCGTAGTGCACGCAGGGCACGGTGCCCAGGTTCACCAGCGCCTCCGGATAGATCGCCTTGTCCAGCGAGATGCCCGCGATCGCAAACGACGTGCTGACGGGCGGATGCGCGTGGCACACGCCGTGTGCGGCGGGGTTTTCATTGTAAATGCGCAGGTGCATCTTGACTTCGCTGGACGCACCGCGCGCGCCCTGGGAGACGACCGTGCCGTCCAGACGCATCTTGACCATCTCGTCCTCAGACATGAAGCCCTTGGAGACGCCGGTGGGCGTCGTCCAGATCAAGTCGTCGGCGACTTTTACGCTGATGTTGCCGTCGTTGGCGGCCACGAAGTTCTTCGCGTACATCCGCTTGCCGATTTCGACGATCAGCCGCTTCGCCTCCAGGTCTGTGGGGTACCTGAAACCATCCGGCATTTCGCTCACCCGCTTGCTTTCGGTAAAATTGACACCGCCCGGTTTGTTTAGTTGTGTTCAGCAATCAAATTGCCGACGTCACTAAACAGCGTGTGTTCAGCTATGTTTACATCCCCGGACGTTTATCTGTTTGCGCTTAATTATAGTCTTGAGCTCGGTCAATGTCAACAAATTCTTTCTGAATGCGAGAAATTTTTCGTATAAACAGTAAACAGTAACAGCGAAAAACAGCGCTAAACTGCCCGATCTGCTTGATTTTCGGAACTAATCAAACATAAAAATAGTGACTAAAAAAAGATTGATGTTTCGCTTGCATTTAGACAAGAACGATGCTATACTGCGCTTAACAAGGAGCCAACGTGTGCACGGCTCCTGTAAGAATCCAATAGGAGGTTGACCATGAAAAAGATCGTTTCCTTGGTTCTGGTTCTCCTGATGGTCTTCGCCCTTTGCACCTCGTCCGTGGCTGAGACCAAGAACCCCGTCGCCGGCAAGAAGGTCGCCTACATCATGGAGCTGACCAGTGCCACCATCTTCCAGATGTGGAAGGACTCCTGCGCGGATCTCTGCGCAAAGCTTGACGTTCAGTTCGACTTCTTCTTCTGCGACAACGACTTCAACAAGTGGCAGGACACCATCTCCAGCTGCGCCGCCGCCGGCTATGACGGCATCCTGGTCAGCCACGGCAACAAGGACGGCTCCTACGTGTTCCTCAAGGGCATCACGGAGCAGTACCCGAACCTGAAGATCGTCTGCTTCGACACCCAGTTCTATGCCGACGGCGCGTATCAGAAACTGCCCGGTGTTACCCAGCTGTTCCAGCAGGACAAGAGCCTTGTGACGGTTCTTCTGGACAACTTCATCGCCAAGTACGGCGAGGGCGTGCGTCTGGTCAAAGTATGGCGCGGCCCCAACTACAACAGCCCCTTTGACCGCCGTGAAGTTGGCTGGGAAGAGTACGAAGCCGCGGGCAAGATCAAGACCGTCGGCGAGATCCAGCCGCTTCAGGACACGGTGGACTCCGCCAACGCCGTGACCGCCGCGTACCTCCAGGGCCTCGATCGCGCCAGCGTGGACGGCCTGGTCGCCTACTATGACTGCTACGGCCAGGGCGTGTACAACGCGATTCTGGAGAACGACAACTTCAACGGCAAGGTCG
The DNA here is from genome assembly GCA_964575255.1 of uncultured Oscillospiraceae bacterium. Taxonomy (GTDB): domain Bacteria; phylum Bacillota; class Clostridia; order Christensenellales; family Aristaeellaceae; genus JAEZHK01. The sequence goes on from CAZNPZ010000017.1 coordinate 19,757, forward strand.
GCGCGGCGCTGCCGATGGCCTCCGTGGACATCGATCCGGTCGACGTGACCAACATGCTCGCCCGCCCCGACATCTGGACCGCCGCGGGCACCACCGACTGGACGCTGAACGGCGAAATCGCCATGCGCCTTCTGATGCTGGAACTTGCGAATGAGTACGACAAGATCCTTGACCCCGCCACCGGCAAGACCGGCGTGGACGTGGTCGAGGTTCCCGGCTCCGCGATTCTGGCGTCTGACCTCAAGGCCGACTCCACCGTCGAAAACCTCGGCGCCGTCGCGCCCGATACCTACGGCAATCTCTCCTACCTGTCCGTCTCCGACTGGATGCCCGCGAACCTGATCCATTAAGGTATACCAACTTCAATCATGAATGTTTCGTCGCAGGGGTGCTTTTCGCGCAGGGCTGCCCTCCGTTCAACGTAGCGCTGCTGCGCCTCGCTTCAGGTCCTTGCCCTGCATCGAATATCCCTCCCTGATTTGGTTGCATTCGTGATTTCCGTTGGTATTGGTTCGGGCTTGTTGATCCGGTGAGGTAGTGTTCTTGACAAAGAGGCGTCGGAGCCTTGATCCGACGCTTCTTTGTCAAGGCATGTGTGCATGTTGATAGAGAAGAGGGAAACGCATGGAAAAGCTCACGCTCGGCACCCGCAACGTCTCCATCGAATTTCCCGGCGTAAAGGCGCTGACGGACGTCAACTTTGAAGTCACGACCGGCGAGATCCGTGCGGTTGTCGGCGCCAACGGAGCCGGAAAATCCACGCTGATGAAAATCCTCGCGGGCGCGAACCCCGGCTATACCGGCGAAGTCACCCTGAACAATCAGGTGATCGATCTCCGCACCACGATGGCCGCCAAAAAGCACGGCATCCAGATCGTGTATCAGGAGGTGGACACCGCGCTGATCCCTACGCTCTCCGTCGCGGAGAACGTCATGCTTGGCAACATGGTCATGGACGCCCGCGATCCGATGGTTCACTGGAACCGGACGAGGCGGCAGGCGAAGGAGATATTGGACCGTCTGCACATCGACGTCAGCGTCCGAAAACTCGTGCAAAACCTGTCGCTCGCGCAAAAGCAGATGGTGTTGATCGCAAAGGCCATCGCCTCCAAATGCAATTTCCTCATCTTGGACGAACCCACCGCCCCTTTGAGTGACACCGAAACGTCCGAACTGTTTCGGCTGGTCGCGCACCTCAAGGAGACGGAAAACATCGCCATCATATTCATCTCCCACCGCATCAACGAGGTGCTTCAGATCTGCGAAAAGTACACCGTCATGCGAAATGGCGAGATCGTGGACACGTCCCCCGTTACCAAATCAACCACTACGCGGGAAATCGTCGAAAAGATGCTGGGCCGAACATTTGAAGAAATCTTCACCAAGGAGAAAGTCCCCGTCGGGGAGACGGTGTTCGAAGTAGAGCACCTTTCCGGCGCGGACGGCAAGGTGGACGACGTGTCGTTCCATGTGAAAAAAGGTGAGATCGTCGGCATCGCGGGTCTTGTGGGCGCGGGCAAATCCGAACTGTGCAAGACCATCTTCGGCGCCTACAAAAAGACCGGCGGCGAGGTGCGGCTGAACGGAAAGCCGCTAAAAATTGACATCCCTACCCACGCCGTGAAAAACCGGATCGCGCTGGTGCCGGAAGAACGCCGCAAGGAAGGCGTGCTGGTCAACGAAAACGTGACGTTCAACCTGTCGGCGGCATGCCTGCACAAGTTCTGCACGATGTCCTTCATTAATAAACGCAAGACCGATCAGAACGCTCGGAAGTATGTGAAGGAATTGGGCGTCGCGACGCCCACGATCAAGCAGCTCGTCAAAAACCTGTCGGGCGGCAACCAGCAAAAGGTCGCCGTGGGCAAATGGCTGGCTGCGGACTGCGACGTGTACATTTTCGACGAGCCGACCAAGGGCGTGGACGTGGGCGCGAAGCAGGACATCTTCCGCCTGATCAATGACATTACCAAGCAGGGCAACAGCGTGATCTACGCCTCCTGTGAGAACGCGGAACTCCTGTCCATCACCGACCGCATCTACGTACTCTACGACGGGCGCGTGATGGCGGAGCTGGAAACGAAAAAGACCAACGAGGACGAGATCATGCACTACGCCGTGGGCAGCAGTGCCGAATTCGCCTGATTCCATTAGATTCACGACGGGGAGGAAATACCATGCAGGCCACGTTGAAACCCAACGCGCTGTATAAGGGCGGAAACAAGAGCTTTCTCAGGTTCCTATTGGATTGGGCGGCCATCATCACGCTGGTGCTTTGTTTCGTGATCTTCACGCTGCTCAAAGGGTCGAGCTTCATGTCGGAAAACAACATGATCAACATCCTGCGCGCGATGTCGATCACCACGGTGTTTGGCATCGCGGCGACGGTGACGATGGCGCCGGACGGGTTTGACATGTCCGCGTGCACGCTGGCCAGTTGCTCCGCCTACGTGTTCGTGAGTTCCTACCTGTGGTACGGCCTGCCGCTTTGGATGTGTGTAGTGGTCACGATCCTTGTGACGCTCGTCATGTACCAGTTGACGATGTTTCTGATCCTGGTGTGCAAGATCCCGGACATGCTGGCCACCTGCGCCTTGATGTTCGTCCATCAGGGCCTTGGTCAGTGGTACATCGGCGGCGGCGCGGTCTCGACCGGCATGCGCCTCCCGAACGGCTCCGCCCCCGCCCGCACCGCGCTGTCCGATTCGTTTTCCGCGATCGGCCGCGCGCCGTGGATCATCATCATCATGCTGGCCTGCGTGCTGGCCGCGTACATCTTCCTCGAATACACAAAGCACGGCCGTTTCATCTACGCGATGGGCGGCAACCGCCAGGCGGCGAAGTTGTCCGGCATCAACGTCAAGGGTTACCGCTACCTCGCCGGGATGATCACCGCCGTTTTCATCGCCATCGGCGGGATTTTGGTGTCTTCCCGCGGCAGCTCCGCGCAGGTGATGTGCTGCGACAACTACCTGATGCAGTCGCTGGCGGCGGTGTTCGTCGGCCGCTCGGTGGGCGGCGCGGAGAAGCCCAATGCGCTGGGTACGCTGGTGGGCGCGATGCTGGTTTCGACGCTGGAAAACGGCCTGACCATCATGGCGGTTTCCTACTACGTACTGCCCGCCGTCAAGGGTGCGGTGCTCGCGCTCGCGCTGATCGCGGCCTACGCAAGCAAGAAGGAACAATAAGGTCCAAATCCGTCATGAAACCCCGCCATCAGGACGCTGATGGCGGGGTTTGCGCTTTCATACATAGGCATGGACAGCCGTACCCTATAGAGCGCGGTCGCCGCGCCAGTCCTGGATCGTCTCGATCATCGCAACATACCCTTCGGTGAGCGCCCGAAAGGCCCAGCTGCGCCGTCAGCGCGCTCCGCCTCCGGTGAAAGGCGCGACAGAGGGCATCGGTCATTGAGGATCAGGCGATCCACCTTCTGGCCGCCGTTCGCCCGAAAGCCGCCCGGCGTGAAACGTTCACGGCGCGGACTCCGGAGCGCCGGCATCGGTGTCGATGGGGCTGGAGAGGAACAGATCCACAATCAGCGAGGTCGCCGCCTGCATCGCCAGGTACTCGCTGGACGGCTTGACCACCAGTTTCGTGCGGCTCATGATCTTTTCGGAAACGCGGCTCTTCACCGTCCGCTCCAACACCTTCTGCATCAGTTCGTCGCATTCCGCCAGGCTGTCCGTTACCACCACGATGTCGGGGTTTATAAGGTTGATCAGATTGACGATGCCGTAGCCCAGGTAGGTCACCGCCTCGGTGAACAGTTCCGTGGCCAGCCCGTCGCCCTCCCGCACGGCCTTGAGAATTTCGCGGTATCCGGGCGCGCGGCCATAAAGCGGATGCCCCGGCCTTTCCTTCAGCGCCTCGGCCATGCGCTTTTCCAGCGCCAGCGTGGAGGCGTACTGTTCCATGCAGCCGAAGTTGCCGCAGTCGCAGCGGGGGCCGTGGGCGTCCAGCGACATGTGGCCGATCTCGCCCGCGCAACCCAGCGCGCCGCGGATCGGCCGACCGCCGTCCACGATCCCCGCGCCGACGCCCTGACCGGCCAGCACGCACACCATCAGGCGGTAGTTCTGGCTGTCCCGATCCCACCATTCGGAGAGCGCGAAGCACACGCCGTCGTGCTCCAGCAGCACTGGAATGCCGAACGCCTCGAAGAGTTCCTTCTTGATCGAGATGTTCCCCCAGCCGGGGAAGGCGCTCATGTAGGCGATCTTGTCCTCGTCGTAGATGACGGGGCCCGGCACCGCGAGGCCGATGCCCAGCACCCTGCGCCCGTCGCCTTTCTGCAAAAGCTTCCGGATGATGTCCTTCATCAGCGCCATCGCGTCCTCCGGCGTGGAGTTCTCCGGAATCAGCCGCCGTTCGTCTGCGTAGATCTCGCCCGCCACGTCAAACAGACCGCCGCGCACATCTTTTCGCGTAAGCCGGATGCCGATGCACAGGTAGTGTTCCAGACACAGCGTCAGGCCGATCGACCGCCGACCCTTGGCGCCGTCGATCAGACCTGCTTCCTTGACCACCCCCGCGGCAATCAGCTGCTGCGTGATGCCGGTGATGGATGCCTTGGTCAACCCGCTGCGATTGGCGATCTCCGCGCGGGAACACACCCCAAGCTTGTGGATCAAACGCATCACAAGCGCGCGGTTGAGCTTTTGAAGGTCGTCCTGATTCTTGCCCTGTTTGTCTGTCACAGCCCTCATCCTTTGCGCAGGTCTGCAAAAAATCCCCGTCTGATTACTGAAATGATTTCCATGCGGCGCTTTGTTTGGCGATCCCTTTGTGAACGAACCTTTTCCTGCATCAGACGCACACCGCACGAACGAAATGGCTGTCCCGCGCGATTGAAACCGCTTGCCGGTTTACTCCTCCTGCGCCTGTTCCCGGTGCGCCGCCACGGCGATGGCCAGCGCGGCGTAATCGCCGATTGAGTCCCCCAGCGCGGCGGGCAGGATGCGACAGGCTTCCACCGAATCCCGCAGCGCCTCCCGCATGAGCGACTCGCGCATGGCCCGCTCGATCAGGTCTTCGCTTCGGGCGTAGATTGAACCGATCACGATGGCATCCGGGTTGATCAGATCTACGATCAGCGCAAGTCCCTGCCCCAGCATCCGTGCGGAGAGCTCAAACACCTCCCGCGCGGCCTCGTCGCCCGCGCGTGCGGCCTGCGCGACGGTGCGCGCGGAGATTTCCTCCGAGTTCAGATAGGCGCAAGGCTTCCCGATCTGCCGGTAACGCTCACCCACCATCAGCGCAAGTTGGCGGATGCCGCCGCCGGAGCAGAAACTTTCAAAGGAGCCCAGTTTCCCGTATCCGCTGGGGCCGCACGGCTGAAGCCGCCAGTGACCTACTTCGCCCGCGTTGCCAGACGCGCCCCGGTACAGTCTGCCGTCCAGGATCAGCCCCGCGCCAAAGCCGGTGCCGAACGTCAAAAACACCATGTTCCGGGAACCCCGACCCGCGCCCCAGCGCCACTCGGCCAGCGCGCAGGCGTTGGCATCGTTCTCAAGCCGCGCCGGCGCGCCCAGCGCCTCCTCGGCCCAGCCGGTCAGCGACACGCCTGTCCAACCCGGCAGGTTGGGGGGATTGAGCAGCATCCCCTTTTTCGCGTCCATCGGGTTGCCCGCGCTGAGGCCCACGCCGAGGATCGTCTCGCCCGCCGCCTGATCGCGCGCCATCCGGCACATCAGCGTCATGGCCTCTTCCTGGGTCGGCGGCGTGGGCACTTCGCCCCTTAAGAGGATCTCGATCCCGCCGTCCCGCTCGCGTCCTGTGGATACGGCGCACTTTGTCCCGCCGATGTCAAACCCCACGTAAACGCTCATCCGCCTCGTCCTCTCCGAACATCTCCGCCTCGATCATCGCGCACAGCGCGTGGTAGAGCGGCAGGTGCATTTCCTGTACGCGGTAGGTCTCCCATGCGGGTACGTCCAGCAATAGATCCACATGTTTCGCAAGCTTTCCGCCGCCCTGACCCGTCAGGCCGATCACCACCGCGCCGCGCACTTTCGCGGCTACCGCCGCGAGCCTGACATTCCGGGCGTTGCCGGACGTGGACAGGCACATGAGGACATCGCCCGGACGGGCATAGGCGTACGCCTGCTGCGCGAAGGCCAGATCCGGATCGACATCGTTGGAAAACGCGGTGGTCAGGCCCGAAAGGCCGGACAGTACCAGGGTCGGAAGCCCCCGCTGCAACTTCGCCGCGAGCAGCGCGCCTTCTTCGCCCAGACCCACCAGCATCGCGCGTTCGCCTGGGTTCAGCGGCCTTCGCAGAAGAAACCCTTTCATTAGTTCGCCCGCGATGTGCTCGCAGTCGCAGGCGCTGCCGCCGTTTCCGCACAACAGCAGCTTTCCGCCGCCCTTGAAGCAAGCGGTCAGTTGCCCGAATGCGCGCCAGATGGCGTCCTTCATCGGTTCGAGGCCCGGTTCTCGGTGTAAAAGCATCTCAAGGTGCTGGTTGGCGTCCATGGCAAGCCCTCCCCGTTTGGTCATCTGTTCGGCGGATGAACCAACCCTGACTTCATTATACCAAGGCGCCCCCGCGTTTTCAAGCGCGGGGGCCGGGTGAAACCACCCATATTGAAGCCTGAAATTTAACTGGACATTACACCACGGATGGCTCAAAGACCAGTTCACCGCGCGCGAACCGGCCCGGCGACAGTTTGTCAACCGGCCAGCGGGGTTTTTCGCCCAGGATCAGTTCGGATAGGATCAGGCCGGTCGCGGGCGCGAACATGAAGCCGTGGCCGCTGAACCCGCAGGCGAGGTAAAAGCCCGGAAGCGCTGATTCGCCGTAGATTGGCTGGCGGTCGGGGGAATTTTCATACAGCCCCGCCCACTGGCGGAGCACGCTGAGTTTTCCAAGCTGCGGCATCAGATCGACGCAGGTCTTTGCCATCTCTTCCAGAAACTGCCATGTGGAGGTGATCCTTCCGTCGTTTGGCTCATTCGCGTCGCCGCGCCCCATGATGAAGCTGCCGTGCGGCGTCTGCTGGCAGTAGATGTTCAGCGAGAACGACATCACCATCGGCGTAAGGATCGGTTCGACGGGTTCCGTGACCAGGATGTGGTGCCGCTCCGGCACGACCGGAACGGTAACGCCGGCCATCCGGCCGATCTCGGCGGAATATCCGCCCGCGGCGTCTACCACAATGGGGGCTGCGATGAACCCCTTGTCGGTCTCGACGCCTTGAACGCGCCCGTTTTCGACCCGGATTCCGGTCACGTTTGTGCCTGTCAGGATGGTCGTACCCAGCCGCCGCGCAGCGCCCGCGAACGCCTGCGTGGTGTGGAACGGGTTCAGGTGGCCGTCCAATTTGCAGTATGCCGCCGATGTGAATTTTCGATCGTCCAGGCAGGGCGCGATCTGCTTTGCTCCGGCGGGCGTCAGGAGCACCGATGGGATGCCCAGCCTGTTCTGCAGCGCGACGTTCAGGCGGAACTGCTCTTCCTCCTTCGGGGTCGTCGCGATCAGCAGGTACCCGCCCTGCTTGAACTCGATGTCGCCTTCGTAGCGAAGCTCCTCCGCCGCAGATTCGAAGAATTCCACGCTGTATTTGGCGAGCAGGCAGTTCATCTCGGTGCCCCACTGGGTGCGCACCCCAGCGCCGCAGCGGCCGGTCGAGCCGCTGGCGAGAAAATTCCGCTCGATGACGACGACATCCTTGACGCCCTTTTTCGCGAGGTTGTAGGCGATGGAGCAGCCCGAAATGCCGCCGCCGATGATCACCACCTGCGCCGTATTACGCATGCGTCTCATCCTCCAGGAAGAAATCAAGCCGTACCGGCTTTACCGGCGGGCGGGCGGTGGCCGGGTTCAGATCTTTGAGCGGCGTGCCGGTCTGCATTGCGATCTCGCGCAGCACAATCTGGCCGCAGGTCTTGCCCTGGCACGGCCCCATGCCCGCGCGCGAGACGCGCTTGATCTCATCGAGGCTGGTGAAGCCCTTCGCAATCAACTGACGGATCTCGCCCAGCGTGACCTCCTCGCAGCGGCACACCATCGCCGGGTCGCCAAAGTAGTCGTCCAGGCGGATGTTCCGGACGGTCAAGGCCATGTCCTTTGGTACCGCGACGGACACCACCGGCGTTCTGTCCTGCGCTTTGGTACTCATCACCTTCACCACGCGCGCGCGGCAGGCGGGGCGTCCCTCCCGGTCGAGGCCGGTTACGAAACCGCCTTCGGCGGGCAGCGGCAGGAACTCATAGGGGAGTTTGACAAGCGCCTCGGTCTCGGAGTACGTCTCGTCCACCACGAAGATCGCGAGACCGGGGCATCGGCTGATGCACACGCCGCAGCCGTTGCACTTGTCGTGATCGACCTTAGGGAGGTCATTAATGTCCTCGCGCCGCTCGATCGCGCCGTGCGCGCAGGCGGTGGCGCAGGGATTGCACGGGATTTTTTGAAAGCACTCCACCATCACGACCGGGCCTAGCGCACGCCGCGCTTGGGTCGGGGTGACGGCTTCAATTTCCGACTGGGTTGCGACGCCCGTCTTCTCCATCATGCGCGCATGCCCCCTTCCGCGGTTTCGGGGCGTCTGGCCTGAAGCAGCCCCTTCAAAATCTTGTCCCCGGTCGGGCCGCTTCGAAGCGCCTGAAGCTGATCCCGGCATTCCCGCCGCGCGGTTTCAAAGTCCGGCGTCATGAAGCCCAGGTTCTTCGCGGCGCAAAGCCCGGCGAGGCGGCCCTCGACCATCGCGCTGCTGGCTTCCTCGATGCCCGCCACGTCCCCGGCCACGTACACGTTGGGGATCGTCGTTTGATATTCTTCGTTCCGAAGCGGCACGTGCCCGCCCAGTTCCGGCACATAGCGCATTTCACAGCCGATCTGCCATAACAGCTCCGCGAGCGGCGTCAGCCCCACCGCGATGCACAGCAAATCCGCTTCCAGTTCCAGTTCCGAGCCGGGCACCGGCTGCATCGCGCCGTCCAGCGAGGCTAGAGTAACTTTTTCCAGCGCCTCGGCGCCTTGCGCGTGCAAGACGGTTGTGGAAGTCAGGATCGGAACGCCCATTCGCCTGATTTTCGCCGCGTGCACCAGATAGCCGCCGATGCGAGGCGCGGCGTCAATCACCGCGCGCACGTTGACACCTGCCTGCAAAAGCTGATAGCTGACAATCAGGCCGATGTTGCCCGCGCCGACCATCACGGCGTTCTTCCCCGGCATTACGCCGTACTGGTTCATCAGCGTCTGCACCGCGCCCGCGCCCATGACGCCCGGCAGGTCGTTGTTTGGAAACGCGAGGAATTTTTCAGAAGCGCCGGTCGCCGCGACGAGGGCGGCGGGCTTCAGTTTCACGTATTTTCGCGCCTGTTCGACGGTCAAAACCCCGTCCTCGTACAGGCCGATGGCGGTGGCGTCCGTCATCACGTCGATGTTCTTTTCGTATTTCTTGAATTCGTTCATCAGCAGCGCGGCGATGTCAAAGCCCCGAACCGAGGCGTGCTGCGCTGCTGAGCCGAAGAACATGTGGGTTTGCTTGACCAATTGGCCGCCGGGGCGGTGGTTCCGGTCGATCAGGGTCACCTTCGCGCCCGCCGACGCGGCGGCGATGGCGGCCGAAAGCCCCGCCGGGCCGCCGCCGACGATGGCGATGTCCGTATGTTTCATCACGATAGCCCACCTCTGCCGTTTTGCGTCTCGACCACCATGCCCGCCTGGAGCGCCGTGACGCACACGCGCACGTTGGGTTCGCCGTCCACCGTCATAAAGCAGGACGAGCAGTTGCCGATGGCGCAGTACATGCCGCGCGGCCGGTTCATGCGGTGGCTGTGGCTGAATACTTTCACGCCCGCCGCCATCAGCGCAGACGCGATGGGTTCGCCCTCGAAGCCTTCGACTTCCGCGCCGTCGAACGTGAATTTCACAGTCTTACCTTCGGGGAACGTCAGGATGGGATGCTCCTGGATGCGCATGCAATCACCCTTTCGTCTGGGTTGTAATTTGACCGTACCTCGGCTACTAAACTCCGCGAATTCGGAGGAGGCAATGCCTTGAATTGCAGAAAACCGGCTCGTTACCGCGAAAAACCGCGTGATGATGACATAGTATAGCATGCGATGGGCCGTTTCTTTTAACGGTTTCCCCGTTGCACTTTAACCGCATTTCATGTTTTTATGTACCTGTAAATTGACGCGTCGGCGAAGGGTGGAGACAAAGGATGCTGAAGGCTGAGACGCACATGATCGGCGTGCCGGAGTCCTCCGACCACGCCCACCCCTACGCGCACATCCTGATCGCGCAGGCGGCTCCGCTGTACGTGACGATCGGCGGCAAGACCCATATCATCGACGAGCGCCATCTGGGTGTTATCCTCGCGGGCGTCCGCCACCAGAGCGCGTGCGTTTCAAACATCATCTGTATCAACATTCCGGAGAACATGATCAAAAAGAGCGATGTCGCGCTGTTCGCGCGCAACGTGACGTTCCAGATCGAGGGAACGCTTCTGCCTTTGATTGAGCTGATTAAGGCGGAGGTCACGCGAAATCCAAACAGTGATTCGCTGCGCTACCTCTATTATTACCTGTACGACAAGCTGGTGGAGGCGAATGTGCCCAAGTCGCAGCAGTACATCCTGGAGCACTTCGGCGAACCCATCTCCATCCAGCACCTGGCAAAACTTGAGAACTACAACCCGTCCTACTTTACCGACTGGTTCAAGCGCAGCTTCGGCGTGTCGCCGTCCTGCTACTTGCGGGATTTCCGGATCGGAAAGGCGAAGGAGCTTTTGCTGACCACCCATTATAAACTCATCGAGATCGCGATGCAGGTGGGCTACAACAGCAACGCCTCGTTTTCCCGCGCGTTTAAAGAGGCGACCGGCATGTCGCCGATCGCCTATCGTTTAAGATACACATCATCCGCTGAAGAACCAAGCCCGACGACCTATGGCTGAAGCGCCTGCTCCATCAGCTTCAGAAGTTCCCGCTGGCGCGGGTACATCATACGCTTGGGGTATCTGCTTACGTAATCGTCCCGGATGGCCTGAAGCGCCGCCCTGGACAGGTGCCCAATCAGCGCGGAAAAGCCGTACTCCGCCGCGACCATGTACCACTCGGCCGGGCTTTTGTTCTCAATGGGCTTCGCCGAAAGCATGATGTCCGCCGCTTCGGAAACGAGCGCATCCCGCGCATCCGCGTCCGCGCCCCTGAGTGCGGTTTCGAGCTGACCCACGAGCGCCTGAACCTTCGCCAGAAATTCCGCGCAGTGCGGCTCCGGCTCACTGGAACCGGCGCTCTGAAACAGCTTGCCGAGGAAGCCGGTGACGCCGGTTTTTGATTTTTCCTTCTCCCCGGCGAGTTCTTGAAATGCCTGATACGCCGACCGGAGCTGGCCGACGATTTCCGCCGCGGTCAGGGTTTCACCGGTCATGTCCGCCATGTGCCGCACCTCAGGCTTCGTATTCCCGGATCCGGTCCACCTTGGGCTGGGACGCGCAGCCCGGCTCGAACTCCTTGGTCAAAAACTCCTCAGCCAGCCGCTTCATGTGCATGATGCCCAGCGTGAACGCGCCGAAGCAGGCGATGTTGCAGTCGTTGCTCATCCGGGCGCGCTCGGCGGAGTACACATCGGAAAGCAGCGCCGCGTAGGCGCCCTTGACCTTGTTCGCGGCCAGCGACACGCCGATGCCGGTGCCGCAGATCAGAATGCCGCGGTCGTATTTTCCGGCGGCGACGGCTTTGGCGACGTCCACCGCGACGTTGGCGTAGATCGGGTCTTCACTGCCGAAATCGGTGACGGGGTACCCTTTTTTTTCCAGGAACGCGATCAGCTCTTTCTTGGCCGCCGCGGCGTTGGGGTCGCATCCGATGGCGATGGTGTGCATGGATTTCATCCTCCCTGTTCTTCTGTTATTGGATCGTGTAGCCGCCGTCCACCAGCAGGTTGTGGCCGGTGATCATGCCCGCGCCTTTACTGCAGAGGAACGCGATCACCGCCGCGATCTCCTCCGGCTCGGCGAACCGCTCGGAGGGCATCTGCGCTTTGAATGCGTCGCCCACCGGGCCGTCCCAAGCCTTATGGCCCATCTCGGTCAGGACAACCGTCGGGGATACGGCGTTGACGCGGATGCCGTAGCGCCCCCATTCCTTGGCCAGCACCTGCGTCATCGAGATGATGCCGCCCTTGCTTGCGCAGTAGGCGACGTGCTTGTCCAGCGCGATCACGCCCGCCTGCGACGCCATGTTGACGATGGAACCCGCGACTTTGTTGTCGATCATGTATTTGCCGACCGCCTGCGCCATGAAAAAGCTGGCGGACAGGTTGATGTCGATGGTTCTCGTCCACGCCTGATCGGAAAGCGATTCGGCGTTGTCCAGCGCGGCGATGCCCGCGCTGTTGACCAGAATGTCGATCTTTCCGAACGCCTTGACGCCCGCTTCAATCACCCGCGCGGGGTACGCGCGGTCGCATACGTCGCCTGGGACGCCGATCGCGTTCTCGCCAAGGTTTTTCGCAATTGCGCCCACCTGCGGATTGAGATCCGCCAGCACGAGGTTCACGCCCTTGTCATGGAAGTATTTCGCGGTCGCGAGGCCGATGCCGTTCGCGCCGCCGGTGATGATGGCGGTCTTGCCTTGAAGCGAAAAATCCAGATCAACGCCTTCATATTGCAGCATGGTTATTCCTCCCGATGGATGATGTGAAGCTTCATGATGACCAAACCGGGGCAAAACCAATATAGATGCGCGGCGGCGGCTTGTCAATGGGTTTTGGGCGGTTTGTTCGGTCCGCTGTAGTTCCCGACGTGCTCCGATTGTCCGGATGGTTATCAGACCACAGATGGCAAAGCCTTACAGACGGGCTCGTTTCCAGATGCTTGGAAAGGCCAACACCACCAGGGGAAATATCTCGAGTCTTCCAATCAACATATCCATGGCCAAAACCATCTTGGAAAGACCTGAGAACTGCGAGTAATTGCCGGTCGGGCCGACAATATGCAATCCAGGCCCGATATTGTTGATGCACGCCATGACAGCGGACATGCTGGTTTCAAGCGAGAAACCATTCGCCGATATGATCAAAATTGATATCAGCGAAATGCTTGCGTAGAGACCGAGAAACACATAAACAAACCGAACCGTTTCTGGAGCGACCACTTCTCCATCCATATGTATGCAGCTGACATTGTTTGGATGCAATAAACGTTTCAGTTCTTGCTTCATGCTTTTAAACAGCATGAGTACGCGCGAGCATTTCACACCTCCTCCTGTCGATCCAGCCGACGCTCCGATAATCATTAACATTACAAGCAGCGCTCGGCAGAATTCAGGCCATATGTTAAAATCGGCTGTGGCAAAACCTGTGGTTGTCATGATGGACGCAACTTGAAAGGCAGCATGCCGTATGGCGTCTCCGGAATAATCTCTCAGAATAAAGAAAAACACAATACCTGTCGCAACAACCAAAGTACCGATATAGAGTCTTAGCTCCTCATTTTTCGCAACTTTTTTAAATGAGCGCATGATAAGCAAATAGTATAGCCCAAAGTTGACGCCGAAGAGAACCATAAAGACTGTAACAATCCACTGTAAATAAGGAGAATATGAAGTCATACTGTCATTGCGGACAGCAAATCCGCCGGTTCCTGCTGTACCAAAGGCTGTCGTCACCGCGTCCAACAGGGGCATGCCGCCTGCCAGAAGAAGGGCAATCTGCACGATGGTCAGCGCGATATAGATTTCATACAGAATTCTCGCACTTTTGCGTGTGCGTGGTACAATTTTATTGACTTGCGGGCCTGGCGATTCCGCACGCATGATATACATGCTGTCTCCCGATTCGAGCGGTGCAATGGCCAACAAAAGCACCAGAACACCCATGCCGCCGATCCAGTGCGTGAAGCTGCGCCAATAAAGCATTCCTTTGGGCAGTATTTCAACATCTGTCAAAATACTCGCGCCAGTGGTCGTAAACCCGGAAACTGTTTCAAACAGACTGTCAATATAGCTCGGGATACAGCCGCTGATGAGGAATGGTAACGCTCCGAGAAGGGATACCGTAATCCATGCCAAGGATACAACAACAAATCCTTCGCGGGCGTACAGCGTCATCTTACGCGGTTTCACGAACCTTGTCGGGAAACTGAGAACCAGCATAAGCCCGATGGTCAGGGAAAAAGCCAGCACGGATGCCTGTTCTCCCAGAACAATGCTTATAATCAGAGCCGGAACCATCAGAGCAGCCACGATTTGAAGAATCAAGGCAAGCAGCCTGGCGATCATACGGTAATTCATTCAAACATTCCTCTTGGATCCTTTTTCAGTGATTCGCGAATATCTCATTCAGAGAATTCAGACTTGAGCCTGTCGTCGTAACAAGAACAACGGAGTCACCCTCATAAAAGCAGTGCTCGCCGCTGGGAATCAACACCGAACCTTTATGATTGATGACGGCCAGCAAATAATTGGGTTTTAAAGGTATGTTTTTTAGGGGTATGCCTTTGTACGCCGTGTTAGAATTCACTCGGAATTCAAGCGCTTCCACGCGACCCCCAACCATACGGTGCAGTGCGAGGACGTTGTCACCCTGACTGTTTTCCATAGCTCGAACATAACGAAGAATGTCATTGGTAACCAGCAGGCGGGGCGTGACGACACATTCCGTCCCTGTTTTTCGAAGGATCTCCTCGTATTCTGTCCGGTTGATTTTGGTAACCACCTTGGATACGCGTTTTTGATTGGCAAACATGGATACAATCAGGTTTTGTTCGTCGATGTCGGTAAGGGTTACCACGGCATCGGTCTCTTCCAATCCTTCCTCAATCAGTGTCTGAAATGAAGTGCCGTCTGCGCAGACAACCGTAGCTGCCGGAAGTTCAGCGCTGAGTCTATTGCATCGCTGGGTATTGTTTTCTAATATCTTTACATGAATCCCCACATCGGAAAGCATCTGCGTGAGGTAATGCGAAATACGGCTGCCTCCAATGATCATCACACTGTGGATTTTTCCCGTCTCAAGTTTTAGCGACTTCACAAGCGTGAGCAATTGTTGCGTGGGCGCTGTGACATACGCATTATCACCCTCACGGAGCACAAAGTCTCCGCTGGGAATCATAACGTCACTCCCTCTTTCCACAGCGCATACCAGCACCTGTACCCGGAGTGTTTTATACAGTGTCTGCAGTGACATTCCATCCAGCTTGCTTCCGGCATGAATGGGTATTCCGACGATTTCAGCCCGCCCTTTTGCGAATACATCGCGCTTGAGAAACGATGGGAACTGCAGCAATCCGAAGATCTCGCGTGCAGCCGTTTTTTCTGGGTTGACAGCCAGACTGAGTCCCAAGTCATCCCGGAGAAGATATAAGGCTTCTTCGTATTCCGGATTCCGGCTGCGTGCGATGGTATACTTACAGCCGAGCTTTCGCGCGATCATGCAGCACATGAAGTTGATTTCATCGGCGGAAGTGACCGCGATCATCAGATCGCACGACGCGACGCCCGCCTGCCGCTGCACCTCCACGCTGGCGCCATTGCCTTGCATGACCATGACATCCAATCGTTCCTCCGCCTGGGTAAGCACGTCTTTCCGGCTGTCGATGACCATTAAGTCGTGCCCTTCGCGGGTCAACTCCTGCGTGAGCGTATTGCCTACTTTTCCATCACCAATAATTACGATTTTCATTGTTTGCTCCTTGTTTGCGTCATAAATGGCTTCGATGGTGCCCATTAAAACTTACGAACAAACACACAAAAGGTCAATCGTCGGTTCTTTTATCCAATCCTGCTTTGCTCTTTCAATTGTTTCCATCTGCGTTTGTGTGATTGGGGTTCTACGTACTTCTACATTAGTAAATGCGCCCACAGCAAATAAAACCGTCGCAATTTCGTTTGAAGAATATGCGAAAGCATTCTCAGGGCGGAATATAGCGGACTGAATTTCATGATGAAAAAGCAGTGGCAAGATTGGGGATACCAACCCTAAGAACAAGCGCGCAAGAAGGGTTATAAGTAATGTGAGACTAGATGAATTTGGTACTGCTTGAGGTTTATCCGACCTTAAGGCATAATTCTTTTCTGTCAGGCGATCCAACTTCTTTACGAAGGTTTCGATGAGCCGATGCCGATCACTTGGAGGCCTCCAAGAAACGTTTTTGTGCAAACGGTATACCAATAATAACGCATATATGTATATAATTATGCACAAAGCATAATACATCGTGGTTACCTCCCGCATTTGCTCACCTATATACTTTACAGGGTGCAGATGGATTTGTCAATGGTGGGGGATGCCGGGCTGTTCCTGTACCTCGAGGCGGCTGCCGCGATCCTTGCGGTTGCGATGAGGCGTCATGCGATTACGGCGGACGGCGCGGTCGCCGCGCGGTTAACCGCGCTCACGCTGTACGCGTTGGGCGGCGTCTGGGTCGGTGCGAGCCTAAACGCATTCTTCATCTTGGGCAGCCTCGCAAGCGGCCTCAAAAACAGTCGAAAGCGCATGGCTGAGAAACTGCAGGCGGATACCCATCGTCACCAACGGCGGCGTCAACCTTCTCAGCCTCTGTGTGGTCGCCTGTATTGCCTCGTTTGCGTATCGGATCCTGTATGTCGGATAGCTGCCGCCTTATTTCAATTGACGCGGGGGAGGGAATGGGGTATAATCCCAATGGAATCTTGAAGGCGTTCCGCCCGCGGGATGATCGGCGGACGGAGAGATGCCCTGTTTGGAATGATAAACCGCTTCCCTGCGGAGGCGGTTTTCTATACGGCATTTTTGAAAGGCGGAAAAGCATGAAGCGGGAAACGAAGGCGGTTCTCCAAATTGCGCTGGCCTGCGCGATCTGGAGCTTTTCCGGGCTGTTGTCCAAGTTGGTTCCGTGGAATGCGCTTTCGATCGTCGGCTTCCGCTCGTTGATCGCGGCGCTGATCCTGGGCGCCTGCCGCCGCAACTTCCGCCCCCGGCTGACAAAAGGCACATGGCTGGGCGCGGGCAGCGTACTCGCGACTGCAATCCTGTTCATCTACGCCACCAAGCTGACCAGCGCGGCCAATGCGATCGTGCTGCAGTATGCTATGCCTGTGTTCGTAATCCTGTACGCCGCGGTCTTTCAGCATAGACGTCCCAGCGCGCTGCAGCTGTGGACGGTGCTTGCGGTGGCCGCCGGGGTTACGCTGTGCTTTGCGCAGGGGTTTCAGGGAGGCGGCATGTTTGGGGACCTGATGAGCTTTGTATCCGCCGCGACCTACGCGGTGATGTTCCTCGCCGGGCAGCGGGACGACTGCGACGCGCTGTCCTACACCTACCTCGGCGCGCTGATCGGGTGCGCGCTGCTTCTATTCATGCCCTTTGATCCCGCGATCCGACCCAACCTCAAAGAATGGGGTCTCGCCGCGCTGATGGGTGTATGCCTGGGCCTTGGATACCTTTCTTTCAGCGCCGGGATGCGAAATGGCGTCTCTCCGCTGTCGGCGGCGATCGTCGCCAATGTGGAGCCGATCTTGAACCCCACGTGGTGCTTCATTTTCCTTCGCGAATGGCCGGGCTATCTGACGCTTGCCGGCGCGGCGCTGGTGCTGGCTGCGGTGTCGGTGTACACGATCCTGTCCTCGCGCGCGATGCCGCAAACAGAGCACGCCAATGTTTATACATCGCCTGAACCGGCCATAAAATATTGAACGAAGGCCGAAGGATGTGACGACCGATGGACTACCTCGACGAGATCTACGATAAGAATTTTGCGTTGTACTACGATCTCATGACGCGGCGGAAAGAGACCGACCCCGATTTCTCCAGGGACGATCTCGTACACCTTTTGGAAAGCTCCTATGCCGCGCAGGGCAGCAATTGGATCGGACGGAGCGAGGCGAAGGACACCGCGATGTCGGCGATGATCGCGGCGTGCGAGGTGGTCCTGAGCAACTGGAACGAAGCACCATAGCGGTGTTTACGCATAGAGTTCCCGCATGGCGGCGTAAAACCTTTTGTACCGCTCGTAGATCGGGCGGTATTTTTGCGTTTCCTCAGGCCGGGGTTCAAACGCCGGCTCAAAGCGGATCATCGCTTCTTGCGCTGCGCGCACCGACGGATACGCGCCGATCGCGGTATAGCAGAGCATCGCGCTGGCCAGCGTGCCCGCCTCCTTGTGTTCGGGCAGGTACACGCTCCGGCCGAACATGTCCGCGCGGATCTGCATCCACAGTTTCGAGTTGGAGCCGCCGCCCACCGTCACGATCTTTCTGATCGCGACGCCGACCGCCTCCAGGCACTCGATGTTCAAAAGCATCTCGTAGGTCTCGCCCTCCAAAAACGCTCGGAACAGCTGCCCGCGGGTTGTGCCGAGCCTTAGCCCCGCGACCGCGGCGGGGGTGACGCCGTCCATGTAGGGTGTACCGCCACCCGCGAGGTAGGGGATTACCAGAATGCCGGTGGGCTCGCCCGCCGCCTCGCCGTCCAGCAGTTTATACGCATCTTTATTCTCCGCGAGGTCTTTCGCGAAGGTGTCCCGGAACCACTTGACCGCGCAGCCGCCCGACATATTGAATGCGTAGGTCACGAAGCAGCCGGTATCCATGAACGGCACGAGCGGAAGGTTGTATCGCATCAGCGCGTCCATGTTAAGCCTGTCCTCCGGCAGTACCGCCGTGATGCAGTCGGTCGTGCCCATGCCATTGGCCACGTCGCCCGGTTCCCACGCGCCGCTGCCAAGCGCGGCCAATATCTGGTCGTGGCCACTGATGATCAGCTTTACGCGCTCTGCCATGCCGAGCGAGCGCGCCATTTCAGGGCTGATTTCGCCCACCACACTGCCGCTTGGCACGGGCACGGGCAGGATCGACGCGTCGACCGTGGAAAATGCCACCGCGGGCGCGATCCATTCTTTTTTGAACACGTCGAACATCGCGCTTCTGGCCGCGAGCGAGTAATCGCACACATGCGCCGCGCCCAGTTTGTAGGTCATGTAGTCGGCGATGAAGCAGAGCTTCCGGGTTTTTTCGAGGACTTCCGGCTGGTGTTTGCGCATCCAGCGGAGTTTGTAGATTGCGAACATCGGATCCACGAACTGCCCGCACTCGGAGAAGATCGCTTTTTCCGAGCGCAGCGCCCTGTATTCATTGCACTCGTCCAGCCCGCGCTTGTCCATATAGATCATGGTGTTACCGAGCGGCTCGTCCCGTTCGTCAAGGCATACGAAGGATTCTCCAAAAGACGTGACAGAGACCGCCCGAATCTCTGAGCCGATGCCCACCGCGGACTCCCGCAGCACTTCCCGCGCCTTATCCCACAAAACGTTTGGATCCAGCTCAAACTTGCCTTCGCGTTCGCCGATCAGGTTGTACTCCCGATAGGCGTGCCCGATCACCTGCGCGCGCTCGTCAAACACCGTGCTTTTGACGCCGGTCGTGCCGACATCGAGGCCAATGACCGCCATGAGAAGCCCTCCTTCACGGAACCGTCGAACCGGAAAACCGGCTCCCGACCATTATAGAACATTCGCCGCCATATTGGAAGCGGTCTGGTGTCCAAAACCTAACACGTTTTTTTGAAAAACGCGCCCCACTGGGGCGGAGAAACAACACATCGGCGCTTGATTTTGGATTCGGTGCGACGTACAATGCGCGGTGGAGGGGCATTTCAACCCTTGAAGCCGCCCCGGCCAGCATCAAATGAAAGAGGGTCTCAACCATGCTTCAGGCCAAGGATTTGGTCCGGCGCGCGCTGGATCGGCACACCGTGATCCCCGCCTTCAACATCCCCTACCTTCCGATGGTGAAGCCTGTGGTGCAGGCGGTCGCGGACAACGACAGCCTCGCGATGATTCAGGTCGCGCGCGTCGAGTGGGAGAAGTTCGGCTCGGTCAGCCTGGAGGCGGTGGCCGAAGAGTACGCTAAATTCAAAAACGAGCGCCACACGATTCTGCACTTGGATCACACCCCGGTGATTGACGAGGATTTGAAACAGGTGGACTATCTGCCCATCATCCGCCGCGCGATCAAAGCCGGTTACCAGTCGGTGATGGTGGACGCTTCGCGGCTTGATTACGCGGGCAATGTGGAAGCTACGAAGCAGGTGGCGGCGCTGGCGCACGAGGCGGGCATCCCTGTTGAGAGCGAACTGGGCGCGGTGATGGGGCACGAGAGCGGCCCGATGATGCCCTATGAAGAGATCTTCGCGACCAAGAAGGGCTTTACCGACGTGGAAGAGGCCAGAAGGTTTGTGAAGGACAGCGGGTGCGACTGGCTGAGCGTCGCGGTCGGCAGCATCCACGGCGCGGTGGCCGAGAGCACGCGCCACCAGAAAAAGCCCAACGCCCGGCTGGATGTCGAGCACATCAGGGCGCTGCACGCGGCGACCGGGCTTCCGCTCGTTTTGCACGGCGGCTCCGGCATCCTGAAGGAGTACATCATGGACGGCGTCCGCGCCGGCATCGCGAAGATCAACGTCGGCACCGAGATTCGCCAGGCCTACGAGCAGGCGATCGCCGCAAACCCATCCGACATCGCGGCCGCGCAGGCCGCAGTCTACTTCAAGGTGAACGCCATCATCATGGAGATGCTGGAGATCCACGGCACGCGAACCCTTCTGTACGGAGAATAGTTGATCCTGACACCTGTGACGGGCCGCCCGCAAAGATTTCGCTGGCGGCCCGACTTGCAGGCACAAGAACCCGCGAACGCAAACGGGAGGGAAACGCGATGAAACGCATATTGGTTCTGAACCTGGGCTCCACCAGCTTCAAATTCAAGCTCTACGAAATGGATCAGGCGGAAACGCTGCTGGCGACCGGCGGTGTCGAGACCGTCGGCGGCAGCGGTTCGTACTTTGTCCGAGCCAGGGATCAGGCTGAAAAGGCGGCGTGCGCCTGCCCGACCCACGCGGACGCGCTGGAACTGTGCATGGCGGCGCTTCTTCGGCTTAACGTCCCGGTGGACATGACGACGCTGGACGCGGTTGGCTACAAGGCGGTACACGGCGGCTCGATCTCCGGCGCCTGCCGGGTGGACGATGGCCTGATGCGCGAGATGGAGCGGATGATTCCGTTCGCGCCCGCGCACAACCCGGTGTACCTTGCGATGATGCGAAGCGTCCGGGACAAATACCCCGCGCTCCTTCAGATCGCCTTGTTTGAGACCACCTTCCACCAGACGATTCCGCTGGAGCGGGCGGTCTACGGGGTGCCCTACGAGTGGGTGGAGGCGTATGGCCTCAGGCGGTACGGGTTCCACGGATCCAGCCACAGCTATGTCGCGTGGAAGATGGCGAAAGAGATGCCCTCCGCCCGCCGGATTGTCAGCGCGCACCTGGGCGGCTCCAGTTCCATGTGCGCGATCCTGGACGGAAAGAGCGTCGCCAACTCCTTCGGCGCGACGTTGCAAAGCGGCCTGTTCCACAACAACCGCGTCGGCGACATGGAGGCGTACTGCCTGCCCACGCTCGCGGAGAAGTTGGGCGGCACGGACACGGCGCTTGAGACGCTTTCAAAGCGCAGCGGGTTTCTGGGGCTGTCCGGCGTCAGCGGCGACCTGCGCCGGGTGGAGGAGGCAGCCGCGGCGGGAAATGAACGCGCGGAACTCGCGGTCAGCGCGTTCGCCGACGCCGTCACCGGCTACGTCGGCATGTACACGGCATTTCTGGGCGGGCTGGACGCCCTCGTGTTCACCGGAGGGATCGGCTTAAACGGCGCGAACCTCCGCGCGCGGATCGTGGGCAAGCTGGGTTTTGTGGGCGCGAAACTGGACGAGTCTAAAAATATCTCCGGGTTTGAGGGCGTCATCAGCGCGCAGGACAGCGGCGTATCCATCTGGTCGGTCGAGACGAACGAGGAACTGATGGTCGCGAGAGGCTGCCTGAATCTCATGCGCGGTGTACAGGATTCTGATGGAGACTAAACGGATTTTGGTAAAAAACGCGCATTTTACGAAGACGCACCAATGCGTGCCGCTATTTTTGGGATAACCTCTGTTCAACGGCGAGGCACTGTGTTATAATTTGCTATGTGCAGTACCGGAACAAAACATCGGGAGGGTTCGCCCATGAAGGCGTGGAAACTGGTTTCTCTGCTCCTTGCCATCGCGCTGATCGTCGCCGTCATCTTTTGTGTCACCCTGAACAACAGCGTGAAGCAGGCATCTGACGCGCTCGCCACCGCGCAAAGCGATTTGGAAGCCGCCAACAAAACCATCGCGGACAAAGACCAGGCCGCGACAGACGCCGACGCCGCCGGAAAGGCCGCGCTGGATCAGGCCGCGAAAGACAAGGAAGCCGCCGTGGCGCAGGCCGTCGCGGATGGCGAAGCCAAGCTGAAGGCCGCGCTGGAAAAGGCCGCCGCCGACAGTCAGGCCGCTCTGGATCAGGCCGCTGCCGACAGCAAGGCTGCGCTGGACAAGGCCGCCGCCGACAATAAGGCCGCGCTCGACAAGGCCGCCGCCGACAATAAGGCCGCGCTGGATCAGGCCGCCAAGGACAAGGAAGCCGCCGTGGCGCAGGCTGTCGCGGATGGCGAAACCAAGGTGACCGCCGCGCTGGCCGAGCAGAAGTCCGCTTCTGTCGACGTACAGGCCGCGCTGGATCAGGCCGCCAAGGACAAGGAAGCCGCTCTGGCCCAGGCCGCCAAAGATGGCGAAGCCAAGCTGGCCGAAGCGGTCAACGCCGCAAAGGCGGAATTGCAGCTCGTGATCGACGAAAAAGACAAGCTGCTCAAGGAAGCGCAGGCCACCATTGATTCGCTCACGCAGCAGCTGAACGCGCTGCTCGCGCCCACGCCGGCACCGACGGCGACCCCGGCACCGGAAGTTTCTCCCGCCGCCACAATCGCCCCGTAACGGGTGCATCCAAACCACGGATTCGTTCGTCTATGGAATAGGCCAACGGTATCGCTTGAAACGGGGCTGTCGTGAAGATCATTTTGTATGCACCCAAGCGGCAATGATGGTTTCGCAGCAGCCCTTGGGTTCTCAAAAACGCCCCACTGGGCTTTTTATGCGGCATAGCCGCACCGAACCCGCTGTCGCGCCAAGCGCATTTGAATGAATTTTCAAAGCATGCGCTCAGCGCGACAGCCCCGTTTTCTTACGGCCATACCGATGGGAGCAAGGCATGCGCCCTACCGGGTGTGTGTTTCAAAAAAATGGAGGCGTCATCATGAGGAAAATCCTGACCCTGGTTCTCGCGCTGATCGTCGCGATGCTGCCACTGATCGCGCTCGGCGAAGCCACCCCCGCCCCGGAAGCCGCGCCCGCCGAAGCGACCGCCGCCCCTGTCGCGGACGCCGCGACGCCCGAGCCGACGGCTACGCCCGACCCCAACAAGATCGTCGCGTCCGTCGACGGTGACAACATCCTGTTTAGCAACGTGTCGGAATACTTTCAGGTATTCGCCAGCCAGTACAGCGCCTACCTGGACGTCAACGACGCGAAGGTGCACGAGCTTCTGATGAACCAGGCGCTCGATTACGCGATCCAGCTCAAGCTCATGGAGCACAAGGCCACGGAGCTGGGTCTCGACAAGATGACCGACGAAGAAACCGCGAGCATCGAGAAGAAGGCTGAGGACACCTACAAAGGCTACATCGATACCTACACCAACTACTTCACGCAGTCCGGCGCGACCGCGGAAGACGCCAAGAAGCAGGCGGAGGAATATCTGACGAACGCCGGGTATCCGCTCGACAAGTTCAAGGAGCAGTACAAGAAGAACGAGATTCTGAGCCGCGTGCAGAAGAGCGTGATCGACAAGATCACCGTTTCCGATGCGGACGTCAAAGCCGCCTATGACACGAAGGTTGCCTCCGAGAAGGAGACCTACGACAAAGATCCCGCTTCCTACTGCAACGCCGTGATCTCCGGCAGCAAGACGTACTACGTGCCCGCCGGCGTCCGTGCCGTCAAGCACATCCTGATCGCGCCCGAAAAGCTCACCGAGATCAACGATCTCAAGACGAAGATCGCCGATACCGCCACTTCCGAGAAGGACAAGACCGACGCGCAGACCCAGCTGGACGCGCTGATCAAGGCGTCCACGACCAAGGTGGACGAGGTCGTCGCCAAGATCAAGGCCGGTGAAGACTTCCAGAGCCTGATCGACACCTACGGCGAGGATCCGGGCATGAAGGCCGGCGCGGCCAATGCCGAAACCGGGTACTATGTCTGCGAGGGCGCGTCCTTCGACGAGGCGTTCCTGAAGGCCGCGATGGCGCTGAAGAAGGTCGGCGACATCTCCGAGCCGGTGCTGGGCAGTTACGGCTACCACATCATCCGCTATGAGTCGGATGTGACCCCCGGCCCCGTGGCCTTTGAGACCGTCAAGGATGCCGTTTCCAGCGAAGCGCTCACCACCGCGCAGAACGCCGCCTTTGAAAAGGCGCTCGGCGAGTGGAAGACCGCCGCGAAGGTCGAGAACTTCGGATTATAAGCCACTGAACCCAATGAGGCCCGCGCATTTCGCGCGGGCCTCATTTTGCCTTTATTTGTAGGTTCGGGAGCACCGCCCCTGGCCGGGTTCCAAGGGGCGACGCCCCTTGGCGATCCTTATCGTCTCCGTTCGGCTTCGCAGTACGCGCACTTGTAGGTGCAGGTCTCGCGGTCGGAGAGTTTGAACACCTGATCGATCTCCTGCTCGACGGTGGTGATGCAGCGGGGGTTCTTGCAGGTGATGATGTTGACGAGTTTCTCCGGCAGCTCCAGCTTGCGCTTTTCCACGTTGACGCCGTTTCGGATGATGTTGACGGTGATGCCGGGGTCAAGGTAGCCCAGCGTGTCCAGATTGACCGGGAACTTGGCGTCGATCTTGATGATGTCTTTTTTGCCCATGCGGTTGGAACGGACGTTTTTGATGATCGCGACGCAGCAGTCCAGCTTGTCAAGTTTCAGGTAGCGGTAGATGTCCATGCTGCGTCCGGCGGAGATGTGGTCGATCACAACGCCGTTCTCGATCGAATCGATGTTCATTTAAACGCTCACCTCCAGAAGTTTCATCATCAGCGCCATGCGCACGAACTTGCCGTTCTCCACCTGCTCGAAGTAGCGGGCGCGGGGGTCGTCGTCCACGCGGTGGGAGATCTCGTTGACGCGGGGCAGCGGGTGCAGGATGATCATGCCGCGCTTGGCGTTCTGAAGCTTCTCCGGCGTCAGGATGTAGCTGTCCTTCAGGCGCACGTAGTCGGCTTCGTTGAAGAACCGCTCCTTCTGCACGCGGGTCATGTACAATACGTCCAGTTCCTCCATCACATCCTCCAGCGACTGCACCTCGCGCCACGCGCAGCCGCGCTGGGCGAGCGTGCGCTTGAGGTAGTCGGGGATGACCAGTTCCGGCGGGGAGATCAAAACGAACTCCACGCCTTCGTAGCGGGACATGGCGGTGATCAGCGAATGCACCGTTCGCCCAAACTTCAGGTCGCCGCAGAGTCCAACCACCATATGGTCAAGCCGTCCGATGTCGCGGCGGATGGTGAGCAGGTCGGTCAGCGTCTGGGTCGGGTGGTTGTGGCCGCCGTCGCCCGCATTGATGATGGGGACGCGGCTCCTTGCAATCGCCGCCGCGGGCGCGCCCTCCTTGGGGTGGCGCATCGCGATGATGTCCGCGTAGCAGGCGACGGTGCGCACGGTATCCGACACGCTCTCGCCTTTGGCCGCGCTGGAGGAGTCCGCCGTCGCGAAGCCCAGCACATTCCCGCCCAGTTCCAGCATCGCCGCCTCAAAGCTCAGCCGCGTACGGGTGGACGGCTCGAAAAAGAGCGTCGCCAGCTTTCTGCCATGCATCACTTCGGCGAATCTCTTTCGATCCCGGATGATCTCGTCGGCGAGGTCCAGGATGCCGCCGATTTCGGCAAGAGACAAGTCTTCTATGTCGATCAGGTGGCGCATCAGGCATCCTCCTTTGTGTTCATCCAGCCCTCGTCCGACGGGTTGTCCCGGAACGCGATGAGGCGGGGCGCGTCTTCGGGTTTGATGTAGCCTTCCTCAACGGCTGTCTCGACCAGTGCGTCAAAGTCGGTCAGCGAGACGTTCCGGACACCCGCTTCCCGCATCTGATCAATACCCTTTCTCATGCCGTAGGTGAAGATGCTGACGATGCCCAGAACCTCCGCGCCCGCCTCGCGAAGCGCCTCCACGGTCTCGATCGCGCTGCCGCCGGTCGAGATCAGGTCTTCGACGACCACGGTCTTCCAGCCCGGCTCCAGCCGCCCCTCGATGCGGTTGTTGCGCCCATGATCCTTCGCGCCGGAGCGGACGTAACCCATCGGAAGCCCCAACAGGTGCGCCGTGATCGCCGCGTGGGGGATGCCCGCGGTGGACGTGCCCATCAGTACGTCCGCGTCCGGGAAGTTTATTCTGATCAGCTCCGCGAGGCCGGATTCGATCCGGGTCCGGATGGCGGGGTCAGAGAGCGTCAGCCGGTTGTCGCAGTAGATCGGGGACTTGATGCCGCTCGCCCAGGTGAACGGCTGCTCCAGCCTTAAAAAGACCGCCTTGATGGACAACAGATCCTTCGCGATTGCCCGCTTCATACATTCCCTCCAAACTCATGGACGCAGCGTAGATAGGCTTCCACCGGGTCTTTTGCCGCCGTGATGGGCCGCCCGACCACGATCCGGTCGCTCCCTGTAAGGCGCGCCTTTTCGGGCGTCATCACCCGCGCCTGGTCGTCGGCGGCGGAATCGGCGAAGCGGATGCCGGGCGTCACGGTCATGAAATCCATGCCGCAGGCGCGCTTGACCAGCGCGGCCTCCAGCGGCGAGCACACCACGCCGTCAAGGCCAGCGATCTTGGCGTTCAATGCGTACTGCGCGACGGTCTCCGCCATCGAAGCGTTGATCAGCAGCTCACCCTGCATCTTTTCTTCGGACGTCGAGGTCAGCTGCGTGACCGCGACCAGCTTCGCGCGGGTGCCGTCGGGCCGTGTCAGCCCCTCCAGCGCGGCGCGCATCATGTCGATGGTTCCGGCGGCGTGGACGTTTGTGAGATCAACATCAAGCCCGGAGAGCGACTTCATCGCCCGCTTCACAGTGTTCGGGATGTCGTGCAGCTTCAGGTCGAGGAACACCTTGTGTCCCCGGCGTTTCACCTGCCGGACGATGTCCGGCCCCTCGGCGTAGAAAAGCTCCATGCCGATCTTGACGAACGGCTTGTCTCCCTGAAACAGGCTCAGGAAATCGTACACCTCGTTCGCGCCCGGAAAGTCCAATGCCACGATCACCTTATCGTTCATGCGCCCCTCCTATGATGTCGGTCAGGTTCACTATGCCAAGCTTCTCCATTTCCATGGGGAGTTCATGGATGATGTCCCGGCAGGCGTACGGATTCACGAGATTCGCCGCGCCCACCTGAACCGCCGTCGCGCCCGCCATCATCATCTCCAGCACGTCTTTGGCGCTGGATATTCCGCCCATGCCGATGATGGGGATTTTCACCGCTTCATACACGCGGTAGACCATGTGAAGCGCCACCGGGAACACCGCCGGCCCGGACAGCCCGCCGGTTCTGTTGGCGAGGATTGGCTGCCTTCGCTTCAGATCAATGCGCATGCCCAGAAGCGTGTTGATCATGGACAGCCCGTCCGCGCCCGCGTCCTCGCACGCCCGCGCAACCTCCGTGATGTCGGTCACGTTGGGCGACAGCTTCACATAGACCGGTTTTTTGACTGCTTCTTTCACGGCCTTTGTGACCGCCGCCGCGCTCTTTGGGTCGGAGCCGAAGCTCATGCCGCCGCCGTGCACGTTGGGGCAGGAGATGTTGACCTCAATCAGCCCCACGGCGTCCGACTGATCGATCATCTCGCAGGCCTCCCGGTACTCGTCCACGGAGAACCCGCTGATGTTGGCGATGACGGGCTTGTGAAAAAAGGTTGTGAGCTCAGGAAGTTCATGAGCGAGCACGTGCCGGGCGCCGGGGTTCTGAAGCCCCACCGCGTTCAGCATCCCGGACGCGCACTCCGCGATCCGGGGAAGCGGGTTGCCGACGCGGGGATTGAGCGTCGTGCCCTTGAACGAGAAACTGCCCAGACAGTTGATGTCATAGTATTGATGGTACTCTTTTCCGTACCCGAACGCGCCGCTGGCGGCGATGACGGGGTTATCAAGCGTCCACCCGCTCAGGCTCACACGCGTGTCCACAGGATTTCCTCCCTTCTGAAGACCGGGCCGTCCGCGCAGATGCGCTTGGGGCCGAAGTTGGTCACGCAGGTGCAGCCCATGCACGCGCCGACGCCGCAGGCCATGCGCGCCTCAAAGCTGAACTGGCCGGGCACATCCGCCGCATCGTAGACCGCGCGCAGCATTTGCCCCGGGCCGCAGGCGGCGACGGAATCAAAGGCGATACCGGGGAACAGTTCCGTCACGTAGCCGCCGACCTGGACATGTGTTTCACACAGCGCCTCAAATTCTGTTTCCAGGAACACTTCCTCCGGGGCGTTGAAGCCCAGCGCGGCGACCGGTTTCTTTCCGCGTGAAATGAGCGCCTTCGCGAGCGCGTACAGCGGCGGGACGCCGGAGCCGCCGCCAACGAGCAGCGGTTTAACGCCAAACGCGTTCAGGTCGTAGCCGTTCCCGAGGCCGAGGATCACGTCGGTTTCAAACCCCGGCTTCCACTGCGCCATCGCCGCCGTGCCGTCGCCTACGATTTTATAGATGAGGGTATAGCTAAAATCATCCCAGTCACACAGCGAAAGCGGACGCCGGAGGTAAAAGCCGGGTACCTGAAGATGGACGAACCGCCCCGGCGCGCAAGCGGCGGTGTCCCCGGACAGCGTGAGGCGCATCACGTCCCGCGCGATCCGTTCGTTTGAAAGCACTTTGCTCAGCACGTGAACCCCTCCTTATGCCAAACAATTTCGCCGCCGACCATCGTCAGTACCGCTTCTCCGCGCAGCGCCATGCCGGAAAACGGCGTCGAGCGGCCCATGGAAAGAAACTGCGAGGGGTCTACCACCCGCTCCGAGTCAAGGTCGATCATCGTGAGATCGGCGTCGTCGCCAACTTCAAGCCCGCCAGGGATGCCGAAGCGCCGCCGGGGGGCGCAGCACATGGCGTCCAGCAGGCGCGTAAACGGGATCAGTCCCGGCAGCACCAGCAGCGTGTACATCGCCGGGAACGCGGTCTCCAGCCCCACGACGCCGTTCAGGCTCCCGGCAAACCCGCGCGACTTCTCTTCCCATGAATGGGGCGCGTGGTCGGTGGCGATCATGTCAATTGTGCCGTCCGCAAGGGCTTCGCGGAGCGCCTCCCGGTCGGCGCGTGTCCGGATCGGCGGGTTCATCCGGAAGCGCCCGTCGTCTATCACATCTTCGTCAGAGAACGCCAGGTAGTGGGGCGCGGTCTCGCAGGAGATGTCCGCGCCGCGCGCCTTGTATTTCCGAATCAGCGCCACGGACTCCTTCGTGGACAGGTGGCACGCGTGGTAGCGGCAGCCGGTTTTCTCCGCGAGGGTGAGATCGCGCGCAAGCTGCATCCATTCGGCCTCCGGGGAATCCTTGGCGCGGGATTCGTCTTCGCAGTGGGCGATGATGGGCTTGTCCAGCTTTTTCGCGAGGATCATCGCGCGCTCCATCAGCTGGTCATCCTGTACGCCGATGCCGTCGTTGGAAAAGCCGATCACGTCCGGCGCGAGCGCCTCCATATCG
This sequence comes from uncultured Oscillospiraceae bacterium, assembly GCA_964575255.1. Classification (GTDB taxonomy): domain Bacteria; phylum Bacillota; class Clostridia; order Christensenellales; family Aristaeellaceae; genus JAEZHK01. The sequence continues at coordinate 49,323 of CAZNPZ010000017.1, forward strand.
GCAAGGGTGTTCCCGCTGGTGATTCTGCCGCAAGGGAAAACCCTGACGCGCGCGTCCCGCCGGATGATTTCAAGCTGCGCGTCGAGGCCTGCGCGCGAGTCGGGCGTGGGTGAGACGTTTGGCATCGAGACGACCGCCGTCACGCCCGCGCGCGCCGCGGCCAGCGTGCCGGTATGAATCGTCTCCTTATAAGAAAATCCCGGCTCTCGGAGATGCACATGCACATCCACGAGACCGGGAATGAGAATATATCGTTCGGAACGGGACTCGCCGGAGGGAACACTTGGCCCGGTGCTTGCGATCCGGCCCCCATCCACCAAAATGTCCGCCCGGTGGAACGCGCCGTCCGCGTTTGGCGCCGCGCCTCGAATGCGCCTCAAAAACGTCACCGCCCTTTTTGGTATCTTGAGCAGTATACTGAAGGCGAGCCCCCGCGTCAAGGAAGAACTCGTTAATTCGTCCGATAGAACAGCAGTCCGCCGGGCGCAAAAAGAATCCGCGCGCGGGCGCAATTGTTTAAAGTCCGTTCATATTTTATAGGAAAATGTCTGGTATGATATGTGCAGAACCAAAAAGGAGGTTATCAAGATGAAAAAGAAAGCGATCCAGATCGCGGTGCTCGCGATGGCTCTGTCTCTCGCGATGGTCGTTGGCCTGATGGCCAGCGGCGTGATGGCCGAGAGCAATACGACCGCAACCCAGACTGTGGCGGCTGTCACCGTCAACGACAACAACCCGGCGATCTACGTGGCTCAGAAGACAGTTAGCTCGGTGGTCGGCGTGATCACCAACGAGGAGAACTGGGATCCCAATACCCGCAAGACGACCGAGGACATGATCGCCCAGGGCTCCGGCGTGGTCATCCAGGATGGCGGCTATATCCTGACCAACAACCACGTGATCGAGCAGGGCTCCAGCTACCAGATTCTGATGCCCTCCGGCGACAAGGCGGACGCCAAGCTGGTCGGCGCGGACAGCTCCACGGATCTCGCGGTTTTGAAGATCGACGATGAAAAATTGGCCAGCCAGCTGACGCCGGTTGAGCTGGGTTCCTCTTCCAGCCTCGTGGTCGGCCAGACCGCGATCGCCATTGGCAACCCCGGCGGCGAAGTGCTCGCCAACACCGTGACCAGCGGCATTGTCTCGGCGCTTGAGCGCGAGGTGGACGGCGACAACACCACCCGCGACATCAAGTATATCCAGCATGACGCGCCGATCAACTCCGGCAACTCCGGTGGCGGCCTGTTTGACATCAGCGGGCGGCTGATCGGCATCAACACGCTCAAGTACGCGGGCAGCCAGTTCTCCGGCGTATCGTTTGAAGGTCTTGGCTTCGCGATCCCGATCGACACCGCCTACCCCATCGCGCAGGCTCTGATTAAGGACGGCAAGGTCATCCGGCCCCAGATGGGCATCACCGTGACCGACTTCTCCGGCCCGGACGATCCGATGAACAACT
>CAZNPZ010000018.1:0-49017 GCA_964575255.1 uncultured Oscillospiraceae bacterium
ACGCTCTCCCGTTTTCGTTTGCCCCGTTTTTCGCGTGCCTGATTATATTATCACGGCAAGTATCCGTTGTCAATAGTATTTTTGCGTCTTTTTTCGACTTCACAATTTGTTAATAACCCGCGTCCTGAGCACCGGCTGCAGCTGTTCTCCGTGGAGCGCGGAAAGCGCGGCGCTGCGCAGATCCGAAACCTCCAGCATCAGTGAAGTCGGCTTCCGAATCGGATCGTCCTGCGAGAACGGCACAAAGAAGATATTCTTCCGCTCCATCAGAAGGCCGATGTTCTTCGCGCTGCCCGCCAGGCCGTCGTTCGTGGAAATCCCGATCAAGACCGGCCTCGAATTCCGAAGCTGAGATTTCACCGCCATCGCAACCGGCGTGTCGGTAACACCCAGCGCGAGTTTCGCCAGCGTGTTTCCAGTACACGGCGCGACGACCAACAGATCCATCAGCTTCTGCGGGCCGATCGGTTCCACCTCCTGAATCGTGTGCCAACAGCCGCGCCCGCAGATTCTCTCAAGACGCGCGCGGATCGACGCGGCGGTTCCGAACCGCGTATCCATCGAATATACATTGTCCGAAAGAATCGGATACAATTCCGCGTCGCTCATCTCCTCCAGCGCGTCGAACACGCTGTCAAACGTACAAAAAGAGCCGGTGACCGCGATGGCAATGCGTTTTCCCCTGAGTTCATTCATAGATGCCGCCTCCTTTTTGCGCTTCCCGGACCGCGTCCAGCAGTGCCCGTCCGGCGCTCTCCGGACAATACCGCCCCGGCAAACCCGGCTCGCGCCATGCGTTGATGCCCAATGCTTTCGCGGCCTCAAGATCCACGCCATACGGCGCGCTGCTCAGGTCGATCAGCATCACATCCCGCCGGAGGAGCGAAAGTTGTTTCGTCTCCAAAACCCGCGCAGGCGGCGTCGAGAATACGACGCGCTGTCCCGGCAGGGAATCCAGCATTTCCTCCATATCGACCGCCTGCGCGCCCGCCTGAATCGCGAGTCCGCGCGCCTCCGGCGATCGCGCCGCGACCGTCACCCGCGCGCCGTAGCCAGTGAGCATTCTGGTCAGCGCGCGCCCGATGCGCCCAAAGCCGATCACCATCGTCCCCGCCTCGGACAGCGAGAAGAACGCGCGCTCCGACGCCGCATGAATCGCGCCTTCGGCGGTGTACACAGCGTTCCGAAGGGTCAGCCGCTCGTTGCCGTTGAGATTGATGACGGGGTGCTTTTTGTGAAATTCCGCAGGCGGAACACCAGGACCGAACAAAAATACAGGCGTCCCGGCTGGAAGCGCCTCCCAAACCTCATCCGCCCGGCAAGGGGTTTGCGCATAGGGAAACGCCATGCCGTTTGGGCCAAATGGATTATGTATTACGACGGCTTCCGTTTCGCTGAGATCGGCGAGCGTTGCGGATGGTATATCCACGCCCGCGTATTCAAGGCCCAGTCCCGCCGCGTCGGCGCCGCCCCGGCGCGCCCAATCGATCAGGTGCGCGTACCGGAGGTCACCCCCGATCGCCACAAGTTCCATGCCATCCTCCCCCTTCCGGTGGATTCCAAGCGCATCCTATGCCCGGAATGCCCAATGCGTGAGAATGAGAGCGCGAAGAAAGGGCATGAAAAAGGAGCCCTCCTGTTGGAGGCCCCTTTGCTGGATGATTTATCAGGCTTCGTAACCGGGTTTCTTGGAAAGACCGTGCTGCCTGTCGAAATTCTCCTGATTCTTCGCGAGATACCGCTCATACAGTTCGCCTGCGTCCATCCCGGCGGAGAGGCACATGCTGACAAAAAAGTGCAGGACGTCCACCAGTTCATCCCGCAACGCGTCGGAATTGACGGGCTTCGGGTTCTTCCACCACTTGAAGTTGACCTCGTCCAGAAGCTCCGAAAGTTCGGAGATGGTGGCCAGCGTCTGCATCTGGATCCACTTCTCCATCGGAATGCCGTTTAAGCCACGCCGTTCGATCAGCTCGTCGTTGAACGCTTTTTGAAGCTCAAAGATGCGCTCCAGCCTGTCCACGTCACACCTCCAGCGTTTCCGCGCCCTTCCCGACCAGCGCATACGACGGCTTGGCGCTGAGAATCTTCTTTGTCACATCCGCAACGGACTCGTAGGTAATCGCGTCGATCTTCGCGATGACCTCTTCTTCCGTCTGTTCCTTGTTTAAAAGCAGCTTCCGACGGCCCAGCGCGTTCATTCGGCTGGACGTGGATTCGAGGCCAAGGATATAGCTGCCCTTCAGCTGCGCGCGCGCCTGCTCGAACTCTTGTGCCGTCAGGCCATCCCGGACGATTCGGTCGACTTCCTGCCGGATCAGCTTTATCACCTCCGCGGCGTGCTCAAGGCTCGTGCCCGCATAGATCGCGAAGAGGCCACTGTCGGAATAGGAGGAGGGGTAACTGTACACGGTGTAGGCGAGTCCGCGCTCCTCGCGGATCGTCTGAAACAGCCGGGAACTCATCGCGCCGCCCAGGACGCTGTTCAGGATGGACATCGGGTAGATCTCGTCCGCGTCCTGCGGGATGCCGGGATAGCCCAGCGTGAGGTGCAGTTGCTCGATGTCCTTCTCGCGCCGGATTACCTGCGGTTTCGCGGGTTTGGTCTTGTAGGACGCTTCCATCTCGTCCTTCTCCCAGGAACCGAGGTACTCCTCCGCGAGCTGCAATACCGTGTACCAGTCGTAATTGCCCGCGAGCGCGAGCACGGCGTTCTCCGGGCGATAGAACTTTTTGTAATAATTGATAAGCCGCGCACGGTTCAGCCCGCCGACGCTCTCCTCGGTGCCCAGGATCGGCCGGGCCAGCGGCTGGTTGCCGAACTGTGCGGTCATGATCAGCTCGCTGACCAGATCCTCCGGTGAGTCCTCCGCCATCGAGATTTCCTCGATGATGACGCCCTTCTCCTTCTCGATCTCCTGGGGGCTAAACACCGAGTGGAGCACGATGTCGGAGATGACGTCCATCGCAAGCGGCAGATCCTCATCCACCACCTTCGCGTAGAAACAGGTGCATTCCTTGGAAGTGAACGCGTTCAGCTGGCCGCCGACGGCGTCCATCGCCTCGGCGATCTCCCGTGCGGAGCGCTTCTTCGTGCCCTTAAAGAGCATGTGCTCAATGAAGTGGCTGATGCCCCCCTGCTGCGCCTTTTCGTATTGGGAGCCGCTGCCGATCCACAGGCCGACCGAGACGGAGCGGAAATGCGGAATCTTCTCCGCGATGATGCGAAGCCCATTTGCGAGGGTGATTTGATCGTACATGTCCTTCCTCCTGAAAAAGCGGGGAACCGGGCGCCGCCCAATTCCCCGCGCGTGCTGATTATCTCCTGAAGGGCCTGCCGTCGCGGCCACCATCGCGGCCACCGTCGCGCCGCTGCGGCGGGCGGCGAACCGGCATGTTGGGGTTGTCGTACTCGATGTCGGAGCGGATCAGGTTCACGCGGCCCTGCGCGTCGATCTCCGCGACCTTGACCGGCAGCGTGTCGCCGATCGAGATCACATCCTCGACCTTTTCGACCCGCTCGTTGGCGAGCTTGGAGACATGCAGCATGCCGTCCTTGCCCGGCGCGTACTCCAGGAACGCGCCAAAGGGCATGATGCGCACGACCGTGCCTTCGAACTCGTCGCCGACCTTGAGTTCCTTGGTGATGCCCTCGATGATCTGGCGCGCTTTCTTCGCGGCCATTTCGTCGGAGGTCGCGATGTAGACGCTTCCGTCGTCCTCGATGTCGATCTTGACGCCGGTCTGCTCGATGATCTTGTTGATGGTCTTGCCGCGCGGGCCGACCACTTCGCCGATCTTCTCCGGGTTGATCTTGAACACGACGATCTTGGGCGCGTACTTGGAAAGGCTCGGCCTGGGCGCGGGCAGCGCGTCCAGCATCTTGCCCAGGATGTGCATACGGCCGTCCAGCGCCTGGGACAGCGCCTGGCGCAGGATGGGCTCGTCGATGCCCTTGATCTTGATGTCCATCTGGATCGCGGTGATGCCCAGCGCCGTACCCGCGACCTTGAAGTCCATGTCGCCCAGGAAGTCCTCAAGGCCCTGGATGTCGGTCAGCACCGCGACCTTGCCGCTGGCCTCGTCCTTGATCAGACCCATCGCGACGCCGCCCACCGGCCGCTTGATCGGGACGCCCGCGTCCATCAAGGCCAGTGTGGAGCCGCAGACCGACGCCTGAGAGGTGGAGCCGTTGGAGCTCATGACCTCGCTGACCAGGCGCAGCGCGTACGGGAAGTCGTCGGTGGAGGGGATCATCGGCTCCAGCGCGCGCTCCGCGAGCGCGCCGTGGCCGATTTCGCGGCGGCCGGGGCTGCGGGTGGGTTTGGCTTCGCCGGTAGAGTAGCCGGGGAAGTTATAATGGTGCATGTAGCGCTTGGCTTCTTCAGGGTAGATGGTGTCCAGCTCCTGCTGCTCTGAGACCGGCGCGAGCGTCGCGACAGTCATGACCTGCGTCTGGCCGCGGGTGAACACCGCGGACCCGTGGGCGCGGGGCAGGATGCTGGTCTCGCACCAGATCGGGCGCACCTCGGTCAGCTTTCGGCCGTCGGGGCGGATGCCTTCCTCGATGATGCGGCGGCGCATAACTTCCTTCTGAAGCGCGTAGAGCGCGTCGCCGATCTCCGCTTCGCGACCCGCGAACTGTTCGGCGAAGTGGGCCTTGACGTCCGCCTTCATCGCCTCTTCGCGCGCCTGGCGCTCCGAACGGTCGAAGGTTTCAAACACGTACTGAACCTTGTCCATCGCGTACTCGCGCACGGCGGTTTTCACGTCATCTCCGGGCAGCATCAGTGGGAACGTCCGCTTGGGAACGCCGATTTCGGAAACAATCTGCTCCTGGAACGCGACCAGTTTCTTGATCTCCTCGTGGGCGAACAGGATGCCGCCCAGCATGATCTCCTCGGAAACTTCCTTCGCGCCCGCTTCGACCATCAGAACGGCTTCTTTGGTGCCGGCGACGGTCAGATGCATCAGGCTCTCGTCGCGCTCACCATCATTGGGGTTGATGATGTATTTCCCGTCAATGTATCCGACGTTGACCGCGCCGGTCGGACCGGCGAACGGAATGCAGCTGATGGACAGCGCGATCGAAGAACCGATCATCGCCGGGATCTCGGGGGTGTTGTTGGAATCCATCGACATGACCGTCGCGACGACGGCCACGTCGTTGCGCATTCCCTTCGGGAACAACGGTCGCAGCGGCCTATCGATCAGACGACTTGTCAGAATGGCCTTTTCGGCCGGGCGGCCTTCCCTACGGATCCAGCCGCCGGGAATCTTGCCGACAGCGTAGAGCTTCTCTTCAAAGTCGACGCTCAGCGGAAAGAAGTCGATCCCCGGACGCTGCGTTTCGGAGACCGTCGCGGTCACCAGAACGCAGGTGTCGCCGTAGCGAACGAAGACCGCGCCGCTGGCCTGCTCGGCATACTTGCCGAACTCCAGCGTCAGCGTCCTTCCGCCCAATTCGTAACTGTAACTCTTGAACATGTTTTCCCCTCCTTGTGGGCATTCTATATATTTCTATTTATTGAAACCTTTTCCAGCTTTAGAAAACCTGAAAAACCGCCGCTTAGGGCAGTATCCCCCAAACGACGGCGTTTTGTTCATCTCAGGGACGCGGCCATTGCAAGCATTACTTGCGCAGACCCAGCTTGTTGATCAGGTCGCGGTAGCTCTCGATGTTGGTCTTCTTCAGGTAGTCGAGAAGCCCGCGGCGCTGACCGACCATCAGAAGAAGGCCGCGGCGCGAGTGGTGATCCTTCTTGTGCTCCTTCAGGTGCTCGTTCAGATGGTTGATGCGCACGGTCAGAAGCGCGATCTGAACTTCCGGGGAGCCGGTGTCGCCTTCGTGGCGGCCGTATTGGGCGATGATTTCCTGCTTGGTCAGTTCCATGGGTGTATTCCTCCGTTTTCTTATGCCCGTAAGCCAGGTGAGCCGTTGGAGATTCGGCGGACCGAGCAAACGGATGTTCTCCGGCTATTATGCCGCAAGGATCATTGTACCATACCGCGAATCCGATGTAAATGCAGTTTTTGTGAAGTTATGGCACATAGCCGCCAATTTTTGGAAGATCCAGATAGTATCTGGGATCGACGGCCTTTCCGCTGACGCGAACCTCAAAGTGCAGGTGGGTGCCGCAGGCGCTGCCGGTGGAGCCCATGACCCCGATGCGCTGGCCCTTTTTGACCTTTTGGCCGTTACGAACCATAATCTTCGACAGGTGCGCGTACATGGAGCGGGTGCCGTCGCTGTGCTCAATGATCACATATTTCCCATAACTGCCGTATTTTGAAATGATGCCGTCCTTCTCGTCGCAGGGATCGATGTACCGGCCATATTTGTTCAGCTTGGTCTTGGTGAAATCGTGGGTGCAGCGGTCGTCGACGCGCACCACGCGGCCGGACGCCACCGCCACCACGTCCTCGTTGCCGGTAGGCGAAAAGTCGACGCCGTCGTGCACGTCGTTGTCCCGCGTCATCGTCTTGAAGTCGTCGGTGATCTGACAGAAGCTGTTGTCGCTGATGGGGAGACGCCAGACAGCGTCCTTTGCGACGTCGCGCTTTTCCTTCTCGATCGTCCAGCGCTGAAGCGGATCGTCCAGGTTCAGCTTCTCGATGGTCAGCCCCGCGCCCGCCTCCGCGCGCCGCGCGCTGAGAGCAAGGGAGTTGTCCGCCTGCAGGCACAGGATGCAGTCGCCCCGGTCGGTTTTCACAGCCCGGAACCGGTGGCAAATGCCGTTCTCATCCATGAACTCCGCGTAGGAGCCGTCCGAACCTTCTTCCGGCGCGGCGGTGGGCTTTGCGCCTGCAAGCTTTGCCTTTCCCGTGATCAGCCGGTCGATCTGCTTCTTCCGGTCGAGAATGTCCCGGAGCATCGCCACCTTCGCCTCGCCGGGCTGGGCGGTTCCGTCGTCCGAAAGCGGTGCGGTCAGGTAGGCGATGCGCGGGCACAGCGCGCGCATCGAGAAGGTGTCGCCGTCCGTCTTGGCAATCAGAAAGCGCGTTTCTGGATCGGCCTTGCTCCCCTCGGCTTCCGTTGTAAGCTTAAGCCCGGCGACGTCCTTCCTGCCCGCCTCATAGCGGACGGTCAGCCTCGTTCCGGCGAGCCTGAGCGCCGCCGCGCCCTTATCGACCGCCGCACGCTGATCGATCACCATCACATCGCAGGTTGCGTTCTGCCCGTCGTAGATGAGCGTAATGCGCGCCCTCCCTGGCGCGAGCGCCGATAGGAGGCCGCGCTGATCCACCGATGCGACCGATGGATCGCCGCTGGTCAGGCTGTACGCACCGCCATCCAGCACCTCGATGCCCAGTTCCACATGCTCCCCCACCATGAGCACCAGCGCGGAAGGCTTGATCGCACAGGTTTTCAGGAAGATCTCCCGCGACCGGTACTGGGTCACCGCCTCCGGGTGGTCGTCCAGAACCAGCGCCTTTTCATTGAACCATTCGCCCCGATACACGCGCTGCCCGTCCCGTTCGCCCACGGTTTCAAGCGGGGTGTCCAATATGGTTTCCTGATACTCCGCACCCGATCTTGGTTCCGTCGCGAAATACTCCGTTCCGTCCGCGTCGGAAACCGCGTAGCGCGAATAACGCCATGCGTCGCGTCGAACCATCCGGACGACCTGACGTTTTTCCACGAAGAGATTGGTCTGGTTCTCAATGGGCTGATCGGTCCACGCGCTCCATTCGCCGTACGTGACGTCGCCGACGGCCGCAAAAGCGGCGAAGCCTGCAAGCAGGACTGCCGCAATCGTCAGGAGCATGACGCGCCAGATTCGCATTCTTCGACTTCCTTCACTGAAAACTCGACAATTTTCATAAGTATAACATAATTCACCCGGCGTTTTCAACGTCCGGGCTGTAAAAAAACCTGCAAAACAGGAAGGATTATTGAGTGGGGCTGGAGAGCATCGTCTGAAGCCGGAGCCAGCCATCCTCCGCGCGGCCGACGGCGACGAAAGCGCCGTTCAGATAGACGCGCACCGGCTCCCCGGATGGCGGAACCCTGTCCAGATCGCAGAACGAAATCGGGTTACCGTTTAATAGCCGCTTTGCGCAGGCGGGGCTTGCGTGGACTTCCGGCAGATGGATAAGCGGCGCGTCCAAATTGGCCAACTGGGTGTCGGCGCCCTTTTGAAGCTCGTCAAGCGTCACGGCATCCCGGATGTCGAACACGCCCGCCTGAACCCTGAGCAGAAACGCCATGTGCGCGCCGCAGCCCAAAAGCTTTCCCAAGTCGTGAATCAGCGTGCGCACATACACGCCTTTGCCGCAGGCAATGCGCACGAGAAATCGATCGGGGCCGGTCGCTTTCAGGTACTCAAACGCCTCTACCCGCGCCGGGCGGGCTTCCAATTGGGCGGTTTCGCCCTTACGCGCCAGGTCGTACATGCGACGGCCATCTTTTTTGACGGCGGAGTACATCGGCGGCGTCTGCAGGATGTCGCCGGTCAGCCTCGCCATCGCCGCTCGAATTTCCATTTCGGTCACCCGGACATCCGCGCGCGCAACGACTGCGCCCACGGCGTCCTGGGTATCCGTCTCGATCCCCAAACGCGCCTCGGCAATATACACCTTTGTCTTGTCGATCATGTAGTCAAAAAGTCGTGCTCCCCGGCCGATGCAGACTGGCAGCACCCCCGCGGCGTCCGGATCCAGCGTGCCGCCGTGCCCCACCTTCGTCCCCCTGGGGAGCAGCTTCCGGACCTTCACAACCGCGTCCGAAGACGTCATGCCCGGCGGTTTCAATAGATTGATAAACCCATCCATCCTGCATCCCCGCTTCAATCAGTAAGAAGAGGGCCTTTGGCCCTCTTCCAATGACATGTTTTCCAGAAACTCTACTCTACGACACTGGAATTCAGTTCGGAGCAGACCTTGGTGAGCACCTCGTCCGCCGCCTCGAAGAGCGGCAAATGGATCGTCATCCCGGCCGCCTGACGGTGGCCGCCGCCGCCGAAGAAGGATGCCACGTCGCCCACATCGATCATACCGGCGGAACGCAGCGAGAACTTGGTGGTGAACATGTCCCGCTCCTCCGCAAGAATCGCGGCCTCGACGCCCTCGGTCTCGATCAGGAAATTGATGATCCCCTCGGTTTCGGACGCGGTCGCGCCGCTGACCTCGTACATGAGGGTACTGATCCGGGTGATCGCGATGCGGCCTTCACAGTAGAATTCCATCGCCGACAGCGCCATGCCCAAAAGAGTCGTGCGCGCGCGGGTGCGCAGCCTGAAAAGCCTCAGGCTCGCGTCCTCGATGTTGAAGCCTACTTCCAGACACCTGGCGATGCCGTGCGCGGCCTCGGCGGTGGTGTTGGAATAGCTGAGGTTCCCGGTGTCGGTAGCGATGGCGGCGTAGAGCGTCAGCGCCAGCTCATAATCGAGCGCGATGCCCAGATGGTCGATCAGCCGGAGTACCAATACGCCGGTGGCCGGCGCTTCCTCGTCGATGACGCAAAGCCCGGCGAAACAGGGGTTGGTGGCGTGGTGATCGATCAGCGCCGTATCGTTGACATGCTGAAGCGCACCCTTGTCGCCCGCGCGGTCGTAGGCGGCCACGTCCTCATAAAGGACGCACCGCGGGATGAACGGAAGCTCCTTAGGCGTGCGCACATGGTCGACGCCGGGAAGAAACTGGTACATGTGGGGCACCTTGTCGGCGCTGACCAGCGCCGCGCGCTTTCCGAGTTTCGTCAGCGCGCGCGTCAGCGCAAGGCCGGAACCCAGAGTGTCCCCGTCCGGGGAAACATGGGCCACCACCGCGATGTCATCCCGCGCTTCAATCCACGCCGCCAATTCGGGGATCGTCGCCATGCGCTTCCTCCTCTTTCAGTAACCGGTTGATCCTGTCCGCATACTCAATGTTGGTATCCAGTTCGAAGATCAGTTCGGGCGTGTAGCGCAGGTCGACGCGCCTGCCCAACTCGCGGCGGATGAAGCCGGACGCGCTTTTGAGCGCATCCATCATCCCTTTACGCCGCTCCGGCTCCAGGACGCTGACGCGCGCCTTACAGTAGCGTAAATCGCGCGTCACCTCGCAGCGGACGATGGAAAACGTACCGCCGACCCTGGGGTCGTTGATCTCCTCGCGCAAGATCTTGTCCAGTTCCCGCCGCACCTCTTCGGAGATGCGGTCCACACGGTCAAACGCCATGTCTCCTCCTCCACCGCTCCGGCGGTCGATCCGACAAAGGGGATCCGTCCAAAGGATTCCCCGATGGAGCGGACGATAGCAGCCTTTGCGGTGACGAATTTCGCACGGTCTGCTCAAAAGCCTGAAAGTTCGGCGGGGATCAGCGCTCGATTTCCTCCATCTGGAAGCACTCGATCACGTCGCCCTCCTTGACATCGTTGTAGTTTTCAAGTCCGATGCCGCACTCGTACCCGGCGGCGACTTCCTTCGCGTCGTCCTTGAACCGCTTGAGGGACTCGATCTTGGCCTCGTGGACGACCACGTTGTCGCGGAGGAGCCGCGCCTGCGCGTTCCGGACGACCTTGCCGTCGGTAACGTAGGAGCCTGCGATCATGCCCACGCCGGTGACGCGGAATGTCTGGCGCACCTGCGCGCGGCCCAGGATGGTCTCCTTGAACTTGGGCGCGAGCATGCCCTTCATGGCATTCTCAACGTCCTCGATGGCGTTGTAGATGATGCGGTACAGCCGGATGTCGATCTTCTCGCGCTCGGCGATGTCGCGCACGGCGTTGTCGGTGCGGACATTGAAGCCGATGATGATCGCGTTGGTTGCCGAAGCCAGCATGATGTCCGACTCGGTGATCGCGCCGACGCCGCCGTGGATCGCGCGCACGCGCACTTCTTCGTTGGAAAGTTTCTCCAGCGACTGGCGTACGGCCTCGACCGAACCTTGCACGTCGGCCTTGATGATCAGGTTCAGATCCTTGACCTCGCCGGCGGAAATCTGGTTGTAGAGGTCGTCCAGCGTCGTCTGCGACTTGGCCTTGACCAGCGCCGCGCGCTGTTTGTCCTTGCGCTCGTCGACCAGCTGACGGGAGAGCTTGTCGTCGACCGCGCTCATCATGTCGCCCGCGTCGGGCACGTCGTTGAAGCCGATGACCTCGACAGGATCGGATGGCAGCGCTTCCTTGACGCGCTCGCCGCGGTCGTTGACCATCGCGCGGACGCGGCCGAACGCCGTACCGGCGACGATCGCGTCGCCCACGCGCAGCGTTCCGTTCTTGATCAGAACCGTGGCCACGGGGCCGCGGCCCTTGTCGAGGCGCGCCTCGATGATGACGCCGCGCGCCGGGCGGTTGGGGTTGGCGCGGTAGTTCTGCACTTCGGCCACCAGCAGGATCATCTCCAGCAGCTGGTCGATGTTGTCACCGGTGACGGCCGAGACCGGCACCATGATCGTGTCGCCACCCCACTCCTCGGCCACCAGGCCGTAGCCGGTCAGATCCTGCTTGATGCGCTCCGGATCGGCGGTGGGTTTGTCCATCTTGTTGATGGCGACAATAATGGGCACGCCCGCGGCCTTGGCGTGGTTGATGGCTTCGACGGTCTGCGGCATGACGCCGTCGTCCGCGGCAACCACCAGAATCGCGATGTCGGTGGCCTGCGCGCCGCGGGCGCGCATTGCGGTGAACGCCTCGTGACCGGGGGTATCCAGGAACGTGATCTGCTGACCGCGAATGTTGACGGTATACGCGCCGATGTGCTGCGTGATGCCGCCTGCCTCGCCCGCGGTGACGCGGGTCTTACGGATGTAGTCGAGGAGACTCGTCTTGCCGTGGTCGACGTGACCCATGATGGTCACGACCGGCGGGCGCGTCTCAAGATCCTGCTCGGTGTCCTCGAAGTCCTTGGACTCCAGCACGTCTTCGGCGGTTTCGGCCTTCTTCATCTCAAGTTCGACGCCGAACTCGTTGCAGACCAGCTGCGCCGTGTCGAAGTCCAGTTCCTTGTTGATCGTGGCCATGATGCCCAACAGCAGCAGCTTTTTGATGATCTCCCCGGCGGGCTTTCCGATGCGTTCGGTCAGATCCTTGACCGTGATCGTGTCGGCGGTCATGAAGGCCTTTTCGATGCGGATGGGTTCCGGCCGGAAATTCATCTGCGCCTTCTTGCGGCGCTTGTTGCGCACGAACTCATCATCGCCGAAGAGCTTCGGGCCTGCTTCCTTGACGATCTGCTTTTTCGTCTTGGCGCGCTCCGGGTCGTTCTGGCGGACGTACTGCTTTTTGTTGGGGTCGTAGTTGGAGACGCGCTCCTTCTCGACCGTGGGTGTCAGTTCCGGTCCGGTCTTGCGGCCAAAGCCGGGGCGCATGCCACCCATCGGCGGGCGTGGCGGGCCGCCCGCGCCTACGGGGCGCGGCGCATACGGGCGCGGCGCGCCGGACCCGGCGCCACCCTGAACCGGACGGCCATACGGGCCGCCCTGACCGGGCGCCGGACGGTTAAACGCACCCTGCTGTCCTTGCGGCGCGACCGGACGACCGTAGGGCCCTCCCTGACCGGGCTGCACGGGGCGGCCGTAAGGGCCTTGCGGCTGCACGCCCTGCGGCTGCACTGGACGGCCATAGGGGCCGCCCTGACCGGGCTGCACCGGGCGTCCATAACCGCCCTGCTGCCCCTGCGGCGCCTGACTGCCCTGCGGCGCGACCGGGCGGCCATACGGCCCCGCGGGCTGCGCCGGGCGTCCAAACGGGCGCTGCGGCTCACGCCCCATCGGCTGGCCGGGCTGCATCGGATACGCGGGGCGCGGCTGCGCCGGGCGGAACTGCGGCTGCTGCTGCGCCTGCGGCTGCATCGGCTGCTGAACCGGCTGTTGCGGCTGCTGAGGGATTGGTTCCCGAGCAGCCTGTATTTCGATTTTTTCGACCGGCTTCTGCGGCGATGCCTCACGCGCAGGCACCACCTGCTCGGCAACCGACGCTTCCGCCGGTCTATCCTGCGGCTGCTCGACCACCGGGGTCATCTTGACCACAACCGGTTCCGCCGGTTTGATCTCGGCGGGCTGCGGCACCTGCTCGGTGGAGTATGCGGTCATATAGGAAGCCGCTTCCTCATACTGGCGGGACAGCGCCTCGCGTTTTTCCTGCTCGGCCTGCTCGCGCTGCTGCCGGTTCATTTCATCGGAAACGCGCCGAAGCGCCTGCAGGATGTCCTGCGCCTGCCGCTTCGACTTGCCGACCGACTCCAGCAGTCTGCCCGCGTTCGTGGAGAGCTCCTTGGTCGCATCCTGAACCCTGACTTTGGTCATTCCCACCTTGCACCCCCGCTAATGTATCGCCAATTGAATCAATTTCTCCGAGAAACCTTTATCAGTCACCGCCGCGGCCATGCGGCCGGGTTTCCCCACCGCCTGACCCAGTGCACCCGGTTCGAGTTCGATCAGCCGGAGGCCGGAGAACGCGCAAGCATCCTGCATCGCCTTCCTGGATCGATCCGACGCGCCTGCGTCCAGCAGGATCAGGTACGCGCCGCCGGATTTTGCGAGCTTCTCGCACACGGCTTCGCCGGTCTTGAGCGCTCCGGCCCGGTTGCACAGCCCCAGGAAATTCGTAAGCGGGTTCATGCGTTCCCGCCCAACTGCGTAAGCAGCGTATCGTAGACTTCCTGCGTAACCTGCGCCTCCAGCGCGCGATCCAGCGCCTTGCTCTTCTGCGCCTTTTTCAGGCACTCTGGGTTGGGGCACACGTACGCGCCGCGTCCGGGCGCCTTGCCGACGCGGTCAAACACGATCGGCCCGGCGGGCGACTTCACAACCCGAAGCAGCTCTTTCTTGGGCTTCATTTCGCGACAGCCCACGCACATGCGCATGGGCGTCTTGCGCGGCTTGAGCAACTAGACCTCTTCCTCCCTGATGTCGAGCTGCTGCTCGATCTGGCTCTGGCTCTTAATGTCGATCTTCCAGCCGGTGAGCTTCGCGGCCAGCCGCGCGTTCTGCCCTTCCTTGCCGATGGCGAGGGAGAGCTGGTTGTCCGGCACGACGACGCGCGCCGCCTTTTCCTTGTCCGACACGAACACGCTGATGACGCGAGCCGGGTTGAGCGCGGACGCCACATACTCGGCGGGGTCGCTCGACCATTTGATGATGTCGATCTTCTCGGTCTTGAGTTCGGCCACGACGTTTTCCACGCGCATGCCGCGCGGCCCGACGCAGGAGCCGACGGGGTCGATCATGGAGTCGGTGGAGTAGACGGCCATCTTGGTGCGGTAGCCGGCCTCGCGGGCAATCGACTTGATCTGTACGATGCCCTGGCGGATCTCCGGCACTTCGATCTCAAACAGGCGCTTGACGAGACCTGGATGGGTACGCGACACCAGCACCTGCGGGCCTCGGCTCATCTTGTTGACTTCCAGCACGTACACCTTGAGCCGGTCGTTGACGGTGTACTCCTCGCCGGGCATCTGCTGGTTGGGCTCAAGCAGGCCTTCGGTGCGGCCCAGCTCGACGTACACCTGACGGTTGTCCACCCGCTGCACGATGGCGGTCAGGATCTCGTTTTCCTTCTCAATGTATTCGTCATAGATCACGCCGCGTTCCGCCTCGCGGATGTGCTGCACGACCACCTGTTTCGCGGTCTGCGCCGCGATTCGTCCGAAATCCCTGGGCGTGGCGCGAATCTCGGCAAGGTCGCCGATCTCGTATTTCGGGTGGATCGCGCGGGCGTCGGCGAGGCTGATCTCGGTCTGCGGATCCTCCACTTCTTCGACGACGGTCTTGCGCGCGAACACCTCAACCGTGCCCTTTTCCCGGTCGATGGCGGCGCGCACGTTGGCGCTCTTTCCGAAATTTTTCTTGTACGCCGAAATCAGCGCGGATTCGATGGCGCCAAAAAGCACATCCTTGTTGATGCGCCTTTCCTTGGCCAGCGCGTCCAATGCACTGATGAACTCGCCGCTGTCAATGGTTCCAGCCATTCATAACACTCCTTGTCAACGGATCGCGCGCGGGGCGCGCTCACACTTCATCTTTCAAGTCATCCTCGTCAAACTCGACGATGGGTTTAACCAGCGCCGCAGCCTTGCGATCAATGGCGCGACGGGCACCCGACGCGTCCTTTATGACGACCTTGCCGTCCTCGAGGCCGGCCAGTTCGCCCCGGAACACCTTCTGGCCATCCTCCGGCTTATACAGACGCACCTCCACCTGGACGCCCACCGCGCGCTCAAAGTCCTCCGGCTTCCTGAGCGGACGGTCAGCCCCCGGCGAGGAGACCTCCATATAATCATAGTCCACGAATTCCATCATCGGCTGAATTCGCCGGTGGAAAGTCTCGCAATCGTCGATGGTGATGCCGCCCGGCTTATCCAGATAGAAGCGCAAAAAGCGGCCGGTCGATTCCTTGACCAGCTCAACATCCACCAATATGAACCCTTGCTGCGCCGCAACCTTTGCAGCGATGTCCTGCGCTCTGCCAAGCGGCGCGGATGGTTTCGGCAATCAAACACCCTCATTCCCCAAACATGGGGAGAACTGGCCCGAGAATTCCCAGACAGAGCAATTGTAGCACATCCCGGCCCTGAATACAACCTGTCCAACACACAAATAACGCAAAAAAGGAAGAAACCGCACCGTGCGTCAAGATTTGACGTGCAAACAAAAGGGAGCGGCCCGCGCGGCGCTCCCCGAATTGTACCTGATTTGGTGGACTATCCCTCTTGCTCCGGCGCGATGTCGTACACCTTGAGCCATGTCCCGTCCGCTTTCATGACGCCCGCCTTCCCCGGCATCTGCACGGTGAACAGACCTTCCGCCGGCGAGTACAGTTCCCTGTAACTGCCCGGTTGCCAGACCGTCACGCCGCTTTTGTCCATAAGGCCGGTCACGCGGGTATCGGGCACTTCGTTCAGATAGGGCGTACCGTCATCCAGCTTTTCGGTCTGCGTTTCAAACGAGGAAAATGCGTAGTAGGGCGTATTCGCGACAGCGGAGACGCGCCAAATGTCCTGATAAGGACCGGCAAGCCTCTTTCCGGAAAGGTCGCACAGCGTCGCGTTCTTCTCGCCCCACGGGCCTTCGCGCAATACCACGGCCGCGTCGTCGGCTTCGGCGGAGCCTTCGGTGCCCTTTGACTCCAGAATCTCGCTTCCGTCCGCGCCAACCAGCACCATCCTGTCGTCCAGATAGAGGGTGACGAGCGGGCTGTCCGGCGAAGCGGCGAAGTAGATGTCCTTTCCGGTGAATGACCGCAGGGTTTTCATGGTTTTGGGGTCGATCAAATCGATGGCCGTGCTGTCCGCCTGCGCGACGACGACGGGCGTCTGGCCGCCGAGCGACAGCGTTTCATACTTGGGCGTGATCAGCCAGTTGCCGGATGCGTCGATGAGGCCGGTGCCGCTGTCAATGGCCGCGTCCGCGATGCTTCCTACAAAGGACCCCGCATAGCTGAACTGAGGAGAAATCGCCCATTCGCCCTTTGGGTTCAAGTACCCGGACCGGCCGGTGTCGGCAGAAAGCACCGGCATCAGGCCGTTTGAGAAATCGGTCAGCCCATAGAGTATGCGGATGCCCGTGGCGGTTTCCTTCCCGGCGGCATCGATGTAATACACGCCGTCGGGGCGCTCGTCGTAGGGGTCGGTGGTCAGCGCGAGATACCCGCCCTCGCCGTTTGAGACGATCGAGGTGTAGTTGCAGGGCACGACGATCTTCTGTTCGGCGTCCATCACGCCGTACAGTCCATCCTGCCCGAAGCAGATCTTGTCACCGACGGCGGAGAAGTAGTCATAGGAAAAATCGGTCAGCGGCTGGCCGTTTGCATCCAGCAGTTTCGCGAACTCCGGCTCATCGCCGTCCATCTGATAGGCGGCGTAGTAGTAGGGTGCCTGATCGCTCACCGGCTCGATGTTGGAATACTGGCCTTGCGGCACCAGTTCCGTGCCGTCCGCCGCGATCAATACGCAACTATCGCCCACGTTCAGCGCCACAGCGGGCGCGTCCGCGCGTGCCGGAACGGCCAAGACCATTGTCAGAAGCAACCCCAACCACCAAAAGCGCCTCACAGCCGCACCCCCGATCAGAAACGGTATGGATTTGTTTCCTTATGACGAAGTTTGTGCTCTCTTGGTTCCGTCAGCCAAAGTCAAAAAGGCTCGTCTGGCTGGTTTCCGGCAGATCGTGAAGCGCACCGCAGGCCTCAAGCGCCTGCACCACGGATTTCGCGACCTTGCGCCGCGCCATGTCCTCCTGTGACAGGAACGGTCCCGCCTCCCGAGCCTTCGCAAGGTTCTGCGCGGCGGCGAGCCCCACGCCCGGCAGTGATGAGAGCGGCGGCAGGATCGACCCGTCCGGTAGCAAAAGGAAGTTCTCCGCGTCCGACTCGTACAACGAAATCGGCCGCATCGAAACGCCGCGGCAGGCCATCTCGATCAGGATCTCGTAAAGGCTGATCTGATCTTCTTTTTTCGCCTTCTCGTCCTTTTCGAGGTTCTGAAGCTCTTCCAGCTTCGCGCGGAGCACCGGGAGGCCCGCCACCATCACGGAACCGTCGAACGCCTCGGCGTTTCGCCTCAGGTAGCAGGCGTAGTAGGCGTTCGGGTGGTACACCTTGAAGTAGGCGATCCTGAGCGCCATCGTGACGTAGGCCACCGCGTGGGCTTTCGGGAACATGTACTTGATCTTCTGGCAGCACTCGATGAACCAGTCGGGGGTATTCGCCGCCTTCATCGCCTCAATCCACTCCGGCTTGAGGCCTTTGCCTTTTCGGACGGATTCCATGATGGTGAACGCGGTCTTGCTCTCGACGCCCCACTTGATCAGCTGGTTCATGATGTCGTCTCGCGTGCAGATACACTTTTTCAATGGAGCGATGCCCGCCTTGATGATGTCCTGCGCGTTGCCCACCCAGACGTCGGTGCCGTGGGAAAGGCCGGAGATTCTGATCAGTTCCTCCATCGAACGGGGCTGCGTGTCCACCAGCATCTGCCGGACGAACCGGGTTCCGAACTCCGGAATGCCCAGCGTACCGGTGGGCGAGCCGATATCCTCCGGCGTCACGCCCAGCGCCTCCGGGCTTGTGAACAACGAAAGGATGCGCTCGAAGATCTTTTTATCGTCCAGCGGCACCTTTTGCGGTGCGATGCCCGTCAGGTCTTCCAGTTTCTTCAACATCGTCGGGTCGTCGTGGCCCAGGATGTCCAGCTTCACCAGCACGTCGTGCATCGAACTGAAGTCGAAATGGGTGGTGATGGTGTCGGAATCCTGGTCGTCGGCGGGGCGCTGAATCGGCGTGAACTGGTAGATCTCATAGTCCTTGGGGAGCACCACCATGCCTGCGGGATGCTGGCCGGTGGTGCGCTTCGCGCCGGTGATGCCTTTCGCGAGGCGCTCCTTCTCCGCCTGGGTCGCGGTCATGTTCCGCTCCTCCAGGTATTTGAGCACATAACCGAACGCGGTCTTTTCAGCCACGGTGCCGATCGTGCCCGCGCGGAACACATTCTCCTCGCCGAACAGCTCCTTGACGTAGGCGTGGGCGACAGGCTGGTACTCGCCGGAGAAGTTGAGGTCGATGTCGGGCACCTTGTCGCCCTTGAAGCCCAAAAACACCTCGAACGGGATGTCAAAGCCGTCGCGGTTCATGGTGGTTCCGCACACCGGGCAGTCCTTGTCCGGAAGGTCGAGGCCGCAGGTGTACTCCTCCGGCACGTCGAACTCCGAGTGTTTGCAGCTTGGGCATACGTAGTGGGGCGGCAGCGAGTTGACCTCGGTGATGCCGGTCATGTTGGCGACGAACGACGAGCCGACCGAACCGCGCGAACCGACGATGTAGCCGTCGGACAGCGACTTCTGCACCAGCTTGACCGCGATGTCGTACAGCGTCGAGAAGCCGTAGCCGATAATCGACCCAAGCTCCTTGTCGATGCGCGCGCGAACGATGTCCGGCAACGGGTCGCCGTAGATCTCGCGGGCACGGGTTTCGGTGAGCCGCCGGATGTCGCCCTCGGCGAAGTCCCAGTACGGCTGGAATGTCTCCGCGCCTTCCGGGTGCTCGACGAACACGCGGAGCTTCGGCGACACCTTCTCCGCGATCGCGCGCGGCGCGTCGATCACGACGCGCTTCGCGTCCTTGCCAAGATACGAGAATTCCTTCAGCATATCGTCCGTGGTGCGGAAATACAGAGGTGCCTGGTTGTCCGCGTCCTCGAAGCCTTTGGCGTTCATCAGGATCGAGCGGAAGATCGCGTCCCGAGGCTCCTTGAAGTGGACGTCTCCGGTCGCGACGACCGGGATCCCCAGCCTGTCGCCCAGCGCGAGGATTTTCTGATTCAGCGCGCGCAAGCCTTCCTCGTCCGCCACCCGCCCCTCCCGCACCAGAAACATATTGTTGCCGGTGGGCTGGATTTCGAGGTAGTCGTAAAACTTCGCAATGCGCTCAAGTTCCGGATCGCTCTTCCCCTCCAGCACCGCGCGGAACAACTCCCCCGCCTCACACGCGCTGCCGATGATCAGCCCCTCGCGGTACTGCGCGATCACGGAGCGCGGAAGCCGGGGCGTTCGGCGGAAGTAGTTCAGATGCGCCTCTGACACCAGCCGGTAGAGGTTGGTCATGCCCTGCTGCGTGGCGGCCAGCAGAATGATGTGGTGGCTTTGTCCGCCCGCGTCGTCGTCAAACGCCTGGTTGAGGTCGTTCAGGACGCGGAGCGTCCGGCTGTCCCCAAGAGCCTCCAGCATTTTGACCAGCGCCTGCGCGGTCGCGCGCGCGTCGTGCACCGCGCGGTGCGCGTTTTTAAGGCTGATCCCAAGCCGCTTGCACACCGCCGCCAGTTTGTGGCTCTTCTGATCTCGGAACATGTTGCGGGACAGCGCCAGCGTGTCGAGCACCGGATGATTCATCTTGAAGCCGTTCGCCGCGAACGCGCGGCCGACGAACGCTGCGTCGAAATCGGCGTTGTGAGCGACGAGCACCGCGCCCTCGCAGAATTTCACGAATTCGGGCAGCACTTTATCGATCGTCGGCATGCCGGCGAGCATCGCGTCGGTGATGCCGGTGATCTCCACGATCTTGGCGGGCAGCGGAATCTGCGGGTTGATCAGCTGCGAGAACTCGGCGACTTCCTCGCCGTTCACGTACTTCACCGCGCCAAGCTCGATGATCACGTCGCGCGCCGGGTTGAGGCCGGTGGTCTCCACATCCAGTACCACATACGTCGCGCCGGACAGTTTCCTCGCGTCGGCGTTTTTCACCAGCTTGGGTTTGTCGTCAATCAGGTAACCCTCGCAGCCGGGGATCAGCTTGATCCCCGCCTTTTTTGCCGCCGAGAACGCCTCCGGGAACGCCTGAACCACGCCGTGGTCGGTGATCGCGATGGCGGGATGCCCCCAGCCTGCCGCCATTTTAATGAGGTCTGTCGGCGACGCGCAGGCGTCCATCGCGCTCATTTGGGTGTGCAGGTGCAATTCCACACGCTTCTCCATGGCGTCGTCGGTTCGCCTGGGCGCGTCGGAACGCACCGCGTCCGAGACCATCAAGACCATCTCGTGCTGGAAGTCGTCGTAGCGGTAATCGCCGCGGACGCGCACCCACTGGCCTTCGGTAAGGCCCTCCATCAGCTGATCCGCCTGTTGCTGCGTCGCCTCGGCGCTCGTCGCCTTACGCCCGCCGACGAACGCCTTACAGGACACCGTGCCGGTATAGTCGGTCAGCGCGAACGAACACAGCTTCGAGCCGCTCTTGAGGTCGCGCAGTTCGCTCTTTAAAACTTCGCCCTTCAGCGTCACGCGTCCCGCGCCCTCGCCCAGCTCCGACATCGGCAGCGGCTCCTCGGCGATCGCGCGGCCCAGAAGCTGCTTGGTCAGCGTCTTGCAGCTTTCGCCGTTTGCGTCCGCGGCGCAGGCACGCCTCGCGATCTCGGCCATCAGCGCCTGTTCTTCGTCGCGCTTTTTCGCGATTTCGGTCAGCCGCTGCGCCTCGTCGCCGCGCGGCTCCAGCGTCACCCTCAGTTCCACGCCGAACAGTTCCTTGAGAAGAACCTCCACGCGCCGGTCGACGCCCTGACTGGCCAGATATTCGACGCCGAGCCGGTCGACTTCCGCGATCAAGAGACCTCCTCGCATCTTCCAGCTGGCCTCCTCCCACTGGAGGAACGGCATGGCGCTTGGCAGTTCCCGCGCGATCAGGCCGCAGATGAACTTCGCGTAGCCGGAGATGTTCTGAAGCACATCCTCCTTCAGCGAGGGATACGAGATCCGAAGAGACGCCTTCGATTGCGGGAACGCCGCTCGGAGCGCCTTGGAGAGGATGGTGAATTCGTGGTCGTTTAGCAAGCGCGACGCAAAGAAGCGGGCGACCAGCTTGTCACCCGCGCGGGATACCAGCACACGATCCAGTGTCAGGCTTGCGGCCAGTGCCGGATCGACGTCTTTGAAGATGTTGCGCCACAGCTCGTTCATTGGTACGATCTTTCGCCCCCGGCTTTTGTATCTCAGTCGCTTGTCTTATGGACTGTTCTTCTCCATCTCACGGACAAAATTCCTGATCTCTGCGATCAGTGTACCCGCCAGATCACCGGCGACCTTCCGGGGTGGGTGGCCCTTGATAAACAGCGCGCCGCCGTCCATTCCGCCCGCGACGCCAAGATCGGCCTCCCGCGCCTCGCCCGGCCCGTTGACCACGCAGCCCATCACCGCCACTTTCAGCGTCGCTTTGATGTCCCGCGTTTCGCGGCGCACGCGTTCCGCGATGCCCGCGACATCAATGCAGGTTCTTCCGCATGTCGGGCAGGAGATCACCTCGACGCCCTCGCTGCGAAGCCCGACTGCGCGCAGGATGTCCAGGCACACCGGCACTTCCAGTTCCGGCGGCCCGGACAGCGACACACGGATCGTGTCCCCGATGCCATCGAGGAGCAGGCTCCCGATGCCGACGGCGGACTTGACCGTCCCGGCCTCCGGCGTGCCCGCCTCGGTCACGCCCAGGTGCAGCGGGTAGTCGCACGCCGCCGCCGCGAGGCGGCAGGCCTTGACGGTCGTTGAGACGGACGAAGCCTTCATCGAAAGCACGATGTCCTTTACGCCCATATCCTCAAGTGTCCGCGCCTGCGTCAGCGCGCTTTCCACCAGCGCCTCGGCGGTCGGCCCGCCGTACTTCTGTAACAGTTCCTTTTCCAGCGACCCGGCGTTGACGCCGACCCGAACCGGCACGCGGTGCGTTTTCACGCAGTCGGCGAGCTTTCGGACGTTCATATTGCCCCCGATATTGCCGGGGTTGATGCGCACCTTTGCGATGCCGTTCTCAACCGACCGGATCGCAAGTTTGTAGTCAAAGTGGATGTCCGCGACCAGCGGCACAGGGCTTTTGTCCACCAGCACGCGCACCGCGTCCGCGCAGGCCTCGTCATATACCGAGACGCGCACGATCTCGCAGCCCGCCTCACTGAGCCTCTTGATCTGCGCGAGCGTGGCTTCTACATCCCGCGTGTCGGTGTTGGTCATCGACTGAACCGATACCCGCGCGCCGCCGCCGACGGCCACGCTGCCCACCATTACCCGCCTGGTCACGCGCGCTTCACACCCTTCCACTGTACGTTCCGTCACCCGCCGGTCACCAGTCGCGCGATGTCACGGTACGAGAGCACCGCGATCAGCCCCAGCAGTAAAAAGAACCCCGCCGCGTGCACCCAGCCCTCGTATTCGGGCTTGATGGGCTTGCGCCGAACGGCTTCGACCGCGAGAAATACCAGCCGCCCGCCGTCGAGCGCCGGAAGCGGCAGTAGGTTGATAATGCCGACGTTCAGCGAGATGATCACGATCAGGTTGATGATCGTCTCATAGTCGCGCCGGATCTCCTCCGTCATGAAGCTGATGATGCCCACCGGCCCCATCGTGTCCTCGATGCCCTCGCCGTGGAAGATCAGGCCCTTGAAGCCGTCCAGCATCAGACGCGTAATGTCCGCGACCCTTTGTCCGGATAGGAAAAGCGCTGGGAAGAACGAATAATACTGGGTCTTCGCGCCCAGCGTGATGCCGATCCTGCCCCCGTCTTCTGTCTTTTGGGGCGAGACGGATATGTCTACCAACTGGCCCGACCGGTCAACGGTCAGTTTGACCGATTTGTCAGGCTCGCTCGCAGTGATATACGATACCAGCTTTACCGCCCCGTCCTCATTGAGTTCGATCGGTTCGCCGTCTACGGCTTTGATGACGTCACCCGGCAAAAGCCCCGAGGTCTCTGCCGGCATGCCGCTGGTGATGTCCTGAACGACCGGCACGGTGTAGACCATTCCAACGAACATCATAAATACAACGACCGCGAGATATGCAAGCACGAAGTTCATCGCGGGGCCAGCCAGAATGGTCAAAAAGCGCTTCCAGACCGGCGCGTTGGTGAACGCCTTCGGGTCGCCGGAAGATTCGTCCTCCCCCTCAAATTTACAGTAGCCGCCGAGCGGCAGAACGCGCACCGAATAGTCGATGTCCTTTCGGCGCCAGCTGAAAAGCTTCGGACCGAAGCCGATCGCGAACTCCAAGACCCGGATGCCCGTCCATCGGGCAACGAGGTAATGCCCCAACTCATGAGCGAACACAATCAGCGCGAATACCAGAAGCGCCGCCAGAAAATATACGATTCCGGACATGATGTCTCCTTATCCTATACGTTTCAATGCTTCTTTGACGCACGCACGCGCCGAGAGATCCACATCGCGAACGGCGTCATAAGATTCTATACCCCGATACGGTACTGTTTGAAGCGCCGCGTCCACCAGCCGAGCGATGTCGCCGAACGCGATCCTCTGCTGAAGGAACGCTTCCACCGCCGCCTCGTTTGCGCCGTTCAAGACGACCGGTGCGCTTCCGCCTTCACGAAGCGCCTGCCGCGCCAGCGCGAGGCACGGGAAGCGGTCTTCATCCGGCGCTTCAAACGTCAGCGAAAGCTTCGTAAAATCGAGCGGCGCCGCGCCGTAGGCAAGCCTGTCGGGGTAGCCCATCGCGTAGCCGATCGGGCCGCGCATGTCGGGTGCGCCAAGCTGCGCGAGCACCGCGCCGTCCGAAAACTCTACCATCGAGTGTATGACGCTCTGCGGATGCACGACCACATTGATCGCGCTTTCTTCCATGTGAAAAAGATGGTGTGCCTCGATGACTTCCAGCCCTTTGTTCATCATCGTCGCGCAGTCGACGGTGATCTTTTTGCCCATCCGCCAGGTCGGGTGACCCAGCGCGTCGGCAACCGTCGCGCTTTGAATGGCCTCCTTGCGCCAGGTGCGGAAAGGCCCGCCCGACGCGGTCAGGATCAGCTTTTGTGGCGCGTTTCCGTTCGCGGCCTCCAGACACTGGAAGATCGCGCTGTGCTCGCTGTCCACCGGGAGGATTATCTTCCCCAGCGTCCGCGCCTTCGCCGTTACCAGGTCTCCGGCGGTGACCAGCGCCTCCTTGTTGGCGAGCAGCACCCGCTCGCTGGTCTCAAGCGCCGTTAAAACCGCGCCCAGCCCCGCGACGCCTACGACCGCCGCCAGCGCGTCGTCCGGCCTGTGATCCTGAAGCGCCCGTTCCGAACAGTCTTCCCCGAAGTACCAGGAACAAAAGCGCACGTCCTCCGGCAACTCCTTCGGCTCAGCCACCAGGCCTGCCGCCGCCGGTCGGAACGCGCGCACCAAGTCGAACAGTGCCTCGTGATTCTGGTATGCAGTCAGAACCGACGCCTTGAACCTTTCCGGGTGCCGCCCGATCAGATCGAGCGCCTGCCGCCCGATAGAACCTGTCGCCCCCAGCACCGCAACCGTTCGCAAAGAATCACCTCACCGGATACGTAAAGAATACGTACAGGATTACGCCGGAGAACAGCACGCTGTCCATCCGGTCCAGCATGCCGCCGTGGCCGGGAAAGATCGCGCCGTAGTCCTTGATGCCGCAGTAGCGCTTGACCATCGACGCGGTCAGATCCCCGACCTGCGAAGCGGCGCTGGCCACAAGCCCCATTAGAAGAAACGCCCAAAGCGGCGGCAGGTTCGCCGCGTATGGGGAAAGTACCGGGATGTACCTCGTCGCAAGAGACGCGCCCCACGGGATCAATACCGAGAAACACGAAGCGGCGACGAGACCCGCGACCGCGCCCTCCACGCTTTTGTTGGGGGAGAGGATCGGCGAGAGCTTGTGCTTCCCGAAGTGGGTGCCGAATTCATAGGCGAAAAGATCCGTCATCAGCGGGATTAAAAGCATCAGCGCCGTCGCGACCCTCGCCCACAGAACCGGCTGTAGATCCTGCAGCGGGAACAGCATCGTGATCAGCAGGCCCGGATAAAAGAGCGGAAACAGCGTCGCCACCGCGGAATCGAAATCGACCTGGCCGCGCAGGATCACGCCGCCCAGTGCCAGCATGCAAAACAGCGTGGTCAGCGGGATCAGCGCGGAAACGCCGCCCAGCCACAGGTAAGCTGGTAGCGCCAGTACCGCGTACACCATGCCCACCCAGCGAATGGGTTTCGCGCCGCGAACGGTGAACGCGCCGTACATCTCCCACATGGCCATGACCATCACCGCCACCAGCCCGACGCGCAGCGGCCAACCCTGCAGCGCCCAAAGCGCCACCATGACCACCGCGATCACGATGCCGGTGATCCTCCGGCGGATCACGTTGGAAATCTTGCTTTCGGCGGCTTCCATCAAAAGCGATTACACCTTTCCAAATCGCCTGTCGCGGGCGGCATAGCGGATGAGGTCTTTTCGGTACTCTTCTCGCGTGTAATCCGGCCACAGCACAGGATTAAAGATGATCTCGGCATACGCGGTCTGCCAGGGCAGGAAGTTGGACGTACGCATTTCGCCGCTGGTGCGGATCAGAAGATCCACGTCCGGCATGCCCGCCGTGTACAGCTGCGCTTCAAACGCGGCTTCGTCGACTTCCTCAGGCTTCAGCCCCGCAGACACGATCGCCTTCGCCGCGCGGATCAGTTCCGCGCGCCCGCCGTAGTTGAGCGCGATGTTGAATTGAAGTCCTGTGTTGCCCGCGGTGCGGGCGACTGCGTTTTCTACGGTGACGCGCTGAAGCTCCGGCAGGCGGCTTAGGTCGCCCAGAATCCGAATCCGCACGTTCTTCGCGTGCAGTTCGTCGATTTCGGAGGTAAAGTACCTGACCAGGATGTCCATCAGCACGCCGACTTCGTCCTCCGGGCGGCCCCAGTTCTCGGTGGAGAACGCGTAGACGCTGATGACCTTGATGCCCCAGTCGTCGGTGGCGCGGATGATCTCGATCATCGCGTCCATCCCGGCGGTGTGGCCCGCAGAGCGCGGGAGGCCGCGCCTTGTCGCCCAGCGACCGTTGCCATCCATGATGAACGCCACGTGGCGTGGAAGCTTCTCCGGCAGCCCGCCGGACAAATCCAAAGCGCCGCCCGGCCGTAAAAGGCGCACGGCGCGGCGCGCGAGGTCAAGCATCTTCATGAGGCCACCGCGTCCCGGAATCGGGCGACGAGCAGTTCTCCGGGTCGGACGCGCACGACGCGCTCCGTCCCTTCGGGATATTTTTCCGGCTCCATGCGCATAACCGTCGGCTCCGGCTGCCCTTTTTCCCGGATCACCCGGAGCGCCTCGGAAAGCGTGAGACCCAGCA
This sequence comes from uncultured Oscillospiraceae bacterium, assembly GCA_964575255.1. Lineage (GTDB taxonomy): Bacteria > Bacillota > Clostridia > Christensenellales > Aristaeellaceae > JAEZHK01. Next base: position 26,517 of record CAZNPZ010000018.1, read on the forward strand.
GTTCCGTCATACGCTCATGATCTCTTTTTCTTTGTCGGCGGCGATCTTGTCAAGTTCCTTGATGTGGTTGTCGGTGGTCTTCTGAAGCTCGGTCTCCCCCAGCTTCTGCTCGTCCTCGGTGATCTCGGAGTCCTTCTTGAGCTTCTTCAGGTGCTCCATCGCGTCGCGGCGGATGGCGCGGATGGCCACCTTGCCCTCTTCCACCTGCTTGTGCACCTGCTTGCACAGATCCTTTCGGCGCTCCTCGGTGAGTTCGGGCACCAGAAGGCGGATCACCTTGCCGTCGTTGGACGGATTGATGCCGATGTCGGACTTCTGGATCTCCTTCTCAATGGCGGAGATCATCTTGGTTTCCCAAGGTGCGATCACGAGCAGCCGCGGTTCTGGGGATGTGATGTTGCCGAGCTGGTTGAGCGCGGTCGGGGTACCGTAATAGTCCACGAGGATCCGATCCAGGATCTTGGGATTCGCGCGTCCCGCGCGCAGCGTCGAAAGCTCCTTTTGAATGACCGCGATGGTCTTGTCCATCTTGTCGGACGCGGCCTTCACCGTTTCCTTGTACACGTTGGTCTCCTCCCATCGTGGCGCGCATGCGCCCTCGTCTGTCTTCTTCTTATTTTATCGGGTTTTCTGGCAAATGGCAAGCGTCAAATGCGGCAAAAGCGGGAACTTTGAGGCGCTCACACAAGCGAAAACCTTCACTCCCCGTATTCTTTCCCAAAACGGGGTTCGGGGGCCGTAGCCCCCGATCTCATAAGGCAACCGGAGAGCGACATGCGCGGTCGCAGGTTGCCTATTCCGCTTGATACGCAGACCCGACCGTGAGCCGCAGGATCACAGGGTCTGCGATAAACGCATCGGAAAGCCGCGCAGCGGATTTCCGATGCCCGGTTTCATCCATGTACGATCGTCCCCATCGGATCGCCGTCCGCGACCTTCAGCACGTTCTCAAGGTTCTCCATCGAGAATACGCGAATGGCGGGTACGTTGTGATCCTTGCAGATCTGGAACGCTGCGGTATCCATCACCTTGAGGCCCAACTCGATCGCGCGCTGGTAGGTGATGTCCCGGATCAGCTTCGCACCGGGATTCACGCGCGGGTCGGAATCGTACACGCCGTCTACGGTCGTACCCTTGAACACCGCGTCCGCCCTCAGTTCCGCCGCGCGAAGCGCCGCAGCGGTGTCGGTAGTGAAGAACGGGTTCCCGCTGCCGCCGGCCAGAAGCGCCACACCGCCCGCATTCAGGCATTCGTCGGCCTCCCGCGCGGTGTAAAGTTTTGCGAACCGATCCATCTGCTGCGCGGTGAACGCGCGGGCAGGGCAGCCGCGGCGGATCAGCGCGTCTTCTACACACAGCGCGTTGATGATGGTCGCCAGCATGCCCATCTGATCCGCGTTGACCGGGTTCATCGCCTCGGTGAACCGACCGCGCCAGATGTTGCCACCGCCGATCACGACGCCCGGCTGCACGCCTCGTTCCACCAGCCGCGCGATTACTTCCGCCGCCTTGTCCACCCGCGCCGCGTCGAAACACCCGCCGCCGTTCGCGAGCGCCTCGCCTGACAGCTTCAGGATGATCCGTTTGTACATCGCCATGCCCGTCCCTCCTCAACTCTCCGTAAAAAGGACTGCCGCCTGAGCGACAGTCCCAGACTGCCGACAAGCCCCTTCGGCAGTGGATCGTCCCCGACGGCATGCGCACCGGGAACGGTTTCCGTAACCAGTGCGCACACAGATTGCGGAAACAACACCTTCAGGCAGCAAGCCGCCCGAAATTTGCGAGAATCTCCGTCTCGCGCAGTTTTCCATACGCAGAACCTCAGGTTTATCTGATGCGAAAAGGACTGGCGCCTGAGCGTCAGCCCTTGGGGTTCTTACTTCTTGGCCATTGCCGCGGTCTGCTCGGCGATGTCGGCGGCCAGATCGTTGACTTTCTTCTCCAGGCCGTCGCCCATCTTGTAGCGGACGAAACGGCGGATGGAGATCTTCTCGCCAAGCTTGGCGATCTTCTCGTTGACCAGCTGCTCGACGGTGATATCCGGGTTCTTGACGAACGGCTGTTCGAGCAGGCAGACTTCCTTGTAGAACTTGTCGACGCGGCCCTGCACCATCTTCTCGATGATCTTCTCCGGCTTGCCCTCGTTGCGGGCCTGCGCGGCGAGGATCTCCTTCTCGTGCTCCAGGTGGTCGGCCTTGACTTCGTCGCGGCTGACGTATTCGGGCGCGGAGGCCACAATCTGCAGCGCGATGTCGTGCACGAGTTCCTTGAATTCGTCGGTCTTGGCGACGAAGTCGGTCTCGCAGTTGACTTCCAGGAGGACGCCAACCTTGCCGCCCATGTGGACGTAGCTGTCCACGATGCCTTCGGCGGCGATGCGGCTCTGCTTCTTGGCGGCGGCGGCAAGGCCCTTCTCACGGAGAACGTCGATCGCCTTTTCCATATCGCCATTGGTGGCGGTGAGTGCCTTCTTGCAATCCATCATGCCCGCGCCGGTGCGGCCGCGGAGTTCCATGACGTCCTGAGCGGTGAAATCCATCGGGTTCCCCTCCACTTATGATTGAATTCACAAATTATGCTTCAGCGGGCGCTTCCTGCGCGCCGCCCTGCTCGCCCTGGCGGCCTTCCAGCACCGCGTCGGCAAGCTTGCCGGCGATCAGCTTGACGGCGCGGATGGCGTCGTCGTTGCCGGGGATCACATAATCGATCTCGTCGGGGTCACAGTTGGTGTCGACGATGCCGACGATCGGGATGCCCAGAATGCGGGCTTCGGAGACGGCGATGCGCTCCTTTCGCGGGTCGACCACGAACAGCGCGCCGGGCAGTTTCTTCATTTCGCGGATGCCGCCCAGGTTCTTTTCCAGCTTCTCGCGCTCGGCGTTGAGCTTGATGACTTCCTTCTTGGGCAGAACCTCGAAGGAGCCGTTGCGCTCCATTGCGTCGATGGCGTTGAGGCGCTCGATTCTGGATCGAATGGTCTTGAAGTTGGTGAGCGTGCCGCCCAGCCAGCGGTTGTTGACGAAGAACATGTTGCAGCGCTTGGCTTCGGACTCGATGGACTCCTGCGCCTGCTTCTTGGTGCCGACGAAGAGGATGGACTTGCCTTCCAGCGCGATGTCGCGCACAAACAGGTAGGCTTCGTCGATCTTGCGAACGGTCTTCTGCAGGTCGATGATGTAGATGCCGTTGCGCTCGGTGAAGATGTACTGCGCCATCTTCGGGTTCCAGCGGCGGGTCTGGTGGCCGAAGTGCACGCCGGCCTCCAGCAGCTGCTTCATGGAAATGACTGCCATTGGGGTTCCCTCCTTGTTTTTTCCACCTTTCGCGTCATTTCCGCCCGGCACCCTTTCGGGCAACGCCGGGAAGATCGGCGAAAGTGCGTTTTCCGAACTAGTATACCACGAATTGGGGATGATTTTCAGATAAATTTCTGTTAATCAGAAAAAATCAATCGATTTGGATCGTCTTGACCGCAAAGACGTCGGAGCCTTCGCCCGCAAGCGCCGTTACTTCCACCGACTGCCCCGACGCGCCGCGGCGGGCGGTCAGCACGCCGTCTTCGTTAACGCGCGCGATCTTTTCGGAGGAGGAGCGCCACAGGACGCTGATGCGGTTGCCATCCTGGTCGAACGCGCGCAGCTTGATCGAATGGCCGGGCGACACGCTGTCCTCCGCGATGATGACCACCCGATCCACCTTGCGGCCGACGGTGATCTGAAAGGAAGCGATCTTGGCGTCCAGCCTCGCGATCACGGTCGCGACGCCGCAGCCGATGGCGCTGATGAAACCGGAAGCGTCGACCGACGCCACCGACGGGTTGGAGGTGGAGAATTCCGGTGTGACGCTCTGTCCGTCGGGCCCGACCGCCTGAATCCGCATGGTCGGCGCGGCGGTGGGTTCGCCCGGCCAGTCGAGGGTGACGGTTCCGCCCGATACGTCTTTCCCGTTGAGAAGAAGCGCGATGCCTTTGGTTTTCGCCGTTTTTTCGTTTTCAGCGCCGGATGGGGACGGTTCGGGGGTCAGCGCAGCCTGGGTCGGCTGATTCTCCGGTTTGGGCGGGTCGGTTTCATTCGGCTGGCCGGGTTCCTTTGCGGCTTCGTGTGCTGCGGGTGTCGAGTTTTCGGTTGAAACATCCTGGGTCTGCGCGCCAGCGAGCAGCGGCAGCGTCAGCGCCACCAGAACTGCGCCGGTCAGGCACGCCGCCATCTTCCTCATGAACATACGATCACAAATCCTCCTCGACCCGGACGCGTACCGTCGGGGCCGCCCTCATGAATTGCAACTATACATTCTATCCACAAGGCGCGCTTTGTCAAGTTATTTCACACGCACAAAACGCGCGCCAAAGTGTTAACTTGACAATGAAAATCAGAAGGCCTATACTGCAAACACTGACCGGGTTGACGGGGAAATATCGCGCCGGAAGGCACCAGAGAGGGTTCGCCTTGGCTGAAAGCGGGCCTTGCGGGAAAGCGTGTGGACCAGCCTCCGACCGGCTCCGCGAGGGCGCGTTATCGCCCGCAAAGCGCATGCCGATGACGCCCCGCGCTCGCAAAAACCGCAATCTTCTGCGGCTTCGGGCGAATGGGAGAGTCTCGGTGAAGAAGTTGGGTGGAACCGCGGGCATACAGCCCGTCCCTTCGGAAGGGACGGGCTTTTTATTTTTCATAAATGGAACGGAGGGCGAATGATGAAGATTCTGGTGGAAGGACAACAAAAGACGTTTGAAGACGGCCTGACGCCGCTCAAGATCCTGGAGGCGGTGAACCCGGACGCGCGCAAGGCCGCGCTGTCGGCCAAAATCAACGACCGGGTGATCTCGCTGGTCACGCCGGTTCGCGAGGACGGCGAACTGAAAATCCTGGACTTCTCCGACGAGGACGGCCGCAAGACGCTTCGCCACACCGCAAGCCACGTGCTGGCGCAGGCGGTTTTGAAGCTTCGACCCAACGCGAAGCTCGCGATTGGCCCAGCGATCGACAATGGATTCTACTACGACTTTGACGTCGAGGAGCCGTTCACGCCCGACTTCCTCAAGGACGTCGAAAAGGAAATGTCCCGGATCGTCAAGCAGAATCTCCCGCTGGAACGGTTCGAGCTGCCCCGTGCGGAAGCCATCGAGTTCTGCGAAAAGGCCAACCAGCCCTACAAGGCCGAGCTGATCCGGGATCTGCCGGAGGACGCGATCATTTCCTTCTATAAGCAGGGCGACTTTACCGACCTGTGCGCCGGACCGCACCTGCCCACGACCGGCAAGGTCAAGGCATTCAAGCTCACGTCCATCGCGGGCGCGTACTGGCGCGGCAGCGAGAAGAACAAGATGCTGCAGCGCATCTACGGCACCGCGTTCTTCGACAAGGATGAAATGGATGCCTACCTCGCGCGCATTGAGGAGGCCAAGAAGCGCGACCACCGGAAGCTTGGCCGCGAACTCGACCTGTTTGACATTCTGGACGAAGGCCCCGGCTTCCCGTTCTTTTTCCCCAAGGGCATGATCGTTCGCAATGAACTGGAGAATTACTGGCGCCAGATCCATACGTGGGCGGGCTACGAGGAGATCAAGACGCCCATCATGCTCAACCGGGCGTTGTGGGAGACATCCGGTCACTGGGAGACATACCGCCAGAACATGTACACGACAAAGATCGACGAAACCGACTTCGCACTGAAGCCGATGAACTGCCCCGGCGGCATCCTGGCCTACAAGCGGCGCATCTGGAGCTACAAGGACCTGCCCAATCGCTCCGGCGAACTGGGTCTGGTGCACCGGCACGAATTGTCCGGCGCGCTGCACGGGCTGATGCGGGTGCGCTGCTTTACGCAGGACGACGCCCACATCTTCATGACACCCGATCAGATCCGTAGCGAGATCATTGGTGTATACAAGCTGATCGACAGCGTATACAAAACCTTCGGCTTCAACTACCATGTGGAACTGTCCACGCGGCCGGAAAACTCCATCGGCACCGACGAGATGTGGGCGCGCGCTACGGATGGCCTGCAGGGCGCGCTGGACGAACTGGGTGTAAAATACGTCGTCAACGAGGGCGACGGCGCGTTCTACGGCCCCAAGATCGACTTCCACCTGGAGGATTCCATCGGCCGCACCTGGCAGTGCGGCACGATCCAGCTGGACATGAACCTGCCGGAGCGGTTTGACCTCTCCTACGTCGGCCCCGACGGGCAGAAGCACCGCCCGGTGATGATCCACCGCGTCGCGTTCGGCTCCATCGAGCGGTTCATCGGCATCCTGACCGAGCACTTCGCCGGCGCATTCCCGCTGTGGCTGTCGCCGGTGCAGGCGAGGGTTCTCACGATCACCGACCGTGCGGACGAGGCCGCGAAGGCGCTGGAGGCAAAGCTCAAAGCCGCGGGCATCCGCGCCGAGTCCGACCTGCGCAACGAGAAGATCGGCTTCAAGATCCGCGAGGCGCAGAAGGAAAAGATTCCCTATATGCTGGTGCTGGGCGACAAGGAAGCGGAAAGCGGCGAGGCAGCGGTGCGCTCCCGCAAGGACGGCGAACTGGGTGCGATGGGCGCGGACGCGCTGATTGCGAAGCTCACCGAGGAAATCCGAACGAAAGCCATGTGACAACTTTCAAAAGCCGTCCGTGTCGAGAACGCGGACGGCTTTCATTTTGCGAAGAATGGACAAACGTGGCAAGGCGGAAGCTGCTAGACTTTGGATCGACGGGAGGGAACCAAATGGACTACCGAACGCACATCCAGCGCAGCATCGACCTTATCGAGGAAAACCTGGGCAGTCGGATTACGGTGGAGGACCTCGCCGCGCGGGAGGGCTTCTCCGCCTGCCACTACTACCGGGTGTTCATCGCCTACGTCGGTATGCCGGTGATGGGCTACGTCCGCAGGCGGCGGCTTCAGCACGCGGCGGCACGGCTCGCTGAGGGCGGGCGGGTGTTGGACATCGCGCTGATGTTCGGGTTTGAGAGCCACGCGGGGTTCACGCATGCGTTTCAGAAGGCCTACGGCATGCCGCCGGAGCGATACCGGCTGCACGCATCGCCGCGCCTGCCCCGCCCGGTCAGCCTTGCCGCCCATCAGCATCACAATCTGACAGGAGGAATCATCATGGAACCCAGAATCATCACCCGTCCGGCCTTCAAGGTGGCCGGATACGCGCTCAAAACCACCTCGGCCGACGGCGAGAACAAGCGTGCCGTCCCCGCGTTCTGGCAGGAATACATGAAGAAACACTGCGAGAGCCTGCACAAGGCGCTTACGCCGATCAGCCACGCCGAATATGGCCTGTGCATGGACGTGGACATGGAAACCGGCGAGTTTCGCTATGTGATCGGGCTGGAGGTGCCGGAGGACGCCGTCCTCCCCGAAGGGCTCGATACCGCCACCGTCCCCGCCGCCACCTATGCCGTCTTCACCACCCCGCCATCGGACGACCGAGGCTTCGTCGACGCCATCCAGAACACCTGGGGCTACATCTATGAGGAGTGGTTCCCGGAGTCCGGCTACGAGTACGCGCCCGGCTGCGCGGACTACGAGCTGTACGACGAGCGCTGTATGAAAGATACTGGGAAGCAGATCGAAATCGCGATCCCGGTGGTCAGGCGTTGACCGCTGTCATAATCTCAATCGCCAAAAGCAGCGAAAGCCGCCAACCGGCGGCTTTCGGCGCATTTGGCGAGTTTCAGTAGTTTTCCTCTTTAAGTTGGAAGAACGCCTGCGGGTGCAGACAGACCGGGCAGACCTGCGGCGCGGACGGGCCAACGGCGATGTGGCCGCAGTTGCGGCACTGCCACATGCGCATGCCGTCGCGGGTGAACACAAGGCCGCCCTCGACATTCTCGCACAGCTTCAGATACCGCGCCTCATGCTCTTTTTCAACCTTGGCGACCGCCTCGAACTGCGCGGCGATGTCGTCAAAGCCCTCCTCGCGCGCTTCCTTCGCGAACCCCGCGTACATGTCGGTCCACTCGTAGTGCTCGCCCGCGGCGGCGTCTTTGAGGTTGGTCACGGTGTCGGCGACTGCGCCACCGTGCAGGTGCTTATACCAGAGCTTCGCGTGCTCCTTCTCATTTTCTGCCGTCTCCAGGAAGATCGCGGCGATCTGCTCGAACCCATCCTTTTTTGCGCGGGAAGCGTAGTATGTATACTTGTTGCGCGCCATCGACTCGCCGGCAAACGCGGCGTTCAGGTTGGCCTCCGTGCGGGATCCCTTCAATTCTTTCATGACAACTCTTCCTCCTGTCAAGCATTTAGAAACCACATTGATCATTTTACCCAATCGCTTTGCCGCTGAAACATTTTTCAGAGCGTTTGTTTGACCGGACACTCCACGCCACTGATCCGACACAGATTTCGTTAAATTTCCTTGTGGCTAATCTCGATATATGCTATAATTCGCAGATCTTTCTCGCGGAAGTTGACGATTGATTGTTCGCATGTTAAAATGACACAAAGGAGAAAGAAGGGGTGTTATGCAGTCCATTCAGACTTTTGATCAGCGGCTGAGCGCGCTGATGAAGAAACACCGCATCACGATCTCCGACCTGACCCGAAGGCTCAACATCCGCAGCAATACGACGCTTTCAAGGGTTTTGCATGCCCAATGCTCGGCGCAGGCGGCAGAACACTTTTTCCAGATTCTGCTCTCTGTCACCCCGCCGATATTTGACGCGGCGGAGTACAAGGAACTGGAGAGCGCACTGGAAGTCACGCGCCTGGGTGTGAACGCGTACAGCGCGAACCTGGAGATGTGGCGTCTGCTCAGAAACGAGCCGACGCCCTCCACGCCGTTCCCGATCGAGAGCTACGGAGGCGCCTGCTTCTCCGACACATCGCAGCTGCGCGCGTTCTATTCGACGGTTCGAAGCGCGACCATCCACATCGCGGTAAGCTTCTCATACCCGCTCTTTTCCGAAATTCGGGACCTGCTCACCGAACTCGTCCCCATCGAGAATATCGAGGTGCACCACTATTTTTCGCTGGAAGGCGACGCGAGTCAGATCATCCGCGCCGTCCACACGGCAATGCCGGTGTTGTGCCTGCCCCGCTACCACGGCTACAAGATGACCCGCCCGGCGACGCTGGACAAGGAGTATCTGTCGCAGAGCCACGCGATCGCTCAGTTTCAGCGAGCCGACGGCAGCTACGGCTCCCATGTCATCGTGTTCGTCGCGAACCGCTGCCTGATTTATGAAAACGACGAACAGAGCGGCATTTACGACATGCTCGTCCGGCGAATCCTCGAACAGGCGCGCTGGTACGCGCCGATCAAGGACGAGTACGCGGCGGAGCTTCAGGGCGATCTGCTGCTCGCAGCCAAGCGGATGTTCCTCAAGGAAAAGGATCGCGCGCTCTACGGCATCAAACCGGACATCCCACTGTCCGCGATCCCGTTCGAGCTGATTGAGGCGCTGATGAAGGATACCGCCGAAAAAACCGCCATGACCGGCGCGATGACGGCGGAACTGATGTGGATTCAGATGCAGCGCAACCGCAACATTTACGAGAAGAAATCGCCCTCCCACTTCATCGTGCAGAAGACCGGCCTTCGCCGGTTTTCAGAGACCGGCGTGTTCGCGAACCAGCCAAGCGGCCTCCGGCCGTTTACCCCGGCGGAACGCATCGCGATCCTGAGCGAGTGTCTCAGGCGGACGAGGGAGATGCACTATTTCAAGCTGCATCTGGCGAAGGGGCGGCTCGCGGAGCTTCCGGATCTGGAGATCCTGTGCCTGGACAGGCTGGGCATACAGTTGTCGAAGCCCTGGTGCCGCCAGAATGTGGGGCCAGTGATCACGCTCAGCGAGTTCACCGCGCTGTACCAGGAGTTCTACACAGGCGAATTGTTGGAGAAGAACATCGAGAGCGAGAATTCAACCCACGCTTTCATCCAGAGCCTGATCGACGGGTTGAAAGAAAACACGTAGCGGCATGAAAATCAGCCTTCCGGATGCCCGGAAGGCTCAGACCACATGAATTAACTTGAGAGCGGAGAGGGCCGAAGCCCTCTCCGCTTGTCATCAATTCCGGCGGCGCTCGCAAATCCTCACTGCGATTTGAGGAAACCGGCTCCGTTCCAAAGGCAAAGGAAAGTATCGAAGCGGATTCCCCTTGCATGTATACGCTATTTTGTATCGCTGCTTTCCTTGGTCACCCGCAGGCGTACCATCGCGCGAGCCAACATGGAGCGGGTCATCGCGTATTCCTGCATGCTCTGCTTCTGACGCATGATCTCCTCGGCTTCTTCCTTTTCGCGTATCGCGCGGTTGACGTCGATCTCGTCAGGCCACTCTGCGGTCTGAAGGACGGCATAGACGCCGTCGGGCAGGATGGACGCATAGCCGCTGGAAGCGGCAAACCAGCGCCACTCCCCGTCATGCAGCACACGGGTAATGCCTTCGCGAAGCGCAACAAGCGCCGAAGAATGACCCGGCTGTACGCCGATTTCGCCATCCTGCGCCTGCAAGACGACCATTTCCACCTGGTCATCGAAGAACGCGCGCTCAGGCGTCACCACAGAAAAACGAAACGTCAAGCGCTTACGCCTCCTCCTGGTCTCCGGCAGCCTTCATCAGCTGTTTTGCCTTTTCCCTGGCCTCCTCCAGCGTACCTACCATGAAAAATGCGGCTTCGGGCAGGTCGTCCACCTCGCCGTCAACGATCGCCTTGAACGAGGCAACCGTGTCTGCAATTTTCACATACCTGCCGGGGATTCCGCTGAATACTTCTGCGACGTGCATCGGCTGGGACAAGAACCGCTGGATACGGCGCGCGCGCAGCACGGTCTTTTTGTCCTCCTCGGTCAGTTCGTCCATGCCCAGGATGGCGATGATGTCCTGAAGTTCGCGATAGCGCTGAAGCGCCGCCAGCACCCTGAGCGCCACACGGTAGTGCTCCTCGCCCACGATGTCCGGGCTCAGGATTCGGGAAGACGAGTCCAGCGGACTGACCGCGGGATAGATGCCCAGTTCCGCAACTTGGCGCGAGAGCACCGTCGTCGCGTCCAGGTGCGCGAAGATCGCGGCAGGCGCCGGGTCGGTCAGGTCGTCGGCAGGCACGTAGACCGCCTGAACCGATGTAATGGAACCCTCGCTGGTGGAGGTGATGCGTTCCTCCAGCGCGCCGATGTCGGTGGCCAGCGTCGGCTGATAGCCGACCGCCGACGGGATGCGACCCAGCAGCGCCGAAACCTCGCTGCCCGCCTGAATATAGCGGAAGATGTTGTCAATGAACAGGAGCACGTCCTGTTTCTCCTGATCCCGGAAGTGCTCCGCCAGCGTCAGGCCTGTCATCGCGACGCGCATACGCGCTCCCGGCGGCTCGTTCATCTGACCGAAGACCATCGCAGTCTTGTCAATGACGCCGGAACGCGCCATGTCCAGAATCAGGTCGTTGCCCTCGCGGGAACGCTCGCCAACGCCGGTAAACACGGAAAATCCGCCGTGCTCGATGGCGATGTTGTGGATCAGTTCCAGAATCAGCACCGTTTTGCCGACGCCCGCGCCGCCAAACAGGCCGATCTTACCGCCCTTGGCGTAGGGCGCGAGCAGGTCGATGACCTTGATGCCGGTCTCAAACATCTGCGCGACCGGCTGTTGTTTGTCAAACCGCGGCGCGCCGCGGTGGATGGGCATCCGTTCTTTCGTCTCAACCGGCGGCTTGCCGTCGATGGGGTTCCCCAGCACGTCCACCGCGCGGCCCAGCGTCTCGCGTCCGACCGGCACCATGATTGGCGCGCCCGTATTCTCCACCGGCAGACCTCTTGAAAGCCCTTCTGTGGCCTCCAACGCGATGCAGCGAACGCAGTCTTCCCGGTGCTGCATGACCTCCGCGGCCACCCTGCGATCTCCCTTGAGTACATACAAAAGCGTGTGGATCGGCGGATAGGCGCCCTGCTCAAACTGCACGTCCAGCACTGGCCCGATGATGCGCACAACGGTTCCGTTCGTCATTCCAATCCCTCCCCTGCTGTGCCGGCCATAATCTCCGTAATCTCCTGCGTGATCGCGTCCTGCCGCACATGGTTGAGCTGAAGCCTGAGCTTTTCCAACATTTCGCCGGCATTACGCGTAGCGTTGTCCATCGCGGTCATGCGCGCGCGGTTCTCACTGGCGTAGGACTGCGCAAGCGCCGAGTAGACCAGCCCCATCAGGTAGTCACGCGCCATCGCCTCGGCCACTTCCGCCGGAGACGGATAGAACTCAAACCCCGCTACCCTGGCGTGGATCGGTTCTGTGGTTTCGAAATCCTGCGGGAGCAGCGGCATAAGCCGAAGTACCGTCGGAGTCAGCGAACCGCCCTTCAGCATCGTATAGATTACGTAAACCTCGTCCACCTTTTTGGACAGGAACAGTTCGATCATCTCGGCGGTGATCCTGCGCGCGTGCCGAAGCGTCGGCTTCTGGATCACGTGCTGGTAGTGGACATCGGGCGACATGCCCCTGCGCTTGAAATAGTCGGTCGCGATGTGACCGACGGTAAACAACTTCACATTTTCGTGGCCGCTGTTTTGGATGGTGTCCAGCGCCAGCTTCAAGACCTGCTGGTTGTACCCGCCGCACAGGCCCTTGTCCGCCGCGATCACGAGGTAGGCCGCCTTCCGGCCATGATCGCGGAAGAAGCGGTTGTTGATGTTCCCACCCGCCGTGTCCATGATGAAGCGGATGCCCGCGCGAACCTGATTGAAAAACGTCAGGTTCTGGTCGTGCATGTACATGGCGCGCTTCATCTTGGCGGATGAGATCATGTACATGGCCCGCGTGATCTTCGAGGTATCGTCGATCACTTTGATGTGATGTCGGATCTCGGAAACGCTTTTCATGTCACCGCTCCCGATCGGGCCAGCCATTCCTTGACCGCCCGCGCCATGTTCTTTCCGAACGCGTCGGTGAGGACGCTGGTTTCACTCAGTGTCTTGACGCCTTCCGGATCCCGCGCGTCCATGTAGGCCGGGAACTCGCGCTTGAACTGGCGCACGCGCTCCATCGAAGTATCATGCGGCAGAAGCCCTTGTGTGGCGGCGTAGAGCAGTTCGATCTGAGAAGTCGCGGGCATCGGGTCTCCGTCTTTCTGGCGTAAAAGCTCCGTCAGGATCGCGCCGTAGCGCAGTGTATCCTGGGTGGCGGCATCCATGTCGGAAGAAAACTGCGCGAACACCTGCAGTTCCCGGTACTGCGCCAGTTCCAGCCTGAGTCTTCCCGCCACGGTGCGCATCGCCTTGCGCTGCGCCGCGCCGCCGACGCGGCTGACCGAAAGGCCGCCGGAAACCGCAGGGCGAATGTTGGAGCGGAACATGTCCGTATCCAGAAAGATCTGGCCGTCGGTGATGGAAATCACGTTGGTCGGGATGTAGGCGGAGATGTCGCCGGCCTGCGTCTCGACGATGGGCAGCGCGGTCATGGAGCCACCGCCCATCTCGTCCGACAGGCTCGCCGCGCGCTCGAGAAGCCTTGAATGCAGGTAGAACACATCGCCCGGGTACGCCTCGCGTCCCGGCGGCCTGCGTAGAATCAGCGACATCGCGCGGTAGGCGACGGCGTGCTTGCTGAGGTCGTCGTAGATGATCAGCGTATCCTTCCCGCTGTACATGAAGTGTTCGGCCATCGCACAGCCCGAATAAGGCGCGATGTACTGCATGGTGGCGGCGTCGCTGGCGGTGGAGCAGATGATCGTGGTGTATTCAAGCGCACCAGCGGCTCGGAGCTGTTCCACAAGCCTCGCGACCGACGAGGTTTTTTGCCCGATGGATACGTAGAAGCAATAGACGCCCTTGCCTTTCTGGTTGATGATGGCGTCCACCGCGATGGCGGTCTTGCCGGTCTGGCGGTCGCCGATGATCAATTCACGCTGGCCGCGGCCGATGGGCACGATGGCGTCGATGGCCATCAGACCCGTCTCAAGCGGTCGATCCACCGGTTTTCTTGAAAGGATCGCTGGCGCGTTCGACTCAATGGGCCGCAGATCCGAGGCGACGATCGGGCCTTCTCCATCCAGCGGTTCGCCGAGCGGGCTGACCACCCGGCCAAGCAGGCTCTCCCCGCAGGGCACTTCCAGGACGCGACCGGTGCCGCGCGCCTGCGCGCTCTCGGGTACGGAGGAATCTCCGTTCAGAAGCACAACACCCACGGTTTCACGGTCCAGATTCATGACGATGCCGTATCCGCCACCGTCAAATTCGATCAGTTCGCCCAATACGCAATCCAACAGTCCGCTCACCATGGCAACGCCGTCGCCCGACGTCAACGTGACGCCAGCGCTCTGCACTTTTACCGTCGTCAGGTCGACATCTTTTTGGACCTGCTTCAGGCGGGATTCCAGAACCTGCCCTATGGCCTTCCACTCAAGCATCGTGGACCGACCCCCGTTTCATCAGTTCGCGGCGCACCTGCGCAAGCCTCCCTTTCAGCGAATTGTCCATCACGCGGCCGCCGATTTCTACAGTGATCCCGGCGATGAGCGTTTTGTCCAGCCGTTCGGTGAGCATGACCGGCGCGCCAAAAAATGAAGCCATGCGCGCTTCCAGTGCGTCCTTGTCTTCTTTTTCCAGCGGAAATGCGGTTTTTACAATGCCCTCAATCATTCGCTCAGGCCTGCCTTTTCAAGGAACTCTTTCAGCAGGCGCTTATGATCCTCGACGGTAACCTCACGCTCAAGTACCATGGAAGCGATCTGAATGGAGAGCTTCGCGGCGTCCTCGTAAAGCTCCTGCTGCGCGTTCTGCTCCATGATGCGCACCTGAACTTTCGCCTTGTTCGCGATCTGTCTGGCGTCATTTTCCGCTGCGGCAATCATCGCGTCCGCGCGCGCCTTCCCCTGCGCTTCGCCGGTCTTGATCAGCCCGGCGATCTCACTGGCCGCATTGTCCAGCTTTTTCTTTCGCTCATCCAGCAGTTGCGCCGCCAGCCTCTGGTTCTCGGCGGCCTCGTCCAACTGCCCCGCCACCTTGTCCGCCCGCGCCTTCAGAAACTTCCTGACGGGTTTGTACAGAAGGTAATATAGCGCGGCCAGCAACATGGCCGTGTTGAGCATGTGCAGCAGTATGGTCGTTGGGTTGAACATATCTTCCAAATCTGCATCCCTCCGTTTCTGGCGCCTGACGGCCGACTATACCTTTGCGCCGAGAATGAAGATCAACAGGATCGCAACCAGCAGCGCGTAGATCGCGCAGGTTTCCATCAGGATCAGACCGAACAACAACGAAGAGTTGATTTTCCCGAAGGCTTCCGGCTGGCGGGCGATCGACTCAGACGCCTTTCCAGTCGCAATGCCCATGCCGATGGCGGCCGCTCCGCCGCAGAGAACCGCAATACCGGCGCCGATCGCGATCAGACCAATTGGTGACATGAATGGTTCCTCCCTCAATTATATAGGTTCCTGTGATTACTCAACCGCTTCGCTGGTGTAGATCAGCGAGAGGAGGCCGATGACGAACGTCTGGATGCCGATTTCAAACACCGTGAAGAACGACGAGAAGGCGGCCGGCAGCACCACCGGCACAAGATGATAGATCATCTCCATGATGACTGTGCCGACCAGGATGTTGGCGAAGAGTCGGATCGCCATCGAAAAAGGCGTGATGAAGTCGGTGAGCACGCGGATAGGGAACACAATCGGCGTCGGGTGGCACATGCCCGCCAGGCGGCCCTTGACGCCGCGGTACTTCAGGCCCGTCACATTGACCGCGATGAAACAGAAAAGACCCAGCGCCAACGTGCAGTTGATGTCGCTGGTCGCGGCGGGCAGACCGAACAGCTCGACGATCGACGCCGCGAATACGTAGACCATCAGCGTCAGGGTCATCGGCGCGATAAACGGGGCGGACTCACCCACATAACCCTTCGCCCATTTCTCAAGCCCGCCGATGATCATTTCCAATACAAGCTGAAGCCCTTTAGGTTTGTCCTGAAACCTTGTTCGGATATATCGGTTCGCCAGGATCAGCAGAAGAATCACGACCGCCAGCGCGCCCCAGGCGATGACCACGCTCAGGCCGACGTTCACGCCGAAGACTTTATATGGTACGGGATTGATGTTGACCTGAATGTCCATCCTTCCTTCAACCTCCATTGCGCTGCCTGCGCCACTGCGTGTACCCGAAATACAAAAACGACGCGGTTGCACCCACCACCAGGCTGATCAGGGCTGACAGCGACACAAAGGCCGCCGCGACCATGAAAAGCGCCCACAGCGGCAGTTTGATTGCAATCAGCCAGGTTTTCCCTTTCATAATGACCTGCCGCAGCAGCCAATATTGTACCCAGCCCAGCAAAACACCCGCAATTGCCGAAATCACGGCAAGTATGATTTCCATGACGAGCATTATACTCCTTCCCTGGTCTCCAATACAAGCATTGGAATCAAGAAATATCGCCGCACGTTTCTGTTAAAATACATTGCCATTTGCTGACAGCTCTGTGTATTATTATAAAGGGCGCACGCGTGAAAATTCCACGCTTTTCATCGCGCGGCGGACGTGGTATAATGCTTTATTCATATCGGAGGAGTGGCTTTAAAATGAAGATTTCCGCAAAGGGCCGCTATGCGCTCAGACTGATGATCGACCTTGCTCAGCATAACGACGGCGAATGGATCGCCTTGAAGGACATCTCCTTCCGGCAGGGCATCTCGGTCAAATACCTGGAGCAGATCGTCTCCGGCCTGAGCCATGCGGGGCTTCTGCGCTCCAGCCGCGGTGCCGCGGGCGGGTATCAGCTGACCCGGTCGGCGGATCAGTATACCGCAGGTGAGATCATCCGCGCGCTGGAGGGCTCTCTCGCGCCGGTGGCATGTCTGGAACAGACGGCTAACCGCTGTTCCCGGCGGGAGTACTGCCCGACCCTGGGTCTGTGGGAAGGGCTTTACGACGTGGTCAACAAATACCTTGATTCCTTCACGCTGGCCGACATCGCTCAGGCGGAGAACCCTGTCGACTACTCCATCTGATGTCCCGTCGGCCGGTTTCCAATCGGAACTTGCTTTTTCCCGTTCCCTCCGCTGTATTTCGGGGATTGGTCTTGAAGAATAAGCTTCGCCCGGACTATGTTGTTCATTTAACATTTTGGGGAAAATTCCTTGGATTCTTAAAAGCGTGTATCGCACCGGGCATTCGTTCCCTTTGTGTCACAAAACCGGGGCTCCGTAAATCGGAACCCCGGTTTGCGTTTTGTGTCAGCGGATATATTACTTGTGATCCACGGACGCCATATACTTGGCCAGCTCGACAACCTTGTTGGAATAGCCCCACTCGTTGTCATACCAGGAGACGACCTTGATGAAGTGGTCGGTCAGCGCGATGCCAGCCTTGGCGTCGAAGATCGAGGTGCGGGCGTCGTGGATGAAGTCGGAGGAGACGACTTCGTCTTCGGTGTAGCCCAGGATGCCCTTCAGTTCACCTTCGGAGGCTTCCTTCATGGCGGCGCAGATTTCCGGATACTTGGCGGGCTTGGCGAGGTTTACGGTCAGGTCGACCACGGACACGTCGGCGGTCGGCACGCGGAACGCCATGCCCGTCAGCTTGCCGTTGAGTTCCGGGATGACCTTGCCCACGGCCTTGGCCGCGCCAGTGGAGCTGGGGATGATGTTGAACGCCGCGCCGCGGCCGCCGCGCCAGTCCTTCTGGGACGGGCCGTCAACGGTCTTCTGGGTGGCGGTGGTGGCGTGTACGGTGGTCATCAGGCCGTCGGTGATGCCCCACTTGTCATTGAGAACCTTCGCGATGGGCGCGAGGCAGTTGGTGGTGCAGGACGCGTTGGAGACGAACGTCATGTCGGAGGTGTACTTTGTATTGTTGACGCCCATGACGAACATCGGGGTGTCATCCTTGGAGGGGGCGGACATGATGACATGCTTCGCACCCGCGTCAATGTGGCCCTGCGCCTTGTCCTTGGACAGGAACAGACCCGTGGACTCGACCACGTACTCCGCGCCAACCTTGCCCCAGGGCAGTTCGGCGGGGTTCTTGATGGAGAAAACCGGGATCTCCTTGCCGTTGACGATGATGGAATTTTCGGTGTAGGACACGGTGCCCTTGAACTGGCCGTGCACGGTGTCGTACTTGAGCATATACGCCATGTAATCCGGGGTGATCAGGTCGTTGATGCCTACAAAGTCAACGCCCCCCTGCTCAAGGCCGGCGCGGAAAACCAGGCGGCCGATGCGGCCAAACCCATTGATGCCAATTTTGACCATAAAGCTTTTCCTCCTCATATTGTTTCCAACGTATTTTACCCCAATCGTCAATCTTTGACAAGCATAAACCCAGCCGATTTGGAAACGCCTATGTTAAAACTGTCAGACGCTGTGTTATGAGTTTGGTCTCTTCTTCCGAGATTCCGAGAAAATGCAGATAGCTTCGCGCATTGCGGTACGCGGCGTCAAACCCGTTCAGGAACTGTTCCAAGTACTCGATTCTGGGCGTGACGATGTAGGCGGGGATGTCCGGGTCGGCCTCGGTCAGCTTTTTGACCGGTTCCCGGAGGTAGGCGGCGGTCAGGATATAATCCGCGAACAGTTCCGCCCTACCGGCCCCCACCAGCATCAGGAGGATCGCCGCCACGACGCCGGTCCGGTCCTTTCCGGCGGCGCAGTGGAACAAAAGGCCGCCCTCCGTCCGCGCGATCAGGCGAAAGATCTCCGCCATCGGGCGAACCTGCCGCGTCATCTCAAGGTACGAACGCGCAACACCCTCCTCGCTGTCCGGCATCATCTGCATGTCGGCGCAAAGATCCACGTGGTGGTATGAAAAGCCAGGCATCAGGGCAAGCGCACTGGGCCGACGCTCAACCTCATCCCTCGTGCGAAGGTCGATGTGGGTCGTGACGCCCAGCGTTCGCAACCGTTCGACGTCTTCTTTTGTCAGGTCGACCGGCGCGTCGCTTCGGAACGTACGCCCCCAGACAGTGCAGCCGCCCGGAACCGGATATCCGCCCAGGTCGCGGGTGTTGGCGGTGCCGGAAAGCGGCAGGCGGCGCGTCACAGCGTCAGAGCTGCGAGGCCCACTTTTTTGCGAACCTTGGTCATCGTGCGGGCGGCGAGGCGCGCGGCGCGTTCGGCGCTCGTCGTCATGACTTCCTCAAGGTACGCCTTATCCGAGATGATCTCGTTGTAGCGCGCCTGGATCGGGGTGAGCGCGGCGACCACCGCGTCGGCGACGGCGTCCTTGAAGGCGCCATAGCCGCGCCCCTCGAAATCCCGCTCGATCGACTCTAGGGACTGACCGGTCAGCGTGAAGAGGATGCTCATGAGGTTCGATACGCCGGGCTTGTTCTCCGGGTCGTAGCGCACCGCGCCGTCGCAGTCGGTGACTGCGCGGCGAAGCTTTTTACGGATGATCTCCGGCGCGTCCAGCATCGCGATGTAGGTGTCCTCCGGGTCGGATTTCGACATCTTCCGGGTCGGCTCCTGCAGGCTCATCACGCGGCCGCCGATCTTGGGGATGTACGCCTCCGGAATCGTGAACACCGGCCCGTACACGCCGTTGAACCGCTCCGCGACATCACGGGTGAGTTCCAAATGCTGCTTCTGGTCGGCGCCGATGGGCACCAGGTCGGTCTGGTACAGAAGGATGTCCGCCGCCATCAGCGCCGGGTAGGTGAACAGACCGGCGTTGATGTTGTCCGCGTGGCTCTGCGACTTGTCCTTGAACTGGGTCATCCGGGACAGCTCGCCCACGTAGGTGAAGCAGTTCAGAATCCAGGCCAGCTCCGCGTGCGCCGCGACGTGGGACTGGAAGTAGATCAGGCTCTTCTTCGGATCGAGGCCGACCGCGAGGTAGAGGCTCATCACCTTCAGGCACGCATTGCGAAGTTCCGCCGGGTTCTGGCGGACGGTCAGCGCATGCATGTCCACGATGGAGTACAGGCAGTCGTACTCGTCTTCCAGCAGTTTAAAATTTCTGAGCGCGCCGATGTAGTTGCCCAGCGTCAGGTTTCCGGTGGGCTGAATGCCACTGAATATCATTTTGCGCTTCGCGCCCTGATCCTGCATGGTCGGTCGCCTCCAAGTCGTAATCTACATGCCATTCTATCATTTGGAAGTTTTTCCGTCAACCGCCGCGCCCGCGTCCGGCTGTTTTTCGTCCAGCATCGCCATGATCCGGTCGGCGATCAGCCGATCCGCCCCGGCGCGCAGCGCGAAGTGGGTAGCCAGCCGGTACAGGCTCGCCCGGTCGGACGGGCAGTCCGCCTTGAGTTGTTCGAGGAGCTGCGCCTCCTCCAAAAACGCCTCCCGCTGCGCTTCCAGAAACTGGCCGTAGCGCGCCCCGTCCAGCGGCGCGCCGTCCCGCTCGATCAGCCGCTTGACCGATTCGATCGGCAGTACCCGCTTCAGCGTGCAGGCCATCGTCAGCGACGCAAGGTGCGCCTTCGCGTATTTTTTCCTGGCGGGTCTTGGCACAAACCCGGCTTTCACGTAATTGTTGATGATCGACGGCGTGATCAGGTTTTCCCCCGGCGAATCCTGAAACGGCGCGAGCTGCCGCTTCAGGTAGGTGATCACCTGATCCATGTACAGCTCCAGGTCGGGCATTTCGTCCCAACCGGCACCCCGATGACCGCGCAGGAATTCGATCAGCGCGTCCAGCGCCTTGTTTTGCATGCATAAGCCCCCCTACCTGGAAGAATCATAACATTTGCTCCCAAGAACGTCAAGATCTCTTGCCAATTCTCGCTTGACGTGGTTGGTATTGCGCTGTATAATGGTTTTGAAAACCAGATTAAGGGAGGGCGGCCCATGCAGTACGCGGGCATTCAGGTGTGGGGCGATTCGGTCTTGAAGGGCGTGGTGTACGACCCCGACCGCAGCAGGTACACGCTTCTGAAAGAAAGCGCGATCCAGATGCTGGCGAAGACGTTTCATGTCCCGTTTGAAAATCTGTCCCGGATGGGCCGCACCGCGCCGGAGGCGCTCTCCGCCATGAAGTCTATGGACGCGGGCGCGTTCAAAGACAAGCTCGTGGTCATCGAGTATGGCGGCAACGACTGCGACTTCAACTGGGCGGAGGTGGCGCGCGCCCCGGAACAGCCCCACGTTCCCCACACGCCGGTGGATCAGTTCACCGCTTCCCTCAGCGCGATGGCGGATCATGTACGCGCTTCGGGCGGAACGCCGCTCCTTTGCAGCCTGCCACCGCTCGACCCCCGGCGCTACCTCAAGTGGATCGTCAAGGACGGATTGGATGAAAGCCGGATTCTCTCCTACATCGGCGTGCCGGAGCGCATCTACCGCTGGCAGGAATACTACTCGACGCTGGTTCTGAAGGTGGCTTCGGAGATCAACTGCCGCTGGCTGCCGATCCGGGAGGCGTTTCTGGAAGCGGTGCGCGGGGAGGACGTCCTGTGCGCGGACGGCATTCACCCCAACGAGCAGGGACATAAACTGATCTATGACGCCGCGGTGGCGTTTGAAAAGAAGCATCCAATCGCTGAGTGATCAAAAGTCCGTCTTGAAAATGTGAAAGCCCTCGCGTATACTGATGCGCGGGGGCTTATCGATGGCGCGCAAAAATCAGAGCATTTTGTGCAAACCACGGACTGCGTGCGCCTGAAAGTCTTTCAAATTTCGGGCGGCGCACTGACATAAGGTAATTATCCCCGGCGCGCACTTCAACGGGAACATATCGTTGACAAAGGAAATGTGCCTTACACGTTTACTTCGTCGGAAGACTTGGAGGGTGTTTTCATGCTTACCATCGGAATCTGCGGCGCGAGCGGCAGCGGCAAGACCACGCTGGCGAAGGCGCTGGCGGCGTCCATAGACTGTAAATCCGTATTGATCAAACAGGACTGCTACTACCGCGACCACAGCTACCTGCCGTTTGAGGAGCGCGCCCGGATCAACTATGACGAGCCGGACGCGTTCGAGCACGACGCGCTGCGCGAGGACATCCGCGCGCTGAAATCCGGAAAACCCGTCACCCGAAAGGGTTACGATTACGCGATGCACCGCCGCGCCGACTCAAAAGAACTGATCGAGCCGTGCGACGTTCTGATCATCGAGGGCATCCACGCATTCTACGACCCGCGCACCCGCGACATGATGGATTTTAAACTGTTCGTGCACGTGGACCCGGACATCTGCCTTCTGCGCCGCGTACAGCGGGACATCCTGGAGCGCGGGCGGGACATCGGCGGCATCGCGCACCAGTACCTCGCGACGGTCAAACCCATGTACGAGCGCTACATCCGAACCTACATTGAATTCGCGGACGTGATCGTTGCGGGCGGCGGCTTCAACAAGAAAATCGTCGACATCCTCGCCTATTATATAAGCAACGGCCAACTTCCGGAGAAGCCGGCAGTCGAGGAGACAGAACCCCGATCAGACCTTTGAAATGTACATCATGAGATTGCTGGGCAGGATCTTCGCCAGCACGCGGTAGACTTTCATCAGGGGCAGCGCGGTGTACACCGCCCGCCCTTTTTTCGCGGCGATCAGCGACTTTCGCGCCATGTAGTCGGGTTTCACGCGGGGCAGCATGTCGAAGGTCTTGCTCTTGATGCCCGCCAGTTCCAGAAACTCCGTA
>CAZNPZ010000019.1:0-46900 GCA_964575255.1 uncultured Oscillospiraceae bacterium
GAAACGCGATGTCTCCGGGCTGAATCGTGTCGTGGTGCTGAAAGCGGGATTCGAACCCGCACGCCTCGCGGCAGGGGATTTTAAGTCCCCGGTGTCTGCCATTCCACCATTTCAGCCCGCGCCAACCATTATACGACGGATCGGGCGCGTTGTAAAGCGGCGATGCCTCCAAAATCTGCCGGGGTTTCATGGAGGTCGCTTGTCTTGGGCGATTGGCGGCGGCAGGGCGGAACGATCCATCCGGTGCAGAAACGGATACAACCGGGATGGGTCATGCCATGGAATCGCCTTTCTTGAAATCCTTCAGGTATTCCGATGCGGAGCGGCTCATCTCGCGGCTGAAGCAGCTCTGGTACTTGCGCTCACAGAAGGCGCGCACCGCCTCCTCGAAGCTTTGGACGCCGGGTTTGCCGTCCGCCGCCGCGCGGCTTTCCCACATTTCCTTCAGTTCCGCTTCGGAAAGGTCGCGGAATTGGTTCTCGAAGACAACGTACCTTGCGTCGAACCGGGCGGGTTTTTTCCGCGCTTTCTGGGCTTCCGAAGGATAGCCCAAGACCAGCATGCAGGCAGGCATCAGAGTTTCCGGCAGATTCAGCATCTCGCGGTGCTGTTCGCAGTTCTCCAGAATGTCCCCGATGTAGCAACTTCCAATCCCCAGGCTCTCCGCGGCCACCACCATGTTTTCCGCGGCGATACACGCGTCCGCGACCGCCAGCATCAGATCCCCCGGCCCGGCGGCGCGGGGCGTCGCGCCCGCGAGTTCATAAAGCCGCGGCCAGCGCCTGCAGTCGGCGAGGAAGATGAACACCAGCGGCGCTTTTGCGATGAAGGGCTGGTTGTCGCAGGTGACCGCGAGCCGCGCTTTCAGCGCCGGATCGGTGATGTCGAGAATCGTGTAGAGCATCTGATTGCCCGCGGTGGGCGCCTCGAACGCGGCGCGGAGGATCGCCTGTTTCGCGTCCTCCGGAACGGGCTTTTCCTCAAAAATCCGTACCGATTTCCTATCGTAGAGCACGCGGAGCGTTTCATTCATCCGGTTACTCCCCTCCCCTTCCATGTCAGCGTTTCAAGTATAGCATATTTCCATCTTATAAGCATTTTTTCTTGTGCCGCGCCCTGTTTTGCGGTACAATGTCTGAAAGATGTGGGGGGAATTCCATGAATATTCTGGTGAGTGCGTGCCTCCTGGGCGCGTACTGCCGCTTTGACGGGCAGTGCGCCGTAGACGAGCGCGTCGCGGCACTTTCTGAGCGGCACACGCTGATTCCGGTCTGCCCGGAGATTTACGGCGGCCTCCCGACGCCAAGGCTTCCCGGCGAGATGCGGGATGGAAAAGTCTTCGACAAGTCCGGCCTCGACGTAACCGAACCCTACGCGCGCGGCGCGCGGGCGGCGCTTTCTTTCGCGCGGCTCACCGGCTGCCGCTACGCGGTACTCAAGCAGCGCAGCCCTTCCTGCGGCGTCGGCTTCGTCTACGACGGCAGCTTCTCCGGAAAACTTGTGCCAGGCGACGGCCTGACGGCGGCGCTACTGCAGGAAAACGGAATCACCGTACTGACCCCGGAACAACTGGACGAAATCCCCGTGAACGGAGGCGCCGGATGAAGCTGATTACCTTTATTCACAATGGCCGTGAGCGCGTCGGGCGGCTGGAGGGGAACCGGGTCTGGCCGATCGAGGGCTGCAACTCGATGCTGGAGGCGATCCGCACCGGCGCGAAACCGGAGTCGCTGCGTTCGCTAAACACGCTTTCGCTCTTTTCCGTGGAAGTGATCGCGCCAATTCCGCGCCCGGATCAAGATATTATCTGTCTGGGCCTTAACTACCAGTCCCACGCGGAGGAGTCCGCTCGGTTCAAAAAAGCGGTGTTCGAGCAGGCGGAAACGGCGGTGTACTTCTCCAAGCGGGTCAATCAGGCCGTCGCGTCGGGCTGGAACATCCCAAGCCACGCCGATCTCGACGCGCAGCTGGATTACGAGGTGGAACTGGCGGTGATCATCGGCCGGGACGCGCGGAATATCCGCAAGGAAACGGCCTACGAGTACGTGTTCGGTTACACGATTCTGAACGATGTCAGCGCCCGGACGTTGCAGGGCAAGCACAAGCAGTGGTATTTTGGCAAAAGTCTGGATGGCTTCACGCCGATGGGACCCTGCATCGTGACGGAGGACGAATTCGTCCGGCCGCCCGCGCTTTCCATCCGATCCTTTGTCAACGGGGAGATCCGGCAGAGCGCAAACACCAGCGATATGCTTTTTGACATTCCTTCGATCATCGCAGAACTTTCCAGCGGCATGACGCTCCGGGCGGGGACGATCATCTCCACCGGGACGCCCGCGGGCGTCGGCATGGGTTTTGAGCCGCCCCGCTTTTTAAAGCACGGCGACGTGGTGCGCTGCGAGATCGAGCGAATCGGCGTACTGGAAAACACGGTCGATTAGAAAACCCGCGCGGCATACTCGCGCATAAAAACTTCGGAGGACATTTTCATGGGCAAGCGAAACCGGGCCGACTGGATTTTACGGTTCGTCAAGGGCATTTTCATCGGGAGCGGCTTCATCCTCCCTGGCGTCAGCGGCGGCGCGCTGGCGGCGGTGTTTGGCATCTACGAACGGATCATCGCCTTCCTGTCCAACGTCTTCAAGGACTTCAAGGACAACGTGCTGTTCTTCCTCCCGGTGGGGCTGGGTGCGTTTTTCGGCATGTTCGCATTTTCATTCGTCGTCAGCTTCATGCTGGGCAGCGCAGAAACCTATACGCTCTGGTTCTTCATCGGTTGCATCGTGGGCATGCTGCCGGCGCTGTTTCGGCAGTCCGCCAAGAAGGGCCGTAAGCCCTGGCATCTTGTGCTGGTGGCGGTTGTGTGCGCCGCGTCGTTCTGGGCGCTGAAATCGCTGGAGGCGGTCGTCTCGGTGGACATGCCAAAAAACATGCTCACCTGGCTGATGGCGGGCGGCATCATCGGTCTTGGCATCATCGTGCCCGGCCTCAGCCCGTCGAACCTCTTGGTGTACATGAACCTGTATAAGCCGATGGCCGACGGCATCAAAGGGCTGGACTTTATGGTGATCCTGCCGCTCGTCGTGGGCGTGTTCGCCTGCGTGATCCTTCTGTCCAAACTGATGAGCTACATTTTCTCGAAAGCCTACGCCGTGCTCTACCACTGCATTCTGGGCATCGTGTTCGCCTCGACGCTGATCATCGTGCCGTTCAGCTTTAATTATCTGAGCGTGGGCGGGCTCTACTGCCTCGTCTCGCTGGCTGCTGGCGCGGCGCTGGCGCTGTTCATGAGCAAACTAGATGATAAATACAAGCCGGAGGATTGATCGCGTGTCAAAGCCCCGCGCTGTCCACAGAAAGGCAGCGCGGTTTTTGTTCACGGTACGGAAGAAGCAAGGCGCGCCTCAATGTCCGCGAGCGTGATGCCGGAAAGGCAATCAAGGCAGACCCGGTTGAGTTCTTCATACACTCCGTCCATCGCCTTCGCCATGCCGGAGGACACCATGCAGTCGGTATCGGGATCGCCGGAGCGCCAGCATGCGGCGACGGGCCGCTCGTCAAGCGCCTCCGCGATCCGCCGGAGGCTGATGTCAACCGGTTTCATGAGAAACCGGTACCCGCCCTCCGCGCCTGGCCGAGCATCCACCAGCCCCGCCTGTTTCAGCTTCGCCATCACCTTCCGGACGCGCGCCGGGTTGGTGCAGACGTTCCTCGCCAGCGCGTCGCTGTCCTTCACGGCACCGCATTTGTGAAGGTATACCAGCGCGTGCACCGCGACCGCGAATTCACCGGTCATGCGCCGCTACGCCTCGACATTGTAGGGCCAGCCTATGATGCCGCCGAAGTCGTACACGTTGGTATAGCCCATCTCGATCAGTTTGTTGGCCGCTTCCTTGCTGCGCCGCCCGGAGCGGCAGTAGACCAGAATCTCCGCGTCCGCATCGGGCAGCTGCTCCGGCATTTGATCCAGAATCTCTTCGTTGGGCACGTTGATCGCGCCGGGGACGTGGCCGGTCGCGAACTCCTCCGGGGTGCGTACGTCGACGATCACGACCGGGTCTGCGCTGTCCATCCGCGCTTTGGCCTGCTCCGCCGTGATCTTCTGATACGACGCTGTGCGGGGTGCCTGGGTCGCGGTTGGTTCCATCGTCGCCGAAGGCGTCACGACCGCCGATGCCGGTGTCGCGTTGTTGATCGAGCAATTCCGGGCGTACGCGCCGACCGCCGTCACAGAAGCCGCCGCAGCCAGAACGAGGATCGCAATCAGGGTATTTCGCATGCCTGAGCCCTCCTTATTGTAACTTTGGTTGTTACAGTTATCAGTACAAGCATAACAAAACCGCGCCCCGCCGTCAAGCGAAATTCGCGTAAACGGCGGGGCGTGCCCCATTTCATTCAATCCCTCACAATGGTTGCCAGGAAAATCAGGTCTTCGTTTCCGGTATTATCGACCGCATGGCCGAAGCCGTTGGGCGTGGACATCGTGTCACCGGCGGAAACAGGCGTTTTTACCCCATTGTCGTCCGCCACACCGGATCCGGACAGGAAGTGGTACAGTTCGGTTTCGTTCTCGTGGACGTGATAGCCGACGGACGCGCCCGGCGCGAGGCGTATCAGCGAGAACAGCCGGAGGTTCTTTGGAATCTCGCGAGCCAGCGCGGTCAGTTCCACCGCGCCGCTGCCGCCGCGCATGTGTTCGCGAACCTCCGTGGTGTGGGTTTCCTTCCGATAGATCATATGAAACGCTCCTTCCAATTTTGAGATCACGATTCCTTTCGCGGCTTCGCCTTCGCGCGCCGCATTAACGTGAACCTGTTCTTGTCGTAATCCAAAACGCCTTCAGCCTTGAGCCTTGAAAGCTCCGCGGACATCGCGCTGCGGTCGACGCACAGGTAGTCTGCCAGATCCTGCCGGTTGAACGGGATCGAAAAGCTGCCCGAACCCGCCTCGCGCGCCTGCTCTGAGAGATAGGATAGAAGTTTGTCACGGGTGGAGCGGCGGGACAGGTGGCGGATCTTTGACCCCAGCAGGATGTTCTTCCGCGCCAATATCGCCATCAGGTTTTCGATCAGTTTTGAATGGAAGGGGCAGGCGGTCGGGCAGGTGACCAGAATCTTTTTGACGTCGATCAAGAGGTACTCGCTGTCCGCAGCGGCCTCCACCGAAAACGGAATTCTGGTCACGCCCGCACAGGCAAACGCCTCGCCGAACAGGTCGCCCGCCTCCATCCTGCCGATGATGGTGCGGTTGCCCAGCGGATCCTCCGCGATCACCTGCACCGCGCCCGACTGTAAAAGACCCACTGCCGGCGCGTCGCCCGCAGCGATTAGCATTTCGCCCCTTTTTGCGCGGCGCTTCACCGCCTGCAGGCATATCATCAGGCTTTCGCGCTCCGATCCCTCGATGCCAAAAAACAATTGTTCCACGCGCGCCCTCCTGTTGGATTTCCAACAGACATCTCGAATGCATTGTACTAGAATGAGTCCGTAAAGTCAAGGAGGTGCCTCAACATGAAACGAAAAATCATCCGAATCGATGAAGAAAAATGCAACGGCTGCGGCGCGTGTGCGGCGGTCTGCCACGAGGGCGCGATCGGCATGGTGGACGGGAAAGCGCGCCTGATGCGCGAGGATTACTGCGACGGCCTGGGCGACTGCCTGCCCGCCTGCCCAACCAATGCGATCACATTTGAGGAGCGGGAAGCACCCGCGTTCGACGCGGCGGCGGTCGCCTCGGCGAAGGGTGCCAAGGCCGCGGAACCCCTTCCCTGCGGCTGCCCCGGAACCCACTCGAAGGCGATCTGCCATACCGTTTCACCCGAGACGGAGACGCATACAGCCGCGCCCCAAAGCCAGTTGAACCAATGGCCAGTTCAGATCAAGCTGGCGCCGGTGAACGCGCCGTACTTCGGAAACGCGAATCTCTTGATCGCCGCCGACTGCACGGCTTACGCCTACGCCGACTTCCACAGGCGGTTCATGAAGAACCACATTACCTTGATCGGCTGCCCCAAGTTGGACAGCGGCGACTACGCCGACAAACTGACCGAGATTTTCAAGCTCAATGACATCCGGCGCGTCACGGTGGTCCGGATGGAGGTTCCCTGCTGCGGCGGCATCACCCACGCGGTGATGGAAGCGATGAAGCGCAGTGGCAAGCTGATCCCCTGGCAGGTTGTCACGCTGTCCACGGACGGCGAAATCATCGACGAATAAGGAGGGCATAGAAATGAGCATGTTTTGTTATCAGTGTGAGCAGACCGCGGGCGGCAAAGCCTGCACCGGCCGCGCGGGCGTTTGCGGCAAGCCGGAAGTGGTGGCCCTGGATCAGGACGCGCTGACCCGCGCGCTGATCGCGCTGGCGGAAACTGCGGGCGATTCCCCGCGCCCCGCATCCGTGCGGTTGATGGTGGACGGATTGTTCACCGCCGTCACCAACGTGAACTTTGATTCGGACAGCGTACGCGCGTTGACCCAGGAAGTCGAGCGCGAAGTGCTGGCGCTGGGCGGAGCGGTTCCGGCAAACGGCGCTGGCCCGCTGACCCTATGGAGCGAGGGCGAGGACGCGCGTTCTCTGAAGTCCTTGATCCTGCTCGGCCTTCGCGGCACCGCGGCCTACGCCGCCCACGCCCATGCGCTGGGTCTTGAGGACGATACCGTCAACGCGTTCTTCTTTACGGGCCTGCGCGCCGTCGGCGACCCCGCCTCCTCCGCCGATAAGCTGCTGCCGCTGGTTTTAAAGACCGGAGAAATCAACCTGAAGTGCATGGAACTTCTGGACAAGGCCAATACATTAGCCTATGGCGCGCCGGTTCCGACCACCGTGCCGCTCGCGGTTGAGAAGGGACCGTTCATCGTGATCTCCGGCCATGATCTAAAGGATCTGGAACTCCTGCTCAAGCAGACCGAAGGCCGCGGCGTCAACGTCTACACCCACGGCGAGATGCTGCCCGCCCACGGCTACCCGAAGCTGAAGGCGTACAGCCATCTGAAGGGCAACTTCGGCACCGCGTGGCAGAACCAGCAGAAGGAGTTTGACGGCGTTCCGGCCGCGTTCCTGTTCACCACCAACTGCCTGATGCCGGTGAAGCCCAGCTATGCCGACCGCGTGTTCACGACGGGCCTCGTCGCCTATCCGAGCCTCGTCAAGATCGGCGAGGACAAGAACTTCGAGCCGGTCATCCAGAAGGCGCTGGAACTGGGTGGCTATTCCGAAGATCGTCCGATGACGGGCATCAACGGCGGAACCCACGTGACCACCGGTTTTGGTTGGAACACGGTGATGGGCGCGGCGGGTCAGGTGATCGAAGCGGTCAAGGCCGGACAGCTCCGCCACATCTTCCTCGTCGGCGGCTGCGACGGCGCGCGCCCCGGCCGCAACTACTACACCGAGTTCGTCGAGAAAACGCCTGCGGACACGCTGGTTCTGACGCTCGCCTGCGGCAAGTTCCGGTTCAACGACCTCGACCTCGGCACGGTGTCGGGGCTTCCGAGGTTGATGGACATGGGCCAGTGCAACGACGCGTTCTCCGCGATCAAGGTGGCGGTGGCGCTGGCGGACGCGTTCGGCTGCGGCGTTAACGACCTGCCGCTGACGCTGGTGCTCTCCTGGTACGAGCAGAAGGCCGTCTCGATCCTTTTGACCCTGCTCGCGCTGGGTGTGAAGAACATCCGCTTGGGGCCGACGCTGCCCGCGTTCGTGTCGCCCGCGATCCTCAATTACCTTGTGGAGCACTACGGCATCGCGCCGACCACCACCGCCGAGGCCGACCTCAAGGCGATCCTCGGATAAGAACAATAGCAATTGACCAAGCGGAGCCGCCATACAGGCGGCTCCGCGATTATAACCCCCTGTTCGCTTTACAAAATGCTCCATTTTCTGTAAAATGCTCTTCGACAGGGAGGTTGGGGAAAATGGCGTTGGACGTTCTGTTGGGCATCCCAAAGGAAGATATTCCGAGCGCGGCGGAGGCGCTCTCCGCACAGGACATCGCGGAACTGGTGGATGTGCTGAATGATAAGGCGGACGTGCCGCGCTACCAGGCACTCTTGCTTCTGACCGCGCGGTCGGAGCGCTTTCCGGACGTTCAGCCTCATTGGCAAACGTTCCGCGCAAAGCTATCCGACGCGAACTCCTACCAGCGCACGATCGGCATGCTCATGATCGCGGAAAACGCGCGCTGGGCGAAGACGGAAGAAATCGAGGAATGCCTCGACGGCTGTCTGAAGCTGATCTTGGACGAGAAACCGATCACCGCGCGTCAGGCGATTCAGGTGCTTCCCAAGATCGCGCTGGCCGCGCCGGGCGTTGCGTCGCGCATCGCCAACGCGCTGATGGGGCTTGACCTGATGAACGTACGGGAAACCATGCGCAAGCTGATCCTGCTGGATGCCTGCCGCGCATTGCTGACAATGCGTAGAATACCAGATCTATCAGAACCCATCGACGCGTTCCTGATGACCGCGCTGTCCGGCGACATTCTGGACAAAGCGGCAAAGAAGGAAATACAAACGGCTCTTAAAAAGTAGCAATCGCGCCGCGTTCCACAGCCGGAACGCGGCGCTCGTTTGTTTTTCTCATCAATCCAGATGGTACACTTCGGGCATGTCGGCCCACCACTCACCGGGCGCGCGAGTCGCAAGCGGCTGCTGGCAGGGCTTGCACTCAGCCCACCACTCCTGCGTCTTGGGGTCAGCGGCCATCTTCGCCATGTCCGCCTCGTAGTCGTCGCCCACGTACTCGTAGTAGCTGAACAGAAGCCCGTCCTTGTAATAGATCGAATAGTTCCGGATGTTGCATTCCTTGATCATCCGGTTGATCTCCGGCCACGGCGCGGCATGAAGCTGTTTGTAATACTCCAGCTTCTCCGGCCTCACGCCGATCACCGATCCGAACCTTTGAACCTTTCCCATAGCATCCTCCTTAGGGATCGTCAGCATCTTCCTGCGAGAGCGTCGGGAGGGCCGAAGCCCTCCCGACTTTCAATCAAATCCAACGACCTGCGCGGTGGATTTGGCTTTCCCCCAAAGGCAGAGCTTGCCCGGCCGACGGGGAAAGCGTTCCCGATCCGGTTTCCGCCCGGAAACGCCCACAGGCGTTTCAGGGAATCGGCTCGTACTCTCCGCGTGTGAAATCCGCGCAGCGGATTTCACATGCTTGTGTTACCACTGGGGAGGATAGAACCCGTCCACGTTGGCCTTGGTGATGATGTCCTGCGCCAGGTAGCCGATCGCGGGTACTTCCTGTCCGGCGAACCACTTGGCCATCGAGTAGCACACGGCCGCGCCGTCGCCCTCGGCGGTCTGGTAGTTGATCGCGAGCAGGTCGCCGCTCTTGACGAGGTCCATGCCCTGCTTGGAGTTGCCTGCGGCGACGACCAGGATGTCGCTGCGGCCCGCTTCCTTGATGGCGTCAATGGTGCCGATGGCCTGCGCGGAGTCGTCCGCGAGGAAGATCGCGTTCAGGTCGGTGCCGAAACGGGTGATCCAGTCGGACACGACCTGCTTGCACTGCACGGCGTCAAAGCCGGGGGTCTGGATGTCGAGGGTCTTGATGTCCGGCGCGATCTTCTTGAACTCGGTGATCGGGCCGTAGGTGCGGGCGAAGTAGGGCGAGGTGCCCGCGTTGTGGGTCACGTAGCACACGCCGCCCTTGTTGCCGAGGGCTTCCGCCAGTTTGCCGGCGAGCAGGCGCATCTGGCCCCAGTCGTCGGGACCTGTCCAGGAGATCATGTACTTCATCGCGTCGGAGGTCGGCAGCGTATTGGTGCCGAACACCGGGATGCCCGCTTCGTTGATCTTGCGGAACTGCTGCACGGCGGATTCAGCGTTCAGCGGGATCAGGCCGATGGCGTCGGGACGCGCGTTGATGGCCTGGTCGATCAGCTGGTTCTGCACGTTGACGTCCCAGTTCGGGCTCCAGGCTTCAAGTTCCATGCCGAAGAACTCGCAGGCCTTCTTAGCGCCGTTGATGTAGGCGGTGGTCCAGGGGTGGTCGCCGTGGACGATCAGGATGACTTTCTTGCCCTTCGGGCCGTCGGCCGGAGAGGCGGGGATGTTCACCTTGTCGTTGGCGTCCCAACCGGCGTACTCCATGTCATAGTAGCGGCCCGCATCGTCTTCTGCGAGCGCGGACGGATCGGCGGGCCTCTCCGGGAAGTCCTTGACCGTCAGAGCGGGCATGAGCACCTGTCCGTCGGTGGACAGTACGCTGGTCGGGTCGGGCAGCTCGACCGCAGCCATCGCGGCCGGTGCGAGCGCCATCAGTAGCGCCAGGGCCAGGATCAGGATCTTCTTCATTGCAGTCCCTCCATCGTTTTATTCACCCTTGCGGGGAAACCCTACTGTTTTGCCTCCGACAGCATGCGCTCACGCTCGACGACGAGCTGCGCGCGGATGCCGACTTTGCGCTTGGCGAAGTAGTTGGTGATGGTTTCATACAAAACCACCGACGCCAGCACCACGCCGTTCGAGAGGATCTGGATCTCGTACTTTCCGACCAGCGCGGTCAGCACGTTGAACATCGCCATCAAGCCGAGCACCGCGATGAACGTCTTCCACACGCTGCCCCGGCCGCCGTCAGTCGAGGTGCCGCCGATGATCGTCGCGGCCAGCGCCACCATCAGCGGCGCGATGCCCTTTTCGCCCATGTTGGGCGCGGCGGAGGACTGCGCGATCGCAAACAGCGCGCCGCCCAGCGCCGACACGAAGCCGGAGATCGCGAACACCGTCACTGTGGTCATGGTGGAATTGACGCCGCCCAGCCACGCGGTTTCGAGGTTGCCGCCCACGATGTAAACGTTCCGGCCGAAGCGCGTGTTGTTCAGGATGACCGCGAGGCCGATGACCACCGTCAGCGCCACGATCACCTTGGGCGTCAGCGGCAGCGGCTGCAGGAACTTGTTGAGGAAGTCCGCGAACGCGTAATCGCCCTTGTCGCCGATCTCCGCGCCATTGCAGTAGATGGACATGATCCCTTTCAGCACGAACTGCATGCCAAGCGTCACGATGAACGAGTGGATCTTGCCTTTACTGATCAATAGGCCGTTCAGTGTGCCAAACAGCGTGCCCGCAATCAGGGCCACCGGCAGCGCGACCGTCCATGGCATCTTCTGAAGCGTGTGGATGCCCATGACCAGCACCGCGCCGAGGTTCGCCATGTAGCCGACCGAAAGATCCATGTGCCCGGCGATCATGCAGATCGTAAAGCCGATGCCGATCAGCGAATACAGGATCGTCGAGTCGAGGATGGACTTCATGTTGTAGAGCGTAAAGAAGTTCTTCGCGAAAATGCCCAACACCAGCATCAGCGCGACCAGGAGGTATGCGCGGTTTTCGTTGATGCGCCTGGGAAAGGACTTGCGCTTGAATCCGGCCATCAGCTTCGCCCCAGCTTTCTGTCGGAAGTGGTGTTGATCCACACAATAATCAGGAACATCACGCCCAGCACCAGATACTGCTCAAACGTGGACACGCCGACCAGGTTCATGATGTTGGACAGGAGCCCCATCGTCAGAACGCCGCCGAAGGTGCCGATCAGGTCGCCCTTGCCGCCCATCAGCGTCATGCCGCCCAGCAGCACCGCCGTCATCGCCCGGAAATCGTAGCCCTCGCCGTTGTAGTACGCGCCGGTTTTTGAGATCGACGCGAGGAACAGTCCGGTGATCGACGCGCAGAAAGAGGAGATCAGAAAGACGATCACGATCACTTTGACGATGTTGATGCCTGATAGACGCGCCGCCTCGTAATTGGAGCCGACCACTTTCAGCTGGTTACCGAACGCCGTGCGGGTCAATATGTACTGACCGATCAAAAACATCGCGATCATCACCAACACCATGAACGGGATGCCCAGAAAGCCGGAGCGGGACAGCGCGAAAAACGCCTCCACCGCCGGGGTGTCCCCGGCGATCACGTCCGGGTAGATCTGGTTGCCACCGTACAGCCAGCGCACAATGCCGGAGATCACGAAGTTGAACGCCATCGTCCATATGACCGGATGCGCGCGAAGCTTGCCGATCACGAGGCCGTTGACCACGCCGAGAACCGTACCCGCGATCGTCCCTATCATCAGACTGGGCCAGAAGCCAAGCCCGATCAACGTGACCGAGATCATGCCTGAAAACGCGATCGTCATCGGGACGGTCATGTCGGAAAAATTCGCGCTGAACACCACGAAGCTCATGCCGACGGAAGTGATGCCAAGCAGCGACACCGCCTGTACGACGGCCATGAGATTCCGGGCCGTCAGGAATTTGCCGGGCGCCAGGATGATGCCAAGAACCGCCAGCAGTAGCACGATCACGTACACGCCCAGACGGTTCACGATCAGCGTGCCACGGCTCATGCTGCGCTTTCTGACGTCTTGAGGCGCGGACGCGCTATGCATGGACATGCTTTCCCTCCCCGTTCGCGGCCAGCAGCAGCGCGCTTTCGTTGATCTCCTGCCTCTGAATCTCGCCGATCAGGTGGCCGTTCCGAAGCACCACCGCCCGGTCGCTTAGGCCCACCATCTCCGGCAGGTCGCTGGTGATTAAAATCACGGCGCTTCCGCTTGCCGCGAGGTTTTCGACCGCCTTGTGGATGATTTCCTTCGCGCCGATGTCAACGCCGCGTGTGGGTTCGTCCAGAATGAGTACACTGGGCTTTGTCATCAGCCACTTCGCCATCAGAATCTTCTGCTGGTTGCCGCCGGAGAAGTTCGTGACCGGGCGATTGGGCTCCAGCGGATAGACGCTCAGCGCCTCCATCAGTTGCATGACGTCCTTCGCGCCCATCGACGGGTTGTAGAAGACGCCTTTTGACAGTTTCGGGATGTGCGCCGCCACCGCGTTTTCCCCGGCGGTGAGCCGGACGGCCAGTCCGTCAAATTTTCTACTCTCGGTCAGGTACACGACGCCCGACTGGATCGCCTTAAACATGTTTTTGAAGCGCACGGGCTTTCCGCGCAGGTACACGGTTCCTTCGTTGAACGGGTCGACGCCGACGATGGCGCGCGCCAGTTCCGTGCGCCCCGCGCCCGCGAGGCCGCAGATGGCGAGCGTCTCGCCCTCGCGCACCGAAAAGCTCACGTTATGGAAGAACCCCCAGCGGCTCAGGTTTTCGACGCGCAGAAGTTCATTCCCGATCGTTGGGCTCCTGCGGCTGTAGAACTCGCTGACCGAGCGGCCCACCATCAAATCGACGATTTCGGCGCGGCTGGTCTTCTCGGTTTCGTAGGTGCCGCGCTTTTTGCCGTCGCGCATTACGGTGATGCGGTCGGCCACCTCGAACACCTCCTGAAGGTGGTGCGAGATGTAGATGATCGCGATGCCCTGCGCCTTGAGGCGCTTCATGATTGCGAAAAGGCGCTTGACCTCCTCGTTGGAGAGCGCGGATGTAGGCTCGTCCATGACGAGAATGCGGGGGTTGTCGCCCAGCGTCTTTGCGATTTCCACCAGCTGCGCCTCGCATTGGCTGATGTCCGAAACCGGCATCGACGGATCCAGATACCCAAGCCCCACTTGCTCAAGGAGCGCGATGGACTGCTTGCGAACCTCGGCGTGGTCGATGAAAAGACCCTTTTTCGGGAGCTTGCCCACCAAGAGGTTTTCGGCGATCGAGATCGGCCGGGCCAGCGACAATTCCTGATAGATCATGCCGACGCCGTGCGCTTTGGACTGAGCGGGCGTGTGCAGCGTCACTTCCTGCCCGCGTATGAAGACCTTTCCGGTGTAATCGGAAAACGAGCCTGCCAGCAGCTTCATCAAGGTTGATTTGCCAGCGCCGTTTTCGCCTACCAGCGCGTGCACCTCGCCGGCGCGCACGTCAAAATCCACGTGATCCACGGCCAGCGTGCCGGGAAAGGCCTTGGAGACCCCTTGCATGCGCAGCGCCTCGTCACAGGGCGTCTCTCGGCTCATTGCGCATTCCTCCCTCCGGGATTACGAATCCTTTACCCATTATAGAGCCTGAGCGTTTGGGTTACAGTGGATTTTTCTATGCATCTATGCTGAATTTTTTAACACTTGTCTCTTCCGGTGCGCGACGTGTGTTTACGAGACGCGCCAAATCTGGTACGATAACGGTGGATTTTCGGGAGGGAAAACGAATGTACAGACTTCTGATCGTCGAGGATGAGGACATGCTGCGCGAGGCGCTTCTCTTTGGCGTAGACTGGGCGGGCCTCGGCTACGAGGCACAGGGCGCGGAGGACGGCGAACAGGCGCTTTCCATCGCACTTTCGTTCCGACCCGACATTGTGCTGACCGACATCCGCATGCCGTTCATGGACGGGCTGCAACTGACCGCAAAACTCAGGGAATCGCTGCCCTGCGTGATGGTGGCGATCCTGAGCGGGCACGATGAATTCGCCTACGCGCAGGAAGCGCTGAAGCTGGGCGTGCGCGAGTACTTGCAAAAGCCTGTGCCGCCGGAGGAACTGGTCAAAGCGGTCAAGCGGCTGGAGCGCCAGGTGGACGCCGCGCGCGTGCGGGCGCACCAGCTGAGCCGGATGCAGAAGCAGCTGGATCAGGCAATGCCGCTGATGCGGCAGAAACTGCTAAATCAGTTGCTTGAACGGCAAATGAATCAGGACGAGATCGAGGATATGCTGCGCTTCGTCGGTCTGCCGCTCTCCGGCGAATCGTTCACCGTATGCCTGATCGACTTTGAAACCGAGCAGGGCGCGGCGCGGGACTGGGCGCTGACCGAGTGCGCGGCGCTGGACATCGTAAAAAACGAGGCCAAGACCGACGCGGCGGTGTTCGAGTGGGCGCGCGGCGGCGCGGCGCTCATCTACTGCGCGCGCACCGTGTTCAAGGAAAAGGAGCGCGCGTTCGTCGCGCAATTGATTGAGGCGATCCGCGCGGAACTGTACGAGCAGCTGGACCTTGCGACGACCGCAGCCATCGGCGAGCCGGTGGATGCGCTCAGTGAACTGAACCGGTCGTACCTGAGCGCAAAGCAGGCTCTAAAAAGCCGTGTGATGCTGGGCCGCTACAATACCTACGACGCCTACGTGCGGCTTACGGAATCAAGTCTCTACCCGTTTGAGGAATCCGGGAGATTGCTGATGAACCTGAGGCAGGGCACGCGGGCGGAGCTATCGGAAGGCATCGCCGCGTATTTTGAGACCCTTCGCCAGGCGGGTGGGCTTTCGATGGAGAACCTGCGCGTCTTGACCATCGATCTTCTGAACGGCGCGTTCAAACTCCTGAACGAGGCCGGAAAGGCCGACCCAACGCGCTTGGACGAGGCGTATCGGCTCGCGTTCGCCGCCCAGTCGCTTTCCGACTGTCAGGATATCGCCAGAGAAAACCTCCTGACGGCACATGCGCAAATCGAAGAGGCGCGCGCCTCCTCCGGCAACCAGCTGATCGAAGGCGCCTGCGATTACATCGCCGCCCACTACGCCGACCCGGACATGTCCCTGAACGCGGCGGCGGCGCACGTGTTCGTAAGCCCCACGTATCTGAGCATCCTGTTCAAAAAGAAGCTGGGCATCACATTCATCGACTACCTGATCAACCTCCGGCTGGAAAAGGCCAAGCAGCTTTTGCGCGACACCGCGAAGCGCACCTACGAGGTCGCGTCCGAGACCGGCTACGGCGACCCGCAGTATTTCTCGGTCTGTTTCAAAAAGTTCACAGGATTGACCCCCACCGAATACCGCGCGCAGCACAGAACCTGAAAGGAGCCGCCATGCGCAGAAAGTTAAGACAGCTCAGGACGCAGATGACCGCGCTTTCGTTCGCGGGTGTGTTCCTGATCTGTTTTCTGATCGCGCTGATGGCGGGAGAATCCACCAAGCAGGCGCTGGTGGAGCGGGCGGAGCGGGACGCGGGCGCGATGCTCGCGCAGGTGATCCAAAACCTTGAATACTACCTGGAGGACATGGAGCGGCTCGCGGCGCTCTCAAACGTCCAGTCGTCGGTTCTTCGCATGCTGGTCAACGACCGGGATATCAAGATCAGCCAGTCCCAGTATTACGAGAACTCGCAGGACGTGCGCGCGATCCTCACCGACCTGACGCGGCTGCGCCCGGAGATCACCTCGATCGCCGTCGCTGGGCAGAACGGCTCGCTGGCCGACACCGCCTCCAACCTGTTTTCGACCGCGCAGGCGTCTCAGGACTGGCTTTCCTGGTACGGCGAGGCGCTTTCAAGCGACGGGGGCAGCGTCTTCCTGCCGCCACACCAGATTACCGATATCTATGGCCGCGCGCAGAGCGTGATCTCGCTGACGCGGCCCATCATCATCTCCCGCGGCGCGAAGCCGCTGGGCGCGATCCTCATCAACCTGTCCACCGACACGCTGGCGGGGATCTGCGGCGGCACTGGTGCGCTGGAGGGCGGATACATTTTCATCGTGGACGAGGCGGGCAACTACATCTTCCACCCCGATCCCGCCTATAGGGGCGCTCTACTGATCCCTACCGAGCTTCCTGATGACGATATCAAGCGCGCCGCGCTGTCAGGGCAGACCTCCTTTATTAGCGGCGACCGAATGGTACTCAGCGCCGCCATCGACGGTCCCCGCTACCACGTGATCTACGCAGTGCCGCGCGCGCTGATCACCGGCGCGGCGGATCAGGCGCGATCGCAGCAGATTCTCTTCGGCGCAATTGCCTCCGCCGTAATTGCGCTGATCCTGTCGTTGCTCCTGTCCCGGCGGGTGTTCATGCCGCTTGACAAACTGCGCAGACTGATGGGCAGCGTGCAGAAGGGCGATTTCAACGTCCGC
This sequence comes from uncultured Oscillospiraceae bacterium, assembly GCA_964575255.1. Classification (GTDB taxonomy): domain Bacteria; phylum Bacillota; class Clostridia; order Christensenellales; family Aristaeellaceae; genus JAEZHK01. The sequence goes on from CAZNPZ010000019.1 coordinate 16,722, forward strand.
GCGGACGACACGCCGCGAAACGAGATCGGCGAACTGGCGGGCGGCTTCAACGCGATGATTGACCACAACCAACGATTGATGAGAAAGATCATCGAAACAGAAAAGCTCAAGCGCAAGGCGGAATTGGACGCGCTGCAGTCCCAGATCACACCCCACTTCCTGTATAACACACTCGAGTCGATCGTCTGGATGAGCAACTACCGCCCGCAGATCGCGGCGGCGATGGCTGACGCGCTGGCAAAGCTGTTTCGGCTGATGCTGGGCGGCGGCGAGGACATCGTGCCGTTGAAACAGGAATTCGAGCACGTAACGCAATATCTCAAGATTCAGAAAATGCGCTATGACTCGAAATTTGAATATGAAATCACGCTGGACGACGCGTGCGCCGCCGTCCGCGTGCCCAAGCTGATCCTGCAGCCGCTGGTCGAAAACGCCATCTACCACGGCATCAAGCCCAGCCGAAAGAAATGCCTATTGAAGGTCGCGGGCTTTCTGGACGGCGATGAATTGATCCTCGGGGTCATGGACGACGGCATCGGTATGCGTCCGGAGGAACTTTCCCGCATTCTGACCGCTGATTATGTGTCTGAAAAAGTGCTGGGCGGGGTCGGCGTCCGAAACATCAACGAGCGCATCCAGATGTACTGCCCCGGAAATTTCGGCCTCAGCTTTCTGAGCGCATCGGAACTGGGTACGGCGGCCATCATCCGCCTCCCCGCAGCGGGTGTGTAGCCGCGACACCATAAAAAATCCAAGCATTTGTTAAGATTATTGTGTCACGTGTGGCGTCGCCGCCCGCTTATAATGACAATACCGACGAAACGCATTTAGGAGGAACGACCATGAACGAGAAAGTTGCCGCCAAGCTCGATCGGCTGGAAAAGGCCGTCCGGGGGACGGGCCTTCCCGACAGGGTGCCGGTCGGCGACAATTTCTGGACAGGATATCTTCTGCGCGAGCGGGCTGAACGCGGCGCCTCGTTTGATCCCTACCTGTTCCACGACCTGGACTACGTGATCGTCACGCCCAACATGGATCCGAAGATCCAGCCCTTCGAGGTGCTGGAGGACGATGGCGTCAATGTAAAGCTCAAGACCGGCTTCGGCGCGACCATCCGCCGAAGCGGCACCGCGCCGATGCCCCACTTCGACGCGTTTTCCGTCAACGAGCCGGAGCAGATGGCTTCATTCCAGTTCGACGACCCGCGCGACCCGCGCCGCTTCACGATGGCCGGAGACGACCAATTGAATGGCGTCGGCGACGCGATCGGAAGAAACATCCCCGCCTGGACGGAGCGGATGAAAAAGTATGAAAATGACACGGTGCTGTTTGGTTCCGTGTGTGAAGCCTATGAGTATCTGTGGCGTTGCATCGGCACCGTGAACTCGCTGACCTGGCCGCTGGAGGAGCCGGAACTGTTCGGGGATTTCGTGAACCGGATCGGCGACTTCCTGTGTGAATTCGCCCGCGCGCAGATCGAATACGGCGAGGGGAAACTCCGCGGCATGTACATCTGGGGCGACGTGGCCTATGTGAACGGCATGCTGTTCAGCCCTGCGCTGTGGCGCACCTTCTTCAAGCCCATTACGAAGCGGCTGATCGACATCTGCCACGAGGCGGGCCTGATGGTGGTCTACCACGGCTGCGGCAACGCGACCGCGATCTACGAGGATTTCATTCAGATGGGTCTTGACGGCTACAATCCGCTCGAGTGCAAGAGCCATCTGGACATCGTGGAACTACGCCAGCGGTTCGGCTACCGGCTGGGGTTTGTGGGCAACATTGACGTGCGCGAAATGGAGTCCGGCGACCGGAACCGCATCAAACGAGAAGTGTTGCATAAATTGCTGGGCGCGGTGGACGGGCGCTGGGTCGCGCAGAGCGATCACTCCGTGTCCTCCGACGTGGCTCCGGAAAGCTACGCCTACATGCTGGAAGTCGTGCGTGAATACGGCGTATACCCGCTGGATGTTCCGCGCATCGAGCGCGAACTTGCCGCGCTGGACGCGGTAAAGCGCTGACAGCCGCCCGAAGGAGGCAAGAGCATGAGCCGCTATCTGAACCTTCGGGACCGGTTCGGCCTGGATTTTCCGGAAACGCCTTCCTTTGGCCGCCTGCCGCAGGACGCGCTTGCGCTTCCCAAAGAAGATGTACAACGTCTGCGCGCGCTGGGCGAACGGAAGCGCCAATACGCGCTTGACCCCGTGATGGACGAACGTCGGGCGCGGTGGCGCGCCGCGAACGACCTCCAGATGACCAAGCCGCCGATCGCCGTCGATGAGATCTGCTGGACAGAGATCGACGACCCAGCGCTGAAACTTCAGTGTTCGCACCCGTTCGCGCGCGAGCTGGAGGATTTTCTGGTCAAGGAACTGTACATGGCCGACCACGCACTGTGCGATCAGGTCATCGAGCCGTTCCTGGAAAACCCGCTGGTGGTCTACGACAGCGGCTTTGGCATCGACGAAGTGGTGGACACCCGTTCGACCGCGTTCAACAGCGAGGTCGTGTCCCGCCACTTCCACATCCTGATCGGCGGGATGGACGACATCGAGAAGATTCGCGAGCCGGAAGTCACGCTGGACAGAGAGCGCACCGAGCAGTTCGGCGCGCTGCTTTCCGAGGTGTTTGACGGCATCCTTCCGGTGGTCACGGTGGGCGCGCGGGGGCTGTGGTTTACGCCTTGGGATTACCTGATCCGCGTGATGGGCGTCGACCAGACGTTCATCAAACTCTACGACGAACCGGAGTTCGTCGAGGCGGCGGTCAAGCGGTACGTGGACATGGCCATGATCCGGATGGAAAAGTATCGTTCGCTCGGCATCTGGGCCAGCAATAACGCGCCGGTACGGGTGGGTTCCGGCGGCTACGGACTGGTCTCCGCGCTGGACGCGCAGGAGGCGCACCCGCTGAACTGCCCGACCGCCCAGATGTGGGGCTGCGGCAACGCGCAGATCTTCTCTTCGGTCAGCCCGGCGATGCACTGGCAGTTCTCGCTTCAGTATGAAATGGAATGGCTGAAACAGTTCGGCCTCACTTATTACGGCTGCTGCGAGCCGCTGTCCGGAAAGATGGACCTGATGGACAGGATCCCGAACCTGCGCAAGGTGTCAATGAGCCCGTGGAACAAGTTCGAGGCCGCTGCCGAGCGGTGCAAGGGCAAGTACGTGATGAGCTGCAAGCCATCCCCCGCCGTGTTTGCCGGGGATTCCTTTGACGAGGGCGAGGCGAAGCGCGCGATCCTCGCGATCCTGAACGCCACGAAGGGTTGCTCGCTGGAACTGGTGATGAAGGACATCTCGACGCTGCGCTTCAGACCCGAACGGCTCCACGCATGGGCGCGGATCGCGCGGCAAACGGTGGACGAATTCTTCGGCTGATTACTCCATAGAAAGTACGCGGACGCTCCGGATGGGGCGTTCGTTTTCATTCACACCTCCGGCGGAACGCTGACGCAGGAAGAAAGGGTATACCGCCCACTGCTGGGGTTTCCGCTGGACAGTTCCAGCGCGTCCAGGTCGTTGAAGTGCCACCACTCCGACGCAAGCGGCGTCAGACCCGCTTTCGTGCAATAGGACTGGAGCCGGAGCGCCGCGTCGTTCATGGCCGATGCGGGCGCGGCTTGACGCCACGCGCTGCGGGAATTGGAATTGACCGGCGCGGAGAACGCGGCGGACGCCTCGCTCAGTTCGTGCATCGGCGTGGGCATTTCGTAGCGCTTTGCCTCCGTCACGCGGGTATAGCCATACCCGCCGGACACAGCGGGTTCGCTTTTCACCACTCTTGCCAGGCTCACGTCGATCGCGCCGCCACGCTGGTGGTTGGACAGCTTCGTCGACGCGAACCAGGAGAGCGTCCACGGCGCGGCGGAGATGCCCGCCATCACCGCCGCGTTTCGGCTTGCGAGCTTTGACAGTGCCCGTACGATGGTCATCTGCACGTCATAGGGGCGGTACGCTTCATAAATGACCAATGTCTCACCGTTTTTGAGCGCCATCTGCTGTGCGATGAAAATCTTTTTCGCCATCGGGTACAGAACCGGCATGATGAACTGACTCTCGCCCAGCCGCTCGTTCTCCTGTTTTCCCGGATACAGGCCGGTTCCTGTAATGCCGGGCAGCGCGACGCCGGAAGATCGAATGATGGAACGATAGGTGTTGGTCGCGTCGTAGACGATGGACGGCACGATGTCGGGCAGGTTGATCAGACAGTATCTACTGCTCAGCCAGCCCTGATCGCGGGCGGTTTGCACGTGAAACCATCCGCCGCTCTCAGAGAGAATCTGAAACGGCGTGCCCGCGCCCAGCGACGCTACCGCACCGGACGCGGCATCCGGCGAAGCCCGGAGCGTCATGGGCGTCGACGCGTATCCGGACGCGCCCTGAACCGGCAGTTCAAAATCGGTAGCCTTTTTCGGCGCGGGGCTCGCGGTCGGTTCGATGGAAGGCGATGTTGTCGGCATAACGGTAGGGGTCGCCGTTGCCTGAAGCGTCGGCGCAGGGGTAGGCAGCGGCGCTGCCGATCTCTGTCGGTTGACAATGAAGTAAAACAGGATCACCAACAGAATCCCGATCAAGATATATGCTATATGTCTCGGTTTACGCATGCCGATCAACCCTCGCGCGCGTTTTCCTGATTTCATGTTTCCCCGCGGCTCCGCGATCATGCACGGAGTAAATGGAACAAAGCCGCATTTGAAACCTCAACGCGGCTTTGCCCTATCGGGTATTCATCAGTCTTTGTGTAGATAATAAATCGCGCGCTTGTGCCCGCCGATCTCGACGAGCTTGGTCAGCACAAACCCCTTGTTCTCAAGCAGTTGTCTGGCCAGCGCGTTTTCCAGCTTCGTGGTCGTCAGTACGTACTGTACCCGCTCCGGGAGCGTGCCCATCGCAAGCTTGAACAGGTGGCTTCCAATGCCGCGCCTTCGGTGCTCCGGTGCAATGGCCATCATGTTCGCGTGGGCGACCTGATCGAGTTGCTCATCCGAAAAGTCAAAATGCCGTCCCAGATTCATCTTGGCCAGGTGACCCGGCACCGAGAAGGTGATGAAACCGACCATTTCTTCCCCGTCGAACGCGCCGTAGGCATAGTTCTCGAATTGAAACGCGCGCTCGATCAGCGCGCGGCTGCTCAGTATGAAGATCCCCTGATCGTACGTCCAGCATCGTGCCTGCAGCTCCATGATCCTGTCGACGCTTTCCGCGTTCAGCCGCTCGTACCGATATTCCATTCCCATCACGCTCGCTTGCCAAGGATCGTAATTGCCTGCATCCTCAGCGTATGCGGTTTTCGCGCTCTCGGTTCATGGCGCGGCGTGTCTGCAAAATGGATACGCCAAGGGGCTGCCGTGCCGGATTTCAACCCGACACGGCAGCCCCTTGTCACTGACGCTTGTTTACTGCTGTTTCGCCTCGCGCTTTTCGCCGATGCTCAGGAGCAGGTTCAAAAGGATGCCGAAGATGGCCGCGCCCGCGATGCAGGGTACCTGGATGCCAAAGAACGGGATCGTGCCGCCGAACTTGTACTGGCCGCCGATGGCGATGACCATGATGCAGGCGATGACGGCGATGTTTTTCGAGGAGAACATGTCGGTCTTCTTCTCGATCATGATCGCGATGCCCTGCGCGGCGATCGCGCCGAACAGGTAGACTTCAAGCCCGCCGATGACCGGCGTGGGGATCGCGTAGATTGCGTTGATCAGCGGGGTAAAGCAGGAGATGATCATCGCAATGATCGCGGCGCCGATCAGCACGGCGGTGGAGAAGACCTTCGTGATTGCCATCGCGCTGATGTTCTCGCCGTAGTTGGTGCCCGCGGGGCCGCCGATGAAGCCGGCGACGATATCGCCGATGCCGTCGCCGATCAGGTTGAGGCCCAACTTGTCCGCGATTTTATAGATTTTGCTTGAGCCCTTCTTGCGCGCGAGATCGTTGATGTAGATGTCCAGCTGGAAGACGTGCGCGGTGGACTCGGGGATCGTCGCGATCGCGATGGGCATGATCGCGCCGACCGCCATCCAGGAAGCCTTGGGCAGCGTAAAGATCGGCAGCGCGAACAAACTGCCCCCCGTGGACTCCGGTGAAAGGTGGCGGAAGAAGTCCAACCCGGACGCCTGTCCGCAGACAAACGCCACCAGGCAGCCGACAATCGGACCCAGCAGCAGCGGCAGCTGGCTCCAGAACCCCTTCAGATAGCGGGAGAACAGGATCGTCGCCAGCAACGTGATCAGAGAAACCACCCACGCAAGGTTGGCGGCGGTCATCTCCAATCCCGCGGGAACCGGGTTCGCGCCGAAGCTCGCGGCGTCGCCCAGCGCGTTGCCGGCCAGCGTCAGGCCGATGACCATCGCGATAGGGCCGGTGACTGACGCGGGCAGGATCTTGTCGATGATGTCCTTGCCACACGCCTTGACGAGGAAACCAGCCGCGATGGACACAAAACCGGACATCACGATGCCGAACTGCGCCATCGCGATCTTGTCATTGAGCGTGAGGCCGGAGAGCTGCTGCGCCCCCATGAGGCCGAGAATCGCCGACAGGTACGAGAAGCTGGAGCCGTAATAGAGGGGAAGCTGGCGGCCTGTGATCAGGATGAAGCAGATCGTGGCGAGACCGCTGGCAAAGATCGTGGTCGAAACGTGGAAGCCGGTCAGGAGCGCCACTGCGATCGTCGCGGGGAACATGACGATGACCTGCTGCAGCGCGTAGAGCAGCAGTTTCCAAATCGGCGGTCTCTCGTCCGGCAGGTAACCGATGGTCTGGGGCTTGGTAACCATGTCGTTCTCCTCCTCTATGCGAAACGCCCTCGCTGGCGTTATCGGTCTGATCAGTAAGGTTTGATTGGTTAAGGCTTCTCAAAGAGCAGAATCCCGTCGGCGCCGTCCGTTTCCGCCAGATGCACCTTGATCTGCTCACGCCGGGCGGTGGGCACATTGAACCCTACGTAATCGGGGCGTATCGGAAGTTCCCGGTGCCCCCGGTCTACCAGCGTCAGAAGCTGGATGGACGCGGGCCGCCCCAGCGCCATGACGGCGTCCATCGCCGCGCGGGCGGTGCGTCCGGTGTAGATCACGTCGTCCACCAGGATCACGTGCCGCTTGGAAACGGGAAAATCGATGTGGGAGCCGTTCAGCCGCGCGTCATCGGCGATTTCGGTCAGATCGTCGCGGTAGAGCGTGATGTCCAGCGCGCCCACGTCCGCGCGCCGCCCGGTCAGCGCCGTAAAGTTCTTGGCAATCCGCTCGGACAGCGGCACGCCGCGCGTCCGGATGCCCACGAGGCAGATGTCCTCGTCGGCGTTGCGCTCCAGAATCTGATGCGTAAGGCGCATCATCGCCCGGTCAATCTTCTGCGCGTCCGCGAGCGCCGCCTTGAGATGCACCTTCATCACCCCATAAAAAAATGCCTGCGCGCATGGCCGCAGACAAGATAAACTCGCGCAGGCTTCCGCCCGCTGAGTAGGCATCTTGTCGGCATCAATGTACCGCCCTTAAAGCGCCCGTTCCGAGTGATTATAGCACGCGGACGCCACATTGACAACCGTTTATTGTTTCATTTTCGTCACAAATTTTGGACTTTCACGGCATATATTGTGTAATCGCACAATCAACGGTACAAAATGCGCGCCGGGTGGAGGGTCGCGTGACGCGGTTCCGTTGCCCGGCGCGCATTGAGTTCTTGCGTTTTTATAGATCCTTCCGGGCGAACAGCGCGTTTGAAACCAGAAAGGACACGGCGTTTACGATCAGCGCGGCGGCAAGCAGCGCAGCGCTCAATGTCCCGCCCGATAACCCGGCTCCGGCCATCCTCTCCGCGCGCTTTGGAACCTGCGAACTCAGAGCGAATGCCGCTCTTTTCTGTTTATATTCATAATATACGGTATGAACTTTACGTCAAGACTATACGCAAGAACTTTACGGGGAAAACCTATCGGTTCAGCCGGATCGCGCTTGATACATTCCTTATTGTTCCTTATAATTCCCTCATAGACGCCTTTAAGGAGTTATCGGTTATGGACGAATCATACTTCAGCGCGGAACAGGTTGCGGAAATGTTGGGCATGCACGTCAAGACGATTCAGCGATACATGCGGGAGGGTGTGCTCCCAGCCGCGCGGATCGGCAACCGCTGGCGCGTCTCCGCGCATGACCTGAGCGCGTTCACCGAGCGGCGCAGCGATGAAAAGCCCAAGGAACCGTCGGAAGAACAGGTGATGGTTTCCACGGTGGCGGACATCCGGGTGGATGGGCGGAATGAAGCGATCCGCATCATGAACACGCTGACCGCAGGACTCAACAGCAAGCCGCCGGAATACGGCGCGTCCAACATGACCGTGCAGTTCATCGAACCGGAACGCAAGGTTCGCGTCATGTTGTGGGGCACGCTCCAGTTCACGCAGGCGATGTTTCAGTATCTCGAAGGGCTCACGGACGTGGGACAGGAGGGGGATTCATGAGCGTTTTCAGGTCACCGGAAGGGCGCGACAGGGTTCGCGCACTGTACAACGGGATTCTATCCGGCTTTCCGGTGGAGAAAAAGTACGTCGACACGCCCGCGGGCAGGACGTTTGTGCTGGATGCGGGCGCGAAGGAGAATCCGCCGGTGGTGCTTCTGCACGGTTCCTGCGGCAACAGCGCGTTCTGGCTGGGCGACATCTTCCCGCTGGCCGAGCGCTTCCGGGTGATTTCCGTGGACATCATCGGGGAAGCCGGGAACAGCGACGAAAACCGGCTGGACTTCGATTCGGGCGCGTACGTCCGTTGGCTCGAAGCGGTGTTGGACGCGCTTGCCATTCCCCGCATGGCGCTCGTCGGCAACTCCTACGGCGGCTGGCTTGCGCTGAAATTCGCGATCGCGCGTCCGGAGCGCGTGGCGAAGCTGGCGGCGTTCGTCGCCGCGGGCATCGCGCCGCCGAGCAGCATGTTTCAGGCGGAATCGCTGAAAGAGCACGTGAACGGTACGGACGGGCGTGCGGCGCTGAACGACGCCATCACCGACGGCGTGAAGCTGCCGGAGCCGGTCATGGTGTTCCTCAGGTTGATCGGTGAAAACTTCCTGCCAATGACCGAGGCGCTGCCGGTGTTTTCGGACGAAGCGCTGTCCGCGCTGCCCATGCCTTCCCTCTTCGTGTTCGCGGAGCGCGACGCGACGATGGACGCCGCGACAGCCTCGTCTCGCGTCCGCGCGCTGCTCCCGGAAGCCGAAACACGCGTTCTCGCCGGACAGGGGCACGTCGTGATGAACATCGCGGATCTCGCGCTGCCGTTTCTCACTCAGCCTCTTAAACTTCGAACGGTGGATACCGGCGAAGAACGCGCGGCGCTCGTTGACCGCTGGGCGCGCGTCACAAACGCCGGGGATCTGCTGGATGCGATGGTGACCGCAGGGTATCTGGGCTGCTCCGGCATGATCCTGTATGAGGAAAGCCTGGGCAGCGCGTTCTTTGACCTGAAAACGGGCGTCGCAGGCGAGATGCTGCAGAAATTCTCGAACTATACCATGCGGCTGGCGATCATCGGCAATTTCGAAAAATTCCAGAGCCGCAGCCTCCGGGACTTCATCCGGGAGTCCAACAGCGGCAAGATCGTGTGCTTTGTCGATTCTCAGGAGCAGGCTTTGACAAGGCTTTCCGCGCGCTGACAGGCACACGCAAACGGCATAGAAAATCCCTTGTATTCCGGCGGACAAACCGGTATAATGGAGGGCAATTCCGCCCAATACAAGGAATTTTTTATGGGAGCGTGACGCCCTTGAAATTCCGCGAAAGCCATCACCCCTGGGCGATGACGACAATTCTCTTCTGGTCGCTCTCGTACGTCCTGACCAGGCTCGTGCTGAAACATTTGACCGCGTTCCCGCTGGGGTTCCTCAGGTACGTGGCGGCATCCGCCGCGCTGATCCTGGTGCTGATCTACAAAAAAACCTTGCCGCCGAAGAAGCGAGATTGGCCTTGGTTTCTCCTGAGCGGCGCGGTGGGGTTTTTCCTGTACATGCTCGCGTTCAACAAGGGCTGCGAGACGGTCTCCTCCGCGACCAGCAGCGTCGTGATCGCGACGGTTCCGGTACTGACCGCTCTGCTCGCACGGCTGATCCACGGCGAGTCGCTGAAACCGACCCAGTGGGCGGCGATGGTTGTGGAGTTCGCAGGGGTGGCGATTCTGACCCTGATGGACGGCGTATTTTCAGTGAACGCGGGGTTGCTGTATTTGCTGCTCGCGGTGGCGCTTCTGAGCGCGTACAACCTCCTGCAGCGGCGTCTGACGAAGGCCTACTCAGGCCTTCAGGCCTCCGCGTACAGCGTGCTGGCGGGTACGGTGATGTTAGCCATTTTCGCGCCGCAGGCGGCCGCGGAAGCGCAAAGCGCACCGCCGGTCATTCTTCTGTACATCGTCGTTCTGGGCGTGTTCTGCAGCGCCGTCGCGTACGTCGCCTGGGCGAATGCGTTTCAGCGGGCGGACAAGGCGTCCTCGGTCAGCAACTACATGTTTGTGACCCCGCTGCTCGCCACGCTGTTCGGATTTCTGATGGCGAACGAAGTGCCGGATCGCGGCACGATCGTGGGCGGCGGGATCATCCTGCTGGGCGTGCTGATGTTCAACTTTGGAGACGCATTTTTTCGGAAGAAAACCCAGGCTGCCGAAAAGGCCTGATGTGATCCATTCGGAACGCCCGAAGGACGCCGCACGGCTTCCTTCGGGCGTCTCTCTATTCATCTACTCGCGCGGCAGAACGCGCACGGTGTGGCGCGTCTCCATCCGCGCCTTCAGGATGTTTTCAGCGTCGGGCGATGCGATGCGCCCCTTCCCAGCCAACGCTTCAAATTCTCCGGCAGAGAGACCCAGAATCTCGCGCAGAATCCTGGAAAGCCGGACGCCTATCGGCACAGGGCAGCTGATTTGAAGCTCGCACGGTTCCGATAGCGCGTCCGGGGAAAAGCGCTCTCCCAGAATCTCGTATTCAAGCGTATCGAGGCAGAGCGGCGCGCCCATTCGCGCGTGCAACGCGCGGTCAAACGCCAGGTCGCGGATCAGCGCCGCGTCGTTCTCCAGCAATCGGTTATAGAGCTTCTTCTCCAACTGTCCAGGCGATACCCGCTCGAACACCTCCATATTCCAGGTTCGCCCGCAGTCCCGGCACCGGTGGATCAGCCATACGTCGAGCAACTTCTTCTGGGCGTTGACGCGAATCTGATCCGACGGCAGGAACGGTTTCTTCTCCCCGCACTTCGCGCAGTGGCGTTCCACCGCGGGGTATTGATGAATGACAATCTCATAGGCAACCCGCATAACCGCTCATTTCCGAGCGGCGCAAATCCGGATAAACGCGCAAAAAAAGCAATGCCAACGGCATCGCTTTAAAGTCAGGGGTTAACACCCTTGGTTTTGCGTCGCTCTGCGTAATTTCGTACTGAAAACGCGCATCGCGTGGCGTGCGATGCGTCGTCGATTCAATTCAAAATTACGCGTGCGCCGGCATTACGGCTGCCTCCCCCACTGCGGTTTATCCGGGAGGCATTTTACCACGCTCTGCCAGGTCTGTAAAGAGAAACCTTCGTCATTGGCCGCGTCCGGGTTTTGAGCGCGCAATCAGATCTTTGATGACCTCCCCAGCTGCGATCAGCCCCGCGACCGGCGGCACGATGGCGTTGGAGCCGGGAATATCCCGGCGAGCGGTGCATTTGCGGGCGGTTCCGGGCGGGCAGACGCAGTGCGCGCGGCAGGAGAGGCGCATGTCTTCGACCGGTTTCCGGGGTTGTTCCTCCGAATAGACGACCTTGAGGCCGTCCACGCCGCGCTTTTTCAGTTCCGTCCGCATCACACGCGCGAGCGGGCAAACCTTTGTTTTGTAAATGTCTGTGACGCAAAGCCGCGTTGGGTCGAGCTTATTCCCCGCGCCCATCACGGAAATCACCGGGACGCCCGAAGCTTTGGCGCGCATCACGATTTCCAGCTTCCCCTTCACGGTGTCGATCGCGTCGACCACATAGTCGTACTGGGAGAAATCGAATTGATCGGCGGTATCCGGCAGGAAGAAACACTGGTGCTTATGGACGACCGTCTCCGGGCAGATGTCGTGAATCCGCTCCTCCGCCGCGTCGACCTTGTAATGGCCGATGGTTTTGCGCGTGGCGATAATCTGCCGGTTGAGGTTGGTCAGGCAGACCTTGTCGTCGTCGATAAGATCCAATTCGCCGACGCCGCTGCGCGCGAGCGCCTCCACGACATACCCGCCAACGCCGCCCAGTCCGAATACCGCCACGCGGCTTTCGCGAAGCGCCCGCATGGCTTCGCGCCCAAAGAGCATTTCCGTCCTTGAAAACTGATCCACCGATCCATCCTCCGTCCGTATCGCGCCCGCGCCGCAATCCGCCTGTTTCCATAAAGCCGGTTCTTCTATTTTACCGCACAATCGCTCCGCTGTCCATCGAGCGGATACTTCCCATCGAGTTGACCCGTTTCCTTGCCGCGTGATTCCGCGCGCCCAAATTCGGGTATAGAGTTTCAAAGTTCGTATCCGATATGGAGGAGCATCCATGAAAAACGCCGAAGACATCTGTCCAGGCTGTCACAAGCACTGCAGCCTCTCCTCGCCCCGATGCAAGATTGGAAAGGAGTACGCCAAGACGGGCCTCCCGGCGGACAGGAACTCGCACGACAGCAAAAAACGGGATCTGGAACCAGATGCCGTCAGGAGTACAACAACTGTATCAGCAGGCACGCCGTCGTCCGACAAACGCCTGACCGAAGACCTCCGGTTTGTCTCTCGCGCGCTCAGGCATGAGAAGGGCTCGCTTGCCCCGCTGTCCAGCGAAGAGAAGGCGCAGCTTCATGCGCTTCTCACAAAGATGCGCATCGGCTGGAACCTTGAAAATGCCGGTACCGGCGATACGGATCAGAAAAAGCACGGACATCATCATCACGGCGGCCATTGACGCGTCGCTTGGCTTTTCTCCCCCACACAGCCGGATCACAGGTCGATTTGTTCACCTATCTGTGCGAAGTGCTCGTAAGTTCGGTGTAGCCCCATCGGAAGAGAGCGAATTTTTGAGTCTCAGAACGGCTCGGTTGTGCAAATTATACACAGCCCATAACCGTCATGAAATCCCCTCGTAATAAAACAGGCATGGGTTTGCATTCGTATTTACAATTCTTGTCGCAAATTCACCATTGACAATTTTGGTTCACAGGAATATCATATTTGCATCTGAACGAGGGCGTTGCAGCAAGTCTGCGACGTCCTTTTGCAACATTCCGTGTTTTATCCTGCATCCCAAGCGGATCCTCCGCATAGCTTGAAGGGGCAAAGAAGCCTGTTCGGGGTTTCTTTGCTCTTTCTGTTTTTGAAACGACTTTGAAGGATCAATCACGGAGGTGATTCAGGTGAAGGATCAGGTATCCGGGCAGGCAGTAGAACGGAAAAAGGTAGTCGCAATCGGGCTTCTGTTTGCGGTATCCGGCGCAATCGTCCTGACGGGGCTCGCGTTCACGGCGTACAGCACAATGAATCAGGTAGCGTTCATGGTACTGAACGCGAAAGTGCCGGGCATGGTGTTCGGGGTGGTCGTCGCATTCCTGGGCATGCGTTACTTTCTGTCGGTTATGAAGCTGAAGCGAGAAGTATTCAAGTCGGATTCCCGCTTCTCCTGGGGCAACTTCCGCAAATCCAGGTAGCGTATCCGGACCCTGGGGTGGGGTCACAAAGATATGAAGAGGTGTCGAGTATGAAGGCCTGTAAAAGAATCTTCGGAATCATGCTTCTGCTGGTGGCAATCCTGTCGCTCTGGGCGATCACCGCCAGCGCCGAAGCCGCGGATCCGACGGGCGCATCCTACATTGTGACCACCGGCAGCGAGACTTTGGGTGACGTGGCAACCACCGCGAACAAGGCCTACTACGGCGCGAACTTTACCTGGGTCATGATCTGCGCCTTCATGGTGTTCTTCTTCCAGTGCGGCTTCGCGATGGTGGAGACCGGCTTCTGCCGCGGCAAGAACGCCGCGCACACGATGACGATGAACTTCATGGTGTTCCTGGTCGGCGCGGTCGGCTACTTCCTGGTCGGCTTCGCGCTGCAGATGGGCGGCTCCGGCGGCGCGGCGGGGCTGGGTTCGGGCGGCGCGGCACTGAACGGCATGCTGTCCATTCCTGGCCTTGGCGGCATTCTGGGCTACAGGGGGTTCATGCTGGGCGGCACCTATGACGCAGGCGTGTACGCGCTGTTCTTCTTCCAGATGGTGTTCATGGACACAACCGTGACCATCCCGACCGGCGCGATGGCGGAGCGCGTGAAGTATTCCGCGGTGGTCATCACCTCGTTCTTTATCTCGATGATCCTGTACCCGCTGTTCGCCAATTGGGTCTGGGGCTGCGGCTGGATGTCGACGCTGGGCGTGAACTTCGGCCTCGGCCACGGCGTGGTGGACTTCGCGGGTTCCGCGGTCGTACACTCCATGGGCGGCATGCTGGCGCTGGCAGGCGCGATCGTGCTCGGCCCTCGGATCGGCAAGTTCAAGAAGGACGGCACGGCGCGCGCCTTCCCCGGCCACAACATCCCGATGGCCATCATCGGCACGATCATCCTGTTCTTCTGCTGGTTCTCGTTCAACGCCGGCTCCACGCTGAACTCCTCCGACTTCCGGCTCGCGGTCGTCGCGACCAACACGATGATCGCCGGTGCCATTGGCGGCCTGGTCGCGATGTTCTACATGTGGATCAAGTACGGCAAGCCCGACCCGTCGATGACAGCGAACGGCACGCTGGCGGGTCTGGTCGCGATCACCGCGCCCTGTGCTTTCGTCAACGGCATCTCTTCCTTCATCATTGGCGCGATCGCGGGCATTCTGGTGTGCGTCGCGGTTCCGTTCGTTGAAAATAAGTGGAAACTGGATGACCCGGTTGGCGCGATCTCCGTGCACGGCGTGAACGGCTTCTGGGGCATCATCGCGCTGGGCCTGTTCGCGGACGGCCGGTATGGCGACGGCCTGAACGGCGTCGCGGGCGGCGTGCGCGGCCTGTTCTACGGCGACGGCTCTCAGTTCGTCGCGCAGCTGATCTGCCTCGCGGTGCTGCTGGTCTACGGCTTTGGTGTGTCGTTCGTCTTCTACAAGGTTCTCGACAAGGTGTGGGGTCTGCGTGTAGCGCCGGAAGACGAACTGGAAGGCCTCGACATTCCGGAGATGGGCGTGCTGGCCTACCCCGACCAGCAGCTTGTCCGCAGCGAACTGGACTACGACTCCGACGACAACGCGCCGATCAAACAGCTCGACCGCTTCGGCAAGAAAGGTCTGATCGAAAAGAACTACCCGACCGCAACAGCGCCTGTGGCAGTTCCTGTCTCGCAGGCTGTACCGGTGGAAGTCGCGCCCAAGGCGCCTTCCGCAGGCGGCGTGAAGTTCACGAAGGTGGAGATCATCTTCAAGCAGAGCAAGTTCGAGGCGTTGAAGACCGCGATGAACCAGATCGGCATCACCGGCATGACCGTGACCCAGGTGCTGGGTTATGGCCTCCAGAAGGGCAAGACCGAGTTCTACCGAGGCGTCGAGACCGAGACCAACCTGCTGCCCAAGGTGCAGGTGGAGATCGTGGTCAGCAAGGTACCGGTGCGAACGGTCATCGAGACCGCGAAGAAGGTCCTGTACACCGGCCACATCGGCGACGGCAAGATCTTCGTCTACGACGTGGAGAACGTCGTCAAGGTGCGCACCGGCGAGGAGGGTTACGACGCATTGCAGGATGTCGAATAACCATCGATCTCAACAAGACCAGTCGCTTCACCCCAACCAGCCGCGAAAAAACGGCTGGTTTTCTTCGTCTTTGACCCGGATCACGCAAAAAAACAAAACCGGCCATATATTTCTGATTGTACATATATAGTACATACTCAATAGCATTATACCGATATTCCGTGTTCGATTTGTGCATCGTGAATAGTTCCCTGCGCATCTTGTGCAAAAAAAGCAAACATGTTCAAACGGTTCATTACGCCTATTCTCAGATCACATCGTATGCCTCGGCGAAAATGTGTTGCAAGGCATATAAATTATGATTGGGCGGGCGCACAAATCCGGATGGCATGGCACTTGTGATCCCACCACCTTTCTGATATAATAATAACATACCCTTCGCATTCCAGCACATGCTTAAAAGATGTCCGTTTGTAGTTGTTTGTTCTGCTGCATCCGAGAAGATACGCGTCATGAGCGGTGGCGTGCGGGTAACCTGAAGTGAGGAAGGGAAACCGATGAGAACGTTCAAATTCCCCGGTGGCGTTCACCCCGGGAAATCTACCGGCACTGCGACAGACACCCTTGTAAGTCCCATACGCACAATGCCCGCACCGGATCGCGTGGTCATCCCCATGCTCCGTGTGACCGGCGCACCGCTTACCCCGCTGGTCAAGCGGGGTAGTTTTGTGAAAATGGGGCAGAAGATTGCCGAGAGCGACGCGTTTCTCAGCGCGCCGGTGCACGCAAGCGTCTCCGGAAAGGTGATCGCGGTGGAACCTCGCCCTCATCCGACGGGCCGCCATCAGATCATGGCCGTCGTCATCGACAATGATCACCAGGATGACTGGGACGAATCCTGCGCCCCCACCAAGCCCGACGCGTTGACTGCGCCGGAGATCGTTGCCCTTGCCCGAGAAAAAGGGCTGGTAGGCCTTGGCGGCGCGACGTTCCCCGCCCATGTCAAGCTGAGAATTCCCGCAGGAAAGGCGGTCGACACGCTGATCCTGAATGGCTCGGAGTGCGAACCATGGCTGACAGCCGACAACCGGCTGATGATCGAACGATCAGACGAAATCATCGGCGGCGCGGCGCTTGCGATGCGCGCGCTGGGCATAACGCGCGCGATCCTGGGTGTGGAAGATGACAAGCCGGAAGCCATCCGCGTCATGCGGAATGCTGCAGTCGGCACGAACGTCGAAGTGCATCCGCTGCATGCCCGGTATCCGCAGGGCGGTGAAAAACAGCTGATTTTCTCGTTGACCGGCCGCAGGGTTCCGCCAGGCGGACTGCCGGCCGACGCTGGCTGTGTGGTATTCAACGTGGGCACGCTGTCGGCGCTTTTTCTTGCCGCATCCGAGGGCAGGCCTCTCGTCGACCGGATCGTCACCGTGACGGGCGACGGGGTGAAAGCACCCGCGAACCTCAAGGTTCGCATCGGAACCAGTTTCCGCGCGTGTATTGAAGCCTGCGGCGGATACGTGCCGGGTGGGCCGGAGAAGCTCGTGTCCGGCGGTCCGATGATGGGGGTTTCGCTCTACACCGACGAGGTGCCGGTCATCGCGGGCACGTCGGGCATCCTGGCGCTGACGGGCGCGCTCGCGCGGGTACCGGAACCAACCGCCTGCCTGCACTGCGGACGCTGTCACCGCGTTTGTCCCATCGGCCTTCAGCCCTACGCGATTGACGACGCCGTGACCGCGAGGGACGTCGCCAAGGCCGCCCGGTTTTACGCGCAGCAGTGCATCGAATGCGGCGCCTGCAGTTACATCTGTCCCGCGAGAAGGCATCTGTTACAGAACATTCGCCTCGCAAAGTCACTCGTGCGCGGAAGCGCCGCGGGCAAGTAATCATCTTCCCGTCTGGAGGTACGCCGATGAACCTGAATGTCTCTTCTTCGCCCCACCTGCGCGCAGGTCAGGATACGCGCGCGATCATGCGACACATGCTCCTCGCGCTCGCGCCCGCCTGCGCGGTCGGTGTATACCGGTTTGGGTATGACGCGTTGATCGTGCTTGCCATCACAACAACGACCGCCGTATTGACCGAATGGGGGCTCGGCGTTCTGATGAAGCGGCCCAACACCATCGGCAATCTCTCCGCCGCGGTCACCGGGCTGCTGCTTGGCATGAACCTGCCCGCCACCGCGCCCTGGTGGATGAGCGCGCTTGGCGCGGTGTTCGCGATCGCCCTGGTCAAGTTGTTGTTCGGCGGGCTGGGCAACAACTTCGTCAACCCCGCGCTGGCCGCGCGCGCTTTTTTGATGGCCAGCTTCCCCGCGCGCATGACGACCTGGATCAATCCGTTGAACGCGCCTTTTGCCAGTACCGCCGACGCGCTTTCCTCCGCGACGCCGCTGGCGCTATTAAAGCAGGGCGGCGCGGCGCTCCCCGTCCCCGGCGGCGCGCTGAACGACCTGATCCAGTTGATTCTGAGAAATACCGGCGGGTCCATCGGCGAAGCCAGCGCGCTGGCGTTGCTCATAGGATTCCTTTGGCTTTTGCTGTTTCGGATCGTCCAGTGGCGGATTCCGCTGGTGTTCATGGGCACAGTTTTTGTCGGTACCGCCATTCTAGGGCAGGCCGCTGGCGAGACGTATTATCCACCGCTTGTCAACGGTCTGATGAACCTTTTCTCCGGCGGGCTGATGCTGGGCGCAATCTTCATGGCAACCGACTACACGACCTCGCCGGTCACCGCCGCGGGTCAGTGGATTTACGCCATTGGATGCGGCGCGCTGACCGTGGTGATCCGGCTTTTCGGCGGATACCCGGAAGGCGTAAGCTTCTCGATCCTGATCATGAACCTGTGCGTGCCGCTGATCGACCGCGGTGTGCGCGCCAAGCCGTTCGGGGAGGTGCGAAAGCGTGCGTAACATCATACGACTGGGCGGAAGGCTGTTTGTCATCACGCTGATCGCGGGTTTGCTTCTGGGCGCGACGTACTATGTGACCAAGGAACCCATTGAAAAGCAGCAGGCGCTTGCGGCCAGGAAGGCGCGAAGCGAGGTGATCTCCGGCGAGGCGACGGCCGTCGAGGGCGTTATGCTGACCGGAAACGTCCGCTCCGTGTTCAAGACGGCGGATGGTGGCTACGTCGTCAGCGTGGCGGCAACCGGATACGGCGGCACTTTTCTGGTGACGGTGGGCATCGAAGCGGGCGGAACGATCACCGGCATCAACATCGGCGAAAACGAGGAAACCGTAGGACTGGGCAAGAACGCAGAAAAACCGGCGTTTACCGGCCAATTCCCCGGCAAGAACGGTACGCTGGAAGTGGTGAAAAACGGCGCGACCGGAAACCAGATCGACGCGCTGACCGGCGCGACGATCACATCCCGCGCGGTCACGGAAGCGGTCAACGAGGCGCGGGATTTCGCGCTGTCGATGGGAGGTATGAACGGATGAACATCGCTTCAGCGAAGGTGTTCCTGAACGGCCTCTGGAAGGAGAACCCGACATTTCGGCTGCTGCTTGGCATGTGCCCGACGCTGGCGGTGACGACCGCCGCCATCAACGGCGTCGGCATGGGTTTGGCGGCGACGGCGGTTCTCACCTGCTCCAACATCTTCATCTCGCTGCTTCGCAAATTCATCCCCAGTGAGGTTCGGATCCCCGCCTTCATCGTTGTCATCGCGTCGTTCACGACGATGGTGCAACTGCTCCTGAAGGCGTTCGTTCCGGCGCTGGATGCGGCGCTGGGCCTGTACATCCCGCTGATCGTGGTCAACTGCATCATTCTGGCCCGCGCGGAATCGTTCGCAAGTTCCAACGGCGTCTGGCTGAGTACGTTGGACGGCTTGGGCATGGGGCTTGGCTTCACGCTGGCGCTGACGGTGTTCGCGGTCATCCGCGAGGCGATCGGCGCTGGCACGGTGTTCGGCTTCCCGATCTTCGGCGGCGAGTTCGAACCGGTGATGATGGTGCTGATGGCGCCAGGCGGCTTCATCGCGCTTGGCCTCGTGCTGGGCGGCATCAACCACTTCTCGGCAAAATTGAAAAAGGAGGCGCGGGCGAATGGACTACATTGTGCGTCTTGTCCTCATAGCGATCACTGCGGCGCTGGTCAATAACTTCGTTCTGGTCAAGTTCCTTGGCATCTGCCCGTTCCTGGGTGTCTCCTCCAAACTGAAACCGGCGATTGGGATGGGCGTCGCGGTATCCTTCGTGATGGGGATGGCGTCGGCGATGTCCTGGATGGTACAGCACTGGATCCTGAACCCGCTGGGGATTGGCTTTTTGCAGACCATCGCGTTCATCCTCGTCATCGCGGCGTTGGTTCAGTTTGTTGAAATGGTGCTGAAAAAGACCAATCAGACGCTGTACAAGGCGCTGGGCGTGTACCTGCCGCTGATCACCACCAACTGCGCGGTGCTGGGCGTGGCGATCCTGAACATCGACAACGGCTATGACTTCATCCAGAGCGTCGTGGCCGGTGTATTCGGCGGCGTCGGCTTCACGATCGCCATTATTCTCATGGCAGGTGTCCGGGAGAAGCTGGAAAACGCACAGATTCCGGAGGCTATGAAGGGATTCCCCATCACCCTGGTGGCGGCGGGCCTGATGGCCATCGCATTTATGGGCTTTGCAGGGCTGGGCGGATAAGGAGGCAAGCATGACCATCATCTGGATCAGCGCGGCATCGATCGCGGCGATCGGCTTAATTCTTGGGATTGCGCTGGCCGTAGCCGGGCGGTTCTTCACGGTGGAGCGCGACCCCAAGGTTGACGAGGTGCGCGCGCTGCTGCCGGGCGCAAACTGTGGTGGCTGCGGGTTTCCCGGCTGCGACAGTTTCGCAAACGCCATTGTCACGGAGGGCGCCGCGGTAAACGCCTGCACCGTCAATACCAGCGAAAACAGCCAAAAGATCGCCGCTTTGATGGGCAAAGAGGCGGTCGGTTTCAAGCGGCTCACCGCTCATGTACACTGCCGCGGTACGCGCAGGAACGTGCCGCTGAAATTCAACTATCATGGTTTGCACGATTGCCGCGCGGTCGCCGCCATCGACGACGGCGTCAAGAGCTGCCCGTTCAGCTGTCTGGGTTTCGGCAATTGTGAAAAGGTCTGCCCGGTGGGCGCGATCCGCATCGTGGACGGCCTCTCGGTGATCGATCAGGAGAAGTGCATCACCTGCGGCAAATGCGTAGCCGAGTGTCCGCGCCACATCATCAGGCTCGTACCCGCGGACAGCGCGGTGCGCGTCGAGTGCGTCAACGTTCTCAAGGGAAAGCTTGTCACCGAGAACTGCCAGGTGGGCTGCATCGGCTGCGGGCTTTGCCAAAAGGCTTGTGAATTCGGCGCGATCATGATGCAGGGAGACCTGCCGGTCATTGACTATGAAAAGTGCGTAGGCTGCATGGCCTGCGCGGAAAAGTGCCCGCGCAAGATTATTTGGCCGCTTTTCCCGGAGCGCGGGACTTCGATGCCTGCGCAATAGTCCGGAACATACGCAAAGCAGGTTGTACATTTAACAACGGGGCGGTATAATCACGACAGTTCCATAATTCAAACCGGATGAAGAGAGAAGGAACGCGCTTTGAATCGCCGCCCCTTCCGCTTATATGCGTCCGCCAGGCCCGGCGGGCGCCTTTCGTTGTCTGTGGCCATGATTGGCACAGCGTTTTCAGCCGTACTGAATAAATACGCGCTGGGCGAGGGACTTCATCCCGTTTTCATCAACGCGATCCGGCTGGGGCTTGCGGTTTTCATCATGCTCGTTTACTCGCTCATCCGCAACGGAAAACTTGCCATCTCGGTGCCACACCCAGAATTCTTCTGGTCGCTCGTGTCCGGCGCGCTGCTGGCCGCGCACTTCGTGTGCTGGGTCTACGCGCTGAAGCTGACCGACGCGCTGGCGGCGACCGCGATCTGGAGCACCTATCTTTTTTTTACCGCACTCGGCTCAATGGCCTTCCTGAAAGAGAAAATTCCGGGGGCGGCGTTCGGCGCGATGGCACTCGCGTTTCTTGGCGTGCTCGTCTGCAACCTGGGTTGGAGCGGGACAAAGTTCTCCGGCAACCTCTTCGCGCTGGGCGCAGCCGTGGCACAGGCGGGATACTTCCTGTGCGGGAGGCGGGTGCGCAGAAGTACGGACACGTATTCCTACACGTTCGTGGTGTACGCGGCGGCGTTTCTCCTGCTGCTTTCCGCCGCGTTCGTGCTGCGTCTGCCACTTCAAGGCATGACGCCGCCCGCGCTGTCCGCGGCGGCGGGTCTCGCCGTCTTCTGTACGCTCATGGGACACACGCTGTGCAGCTACGCGCTGAAGAGCCTGAGCGCCACCACGGTGTCCGTCGGCATGTTGACGGAGGTCGTCACGGGCCCGCTGGCTGTCTTCCTGCTGCTCCGCGAAGCGCCGGGGAAATTCACGCTGATCGGCGGAGCGGTCATCCTGGTCGCCGTCGCCTGGTACTTCCTGATAGACCGCGGGGGCAAGACGGACGGCTCACGCACCCCGGATAATCAGCAAAACAAAGGGGGCGCGCGATGAAGAACTTGGGTTTGCGCATGATCGGAACCGGCGCGGCGGAAGCCATCCCCAGCCCGATGTGCCTTTGCCCGATCTGCGAGGAGGCGCGTGCGCGCGGCGGGAAGGACGTCCGCTCCCGCAGTTGCTTCCGGGTGAACCCTGCCGTGCAGATCGACTTTGGCCCAGATCTCTTCTACCAGTCGGTGATCCTGAAAAATGACCTGACAACGCTGACGGACATCCTGATCACGCACTCGCACGAGGATCACCTGGCGTTTCCGCAGCTTGACGTCCGTGCGATGGCGGTCGTGGGCGCGGAGAAGCCGGTCAGCCTCTACGCGTCACGGGCGGCCTGCGACTGGCTCACGCGCGCCGCCGCGCCCTATGGATATTCGGCGGTGAACTATGCGCCCTGCTATTGCATCATCCCGCTTGCGTATTACGAGCCGTTCACCGCGGGCGGGCTCCGCGTGACGCCGCTCAAGGGCAACCACCGGGGATACGGTGACAACGAGTATTCGGTCAATTACCTGATCGCGCTTCCGGGCGGGGAAATGGTCTATTACGCGGCGGACACAGGCTACTTCTTTGAAGAGACGTTCGAGTACCTGAAGTCTGTGCGGCTTGACGTATTGGTGGTGGAGGGAACGTTCGGGGATTCCCCATACTTTTCAGATCCGAAGTCGGAAGGCCACATGGGCTGTCCGGGCGTGCTGGCGGTCACGCGGCGGCTGCTTGAACAGAATACGCTGACCGAGACCTCCCGTGTGTATGTGACGCACATCAACCACAAGCATTCGCTGACCCACGAGAGAATGCAGGCGTTTTACGACGCGCAGAATCCCGGTGTCCGTATCGAAGTCGGCTACGACGGCTTGGAGATTTGATGGTGCCTCGTTTACGGCGCGTCCCCGGACTGGCTCGGCGGCTCCTTGCCGATGCGTTTTCGGTATTCGGACGGTGCGCACCCCATCCTCTCCCGGAATACTTCCGAAAAGTAGCTGGGGCTTGAAAACCCGCACATCAGCGCGATCTCGGTAACCGGAAGCGCCGTGCCGCCCAACAGTTCCGCGCCCTTTTCGACGCGGTAATTGGTCAGGTAGGCGATCGGCGACAGGCGCATCACCTTCCGGAACACGTCGCAGCACCCGCTGCGGCACATGTTCCCGGCAGCCGCGATGTCCTGAAGCGCGATCGGGTTCTGATAGTGCTTCTGCACGAAGCCGATCATGTCCCGGAGTTCGGAAAGCCGCCTGTCGGACGGCTGACGGCTTCCACCCGATACGGCGACGGATCGGAACAAAAGATGCCCCAGCTGGAGGATCGCGCTGAGGGCGCCCAGTTCAAACCCCTCCCCCGCCTCCTCGCAGAGATCGTACAGGCGGCCAAGCTGCGAAAGCGCCGCCCGGTCCGTTTCGTCGGACGGCGTCAGCAATTTGCAGCCGAGCGCCGCCTCCCCGCACATCGCAGCCGCGTAAGACCCCTCCAGATGGCGCGAGGGAAAGAGCAGCGACGGGTGGAACACGACGCACAGGAAATCGCAGTCGCCGCCGTCCGCCACGCGCCCGGCGTGCATCTGCCGGGCGTTGACAAACATCCCTTCCCCTTCTTTCAGGTGGAAAGGCTCTCCATTCACTTCGTAGCGCATCCGCCCGCGCAGCACGGCGACAAACTCCAGGTCGTCATGCCAGTGGCCGACAAAACAACCGCCGGGGTACGCGGACAGGCTGAGTCTGCGCGCGTGGACGGGGAAATCCGGAAAGTTGTAGGGCACGTTCTCCGACCCGTCGCTCCTGAGTTCGATCCGCACGGTGCATCCCTCCGGATTTGGACGATTGTTATGGATAATCCGCGCATTTCGATATCTTTCCGCGCAATTCTGGAGTATCATTATACCGTACCCAATCATTTTACGCAAGGAGCAGGTGTATGGTTTCCATTTTACTGGTCGTGATCTATGTCGCTTTCATCAGCCTGGGTCTGCCGGACGCGGCGCTCGGTTCCGCATGGCCGTCGATGTTCGGTGCGCTGAACGTGCCGGTCTCCTACGCGGGGCTGGTCTCGATGGTCATCGCGGGCGGGACGATCCTGTCCAGCCTCTTCAGCGTCAATGTGATCCGCCGCTTCGGAACCGGTTCGGTCACCGCGTTCTCCGTCGGGCTGACCGCCGTCGCGCTGCTCGGCTTTTCCTTCTCAGGCGCGTTCTGGCAGCTCTGCCTGTGGGCGATCCCCTATGGCCTCGGCGCGGGCAGCGTGGACGCGGCGCTCAACAACTTCGTGGCGCTCCATTATAAATCCAGGCATATGAACTGGTTGCACTGCTTCTGGGGCGTAGGCGCGGCGCTGGGGCCGTACATCATGGGGTTCTGCCTGTCCGGCGGGTTCGGCTGGCACGCGGGGTATCGTTCGATCGGCGTCATCCAGGTCGCGCTGGTCGCGGGTCTGATCTTCTCGCTTCCGCTATGGAAGGCGAGAAAGGCCGAGACCGGCGATGAAACCGGCGGCGAGGAAAACCGCGGGATGTTGGAGATTTTAAAACTCCCCGGCTCGGGGTGCATGCTGATCGCGTTCTTTTCCTACTGCGCGATGGAGGTGACCGCCGGTCTTTGGGCCAGCAGCTACATGGTGCTGGGTCGGGGAATCCCGGAAGAAACGGCGGCGAGCATGGCCTCGCTCTTCTATCTGGGCATCACGGCGGGGCGGTTTCTGAGCGGCTTTGTATCGGGCAGGCTGGGCGACCGCAGGATGATCCGGCTGGGTCAGGGGGGCATGATCCTGGGCATCGCGCTGGTCCTCATCCCCCTGGGCAGCCCGACGCTCTTCGCGGGCCTATTGGTCACGGGCCTAGGCTGCGCGCCGGTCTTCCCGGGCCTGCTCCATGAGACGCCGGACAATTTCGGCAAGGACAACTCGCAGGCGGTGATCGGCATGCAGATGGCGAGCGCCTATACCGGCGCGACGCTGATGCCGATGGTGTTCGGTTTCCTGGCGGATAAGTTGGACATCCGTTTGTACCCCATCTTTTTGCTGGTTTTCACGTTCCTGATGACTTTCATGGTGGAAATGGTCAACCGGACGCACGCGAAGAGTCAGGCGTCGGATTCGGTTCGCCACGATACAATCCCGGAAGGAGAATGAACGATGAAAGAAGAAGAACGGATCTTTGCGGGCATCCTGTTTTGCCCCGGAGACGAGGCGCTCCGGGCGATGAAACTTCGATCCCACAACCTCAGCAGTCTCTACAGCCGGACGCTGGAGGACGAAACCGAGCGACGCGAGGAACTGCTGACTCAGATTCTGGGTGCCAAGGGAAAGGGCGTCTTCATACAGGGGCCGGTGTTCTTCCACTACGGGACGCACACGCGGATCGGCGATGATTTCTTCGGCAACTACAACCTGACCATACAGGACGACGCGCCGGTCACCATCGGCAATTTCGTGAACTTCGGCCCCAACGTTTCGATCGTGACCCCGATTCATCCGCTGATCGCCGCCGAGCGCCGCCAGATGCTGGACGCAGACGGCGCGCCGAAGCACTTCTGCTACGCGAAGCCCGTCACAATCGGAAACGACGTATGGCTGGGCGCGAACGTGACGGTGTGCGGCGGCGTCACGATCGGAGACGGCTGCGTGATCGGTGCGGGCAGCGTCGTGACCAAGGACATCCCGGCGAATACCTTCGCGGCGGGCGTGCCGTGCCGCGTGATCCGTGATATCACTGAGGCGGACAGCATGCGAAATTACCCGGACATTCTCGCCGACTGCCGCGTGATGGACAATCAGGACTGAGTCAAACGCCCGGAAGCGACGGCTTCCGGGCGCATTATTTCTCACTCTGTCGCCTGTTTTTCCGTCCGGTTGTCCACATTCCCACGGAACACGTAATACCGCTGGAACAGGAACTCGGTGACAAAATTGGCTATCAGCGTCGAGAAAAACACGATGTCGCGGATCGCTGGCAGCGAGACAAACCGCACCTCAACCAGCCAGTCGCCAAGAACTGTCGAGAGCGGCGTGAATACGAGGTAATAACAGAACGTCTTGAACATAGCCACCGGGATATTGGCAGCGGACTGGAACGTGAACCGGCGGTTGAGCGTGAAGTTCCAAACCACCGACAGTATGAGCGCCGGAAGGTAGCATGCCCAGTATCCAAAGCCCGGAATCAGTCCCAAAAGGTAGAAAACGCCGGACTCGATCAGCCCAGCGGACACGGAGAACAGCCCGAATTTCACGAACCTGAGGATCTCCCGGGTTAAGGTTTTATCGTCTTTTCCCATAAGCGCCTCACTTGACTCAGCCGTTTATTCCTAACATTATACCATGATTCTCACCCTGTGTGCCCTTTACACGATAATTATTCCGTATTAGAATAGAGTGGCGCTCGTTGAAATCAGATCCAATGCACGTGAGCAGAAACGCGCGTAATGCGCGAGAGGACTGACATTCTATGGAAAAACAAGGGAAGATTCTGGTTCCGATCCTGTGCATGATGATGCCGCTGATCCCGCTCACATACCTGTACGCCCGCAATGCCGAATACATCAACGCCGTCCAGGTGGCTGTCGTGGGCGGCGCAATGGCGATCCTGTCGCTGATCGGCTGCGTGCTCATTCGCCTTGTGTTCAAGTCGAGACTTGCGGCCTTCCTCGGATGCGCAACGGCCTGGATCCTGTTTTTCTCCCTCAAGAGCGCGTGCGAATGGATTGTGGACGATCGGCATTGGATCGGGTATCCGAGTTTCCTGATCGCGTTCGGGCTGGTCACCATCGTTTTGACGCTTTTGGTATCGTTCGCGGCGCGCGGGCGGCAGGGAGGACGCCTGTACCCGGTTTTTCTCATTTTCCTCGGCGTGCTGCTCATGTACAACGCCGTGCCCGCAATCCGAACCGGCATTATGAGCGAGTACGACATCGAATCGCTGGATCTGACAAAGTTCAAAACCCAGTTCAACATCTCCCATAGCGCGCCGTCACCCAATGTCTACTGGTTCCATTGCGACGGCATGCTGGGTTTCGACGCATTTCAAAAATACTTCGGGGACGATCAGGCGGAATTCTCTCAGGCGCTGATAGACCGCGGCTTTCAGATTGACCGCGACGCCATGGTGGAAACCAACCATACGACCAAGATTGCCGTGCCCGCGCTGATGTGCCCGTATTTCTATGACAACACAATGCGTGAGCTGCTCAAGGATCATGAGACGGCGGTTACAAAAGCAAGTCAGGCTCTGTCCAAAGGCGAGCTGCAATACGCGCGCCTGAAGAATGAAACGCGTGTCGCGTTTGAGCAGAAGGGCTATCTGTCCCAGACAATTGGCAGCCTCAACATCTATTATCCGCCGGTCTCGGACAGCGTCTATGTCGTCGGGGATTCGGGCGGCGCGTACAAGCTGGAAACGGAGGGCAATTTCGAACAGCGGTATTTGTCCATCATTGAGGCGGGTGAACTGGCGATTCTTTTGACGGATATCCCCGGCAACACGTATTTCAACACAGTCGTAAAGTTGGGAGAGCGGGGGCTTCTGGGCTTTCCGCTGAAGCGATCCGCGCTGACCCAGGCGCTGTCGGAAGACCGCCTCCGAACGCTGGCGCAGGGAAAGAAACTGCAAAAGAACAGCCGGATGATCCTTGAATCGCTCGGCGACGCGGCCTCCGCCGATCAGCCCACATTCAACATCGTATTCTATATCGGCGCGCATCCTCCGTTCACGGTTGACGAGAATGGTGAAACCCATAACAGCGATACGCATGGTTTGAATTCCTATGCGCCGCAGCACCGGTACGCGGCGACCATGCTACTGGGCATGATCGACGAAATTCTCTCAAAAGACCCTGACGCGGTCATCGTGCTTCAGGCGGATCACGGCCTGCACAGCCAGTCCAGCGAGGTTATTTCCACCGCGTTCGGGGAGGACGCCGTGGTGCCCATCTGGAATCAGGTGTTGAGCGCGCTGCGCGTGCCGGAGAAATACCTTAGCGGGCAAGAATCCTACGCGCTGGCCAACCCGCTGAACATGTCGCGCTATCTGGTGAACGCATTTGTCGGTGAGAATTACGCATACGTCCAGTAATTCCGCGCTACAAGCCTTCTCACTTGTATGGCACAAGCGTAGATAGCCGGTTTAGACACAATTTCACGCGCAGAATCCGACGGCGGATTCTGCGCGTATCATCATTTCAGAAGATCATTTTTTCGCTGAACAGTTCCTGAAAGTCCTTCCGTCCGGAGAGTTCCACATATTGCATGTGTTTGCGAAGCGCCTCGGCGCGATCCTCGCCCGCGAGCATCAGCCGTGCGCCCGCTCCGGCGGCGTTGCCGATGGGCGTCACGCGGTCAAGGAGTTCCGGGGGCAGAAGGCCGATCTGACAGGCGCTTTTGGGGTCGATGTAGTTGCCGAATCCCCCGGCAAGGTACAGCTTGTCGATGTCCCGCGCGGTCACGCCCATTTCCTTCATCAGGATGTCGATGCCGGCGGCGATGGCGCCCTTGGCCAGCTGAACTTCCCGAACGTCACGCTGCGTCAGGCAAACGCCATCCAGAAGCCGCGCCTCCGCGCCGTCCATGCGGCCTGTCTCGTCGATCACTTCCAGTGTAAGGAGAGAAGCGACCGCGTCCACAAGCCCGCTGCCGCAAATGCTCCGCGCTTCCCCGCCGCCCAGAACGTGGCAGCGGAGCTGACCATCCTCGACCCAAACCCGGTCGATCGCGCCGTCCACCGCGCCGGAACCGTACTTGATCTGCGCGCCTTCAAACGCCGGCCCCGCCGCCGCCGCGCAGCACAGCATTCGCTTGCGCCCGCCCAGCGCGATTTCTCCGTTTGTGCCGATGTCCAACAACAGCGAGATTTCGTCCGACCGGTCCATCCCGGCGGCCATCACCGCCGCGATGGTGTCGGAACCCACGTAGCCCGCGACGCACCCGCCGACCAGTTCCCGCGCGTCGGGCGCGCTCCGAAACAGACCTTGAGTGGCAAACGCCTCGAAATAGGCGGGCGTGTAGGGTGCGACCGCGATCTCGCGCGGGTCGATCGCGGCCAAGACGTGGGTCATGATCGGGTTGCCCACCAGCGCGATCCGCGAGATTTCGTCCGCGCCAACGCCCTGCCGCCCGGCCATCGCGGCGATCATCTCGTCGATCCTGCTCCGAACGAGGCGGGAAAGGTAGTTCAGACCATCCGCGTGATTGACGATATAGTCGACGCGGCTGATCACGTCTGCGCCCGCAACGCGCTGCGGGTTCATCGAAGCCTCGCAGTCGATCGTGCGCCCGTCCCGGACGAGGTATGCGGCCAGCGTGGTCGTGCCGATATCCACAGCCGCCATCACGCCCTGAGCGCCTTCGATGGTCTTAGAGCCGCCGTCGGTCAGGATGCGCGCGTTTTCTTCGCCCTGCACTTCCACCACTGCCTCGCCGTACACGCGGCACATGCACAGAAGCCGCCAGCCGTTTTGAAGTTCTTCCCGGGTCAGGTGCACACGCTCGCTCTCGTTTGGGGCGCTCACGTCGCCAGCAACCTTCACGCGGCACTTGCCGCAGATGCCTTTGCCGCCGCAGGGGACGTTCGCTGTCACGCCCTGACGAAAAAGCAGTTCCTGAAGCCGCTCTCCGCTGCCTTTGACAATCACCGGTCCTCTCCCCCGCTCTTAGGTAATTTTTCGTCCGTCATTAGGCCGACGACCTTTTCCATCATCAGGACCGCGCCGGGCAGCTGTTCCTCGACGGTCTTCTTTCCTTCCTGATACACGAGCGCGGATTCTTTGCCCGCCTGCAGCCTGACGAACTTCTCAAACGGCTTCAGTGCCTCGATCAGCCGGAGTACATCCACCTCCGCGGCGGGCGAGAAGCGCATTACGAGCGCGCCCAGCCGCCCGGTCACGAGGTCGATCCCAAGCCGCTGGCACAGGTTTTTCAGGTGCGCGATCTCGATCAGGTTCATCACCGGCCTCGCCGGGTCGCCGAAGCGGTCGATCAGTTCTTCGATCAGA
>CAZNPZ010000020.1:0-43544 GCA_964575255.1 uncultured Oscillospiraceae bacterium
CCGATTTTCTCTGCATGTTTGGTCCCTTCCTTGCATTTCGAAATGTGGGCGGCGCATTCTGAATGCCATTCCGGAGATTGTTACTTTTCCATATACTTCCAATAGTCACAGTCTTCCTGAAAGCAATAGAAAAACCGTCGACGCTTCTGGCACGTTGAATGAAAATTCAAAGGTGGCGCAGGATGCGACAACTTGCTCATTCGTTTTCCACAATTCGATTTTAGCAAAATACATCGGGCGTTGTCAAGTCAACACACCGATGTATAGAAAACTCCGCGTAAAGTTAACAAATCGATCTAAAAATCAGCACTTCTTACGAAAACGTTATCGTAAATTCTTCTCCCTGCGCGTCGACCGTCAAATGGCTGCTCGGCGGCGCCTGATCCGCGATGATCATCCGGCTGATCGGCGTCTCCACCCTCCGGGTCAGCATCCGGCGCAGCGGGCGCGCGCCAAACACCGGGTCATAGCCGATCTCGGCGATCAGCGCCTTGGCGGCTGGGGTCAGGGATACGGTCAGCTGGCGCTCGGCGAGCCGGTGGTTGAGCTCCGCCATCATCAGATCTATGATCTTCCCAATCTCGTCCTTCGTCAACGGTTTATAGAACACAATTTCGTCCAAACGATTCAAAAATTCGGGGCGGAACTGCGTTTTAAGTAACCTTTCCACCGCTTCGCGGGCTTCAGGCGTGATCTGGCCTCGCGCGTCGATTCCCTCCAGGATGTAGTTGGAGCCGAGGTTCGAGGTCAGGATGATGATGGTGTTCTTGAAGTCCACCGTGCGCCCCTGCGAATCGGTGATGCGGCCGTCGTCCAGCACCTGCAAAAGGATGTTGAATACGTCCGGATGCGCCTTCTCCACTTCGTCAAACAGGACGACACAGTAGGGCTTGCGGCGGACAGCCTCGGTCAACTGCCCGCCCTCCTCGTAGCCCACGTAACCCGGAGGCGCTCCCACGAGGCGGGACACCGAGAACTTCTCCATGTACTCCGACATGTCGATCCTGACCAGGTTGTGCTCGTCGTCAAACAGCGCCTGCGCCAGGGCCTTTGCCAGTTCCGTCTTGCCCACGCCGGTGGGGCCCAGGAACAGGAATGAGCCGATGGGCCTGTTGGGGTCTGCGATGCCCGCGCGGGCGCGCAGGATGGCCTCGCTGACCAGCGACACGGCCTCGTCCTGGCCGATCACGCGCCGGTGCAGCAGGTCTTCGAGTTTCAAAAGCTTCTCCCGTTCGCCCTCCATCAGTTTTGAGACCGGGATGCCCGTCCAGCGCGCGACGATGCGGGCGATCTCGTCCTCGGTCACCTTGTCGCGCAGCAGCGTCGCCGCGCCCTTGTCCTTTTCGGCCAGCGCCTCCTCCGCCTGCAGCTTGCGCGTGAGTTCGGGCAGCTTCCCGTACTTGAGCTCCGCCGCCTTGTTCAGATCATACTGGCGCTGCGCCAATTCAATCTCCGCGTTGACCTTCTCAATCTCCTCGCGGAGTTTCTGCACGCTGCCGATCGCGCCCTTCTCGCGCTCCCAGCGGGCCTTCATTTCCTTGAACCGCTCGCGCATGTCGGCGAGTTCCTTCTGAATGTCGGCGAGGTGCTCCTTCGCGAGCGCGCCGGTCTCCTTCTTGAGCGCGGCCTCCTCGATTTCATGCTGCATGATTTTGCGGGAAATTTCGTCCAGCTCCGTGGGCATGGAGTCGATCTCGGTTCGGATCATCGCGCAGGCCTCGTCCACGAGGTCGATCGCCTTGTCCGGCAGGAACCGATCGGTTACATAGCGATTGGAAAGCGTCGCCGCCGCGATCAGCGCCTGATCGGTGATCTTGACACCGTGAAATACCTCATATCGCTCCTTGAGGCCGCGCAGGATGGAAATCGTGTCCTCCACGGTGGGTTCGCCCACCAATACCGGCTGGAACCGGCGCTCCAGCGCCGCATCCTTTTCAATGTACTTTCGGTACTCGTCCAAGGTGGTCGCGCCGATGCAATGCAGTTCGCCCCTGGCCAGCATGGGCTTGAGCAAATTGCCCGCGTCCATCGAGCCTTCGGTCTTGCCCGCGCCGACGATCAGGTGCAACTCGTCGATGAACAGGATGATTTTCCCTTCCGACTTCTTGATCTCCTGAAGCACCGCCTTCAGCCGTTCCTCGAATTCGCCCCGAAACTTCGCGCCCGCGATCAGCGCGCCCATGTCCAGCGAAAAGAGCTGCCGATCCTTGAGCGAATCCGGCACATCGCCGCGAACGATGCGCTGCGCGAGCCCTTCGGCGATGGCGGTCTTGCCGACGCCGGGTTCTCCGATCAGCACGGGGTTGTTTTTGGTTTTCCGGGACAGGATGCGCACGACGTTGCGAATTTCGCTGTCGCGGCCGATCACCGGGTCCAGCTTCTGCTTGCGCGCAAGGTCGACGAGATCCTGCCCGTACTTCTTCAGCGCGTCGTAGGTGGATTCGGGGGAATCGCTGGTCACCCGCTGGCCGCCGCGCACCGACTGCAGCGCGGTGAGCAGCGCGTCCTTCCGGAGGCTGAAGCGCCTGAACAGCTCTTTCATGGCCGGGCTCGCGGTGTCGAGAAGCGCCAGCAGGATGTGCTCGACCGACACGTACTCGTCGGTCATCCGCTGCGCCGCCTGCTCGGCCTCGACGAGCGTCCTGTCCAGTTCCTGGGACACGTACACGGTGTTTGCCGCTCGGCCGCCGCCGGTCACCTTCGGGATGCGCGCGATCAGCTGCTCGCAGGCGGAGATCACCTGCGATGGATCGGCGTTCAGCTTTTTCAGGAGTTCGGGAATCAGCCCGCCCTCCTGATCCGCCAGCGCGTATAGAAGGTGTGGCTGATCCACCTGCTGGTTCTGGTACTGTATGGCGATTGACTGCGCCTGCTGGATCGCCTCCAGCGACTTCTGTGTGAATTTCTGCGAGTTCATGCGGCGCACCTCACTTTTCCAATTACTGACCTTCTTTGATTATTATAGGATGGAGGGCAGGGAAAGTCAAATTAGCTTTGCGTTATTTTGGCCGATTCGCCGCCGGGGAAACCGTACGTTTGGCACTGATATTCAATTAAATCTACGGAAACAGTGCGTGGCGGGGTTGAACGAGAACGCAAAAGATTGTATAGTGAGAGGGCACGGCATACAAGATATATGTAGCATGGAGGAAACGGCGCATGATTGATTTTCGAACGATCCGCGCGGCCGACCCGGAGACGGCCGAGGCAATGCAGCTTGAACTTGACCGGCAGCGTCAGCATATTGAGCTGATCGCTTCCGAAAACTTCGTGAGCCCGGCGGTATTGGCCGCGATGGGTTCGCACCTGACCAACAAATACGCCGAGGGTTACCCTGGAAAAAGGTACTACGGCGGCTGCGAACGCGTGGACATCGTCGAAAACCTGGCGCGCGACCGCGCCTGCCAACTGTTCGGCGCGGAGCACGCGAACGTACAGCCCCATTCCGGCGCGCAGGCGAACCTGGCGGTGTACTTCGCCCTGCTGGAACCGGGCGATACGGTGCTGGGCATGAACCTGTCCCACGGCGGCCACCTGACCCACGGAAGCCCGGTCAACATGTCGGGCAAGCTCTACAACTTCGTCGCCTACGGCGTCCGCGAGGGCGACGAGACGATCGACTACGAAGCGCTGAAAAAACAGGCGCTTGAAGTCAAGCCCAAGATGATCGTCGCCGGCGCGAGCGCCTACCCGCGCGCGATCGATTTTGCCGCATTCCGTGAGATTGCGGACGCCTCAGGCGCGCTCCTGATGGTGGACATGGCGCACATCGCGGGGCTCGTCGCCGCGGGCGAACACATGAGCCCGGTTCCCTACGCCGACATCGTGACCACCACCACCCACAAGACGCTGCGCGGCCCGCGCGGCGGCATGATCCTGTGCCGCGAGCAGTACGCAAAAGCCATCGACAAGGCGATCTTCCCCGGCACCCAGGGCGGCCCGCTGATGCACATCATCGCCGCCAAGGCCGTGTGCTTCAAGGAAGCGGCGGGAGAGGGCTTCAAAGCCTACCAGCACCAGATCATTCTGAACGCCAGGGCGCTGGCCTCAGCGTTGACGGCCAAAGGGCTTCGGCTCGTGTCCGGCGGCACCGACAACCACATGATGCTATTAAACCTGACAGGCACAGGCCGCACCGGCAAGGAACTGGAAAACCTGCTTGTCCGCGCCAACGTGACCGTCAACAAAAACACTGTGCCCTTTGAGACGCTCAGCCCGTTCGTGACGAGCGGCATTCGCGTGGGCACGCCCGCCGTCACCACACGCGGCATGAAGGAGCCGGAAATGGAGCAAATCGCCGGGTTCATCGCGCGGCTCGCAGAAAAGGGCGAGGATGTCATCCCGGAGGTCAAGGCGGAAGTGCTCGCGCTGTGCGAAAAGTTCCCGCTCTACGAGGGCGGTACAATCCACTGATCCGTGTTAAAGCAAGCGCCCCTGTTGCGGTTCGCAACAGGGGCGCTTCATGATATGGTCTATCCGGCCTTTGCGATTTTGATGGCCTTCTTCTCTGCCTTCTTCTTCGCTTTGCGCGCCTTGCGCAGGTAGATCGGCTCGGTCTCAAAGTTGACGGTCTCCGGCGGCACTTCCATCAGGCTTGGGTCGCGGAAATACTTCTGCATGATGGAGAACGCGCGCGCGTAGCTCGCGCCGCCGCAGATGCGTTCGTCGGTCACGACGCCGATGGGCAACTGGTTTTTGTAGCCGATCTTACCGCCGCCCAGCGGCTTCAGCGCGCGCTCGATCTTGCCAAGACCCAGGAAAATTGACGTGGTGCCGAAGTTGTACAGGTGGTGGTAGAGGTAGGTCATGTTGATGGACGCCATGTTGGTGATGAACATTGAGGTATGGAATGGGCTGGCCTTGTAGACAAGACCCGGCATTAGGCCGTAGCGGTCCAGGAGCTTCACAATGCCCACCACCACCGTCGCAAGTCCCGGAATCGCGAGCAGCGTGCGGGCGAATATGTCGGTCAGGTTGGTGTTCTTGTCTTCGCGGCCCTGTCCGACGGCCTCCTCGATCTTTCTGCCCACGTCGAAGATGGTGTCTGTGGCCTCAAAATCGACCTTGGCCAGTGATTCCATGATGCTGTCGTCCGAGCGCCTGCGCAGCACGACGAATGAGACAGAGATCCGGTTTCTGGCGTAGATCTGCTTGTTGGCGATGAAACGGTTGAGTTCCGGGCACTGGGAAACGGTGCGCACGAACGCGGCGATCACGATCGACATGAACGTCAGATTGTGCCCCTTCTCGTGGGCGGCCTTGATGTAGTCCGCCAGCACATCGTAGTCCAGCGTCTGGCGGCAGAAGTTCTGCGCGTCGGCTCGCGTGGGCATGATGTAGGGGGTGAACTGGATGATCGGATCGACATTCCTGATCAGGCGCCTTCCGTCCGGGCGAAAACCAAACACATGCCATCCATCCCTTCGGTGCGTTTGGGGGTGACCGGGGTTACCCGCGCGGCTTGTCGCCAACGAAGAACAACGCGATGGTGCCGGGGCCGGAATGGCACCCGATGACCGGGTTGATCAAGTTGACGATCTGTATCCCCACGCCGAACTGTTCGCGGATCAGCTGATCGACGTATTGCGCGTCCGCGAGCGCGTCGCCGTGGGAGAGGGTGATCGGATACTTCGCGGGATCCTGACAGTTTTCCTTCAGGTGATCCACCAGCGCCTTCAGCGCGCGCTTTCTGCCTTGCTGCTTCTCCTTGGGGATCAGGTGGCCTTCGTCGTCGACGTTCAACACCGGCTTGATGGACAGCATCGTACCCAGAAACGCCGCCGCACCCGAAACCCGGCCGCCGCGCTTTAAAAAGTTGAGGTCGTCCACCGTGAACCAGTGGTGCACTTTCAGCTTTGTCGCCTCGACGAAGGCGGCAACCTCTTCGAGGGATTCCCCTGCCTCCCATTTGTTCACCGCGAGTGAGACCAGAAGACCTTGGCCCAGCGACGCGCACAGCGAATCGACGACGGTGATCGTGCGCTCCGGGAATTCTGAAAGAAGCTGTTCTTTGGCCGCGAGGCCGCTCATGCAGGTGCCGCTGAGGCCGGATGAAAACGCGATGTAGAGGATGTCCTGTCCCGCCTCGAGGTAGGGCCGCATCATCTCAACGATCTTGTCCGCGCTGGCCTGGGAGGATTTCGCGCTGGCGCCCGCGCGCAGGCGTTGGTAGAACGTAATAGGTTCGATGCAGCCGGGGCCGGCGGGATCGGCCGCGAGCGCGTAATCCTCGCCGTCGATCAAAACGCTCAGCGGGATGACTTCCAAACCGTGGGCATTCACATAATCGAGCGGCAAATCGCACATCACGTCCGTAAACAGCTTATACACCGAACTCCTCCTTCATCCTAGACCGACGGGAATTTCTCTTATTATAGCATCGATGCGCGCGGGAAACAAGCGCGCATTTTCGCGGCGCGCCGTGCGGTTTTGCGTCTGATAACGCGAATGTGGTTGACACGCGCCGCCTGTCGGGAAATAATGGACGCGAGAGGGGTCTTTTACGGCCATGAACGCAGGCGAACTGATCGACTGGATCCACGGCGCGCGTCGCTTTGGCGAAAAAAAGGGGCTTTCCAACATGGAGCGGCTGATGGACGCGCTGGGGCATCCGGAGGCGGCGCTCCGCTCGGTGCACATCGCGGGCACCAACGCGAAGGGATCGACCGCGGCGCTGATCGAGGCCGCGCTCCGTGCGAACGGATACTCGACGGGGCTGTACACCTCCCCGTTTCTTACGAACTATCTGGAGCGTATCCAGATCGACGGGGTTCCGGCGGATGATGCGCTCTTTGAATCGGCCGGGAACCGCGTGTATGAGGCGGTCGGCGCGATGCCCGGCTTTCTGCCCACATCGTTTGAGCTGGGTACGGCGATCGCCTGCCTGATCTTCGCCGGCCGGAAGGTGGACGTCGCGGTAATCGAGACCGGGATCGGCGGGCGGCTGGATCCGACCAACGTGATCCTGCCGGAGGTCAGCGTCATCGCGAACATCGGCATGGATCACATGGAGCAGCTGGGCGAAACCATCGGAGAAATCGCGTTTGAAAAGGCGGGCATCATCAAACCCGGCCGCCCGGTGGCGCTATACCCGCAGAAGAGCCCCGCCGCGCGGGAAGTGATCGAGCGCGCGTGCCGGGAGAGAGGCGCGCCGCTGTTCCCGGCGGAGCGGCTCAAGATGGCGGTGAACGAAATCGACGCGCGCGGCGCGAGTGTCGCGTGCGATGTGCCAGGCATCGGCGCTGTCTCCGCGCGGCTGAACCTGGCCGGCCGGCATCAGATCGAGAACGCGCGGCTCGCGCTGACGGCGTTATCGGTACTCGCCGGGCGCGGCTGGCTTTTAACGCCGGAGGCCACCGCGCGCGGGCTTTCCGATGCGCGCTGGCCCGGAAGACTGAACTGGCTGGACGACCGGCTTCTAATTGACGGCGCGCACAACCCGCAGGCGGCGCGCGCGCTGCGTGATTACCTGGAGGAGTTTCTGCCCAACCGTCGGATCGCGCTACTAACGGCGATGATGCGGGACAAGCAGCCGGAGGAATGCGCGTTAATCCTCGCGCCGATCGCGACTAAAGTCGTCGCCACGCAGGTGGAAGGCCCCCGCGCGCTGCCGTCGGACGCGCTCGCGGCGGTCTACCGCGCGGTGGGCGCGGACGCGGTGTCCATTTCTGATCCATCCGCGGCGCTTTCGGCGGCGCGAGAATTGGCCGGGGCGGATGGCCTGGTCGTCGCCTGCGGTTCCCTGTACCTGGTCGGGGAGATTCTGAACAAGACCTTTGGGCGGGCGCAGCGCCCGCGCAGGCCGGAGTGATTCTAAATTAGACCGGCGGTCGGGCCCGCCGGGGAAATATGGGGAGGAATGCGCATGGTTCGCCACATCGTCCTGTTCAAGATCAAGCCGGAGTTCAAGCCCGAAATCCCGTCGATCGTCGAAGGGTTCTATTCGATGGTCGGCAAGGTGGACGGCCTCATAAGCCTTGAGGCGGGCGCGGACTTTCTTTCGAGCGAGCGCAGCTACGACGTGGCGCTTGTCACGCTGTTCCGCGACCGCGCGGCGCTGGACGCTTATCAGCAGCACCCGGCGCATTTGCCGGTCAAGAAGCGGATGCACGCGGTCCGCGAAGCGTCCGTTGCCTGTGATTATGAAGTTGAGGAGGCGTAACCCATGCTGTACGATGAAAAGAGCTGCGAACTCGCCGCCGTGATGGAGACGGCCAACCGGATGTGCGCCGCCGCCCGTACCGCGCCCAAGGCGCGGGGCGTCGACGACATTCAGACGCTGGTGGTGACCGGCGCGGAGAAGGACGCGATGGCCGACGAAATGGACCGCATCGGCGGCGAACTGAACGTGCCGTCCTTCATCCGGGACGCGAAAAACGTCCGGGACAGCCACGCGGTGGTCTTGATCGGCACGAAGCTGACCCAGCGCGGCCTCAACTGCGGCTACTGCGGCTTTGACACCTGCAAGGCCTGCCGGGAGGCGGGCGCGACCTGCGCCTATGACCCGATGGATCAGGGCATCGCGCTGGGCTCAGCGGTGTCGGTCGCGATGGACGCCCGCGTCGACAACCGCATCTTTTATTCCGCAGGACTCGCCGCGCGCAACCTGATGCTGATGGATGCGGACGTAAAGATCATCATGGGCGTGCCGCTGTCCGTCACCCGAAAGTCGGTCTATTTCGACCGGAAAGCCTGAGTCCTCCGGCGGCCTTCGGCTTTTTCCAAAGAAAGGGCCGGCGTGTCAAGCCGGGCGCTACACTGGATGTTCGGCAGCCTTCCACTGAAACGGACTGCACGGCTTGACAGCTTGCGGAAAAACAATTACAATTTCAGTTGCGAGATCGGTGTGTTATCAGTCACGACCAGCCTGACCGCTCCGCGCGCGGCGGACATCCCCGTTCGACGTTGAACCAGCAAGGATGGACAACGAGGGCTAAGACATGGGCTTGATCGCGAATGTCGTACTCAACCTCTTCTCCGTTTCGATGTTGGCGGTGCTGTTGGTCTACGCGAACAGCGACAGCGGCGCCCATTCAAGGCAGCGCCGCCTGTACCTTCTGCAATTGCTCACTGCGATCTCGCTTCTGATGTTTGACGCAATGGGCAGGTTCGATGGTCTGACCCCCCCCTGGTTCCCTGCGGTCAACAGAACGGGGAACTTTCTTCTGTTCCTTTTTTCACCGGTGCTTCCATCGCTCTGGTTTGAATATGTCTACTGCCTGACGCGCGGCGAAAAGAACGGTTTTGATTTTTCGCGCAAGGTGGTGCTCGCGCTGAATGCGGTCAATGTCATCCTGACGGTCGCGACGCTCTTCACGGGATGGTATTATTGGATCGACGAATCCAACGTCTATCACCGGGGGCCTGCCTTCCTGGTTTCTTCGCTGATCACAATCGCGCTGCCCACGTGGGCGTTCGCGCTGACGATTCTGAACCGCCGGAAGCTGGACAGGCGGGTGCTGAAATCGCTCTTGTTCTTCCCGTTTCCTTCCTCTCTGGGCATCGTGATGCAAACCGTGATCTACGGCTTCCCGTTCGCGCTGATCGGCGCAGTGCCGTCGCTCCTGGTCGTGCTGCTCTATGCGCAGGACGACAGCATCTTTACCGACTACCTGACGGGCGTCGGGAACCGGAAGAAGCTGGAGATGGTGCTCCGGGAAAAGGTCGCGCGCAGTTCCCGGAACCGGACGTTCTCGTTCCTCATGCTGGACATCGACAGCTTCAAAAGCATCAACGATACGCTGGGTCACGATATCGGCGACCGGATGCTCAAGGCCACGGCGGATCTTCTGAAGCGGTGCGTCCGCGCCAACGACTATGTGACCCGCTACGGCGGCGACGAATTCTGCCTGATCCTGGATACCTCGACGGAACTGGGGCTGACGCGCGTGGTGGACAGGATCAACGCCGCGCTGAAGACACTCAACCAGTCGGGTACACTGCCCGCCAATCTGTCCTTCAGCATGGGCATCGCGATCTACCCGTTTGAGGAGCGGCTCTCGGCCGAGGAGTTTTTAAAGCGCGTGGATCTGCTGATGTATGTGGACAAGCGTCGGAAAGGTGTGCAGGATCGCCCGCCGAAGGCGGGACTCGCCGTATAAAAACAGAGCCACAGGGTTCGGGCCAGGCTTTCCCGCGGCGCGCGCCAACTTCCGTTTATTGCTGCTGCCTTCCGGCCCTGACAAGGTTCACGGCATGACGCCGCACAGGACCCAACCGTCATCACCCGTGTGGCATCGGACATTATACCACAGCCTCGTTCCTGGCGCAAGCCTTGATTTGAATTTGATGGGGGGCGCACCTTGTTTTTTAACGCGCGCCGTGCTATACTGTCTCACAGTATGTACCATAGGAGTTGATCGTCGTCCATGGACCCGGACAGTTGGCCTATACTTTTGATCCTGATTTGCACCATCCTGTTGTGCGGCCTCACGTCGGCCGTTGAGATGAGTTTCACCGCGCTCAACCGCGTTCGCATCAGAAACAGCGCGGAAGACGGCGACAGGAATGCCCGCCGCGCGCTCGTCATCCTTTCCCACTTCGAGGAAGCGCTCACGACGATCCTGATTGTCAACAACATCCTGAACATCGCGTCGGCGTCGCTGATGACGGTTCTCGTCACGCGCCTTTGGGGCGACGGCGCGATCCTGTGGGCGACGGTCGCACTGACGGTGGTCGTCTACATCTTTGCGGAAATGCTGCCCAAGACCGTCGCGCGCCGTCGGGCGGACCGGTACGCGCTGAAGTCGGCGGGCGTTCTTCTCGCGATGATCCGGGTGTTGAAACCGGTCACGTTCCTGTTCTCCAAATGGGGCGAGTGGATCGCGCATCGCTTCCCCGCGCCGGCCGACCCATCCTTCACCGAGGATGAACTGCACGACATCATCGAGACCATCGAGGACGAGGGCCTTCTGGAACCCGACCAGCAGGAACTGGTGCAGTCCGCGTTCGAGTTTGGCGCGATTACGGCGTCCGACATCCTGATCCCGCTTGAGAAAGTCGTCATGATCGACGCCGAGTCCACCCAGGATCAGATTGCCGGGAAGATTGCCGCGCATAAGTATTCGCGCTTCCCGGTCTGGGACGCGCGCCGCGGCCGTGTGACCGGCATCCTGCAGGTGAACCGCTTCCTGACCGCGCGGCTGACCGGAACCTATACGCGCCTTAGGGCGCTTCTGATCCCGATCCGCACCTATCGGGCCGACATGCACATCGATGACCTGATGACCCAGATGAACCAGCACCGAGGTCACATGGCGCTGATCGCCGACGAGACCGGCCAGGCCGTCGGCATCGTCACGATGGAGGACATCCTGGAGGAACTGGTCGGCGAGATCTACGACGAGAGCGACCCGGCGGCGGAACCCGCCGCGGCGCAGTGAGGAGCGCGCCATGCTTGTACAAGTTCTGGCGATCCTCCTGATGCTCGCGGCGTCCGCGTTCTTTTCGGCGGACGAAATCGCGTTCACGTCCATCAACGCGCGGCGGGTACGCCGCGCCGCCGAGGACGGCGACAAAAAGAGCGCGCTGGTGATTCGGATCTACGACCGGTTTGACGACGCGCTGTCGGCCATTCTGATCGGGAACAACCTCGTGAACATCGCCGCGTCGTCGCTGGCGACGGTGGTGGCCATCGGCATCGCCGGGGAGGCGGGTGCTGGGGTTGCCTCGGTGATCATGACGGTTGCCGTCGTGCTGTTCTGCGAAATTACGCCCAAGATTCTGGCCAAGCGCAACGCCGAAGCCTTCGCAAAGCGCGCGGCCGGCGCGCTGAACGCGGTCATGCTGATTCTGATGCCCGTGGTCAGGGCGTCGCTCGTCCTGGTCGAGGGTCTCGCGCATCTTTTGGGCGCGGGCGAGAAGTCCGGCCCCGCCATGACCGAGGAGGAACTGACCGCCATCCTCGAAACCGCCGAGGACGAGGGCGTGATCGACGAGGAGCGCACCGACCTCGTGCAGTCCGCGCTGCAGTTTGACGACCTGACGATCGCGCAGGTGCTGACGCCGCGCATCGACATGGTGGCGGTCGACGTGGAGGATTCGCTGGACGACGTGCTCAGGGTGGTCATCGAGTCCCAGTATTCGCGCATCCCGGTCTACGAGGACACCATCGACAACGTGATCGGCATCCTGAACGTCAACCAGTTCCTCCGGGAACTGGATAGCAAGGCGGACATCGACCTCAAAAAGCTTCTGATGCCGCCGCTCGTCGTCCACAAGACATTGAAGCTGGACGACGCGCTGAAGATCATGCAACGCGCGCGCACACACATCGCGGTAGTCGCCGACGAATACGGTGGCACGATGGGCATCATCACGCTGGAGGACCTTCTGGAACAGCTGGTGGGCGAGATCTGGGACGAGAATGACGACATCCTGGAGCCCTGCGTCGAAGTGGGCGAGAACATGTACGAGTGCAGCGGCCTGATGGGCCTGCACGATTTCTTCGACGAGATCGACTACGACGGCAAGAATTTTGAGAGCGAATACACCACGCTGGGCGGCTGGGCCGTCGAGATGCTGGACGCGCAGCCGGAGGTTGGACGCTCGTTCGACTACGACAGGCTGCACGTGACGGTGGAAAAGATGGACGGCGTGCGCGTCGACAAGCTGCGTGTCACCGTGAAACCGCCGGAGGAGCTCCCGGTCTACTAGGCCGCGTTTACCGCGATATGCTTGCGCAGGACGGACGCCGGGTCGCGGGTTTCCCATGTTGACAGCGCCAAATCCCGCCTCTATAATGAGTGTACGGAACGGTTTCGACAGCGAGGTTTACCAATGATGCGTTTGCGCGGAGCCGTCCGGCTGCGGATTCCCGGACGGAGGGATCGACCTTCGGCAGGGCGCTTTCTGGAGAAGGCGCGGTTTTTCGCGTCCTGCGGGCAATGGGCGGTCGCGGCGGCCAGCGTTGCCGGGCTTCAGAGCCTCTCCGACCAGGCGTATCGCGGCGCGATGGAGAGCATGCGCCTGTATCTGGAGAGCTTTCTGGAAGACGGGGAATTTTTCGAGCGCACCGGGCGGAACGCGTTTGGCCTGATGCTTCGCTGCGGCGACGAGGCGGCTTTCGAGCGGAGACTGGAGATTCTCAGGCAGGACAGCCGATACCTGTACATGGCCGCGTATCCCGGAAAGGACATACGCGCGCGCGTTTCGGCGTGTCGCGTCGCGGATGCTCCGGGCGTTTCCGAGGCATTTCGGCTGGTAAGGGCGCGAAACGCGGCGGCGGACCGGGATTGATAAGCACGGACGGTAAAGCGATGAAAATTCTATTGATTACAACCGGCGGCACGATTGCCGCCGTTCCCACGCCCGAAGGCCTCGCGCCCGACGAGCGCGGCGGCGCGTTGCCTGAGGCGCTTCAAATGCTGGGCGGACGCTATCAGATCGAGCACATTCCCCTGTTCAACATGGACAGCGCCAACATGCAGCCGGAGGAATGGCGCGAGATCGCGCGCTGCGTGTTTGAGCGCGCGCCCGGACATGCGGGCGTCGTGATCACCCATGGCACCGACACGATGGCCTACACCGCGTCGGCGCTTTCCTATATGCTGAGGGGGCTGACGTTTCCGGTGGTGCTGACAGGCGCGCAGCTGCCCGCGTCCCACCCGCTGAGCGACGCGGTGGAGAACCTGCGCACCGCGTTTGCGATGGCGGCGACCGGCATCCCCGGTGTGTTCATCGCGTTCGACCGTCTCGTGATGCTGGGGGCGCGTTCGGTCAAGGTGCGCACCACCGGCTTCCGCGCGTTCGAG
Organism: uncultured Oscillospiraceae bacterium; assembly: GCA_964575255.1. GTDB lineage: Bacteria > Bacillota > Clostridia > Christensenellales > Aristaeellaceae > JAEZHK01. The sequence goes on from CAZNPZ010000020.1 coordinate 13,752, forward strand.
AGCGTCAACCTGCCGCCGGTGGGCGTCGTGGACGGCGAGGGGCTGACGCTCCGGCGGGAGCTGATTCCGCGTTATTCCGGACCGTTCACGCTGAAAGACGAGCTGTGCAACGACGTGTTTCTTCTAAAGCTCACACCCGGTTTCCAGCCGGAGTTTTTGACTGCGCTGGGCCGGATGCACACCCGCGGCGTGGTCATCGAGGCGTTCGGCGCGGGCGGGCTGCACTTTATCCGCAGGAACCTCGTCGAGCCGCTGGAGGAACTGGTGAAGGGCGGCATGGCGGTTGCGGTGTCCAGCCAGTGCCTCTATGAGCGCAGCGACTTTTCGCTGTACCAGACCGGGCGGAAGGCGCTCGACGCCGGGGTGATCCAGTGCTACGACATGACCACCGAGGCGGCGGTCACCAAACTCAAGTGGGCGCTGGGGCAAACCGAAGACTTGGACGAGGTGCGCCGGATGTTCGCGACATGCTATGCCGGAGAAATTACACTACCATAAGTGAAGATTCGCCCGCCGCGCAAGGTTTTGCGCGGCGGGTGTTTTTGCTACCAGAGTTAGTCAGGATTCTGGTGCGGCGTTCCAATCCTCTTTGTGAAGGAAGTAGGATGGGTGGTTCAGCCCCGTCGTCGGATAGAACGCTTCGTGGCTGTACAGGAAGCCAAATTTTTTCAGACTTTCGCGGAGGCGAGGTTGTCCGGGTGGTGTCCGGCGAACAGGGCGCTGGCATTCAATGTGTTGAACGCGTATTGGATCACCGCTTCGGCGGCCTCGGTCGCGAGTCCCTTTCCCCAATAGGGATTGCGCAGGTGGAAGCCCAGTTCGTAGACCTTCTCATCCGGTTGGTAAGGTCTTAAGCCGCAGCAGCCGACGAACTCTTGTGATTCCAGCAGAAAGACCGGCCAGTACGAGACACCGAAGCGCGCCTGGTTTTGGGTCTCGGTCTCAAGCCTCGCCGAAATCTGCGCCTCGGTGAATCTGCTGCTGGTTGTGATGAATCGGGTGACGCTTCGTCGCCCCGGAGCGCCTTTGCGCGCGACAGATCGTCCGCCTGTCACCGGGAAAATCCGATCCGCTCCGTCCGAAGGAAAATTCTCGCATGATCCTTCCCATCGATTCATGCAAGGGGTTTCTGTTCTGAATCTCATATGGCGGCGAACGCTTATTCCGTCCACCCGTTTGCGACAAGCGGCGCGCGCAGGCGGCCCGCCAGCAGCGCGGCCAAAAGGATCTTGGCCGCGTCACCCGGCAGGAACGGGATCACGCACAGACCCAGGCTGGTCGCAAGATCGCGCCCGGTCACGATCATGAACCACGCGGTGCCCAGCGCGTAGCATGCCAGCGTGCCGAGGATCATCGCGATTGCCAGCATCGTGAAGCGCAGGCTCCAGCGGCGGCTTAAAAATCCCACGAGGAACGCGCAGGCGACGTAGCCGACGATGTAGCCGCCGGTCGGCCCCACCAGCTTGTGGAGCCCGCCGGAGAACCCGGAGAACACCGGCAGCCCCACCGCGCCCAGCAGCACGTACACAACCATCGCCAGCGCGCCATACTTGGGCCCCAGCAGCGCGCCCGCGAGGAATACGGAAAACAACGCGAGGTTGATCGGCACCAGGTCCACCGGAATCTGGATCTGCGTCAAAATGCCCGTCAGCGCGGCAAACACCGCCGCGAGGATCATGCCCTTCAGGGTCAGCGATTTCATGTCATAACTCCTCCGATATAACTCCCTGATCCACTGTGGCACTTCTTTCCGAACGGACGTCGTATCGCCCTTCGTTCGGCTTCAATCCTACGGTGCTGATGCTGTCCGCAGCGGCGATAGATCCCATCCTCAACGCGGCCTCAATCCCACTGCACCACGCCTTCCATCGCGCGGGCGAGCTGTTCCGTGGTTTCGATTCGTTCGCCGAAGAGGAGGAAAGGCCGGAGAAGCCTGAGTTTCAGGGTCTGATCGTTTTCCTCCGCCGGGACGCCCAGTAGCGGCGCGGGCGCGCGGGTGATGCCCGCCGCCGTCAGCGCACCTGGGATGCGTTCATACGCGTCGGGCGCGGCGGATAGCTCCACAAGATCGCCGTCCCGCGCGTCCAGCCAAAGGAGCAGCCGTCCATTCTTGAAAAGCCCCAGCGGGTGATGGAGGCTGGACAGCCGCGTCGCCCACTCCGCCGGGTCTTCTCGCGCAAGCATGCCGTTAAAGCGCCCGGCGGACAGGCCGTACAGCCCGCGCATCGCGGGGAAATGCTCGGAGCAAAGAGGCTCAAGCGGCTCAGGTTCCGCGGGTCGTGGCCTCGCGTAGCCGCGCGGAATCGTAATCCACCCGTCTGGCGCGGAGTCGGTCAAACGGGTCATCAGGATCGGCGCGGAACATTCTTCCATCAGACTGTCGGCATTCTGCGCTTCGGGTGTCAGGTTCTTCGGGTCGATCCGAAGGCAGGACACTCGAACCCCGCGGATGTACATCGCCGAGGGGAGCGTGTTCACGGCGCCATGCCCTCCGTCTGGAACACCCGCTTTAAATACTCGCCGGTGAAGCTGTCGGGGTTGTCCGCCACCTGTTCCGGCGTGCCGGTGGCCACGATCATGCCGCCGCGCGCGCCGCCCTCCGGGCCGAGGTCGACGATGTAGTCGGCGGTCTTGATCACGTCCAGGTTGTGCTCAATGACCACCAGCGTGTTGCCCGCGTCGGCCAGCTTCTGGAGCACCTCGTCCAGCTTTTCCACATCCGCCACGTGCAGGCCGGTCGTCGGCTCGTCCAGCACGTAAATCGTCCGGCCGGTCGCCCGGCGGGAGAGTTCCGTCGCCAGCTTGATGCGCTGCGCCTCGCCGCCGGACAGGGTGGTGGACGGCTGCCCCAGCTTCACGTAGCCGAGGCCGACGTCGACCATCGTCTGAATCTTGTTAGCGATCCGGGGGAGCGGCTCGAAGAAGGCGAGCGCCTCCTCGCACGTCATGTCCAGCACTTCGTAGATGTTCTTGCCCTTGTAGCGGACTTCCAGCGTCTCGCGGTTGTAGCGGTGGCCCTTGCACACGTCGCAGGGCACGTACACGTCGGGCAGGAAGTGCATCTCGATCTTGATGATGCCGTCGCCCGAACACGCCTCGCAGCGCCCGCCCTTGACGTTGAAGCTGAACCGGTTGGCCTTGTAGCCGCGCGCCTTGGCGTCGGGCGTGGCTGCGAACACCTCGCGGATCAGGTCGAACACGCCTGTATAGGTGGCGGGGTTGGATCGGGGCGTGCGGCCGATCGGGGACTGGTCGATCGCGATGATCTTGTCCAGCTGCTCCAGCCCGTCGATCCCGTCGTGGTCGCCGGGGCGGGTGCGCGCGCGGTTGAGCGCGCGGGAGAGCGCCTTGTATAAAACCTCGTTGATCAGCGAGGACTTGCCGCTGCCGGACACGCCGGTCACGCAGGTGAGGACGCCCAGCGGGATGCGGGCGGTGATGTTTTTCAGGTTGTTCGCCCGCGCGCCGCGCACGGTGATCCACCCGCTCGGCGTCCGGCGGTACGCCGGAAGCGGCACGCGCCGCCTGCCGGAGAGATAGGCGCCGGTGATGGAATCGGGGTTTTCCATGATCTCCTCGGCGGTGCCCTGCGCCACCACATAGCCGCCGTGCGCGCCCGCGCCGGGGCCGATGTCCACGATGTGGTCGGCTTCCAGCATGGTCTCCTCGTCGTGTTCGACCACGACCAGCGTGTTCCCAAGGTCGCGCAGGTGCTTGAGTGTCGTGAGCAGCTTGCGGTTGTCCCGCTGGTGGAGGCCGATGGACGGCTCGTCCAGGATGTAGAGGACGCCCATCAGGCTGGAGCCGATCTGCGTCGCCAGCCGGATGCGCTGCGCCTCGCCGCCCGACAGCGTGCCCGCCGCGCGGGCGAGCGTCAGGTAGTCGAGCCCCACGTCCACGAGGAAGCCGAGCCGCGCGTCTACTTCTTTTAAGATTTGTTTGGCGATCATGCGCCGCTTTTCGTCCAGTTCCAGTTGCCGGAAAAACGTCCTCGCGTCCATCACCGACATGAAGCTGACGTCCGCGATCGACAGTCCGCCCACCGTGACCGCCAGTGACTCACGCTTCAGGCGCTTGCCCTTGCAGTCGGGGCAGGGGGTGTTGGACATGTAGGTCTCCAGTTCCTCTTTCATGCCGTCGGAGTTGGTTTCGCGGTAGCGGCGCTCAAGGTTCGGGATGATGCCCTCGAACGGCGCGTTGAACGCGCCGGAGCCGTGCTCCCGTTCGTACTCCACGCGGATCTTCTCGCCGCCGGTGCCGTAGAGCACCTTGTCCAGCATGCCGTCCGGCAATTCGCCCACCGGCACGTCCAGCGAGAAGCCGTAGTGCTTCGCGAGCCCCTCGAGGTACATCCTGGCCATGCCGCCGCCGTCGTCCGCAGAGTTCCAGCCGCTGACGCGGATCGCGCCCTGCGAAAGGCTCTTGGTCGGGTCGGGCACGACGATGGCGGGATCGACTTTGAGTAGCGTGCCCAGTCCCGTGCAGGTGGGGCATGCGCCGTAGGGGTTGTTGAACGAGAACATCCGGGGCGAAAGCTCCTCGATGGAGATGTTGCAGTCCGGGCAGGCGTAGTTCTGCGAGAACAGCATGTCCTCGCCATCCAGAACCGACACCACCGCGACGCCGCCCGCGAGGTGCATCGCGGTCTCCAGCGAATCGGTCAGCCGCTTCTGGATGTCCGGCCGGACGATCAGCCGGTCGACCACGATCTCGATGGTGTGCTTTTTGTTTTTCTCAATCGCGGGCGTCTCGCCCAGCGGGTAGGTTTCGCCGTCTATGCGCACGCGCACAAAGCCCTGCTTGCCCATGTCCTCCAGCATCCGGTTGTACTCGCCCTTGCGCCCGCGCACGAGCGGCGACAGAATCTGGATGCGGCTGCCCTCCGGCAGCGTCAGCACCTGATCGACCACCTGGTCGATCGTCTGCTGATGGATCTCCTTGCCGCAGTTGGGGCAATGGGGCGTTCCCGCGCGCGCGTACAGGAGGCGCAGGTAGTCGTGCACCTCGGTGACGGTGCCCACCGTCGAGCGCGGATTCTTGCTGGTGGTTTTCTGATCGATCGCGATGGCGGGGGAGAGGCCTTCGATGGAATCCACGTCCGGCTTCTCCATCTGCCCCAGAAACTGGCGCGCGTAGGCGGACAGCGACTCCACATAGCGGCGCTGCCCCTCGGCGTAGATCGTGTCAAACGCCAGCGACGACTTGCCGCTGCCCGAAAGCCCGGTCAGCACGATCAGCTTGTCCCTGGGCAGCGTCAGGTTGATGTTTTTCAGGTTGTGCTCCCGCGCGCCGCGGATGATGATGTCTTTCACCGGATGCTCCTTGTGTTTGGGTTTATATTTCCCGCTGCGCCTTCAGCCAGCGGACGAACTGCGCGATGCCGTCCTCGAATGTGGTCTTCGGGTCATAGCCCAGCGCTTCGCGTGCGAGGGAGATGTCCGCGAAGGTGCGCTCCACATCGCCCGGCTGCGGCGGCATGCGGTCAATCACGGCCTTTACGTCCAGCGCGCGCTCCAGCGTCCCGATCATCTCGGCCAATGAAACCGTGCGGCTCTCGCCCAGGTTGAACACGCCGTAGTGATTGTGCGTACTCGTCCAGTCCAGCGCGCGGACGACGCCGTCCACGGTGTCTGATATGTAGGTGTAGTCCCGGCGGGTACTTCCGTCTCCGTAGACCGGGATGGGTTTTCCGTCCAGCATCAGGTTCGCGAACTTCGTGATCGCAAGGTCTGGCCGCTGCCGGGGGCCGTAGACGGTGAAAAAGCGCAGGCACGCGGCGCTGATCCCTTTCAGGTGGTGCCAGGTGTGCACCGCCAGTTCGCCCGCCTTCTTGGTGGCGGCGTAAGGCGAGATCGGGTGATCCACCCGATCGGCCTCCGAAAACGGGACTTTTTCATTGTTGCCGTAGACCGACGACGAGGACGCGAACACCAGCCGCGTTACATTGTGCGCCGCCATCTGGTTCATCAGCCGCACCGTACCCATCACGTTTACGTCGTAGTATTCTTCCGGCCGCTCGATGGACGGGCGCACCCCCGCGCAGGCGGCGAGGTGGATGACCGCTTCCGGCTGGAAGGACTCAAACGCAAGACAAAGCGCTTCGCCGTCCCGGATGTCGGCCTCGCAGAGCGAAAACGCGCCGTCCGGATACGCTCTGTAGATCGCCTTGACGCTCTGCCGCTTGATGGCCGGGTCGTAGAAATTGTTGAAATTGTCCAGCGCCAGCACGCGGTCGCCCCGCGCGAGCAGCGCCTCCGAAACGTGCGAGCCGATGAAGCCCGCGCCGCCGGTGACCAGTACCCGCATCGGCGTTCCCCCTTTCGCGTTTGGGCATTCGTCATTATACCATACCAACATTGCAGGGTAATGCGCGCAAAACCGAACACATGTTTATGTCTGTGCTTGTTTTTGGTTAAATGCCGCGCCCGATGCAGTTTAAAAGATCCTTCAACCTAGCCCGCACCGACGGCCTACGGGTTCTTCAGCAGTTCTTCGTACAGCGTTACGATCTGTCGGTACGTAGTGTCGGAATCAAACTGCTCAAGCGCGTACGCCTGCCCGCGAGCCGCGATCCGTGCCGCTTCTTCCGGGTTCTTCAGCACCCAGATCAGTCGCTCCGCGAGGGCCTCCGCCCCGCCGTCTTCGCCGTACGAGTAGATCAGACCGGTGGCGTCGTTTTGGATGATTTCCGGCGTGGCGCCCGTGTCCGCGCCGACGACCAGGCATCCCGAAAGCATACCTTCAATAGTGGAAAGGCCAAACGCTTCCTTGGCGGAACACATGCAGAGGATGTCCGACCGCTTCAGCCACTGCGCGATATCCGGGGTGTAGCCGTCGAGGAAGACGCATTGGTCCATTCCGTTCTCCTGAATGAAATCCGTGAGCTCGCGAATGTATGCCCTGTTTTCGAGATACCCCAGGATGTGGCACTCAATTTGATCAAATCCGGCCTGTTTGGCGATCCGAAGCGCTTTCAGTAGGATCAACTGCCCTTTTTTGGGGGTGACTCGGCCGCTGATCAGGATTTTCACCGTCTGCGAGTCAAGAACCCTTCGTTGTTCATAGAACCTGCCCGCCTCAACCCCGTTGTAGATTCTGAGGATGCGCGTGTCGATTCGATCCAGGTATTTCTGGCGGATCGCGTCCGAAATGGCGATGACACAGTCCGCCCGGCTCATCAGACGATGCGCGCTTCGAGCGTCAACGAACTTTTTTCGCAGGTCCTCCTCCATGAACTCACGGATATGCCATACGAGTTTTTTCTTTTTGCGGATTGCCGCGATCGCGCCGTCACACGTCGTCGAGGCGTTGATATGCACGATGTCGATTTTGTGCGCTTTCATCACGCGCTGAATCCGCGCGCTCGCGACATACCGGTCGTAGATGATTCTGATGAAGCGCTTGACGGTCTGGACAAGTCCTTTGGGGTACTCAAGGCTGATTGGGATCGTCCATCTGCTCAGGTGCCTGATTATGTGATACGTTATGCCCATCGACTGAAGTTCCGCCTCGATCGGCCCCCGCGTCGGGAGTAATACGACGGTTTGAATGTGATTTCGCGTAAAGTACCTTGCCATGTTCAATAAGCTCTTCGCCGCGCCATTGGTGATGTCACTGCTCGCGCTGACCAGCAGTATATTCAAGCAAGATCAACCTTCCGTTTCATTTCTTAATGGGATAAAGGCAGTAACCGGGGCGCGTCGCGCGGCCACACCGCAAAATTTCCGATTGCGCCGGTCGCCAACTTCATGTTATAGCACGGGTTGAGCAATATGTCAAAGTATTCCTGAGACTCGACCGGGTACAGTGGAAAAACGCACGAATATCACGGTTTTGTCCATGATCCGCCGATTGCGGATCGAGCGAATTTGGGTTATAATGAAAAAAGGTGCAAACGACGCGTAATCAGCTTTCAGGAGGTTTTCGATATGGCAAATCCCAGTGCGTTTCCGATGAACAAACCCGTCAACCGCTATGTGGGCGCGCTGCCCAAGATCGGCATCCGCCCCTGCATCGACGGCCGCCGCCGCGGCGTGCGCGAGAGCCTGGAGGAGCAGACGATGACGCTCGCGAAGGCCGCCGCCGACTTTCTGACAAAGAACCTGCGCCATCCCTGCGGGCTTCCGGTGGAGTGCGTGATCGCGGACACGACGATCGGCCGCGTGGCCGAGGCCGCGGCCTGCGCGGACAAGTTCGCGCGGGAGAACGTGGGCGTTTCGCTGACCGTCACGCCCTGCTGGTGCTACGGCTCCGAGACGATGGACATGGATCCGCTGACGCCCAAAGCCGTCTGGGGCTTTAACGGCACCGAGCGTCCCGGCGCGGTGTATCTGGCGGCGGTGCTGGCCGCCCACGCGCAGAAGGGCGTCCCGGCGTTTGGCATCTACGGCCACGACGTGATGGACGGAAAGGATTCCGATAAAATCCCGGCGGACGTCGGCGAAAAGCTCCTGCGTTTTGCGAAGGCGGGCCTCGCGATGGCGACGATGAAGGGCAAGAGCTACCTTTCGATGGGCGGCACCTCGATGGGCATCGCCGGCTCCATTGTGAACCCGGAACTGCTTGAAAAGTGGCTGGGCATGCGCAGCGAATCGGTGGACTCCTCCGAGTTCATCCGCCGGTGGGAAGAAGGCATCTACGACCCGGTTGAGTTCGAGAAAGCCAAGAAGTGGGTCAAGGAAAACGTCACGCTGGGCTGGGACAAGAACCCGCCCGCCGAGCAGCACACCCCCGAGTATAAAGAGTGGGCGCTGGACACCAACATCAAGATGACCATGATCGCCCGCGACATGATGATCGGCAACCCGCGCCTCGCGGAGCTGGGCTTTGAGGAAGAGGCCGTCGGCCACAACGCGATCCTGTCCGGTTTCCAGGGCCAGCGCCAGTGGAATGACCATTTCCCCAACGGCGACTTCCTGGAGTCCATCCTGTCCTCCAGCTTTGACTGGAACGGCATCCGGGAGCCGCTGCCGGTCGCGACCGAGAACGACCACCTGAACGGCCTCGCGATGCTGTTCGGGAAGCTCGTTTCACAGACCGCCTCCGCGTTCGCCGACGTGCGCACCTACTGGAGCCCGGATGCCATCGAGCGCGTCACCGGCTGGAAGCCGGAAGGAGACGCGAAAGACGGCGTCATCCACCTGATCAACTCCGGCGCGGTGTGCCTGGACGCCTGCGGCGAATGCAAGGACGCGGACGGCAAGCCCGCAATGAAGCCCTGGTGGGACATCACCTCCGAAGAAGCCGCTGCCTGCCTGGACGCCACCCAGTACTGCTACGCCGACCTCGGTTACTTCCGCGGCGGCGGATACTCCAGCCACCTCGTCACCAAGGGCGGCATGCCCATCACGATGACCCGCCTGAACCTGGTGGACGGCCTGGGGCCGGTCCTTCAGATCGCGGAAGGCTGGTCTGTGGAACTGCCGGAGCACGTCCACAATACGCTGGACAAGCGCACCGATCCGACCTGGCCCACCACCTGGTTTGCGCCGAGGTTGACCGGCACCGACGCGTTCACCGACGTGTACTCGGTCATGAACAACTGGGGCGCCAACCACGGCGCGTTCAACTACGGCCACATCGGCGCGGACCTGATCACGCTGTGCGCGATGCTGCGCATCCCGGTATGCATGCACAACGTGCCGGAGGACAAGATCTTCAGGCCCAGCACCTGGAACGCGTTCGGCACCAAGGACCGCGAGGGCGCCGATTACCGCGCCTGCCAGACATTGGGGCCGGTCTACGGTCGGAAGTAATCCCTCTCATACATCAGGCGGCCGCCGCGTGGAGAAGCGCGGCGGCCGCCGTTTGCCTACTTCTGCAAAGCGGCTCGCAAGCATTTCCGGTACGCGCTTGGCGACACGCCCCGCTGCGCCTGAAAGGTTCGGTAAAATGTCCGCTCACTGCCAAAGCCGCACTGCTGGGCGATCTGCGGGATGCCGTCCTGCGTATCCCGGAGCAGGGTTTCCGCCATCGAGACCCGAAGCGCGTTGACGTAATCGTTCATGCCGCAGCCGACCCGCTCGTTGAACAGCTTGGAGATTGTATATTTATTCAGGTACAGCGCGTGGGACAACGATTTAAGTGACATTGGCTCCGCGATGTGCGCGCCGACGTAGGTTAAAAGGTTGTGCAGCGCGTCTCGCCCGCCCAACGCGCGGCGGGGTTCCAGCTTCAGCGCGTCCAGTACGCGGCCAAACGCAACATTCAGGTACGCCCGGCGCAGCGGTTCGGTCAGGTTCCGCTCTTCGGTCAGCTTGAAAAGGCTGGCCGGAATGTCCGGGTGTACGTCCCGGCGGCGGAGGTACGGCTCCGGGCAGTGGGCGTTCGTCAGAACCTCACGGAAATCCGGGAGCAACGAAAGATCGGCGATCACGAACGCGTGCGCGCTCTCGCCGATCGACTCGTAGCCGTGCACGCAGCCAGGCCAGACCAGCGCGGCGTCGCCTGCCTCCAGCGTCAGTCTTTTCGCCTCGATGGTGATGGCGGTGCGCCCCTCGGTTATGCACACCAATTCCGCCTGCATGTGCAGGTGCATCGGGAACGTTAGGCTCCGCCCCACCGAGGCGCGCATGCCCTGCGCGTTGTTCTCGTAGAAGTATCCGCTGCTGATCCGGCACCGCCTCCCTCGCAACTGTTGACAGTATATCATACATTATCTGCGCTGAAAACCCGAAACAGGCCAATATCTGGCGGAATCGCGCGGGAATTTGTCAACAAACGCGCCCGCGCGCGTGGTATCATGACAGACGAGAATAAGCGCGAGGAGGCGTTCCATGAAAATCGCATACACTGGCTGGACATGGCTCATCAACCACAAGGACAACTATCGCTATGAGTTCGAGCAGTTTTTGAAGGAAGTCTCCGAGCTCGGCTATGAAGCGGTGGAGAACTTCGCGTTCATCACCGACTACTTCGACAACGACGCCGTAGAGGTCAAGCGCCTCTTGGACAAGTACGGCCTTGAGATGGCGAACCTGTACCTGCATTACTCGGATGACCCGGACAAAGATTATGAGAAGGCGGTTGGCTTCACCGATTTCATGGTGAAGATTGGCGCGAAGTACATGAACCTTCAGGGCGTGATGTGGCACGACGCGCCGAACGACCGCCCGACCGACCGCGAGAAAGTGCTCGCCTACGCGAAGCTGTCCGAGAAAATCGGCGCGCTGTGCGCGTCCAAGGGGCTTGTCGCCTGCTTCCACCCGCACGCGAACACGCCGATCTTCTCCGAGGAGCAGATCGACCTGTTCCTCGCGAACACCGACCCGGCGCTGTGCGGGCTTTGTCTGGACACCGCGCACACGACCATCGCGGGCATGGACGCGGTGAAAGCCGTGAAGAAGTATGTCAGCCGCATCCACTACATGCACTTAAAGGACGTCGACCCGGACGAGGCCGCCTTCCCCGACGCCCCGATGGCGCGTTTTCTGCCGCTGGGCTGGGGCACGGTCGACTTCAAGGGCGTCGTAAAGGCGCTGAGAGCCGGCGGCTACGACGGCGTCCTCTGCGTGGAACTGGACAAGCAGCCCGTCTGCAATTATCATTCGGCGATGGTGTCGCGCAATTATCTGCGCGGCGCGCTCGGCCTGTAAGGAGTAAAACCATGAGCACGGTGAAAGTGGGCCTCGTCGGCGTCGGCGACATCAGCGGCATCTACCTGAAGAACATTCACGAGACGTTTTCCGAGATCGAACTGGTCGGAATCTGCGACCTCAAGCGCGAGAAGGCCGAGAAGGCCAGGGCGCAGTACCCGAACCTGACAATCGTCGATACCATGCACGACCTGTTCAAGAACCCGGAGATTCAGGTCATCCTGAACCTGACCCGCCCCGACGAGCACTACGAGGTGACCAAGGCCGCGCTGGAGGCAGGCAAGCACGTCTATTCCGAAAAGCCGCTCGCGGCCTCGTTTGAGGAAGGCAAGGAACTGACCGAGCTGGCGGCGAAGAAGAACCTGCTGCTGGGCGGCGCGCCGGATACGTTCCTGGGCTCCGGCATCCAGACCTGCCGACGGTTGATCGACGACGGCTACATCGGGCAGCCCGTCGGCAGCGCGGCGTTCATGATCGGGCACGGCCACGAGTCCTGGCATCCCGATCCGGAATTCTACTACAAGCGCGGCGGCGGCCCGATGATGGACATGGGGCCGTACTACGTAACCGCGCTGATCAACCTCCTGGGCGGCGTTACGAAAGTCACCGGCATGGCGAAGGCGAGTTTCCCTACCCGCACCATCACCAGTAAGCCGCTCTACGGCACGGTCGTGAACGTGGACGTCCCCACCTACGTGGCGGGCACGATGCGCTTTGAAAACGGCGCGGTCGGCTCGATGTTCATGACGTTTGACGTGCAGTTCCCGCGCGAGCAGTCCCGTTTCATCGAGGTCTACGGCACTGAAGGCACGCTGTTCGTGCCCGACCCCAACGAGTTCTCCGGCCCGATCCGCCTCTACCGCCCGGAGGATGGCGCGGTGCGCGACCTGCCGACGATGTACGACTACAAGGAGAACAGCCGCGCGCTGGGGCTGGCGGACATGTGCAACGCCATCCTGACCGGGCGGAACTTCCGCGCCAACTGGAACCAGACGCTGCATGTTCTCGAAATCATGACCGCGTTCGAGAAGAGCTCCGAGCTTGAGCGCACGCTGACGCTTGAGACGAAGTACGAGCGCGGCGCGGCGATGATCCGCTCGGCGCTGCGTGGCACGGTTCTGTAGTATAAACCCGATCATAGGAAGACCGCCCGTCCGGCCGGACAGGCGGTCTTGCTTTTATGTCTACTCTGTGTGCTTATGCTCGTGGTGGAGATCCGGCGTATGGCTGTGCGTATGTTCCATCCGCTCGTGTGTATGGACATGGCTGTGCTCGCCGGGTACGGGGGTATCGTGCGCGTGCGCGTGGTGCGGGTCGCTGTGGTCATGCCGATGTTCGTGGGTCAGCGCCTCGTGGACATGCCGATGCCTGTGACGTTCGATGGCCGCGAAATACGCGCCCGCACCCATCAGCACGAGCGCAAGGACAAACGAAACATCAAAGCGCTGCCCGAAGATCAGAACCGAGAACAGGACGCCGATGAACGGCGCGAACGCGTAGAACGCGCTGGTCCTCGCCGCGCCCAGTTCGCGCTGCGCGAGCACATAGCAGTAGATGCTCAGACCGTAAGACACAAAACCCAGCGCCAATGCCGCGAGCATATCGGGAAGGCCAGCGCTACCCTGCCCCAGCGAGCGGGCGATTACAAGAGACACCACTCCGGAACCCAGTCCCTTGATCACGACGATCTCCTGAGGGTCCTTCGACGACAGCTTCCGGGTCAGGTTGTTTTCAATCCCCCAACATACGCACGCCAGCAGGATGAACACCGAACCCGTCGAGAAGGTGAGGCTTTCCAGGTTCTCAAAGGACAGGAGCGCGCTCGCCAGCGTGATCAGGAGGATCGCGGCCCACATCCGCCGCCCGATGTACTCGCGGAAGATCAAGAGGGCGATGACGGAAGTCGCGACGATCTCGAAGTTGTTCAGGAGCGCGGCGTTCGCGGGCGTGGTCATGCCCAGCCCGATCAGGAGGCTGATCGGCGCCGCCGCGTCCAGCAGGATCATTCCCAGAACGTACGGCGCATCTTTTCTCGTGATCCGGGCTTCCTTCATCTCCCCTTTGCCCGCGCGCCGTATGAGGCCGATGGCCGCCATCCCGATGCCCGCGCCGAAGTAGAGCAGCGAGGCCATCAGCGCGGCGGGAATCCGCGCGAGCAACAGCTTGGACACGGGCGCGTTCAGGCCGAAAAGCGCCGCCGCCAGAATGGCCATCAGGATCGCCTTTACGCTTCTGTTCAAATGCACGCCATCTCCGAAATGCTGATCCCGGTTGCACGAAGGCTTAGTGGGGCGCGCTAGTCGTCCGATCTGCCCCCGCGCCGCCTCTTTTTCCGGGACAGCGTAAGGCCGCCGAAACCGCTGACGATCGCCATGTAAAAGCCGAGGTCATACCAGAAGCCGCTGTTGTGGATCTCATAGATGCCAATGTTCGGATTGAACAGCGAAATAACGAGCGAAATCGGCGCGATCCAGCCGTGCCAGACGCCCCAGAAGAACCCCGCCGGATGTGCGTCCGTACTCGTGCCGTCCCCCGGCGCGCAGCCGGTGAGCAGAACCATAAGCAGCGTCAGCATCAGGCACAGCGCCAGCACCTTCCAAACTTTCATAGAGCCCTCCTCCTTTTTTGTACAGCGTATTCCGTCATGCACCGTCCAATCCCCGCGCCTCGGTATTACGTCGGGTTTCCTTCCGCGCACAGGCAGAACGGATGCCCATCGGGGTCGATCATGGTGACGAACTCGCCGCCGCCGTACTGATCGGACGCATAGACCGCGCCGAGGGAGACCGCGTATTCCGCTGCCGCCGGGACGGACGGCACCTGAAAGTCGAAGTGCATCTGCTTCTGCTGCTTCCCGGTTTCCTCCGGCCAGACGGGCGGAGCGTAGTCCTCCTCGCCGACGAAGAGGAATACCACGCCTTCGGGGCTGGTCAGCGCGGGCCGCCTGTGCAGCGTCCCTTCCTCCCAGCCGAGCAGCTTTTGGTAGAACGCGCAAAGCCCTCGCTCGTCGCGGCAGTCCACCATGATGTTGCCCAGGCGGATTCCCTTGATCATCGCGATTCACCTTCGTATTCAGTCTTCCAGCTCCAGCGTCGTCGCGAACGCGATCACCGCGTCGCCCGCGATTCTGACTTCCACCGGTTCGCCGTTGGCTACCTGAACGCGGACCCGCATCCGCCCGGTTCTTCCGATGGCCTCGCCCTGAACCGCCTCGAAGCAAAACGCGCCATCCACGACGGACGAAAACCCGAAGCGCACGAGGTACGCGCCGAGCGGCCCGTTCGCGTTGCCGGTGACGGGGTCTTCGCTGATCCCGATGGCGGGCGCGAACATTCTGCCGTGCACCAGCGGCGTTTCGTTGGGGTGGAGCGTGAATGCGTAATAGCCGTTGCACCCGATCTCGCCGCTCAAGCGGGACAACGCCGACATGTCCGGCCGCAGCGTGTGAAGCAGGCCTACGTCCCTGATCCCGACCATCACCTTGGAATGCCCCGTGGACGCGATGACGACCGGACAATCCGCCCGCAAGTCTTCCATCCCGATTCCGAGCGCGTCCGCGATCCGAAACTTGAGCGATTCCGGGAAGCGTTCGCCGATCCCGATTTTGCCCTGCGTCATGACGACGCGGATATCTCCGTTTTCCCGCAGGATGTCGACGGGCAGGATGCCCGCGCCGGTCTTTTGCAGCACCCGACCGGCGGGCAGGTTTCCTTCTGCCGCCCGCACGTAGTGCGCCGCGACGGTCGCGTGGCCGCAGATGGGCACTTCGCGCGTGGGCGTGAAAAAGCGGACCCACACATCGTGCGATCCGTCAATCGGTGAAAAGATGAACGCCGTCTCGGAGTTGTTCAGCTCCCGGGCGATTTTCTGCATCTGGTGCTCGGTCAGGCCGTCCGCGTTCGGCACGACGCCCGCGGGATTGCCCAGAAACCTCTCCCTCGTGAAGGCGTCGACCTGATAAACCCTGTATACCCTGCCCATGACGGCGCAACCCCTTCCGGTCTGATTCCGTATGGCGGAGCGGCTTTCGTAGAATTTGCTATCATTCCTTCATCAGCTTCAGCGCGCGCTGGTGCAGCGCGCCGTCCAGCATCGCGACGACGCGGGTGCCCTCGGCGAGGTACTCCTCCTCCAGAATCTGGCCTTCCTTATGGAGGAGGTTCAGCGCCGCGCCTTTTTCATAGGGCACGACCAGCTCGACCCTTGTGCGCAGCTTCTGGACGCGCTTCGCGATTTCGGCTTTCAGGCGGTCAAGCCCCGCGCCGGTGTTGGCGGAAATCACGATGGCGTCCGGCGGTTCGATGTCGCCGATGTCTTGGGTGATGTCCGCCTTGTTGAGCGCCTCGATCATCGGCTTGTCGCCCGCGCCGAGGGAGGCGAGGACGTCCAGCACCGTCCGCCGCTGCTCCATGTACTGCGGCGAACTCATGTCGCTGACGACGACCAACAAGTCCGCGTACAGCGCCTCCTCCAGCGTGGAACGGAAAGCGTCCACCAGTTCGTGGGGGAGCTTGCGAATAAAGCCGACCGTGTCCACCAGCATGCACTCGCCGCCCTCCGGCAGCGGGAGTTTGCGGATCACCGGGTCGAGCGTCGCGAACAGTTTGTCCTCGACCAGCACGTTGGAGCCGGAGAGGGCGTTCAGAAGCGTCGACTTCCCGGCGTTGGTATAGCCGACCAGCGCCACCACGGTCTGCTCGGTCTTGCGCCGCCGGGCGCGCCGTGCGTCCCGCTGGCGGGACAATTCCTGAAGCTCCGCCGACAGATCGTCGATGCGCTCGCGGATGCGGCGGCGGTCGACTTCCAGCTTCGATTCGCCCGGCCCGCGCGTGCCGATGCCGCCGCCAAGCCGGGACAGCGAAGCGCCGAGGCCGGTCAGCCTCGGAAGCCGATACTTCATCTGCGCCAGTTCCACCTGCAGCTTCCCCTCCCGGCTCTCTGCCCGGCGGGCGAAGATGTCCAGGATCAGCGCGGTGCGGTCGATCACGTGGACGCCCAACACCTCTTCGAGGTTTCGCTGCTGCGCGCCGGACAATTCGTCGTCCACGATGGCGAGGTCGATCTGAAGCGCCTGGCACTCCAGTTGCAGCGATTCCGCCTTGCCGCTGCCGATGTAGGTGGCGGGGTCGGGCTTGCGCTTTTGCAGCGTCCGAGCCACCACGATCGCCCCAGCGGTGGAGGCGAGCGCCGCCAGTTCGTCCAGTGAGGTCTCGCTGTCGGTGGAGATGATCAGCGCCTTTTCGGCCTCGTCCACCTGATCGAGTTCCCGGATCGCCTGCTCAACGCGGCGCTCGGCCAGCTCGATTTCGCGCATCCATAAATTTTGCGGGATGCGTCCGGGTTTGACCGGCCCGAAGGACACGACGGACAGCCGCCCGTACGCCGCCTCGCCCAGAAACGCCGCCGAAATGCCGGTCGCGAGGTTGTTCTCAACGCCGACGGCGCACATCGCGTCAAAGCGAAGGAGCCTGAGCGCCTGCTCGTCCACGTCAGAAAGCCGGGCGTCGCCGCCCGGATGGGTGTGGATGCAGCGGATGCCGGAGAGCCGCTCGGTGTTCCTTCGGAGGTGGCGCTCCGGCAGACCCACGCTCGCGATGGAGCCGACCGCGACTTCCAATATCGACCCTTCGCGGGTCATGTAGACCATCAGCTCGCGGCCCAGCGCCATCGTGTGGCGCACCAACAGCGCGAGCAGGCGATCCGGGAGGAACTGGTCGCGCTCGAACTCCATCTCATACAGTTTTTCGAGCTCGGCGAGTACCGAATCCCGAATGCCCGTTACGTTGCCGTGGATCATCGACGCACTCCTTGTTACGCGGAGATTTCTCCGGCGTCCAGCCGCCGCTTATAGTCCGCGATGGCTTCGTGCAGCGCCTCTTCGGCCAGCACGCTACAGTGGATCTTGACCGCGGGCAGCCCGCCCAGGCTCTCCGCGACCATTTTGTTGGTGATCTGAAGCGCTTCTTCGATGGTCTTGCCCTTGACCAGCTCGGTGGCCTTGCTGGACGTGGCGATCGCCGCGCCGCAGCCGAAGGTTTTGAATTTCACGTCTGTGATGACGCCGTTTTCGACCTTGATGTCCATCTTCATGATGTCGCCGCACTTGGCGTTGCCGACGGTTCCGGTGCCGCTGTAATCCGCGATTTCGCCCACGTTGCGCGGGTTGGTGAAGTGATCCATAACCTCAGGGGTGTACATGCTGTTTCCCTCCGTTTTCGGTCGTGTATGCTGTTAGTGGCTGGCGGCGAACAGGGGTGACATCGCTCGAAGCCGCGTGACAATTTTGGTCAGTTCCGCGATGACGTACTCGACTTCCTCACGGGTGGTTTCCTCGCTCATCGAGAAGCGCAGCGAACCGTGCGCGATCTCGTGCGGCAGGCCGATCGCGAGCAGCACATGGGACGGGTCGAGCGACCCGGACGTGCACGCGGAGCCGGACGACGCCGCGATGCCCACGAGGTCAAGGCTCAGAAGCAGCGCCTCGCCCTCGATGTAGCGCACGGAGACGTTGACGTTGTTCGCGAGGCGCTTTGTCGCGTGGCCGTTCAGCCGCACTTCCGGGATGTTTGTGAGAAGCCCCTCGATCAGTCGGTCGCGCAGCGGGATCAGGTATGCGTTGCGCTGCTCGATCGTGGCCGCGGCGTGCTCGATCGCCGCGCCCATGCCGACGATGGAGGCGATGTTCTCGGTGCCTGGGCGCTGCTTGCGCTCCTGCGCGCCGCCCATCATCAAAGGATTGATGCGAACACCCTTCTTCAGGTACAGGGCGCCGACGCCCTTGGGCGCGTGGAACTTGTGGCCGGACAGCGAAAGCATGTCCACGCCCAGCGACTTCACATCGATGGGGACGGAACCGATGGCCTGCACCGCGTCGGTATGGAACAGCGCGCCGTGCGCTTTCGCGATCTTCGCCAGTTCCGCAATCGGCTGGATGGTGCCGATCTCGTTGTTGGCCATCATGACCGAGACCAGCGTGGTGTCCGGGCGCATCGCCTTTTCAAGATCCTCCGGATGCACGAGCCCTTCCGCGTCCACCGGCAGGTAGGTGACTTCGAAGCCCTCGACCTCCAGCTGCGCCATCGTATGCAGCACCGCGTGGTGCTCGATCGCGGAGGTGATCAGGTGCTTTCCCTTGGGTTTCTTCGCGTACGCGCCGCCCCGGATCGCCCAGTTGTCCGACTCGGTGCCGCAGCCGGTGAAGTAGATCTCCTGCGGCTGAGCGCCAAGCGCCGCCGCCACCTGATCGCGGGCGTGATCCAGCGCCTTACGCGCCTCGCGGCCAAAAGAATGAATGCTGGACGGATTGCCGTACACCTCGGTCAGGAACGGAAGCATCGCCTCCAGCACCGGTTTTGTTATGCGCGTGGTCGCCGCGTTGTCCATATAGATCCTGTTCATGGGATACTCCCTTCCGTTTCCCCTGTGCCGGAATCCTCCAGCATGTCGTTCAGCGTGATGCCGTCCACAATTTCGTTCAGTCCGTCCCTTACCCGCTTCCAGACCCTTCTGGTCGGGCAGTCGCAGGATTTGTCGCAGGCATCCTCCTCGGTGAGGCACTCGATGATGGACAGGTCGCCCTCCAGCGCCCTCAAGACCTGGCCGACGGTGATCTCGGACGGCGGCCTCGCGAGGAGGTAGCCGCCCTGCGCGCCCCGGACGCTTCTGACCAGCCCGTCCCGCCGGAGCGGGGCCATCAGCTGCTCCAGATACGCTTCCGGCACCGATTGCCGCTCGGCGATGGATTTCAGCGGCTGCGGCCCGCTGTCAAACGACAGGGCAAGATCGTACATCGCGTGGATGCCGTACCGCCCCCGTGTCGATAGCCGCATGTCCGCCGCCTCCAATCCTGACCGATTTCATCGGGTTTCTTTCAGCGCCATTATAAGCCCGGCGGCGCATGCCGTCAAGCATTTCCGACAAAATTAATATGCTTTGAAGGGGCAAAAGAAATGTGTTATACTTGAGAGAACTCAGTTCTTGCGGCGGCGGAGCGTTTTGAGGCGCGCCTTCGTTTCGTCGTCCACCCGGAAGGACTCGACGATCTTCTGAATGGTCTTGTTGTGCGTCCACACTTCGAGGGCGTTGCTTACGATCAGCGCCTCGACCTCGGCGGGGAAGTCCACGTACAGGTGGCTGAGCGCCCACGCGACGCCCATGCGCGCGTAGTAGTCCGGCTGCCGGACGCGGGCGAGCGCGTCCACGGCGCGGGCGATCCATTCGGGGTCATTGAAGCGGATCATCATCACAGCGGCGAAGCGGGCGAAGAACTCGCGGTCGTCTGCAAAATATGGCGTCAGGAAGTCAAAGTACGCCTGCTTTTCTTCCGGCGTGGGGCGCAGCCAGCCCATCAGCGTGTCGCACACCGCCCAGTTGTCGATCTTCGGGAGGAACGCGCGGACGCGCTCAAAGCGTTCGGAGAGCGGCATTGCCCCGCCGCCGACCGCCGCGGCCTTCAGCATCAGAACCTCCAGCACGTCGTCCGGCGCGGTTTCGGAAAACGCGCGGAAGTCGCCCGCGAGGATCTCGCGGGACAGCTTCTCCAGGTGCTTCGCGCGGACGCCGAGAATCTCGACATTCGTGGGGATCATCTTCAGGTTGAACTCGCGGTAGCCGGGTTCAGACAGTTCGTGAAGCCTCTCAAGGATGTCCATTTTAGAAACCTCCCGGAAATTTTTCGTGACAGGGGGATTGCGCATGCGGTACGCGATCCGGATGGAGACGCCGGTGGGGGAGATCTGGCTGTCGGAAGAGGACGGCGCGCTGGTCGCCGTCAGGCTGCCGGGGGAGGGCGCGCCGGAGGGCGAAGTCCGCGAGACGCCGCTATTAAACGAGGCGGCTCGCCAAATGACGGAATACTTTGAGGGTCGGCGCGCCGCATTTGACCTGCCGCTCGCGCCGTCCGGAACCGCGTTCCAGCAGGAGGTTTGGGCGGCGCTTCAGAAAATCCCGGCGGGCGGGACGGCGAGTTACGGCGCAGTCGCCCGCGCCGTCGGACGCCCCAACGCGTCCCGCGCGGTGGGCGCGGCGAATCACAAAAACCCGCTTCCGATCGTCATCCCCTGCCACCGGGTGATCGGCGCGAACGGAGCGATGGTCGGCTACGGCGGCGGCCTTCCGGTGAAGGAGGCGCTTCTGAATCTGGAGGCGCGCTTCTACCGCGATCAGCCGCAGGGCTGACCGGGCGTTACAGGGGCCACGGCGTGACGCGGTCGCCCTTTACGAGGAACGCGCGCTGCGCGATCCGCGCCATCGGCGCGTCGCTGAGGGCGTCGGAATAGAATTCCTCGACCGGCGTTTCGCCGTATTCTTCCCGGAAGCGGCGCAGTTTCTCCGCGCCGTCGCAGTTGCGGCCGGTATACTGTCCGGTCTTCGGGTCGACGCGGGAGGCGATTAAATTCGGGCATGCGGGTTTCAGCAAGAATTCCGGCGATGCGGAGATGACGAGGTCGTCCGGCTTTTGTTGCGCGAGATACCATTTTTTGATGCGGTGCGCGTTTTCCGCCCAGAACGCGGTCACCAAGCGCTCCGCATCCGGGATATCCAGTAAAAAGCTGAACAGGCCGCCCTTGAATTTGGTCTTGTCCAGCCGCCCGGACAAAAGCAGCGCGGCGTTGACCGCGAGCCCCGGCAGCCGCCACGCGATGCGAGGCCTAAGTTTCAGGCAGAATAAAAAGAAGCGCGCCGTGGAATCGCCGCGAAAGATCGTGTTGTCGAAGTCATAGACATTCATGCGTCTCTAATTCTCTACCGAAAGGTCATTTTCCTGCCGCTTGCATGCTTTCGCGTGGTTGTATATAATAGAAATGAGGCCGCACTCCGCGCGGCGGCCAGGATTGGAGAAGCA
Source organism: uncultured Oscillospiraceae bacterium (assembly GCA_964575255.1). Lineage (GTDB taxonomy): Bacteria > Bacillota > Clostridia > Christensenellales > Aristaeellaceae > JAEZHK01. Next base: position 35,190 of record CAZNPZ010000020.1, read on the forward strand.
TTCATGCTGATTAACGCGTTTCAGGGCGGTTTTTCCTCCTTCGACTTTCGAGCATTCATCGTTCACGCGCTGCTCAGCATCCTGCCGTTTTTGCTGGCGCTGTCGGTGCACGAGGCGGCGCACGCGTGGGTAGCCAACCGATGCGGGGACCCGACCGCGCGCTATCTGGGGCGGCTGACGCTGAACCCGCTGGCCCACATTGACATTCTGGGCTTTGCGATGCTGTTTCTGGTGGGGTTCGGCTGGGCGAAACCCGTGCCCGTCAACCCCAACAACTTCCGGAACTACAGGAGAGACGACATCAAGGTGTCGCTGGCGGGCATTGCCGCGAACCTTCTGATGTTTTTGCTGGGCTGCCTGATGATGTATGGCATGGTCGCCCTCGCGATCTCGAAAATTCCCGCATCCGCCTGGCAGGACGGCATGTTCGGCGTTCGGGTGGGCGGCGACCTGTATGGTGTCAGCGTCTCCGAGACGTTTCTCTACGCCACCGGGATGGGCGACTACCTGATCGGGCCGTTCCTGGGCACCATCCCCAGCTATCTGTATGAGATGATCACGATCTTCACCACCATCAACCTGGTGCTGGCGGTGTTTAATCTCCTGCCGGTGCCGCCGCTTGACGGCTACCATGTGCTGAACGACTTCGTGCTCAGGCGGCAACTGTTCGCGCCGCAGCGCGCGGCGATGATCGGGCAGTTCGTTTTGATCGCGCTGATCTTTTCGGGCGTGCTGGACAGGATCCTGTCCACCGTGATCGGCGGCGCGATGACCGGCGCGGGCACCGCGTTCGAGGCAGTCTTCAGAGTCCTCCATTTGATTTAGGGGGAAGCGCATGTACGTCGTATCGCTCAGCCAGTTTGACGGGCCGCTGGATCTGCTTTTAACCCTCATTTCCCGCGCCAAGATCGACATCAAGGACATCTTCCTGTCCGAGATTACCGAGCAGTACCTTTCTTCGATGGCGGGCGTGGACGAGCTGGACATGGATTCTGCCAGCGAGTTTTTGCAGATGGCCGCGACGCTGCTTGAAATCAAGTCGCGGACGCTGCTCCCGGTGCCGCCGCGCGCGCCGGAGGGCGAGGAGGAGACGCCAGAGGAGGCGCTGATCCGTCGTCTCACCGAGTACAAGGCGTTCAAGGAACTGGGCGAGCGGATGAAGGCGCTGGAAAAAGAGGCGGTCGAGCGGCTGACGAAACTCCCGGAGGAGTACACGCTGCCGCCGCCCACCTACGAACTGACGGGGCTGACGCTGTCCGCGCTGACGCAGGCGTTCGAGCGCGTCTTACGGCGCGCGGAGGCGCACGAGGACGCGCAGCGCAAGATCAGCCATGAGATCCGCAAGGACGAATTCACGATGCACGGCTGCATGGCGCGCATTCAGAAGCGGCTCACAAAGGGCGGCGCGCGGTTCTCGGACTTGTTTGACGGCGTGCCCGGCAAAATCGAGCTGGTCAGCGTGTTTCTGGCGCTTTTGGAACTGCTCCGGCTGGGGCTCGTCCGGGTGAAACAGGCGACCACCTACGGGGAGATCGACCTGACTTCGGCATAATGGTCATACAATAAGGCCGCTCCGCGACAAACGACGGAGCGGCCTTGTTGTATGCTTTGATCAGAACATATCGACCCAGCGGGCGAACGCGTCCATGTACGATTTCAGGAACTCCTGAAGCGAGGGGTTCGCGACCTCGCCGTTCTCGCCCAGTGAAGCCATGACATTTCCAACGTAGGCCTCCGGCTGCTGCATCGTGGGCACGTTCAGGAACGTAAGCACCTGGCGCAGGTGGTGGTTCGCGCCGAATCCGCCCAGCGCGCCGGGCGACACGCTGACGACGCCCGCGGGTTTACCGTCCCACGCGCTGGTGCCGTAGGGCCTGGACGCGATGTCCAGCGCGTTCTTGAGCGCCGCAGGGATCGATCGGTTGTGCTCCGGCGTGACGAACAGTACCCCGTCCAGATTCTGAACCTCGGTCTTGAATTTCACCCACGCTTCGGGCGGGTGATTGTCCAGATCCTGATTGTACAGCGGCAGGCTGCCGATGTCCAGAAACTTCACGGTAAAATGATCCGGCGCGATCTTTGCGAGGTACTTCGCAACGGACTTGCTGAACGCGCCTTCCCGGATGCTTCCGACGACGACGCCGATGGTCTTATTCTTCATTTCAGGCACCTCCTTGATTTCGGTTTATATATCCCCGATAACCGGAGGATTGAACCATGATAATCGCGTTGTCTTTTGCCACAGGAACTTATCCGAGAACCACGCGCCGGCGGTTTACAGAAGCTGCGCAAAAAACGACGCGCAGGCGGCCGTCAGAAGCCCGCACACGGTGATCGCGAGCGAGCTCATCGCGCCCTCGATTTCCCCCATTTCCATCGCCCGCGCAGTTCCGATGGCGTGGGACGCTGTACCCAGCGCGAGCCCCTTCGCGACCGGGTGGCGGATGCGGAGTAGCCGGAACAACCCCTCCGCGATCACGTTTCCAAGGATTCCTGTCACGATGATCACCGCCACCGTGATCGGCACCATCCCGCCCAGCGCCTCGCTGACGCCCATGCCGATGGCGGTGGTGATGGACTTGGGCAACAGGGTCACGTACTGCGCGTGGCTCAGGCTGAACAATTTCGCGAGGATCAGGACGCACGCGAAACTTGCGAGGACGCCGGAGACGATGCCAGCCGCCAGCGCCTTGATGTTGCGCTTCAAAAGGTTCAACTGCTCGTACAGCGGCACCGCGAGGCACACCGTCGCCGGGGTCAGAAGGTAGGAGATGTATTTCGCACTTGCATTATAGGTGTCGTAGTCCACGCCAAGAAGAAGCAGCGCCGCGCCGGTCAGCACGATCGCGATCAGGAGCGGATTGAACACCGCGAGGCGGAACTTCTTTTGAAGGAGCCGTCCGGCTTCATACGCCGCGAGGCTCAACACCACGCCGAAGTAGACGGAGGACGAAAAGGTTTCGCTCATTCGTCCGCCCCCTTTTCCGAGGCGCGGATCGCGGCCTGGGTCACGCGGCCGGTCACCGCCATCACGACGACAGTGGAAACCACTGTGATCACGCCCACCGGCAGCAGCACCGGGCGCAGTACATCCCAGGTGGTGATTAGCCCCACCGCCGCCGGGATGAACATCACCGGCATGATCTCAATGAGGAACTTCGACGCGTCCTTCACCTGCTCCACCTTCACGACCTTAAGGCACAGCGCGGAAAACATGATCATCAGCCCATACACGCTGGCGGGGATTGGGAAGGGGAGCAGCGCGCGAAGCCCCTCGCCCAGAAAGGAAACGCCCGCGATCAAGAGAAACTGCCGAACCAGTCGCACACGCCCACGCTCCAATTATCAACTGCCGGTGTCATTATAACAGCGGCGTTTGAATTCTTCGAGCATGGAAGCATAAAATTTCGGCCCCGCGCTTTGGACGCGGAGCCGTATTGTCATCCAGGTTACTTCGGGAAAGTGTACCTGACGCGCGGGTTTCTGGCCGCGGCCACCTCGTCCGGGCGTCCGATGGGCGCTTTGACCGGGCAGGCCTTGACGCCCTCCGGGTCGGAATAGGCGCGGGCGTGGATTTGAAGGAGCACCGCCACCGCCTCGTCCAGCGTCTCGCGGGACTCGGTTTCGGTCGGCTCCACCATCAGCGCCTCGTGCACGATCATCGGGAAGTACATCGTCGGCGGGTGCATGCCCTCGTCCAGCATCGCCTTCGCGACGTCGAGCGCGGAGACGCCGGTCTCTTTCTTGAGCCGTTCCAGCGACATCACGAATTCGTGCATGCAGATGTCCCCGGAGGCCATGTCGAACGCGCCGCGGAGTTTCTTCATCATGTAGTTGGCGTTCAAAACCGCCGTCGCCGCGGCGAGCGGCATGCCGTCCGCGCCCAGCGTCATCGCGTAGGTGAGCGCGCGCACAAGCACCAAAAAATTCCCGTAGAACGCCTTGACCTGGCCGATGGATTTCTCCGGTGTGACGAACCGGTACCCATCTTTCGTTTTCTCGACCTGCGGCCCCGGCAGGAACGGCGCGAGGCATTCCTTCACGCCCACCGCGCCCGCGCCCGGCCCGCCGCCGCCGTGCGGGGTGGCGAAGGTCTTGTGCAGGTTCAGGTGCACCACGTCAAAGCCCATGTCACCGGGACGAACGACACCCATCACCGCGTTCAGGTTCGCGCCATCGTAGTAGCAAAGGCCGCCCGCCTTGTGCACGATCCGGGTGATCGTAAGAATGTTGTGGTCAAAGATGCCCAGCGTGTTGGGGTTGGTCAGCATCAGCCCCGCCGTGTCCGGCCCCACCGCGCGGGAGAGCGCGTCAAGATCCACGCAGCCGTCCGGCCCGGACGGGATCGAAACCACCGTCATGCCCGCCATCGCCGCGGAAGCGGGGTTGGTGCCGTGCGCGGAATCGGGCACGATCACCTTGGTGCGCGCAAAGTCGCCGCGTGCTTTGTGGTACGCCTTGATCATGAGAAGCCCCGTCTGCTCGCCGTGCGCGCCCGCGGCGGGCTGGAAGGTCATGTCCGCCATGCCGGTCACTTCGCACAGGATTTCGCGGAGCCTGAACAGCACTTCCAGACAGCCTTGCGCGTCCGATTCCGGCTGCAGCGGGTGGATGCCGGTGAAGCCGGGGAGCGCGGCCATCTCATCGTCAATCTTTGGGTTGTACTTCATCGTGCAGGAGCCGAGCGGATAGAACCCATCGTTGACGCCGTGGGTGCGACCGGCGAGCGCCGTGTAGTGACGGCTGATCTCGGTCTCGCTGAGCCGCGGAAGGCGCGGCGCAGTATTGCGCGTATGTTCCGCCGGAATTTCCGCTTCCGGCACGTCGAGACGGGGCAGGATCGAAAGCCCGCGGCCCGGCGCGCCTTTTTCGTAGAGAAGTTTCATCTAGCGCACCCCCTTCAGGCAGTCAATCAGTTCGTCAATGTCTGCTTTTGCGTTCATTTCGGTCGCGCACCACAGGATGCCGCCGCAAACCGGCAGCCCGCCCAGGATGCCGCGATCCGCGAGCGCGTCCAGCACCTTTTCGGCGGAAATCGGCGTCTCGGTTACGAACTCATGGAAGAACGCGCCGGAATGCCGCCGCGGATAACCGATTTCTGTCAGCTGCGCGGCCAGGTATTCCGCCTTCGCGTGGCACTGGCGGGCGACTGCGGTCAGGCCTTCCGCGCCCATCGCGGCCGCGTAAACCGACGCGGTCATCGCGCACAGCGCCTGGTTGGAGCAGATGTTGCTCCCCGCCTTTTCCCGCCGGATGTGCTGTTCGCGCGCCTGAAGGGTGAGGACGAACGCGCGGTTTCCGTCCTTGTCGGTCGTCTCGCCGACGATCCGGCCGGGCAGTTTCCGGGTCAGTTCCGCCTTCGCCGCCATGAAGCCCAGGTACGGCCCGCCGAACGACAGCGGCATGCCCAGCGGCTGGCCTTCGCCGACGGCGATGTCCGCGCCCAGTTCCCCGGCGGACTTGTAGACGGCGCTGGCGATGGGGTTGACTGAGAGGATCAGCTTCGCGCCGGCGGCGTGGACGATGGCGCCCGCGGCTTCCGCGTCCTCGATCAGTCCGTAGAAGTTGGGCGATGGCAGGATCAGACAAGCGGCATCCGCGCCGACCTGCGCTTCCAGCGCCTGCAGGTCGATCCGCCCATTTCTTTCGGGCACCTCTTCCAGCGAATGCCCATACCCTTCCATGTAGGTCTTGAGCACTGCCTTGACCTCAGGGTTCAGCGTCGCGGCCATCAGCGCGCGGGGGCGTTTTTTGTCCAGACACATCGCGCTCGCCTCCGCCGCGGCGGTCGCACCGTCATACACCGACGCGTTGGAGGCGTCGAGGCCGGTCAACTCGCAAATCAGCGTCTGGTATTCAAAGATCGACTGCAGGATACCCTGGCTGATCTCCGCCTGATAGGGCGTGTAGGCGGTGACGAATTCTTCCTTGCCGGTCACGCTGCGGACGATCGCGGGGATGTAGTGGTTGTACGCGCCCGCGCCCCGGAAGATCGAGCGGTAGACTTTGTTCTTTGCGGCGGTCTCGCGCATCGCGCGGGATACTTCCAGTTCGCCCATTCCGTCCGGGATGCCCAGATGATCCACGATCAGCGCCTCCGGCACGGCGCGATAGAGTTCGGAGGGGCTGGATAGGCCGATCTCTTGGAGCATCGCTTCCCGCTCCGCCTGAGAACTCGGCAGATACCCGCCCATCAGCCCTGCTCCTCGCAGAACGCCGCGTAGGCCGCCGCGTCCAGAAGATCTTCGGTTGCAGAAACGTTCTCGATCTCCGCCAGCCACGCTTCATAGGGCTTCTGGTTGATGGCTTCTGGCGAATTTTCCAGTTCCTGGTTGACCGCGCGCACGAGGCCCGTCACCGGGCTGAAGATGTCCGAAACCGCCTTGACCGATTCCACGTCGGCCAGCCGCCCGCCTGCGGTCACGCTGTCGCCTGGCGCGGGCAGGTTGACGAACACGATGTCGCCCAGCTGCGACTGCGCGAAGTCACTGATGCCGATCCGCGCCGCGCCATCCGGCAGGATCTGGATCCACTCGTGGGATTTGGTGTACTTCAGGTTTTCAGGCGTGTTCATGGGGATGACCTCCTTCATAAATATCAAACTATTTGGCCTTATTATAGAAGGGCAGCGGAACCACTTCGGCGGCGACCATTCGCCCGCGCACATCCACCTCGACGGTTTCGCCGGTCTGAACGCTGTCTGCCGCGACCAGCGCCATCGCGCAGGCCGCGCCGATGTAAGGAAGGAGCGTGCCGCTGGTGGTCTGGCCGATCAATACGCCCTCCCGGTACACCGCCTGGTGCTCCCTAAGGATCCCTTTGCCGATGGCCTTCAGGCCGATGCGCGTCCTCGGCGCGCCCTTTTTACGCATCGCTTCCCGGCCGATGAAGCCGTGTGTGTCCGCCTTGACCGCCCAATTCAGACCCGTCTCCAGCGGCGAAATGCCCTCGTCCATCTCGTGGCCGTACAGCGGCATCGCCGCCTCCAGCCGGAGCGTGTCCCTGGCGCCGAGGCCGCATGGGATCAGCCCCGCGTCCCGGCCTTTTTCGAGGAGCAGTGTCCACAGCTTCGGCGCGTCCGCAGGGCTTACGTACAGTTCGTATCCGAATTCGCCGGTGTAGCCAGTGCGGGACAGGAGGCAGTCGATCCCACCCACGTTCGTGTGTTCGATGAACCAGTAGTATTTTTGCGGAATTTGATCAGCACCAGTCAGCGACGCGATCAGCGCCTTCGCGCCCGGCCCCTGCAGCGCAAGCTGCGCGACGTCGTCGGAAACATCCGAGATGGCGCAGTCGCCAAAGCGGTGTTCCTTCATCCACGAAACGTCCTTCTCCCGGTTGGCGGCGTTGACCACCACCATGTACTTCTCCGCGGCGAGGCGGTAGACGATCAGGTCGTCGAGGATCCCCCCGTCGTCGTTCAGCATCGGGGAATAGCGAACCTGCCCGACGCCCATGCCGGTGAAATCGTTGGTCATCAGCCGGTTCAGATTCTCCAGCGCGTCCGGCCCCTCGAACCGCACCTCGCCCATGTGCGATACGTCAAAAAGCCCCATCTTCTCCCGGACCGCCATGTGCTCGGCGATCACGCCCGTCCCATACTGAACCGGCAGCAGATACCCGGCAAACGGCACCATCTTTCCGCCTGCCGCCACATGCAGGTCGTACAGCGGGGTCTTCAGTTCCATATTGATTCCTCCCATTTCAATGAGCGTTGGCGAAAACCTGGGAGAGGGTGGAGAGGGCGTGAGCCCTTTCCACATTCCATCAATTCCGACGGCGTGTACGGCGGAATTGGTCATCCGCCCAAGGCCGAGCTTGCCCGGCCGACGTGGATGGCATTCCCGATCCGGTTCCCGCCCAGAAACGCCCGCTTGCGTTTCAGGGAACCGGCATCGTTCCCCATGCAATTGAAAGCCGTATAAGCGGATTTCAATTGCTCGCGCCTGCGGCGCGCAAAAAGGCGCACCTTTAAAAGGTGCGCCTCTGTCCAGTTACCTGAAAGATTCTCCCGCTTGCGGGATTGCTTCTTCGGTGTCGAATCACTCGACTTTACAGAGTGCCGTCAGACCCCGGTCCTTTTGCCTGAGAGTTTCGTGCGCGTTCCCCTTCGGCGCCACCGATCAAGGCGGTCTCTCCCGGAATCGTCTTTCGACGCTATTCAGTTGAATCCATTTTATAGGATGGTGCGGAACCTGTCAAGATGGATTTGCGTAGGATGGCGTAGCCGCGCCTCGCGGCGAAAGGATGATGCGCATGTGGCTCTATCCACAAATTGATTGGGCGCGGTGCCGAAACCTGTGCCCGTCGCCCTGCCCGGATCCCTGCAAGACTGCCCCGCCCTGGCCTGGCCCG
>CAZNPZ010000020.1:43644-45533 GCA_964575255.1 uncultured Oscillospiraceae bacterium
CCGGCCCGATCCCTGCAACTGCCGCCCCGATCCTTGCCACCGGCCCGATCCCTGCGACTGCCGTCCGGATCCGTGCAGGCGGCCAAACCCGTGGAATCGTCCTGAGTGGCGCGCCGATTGTCGCAGACCCGACCCTTGCTGCCGACCGCCCAGACCCGAACCCTGCCCGCCTCCCTGCCCGCCCGGCTTCAAACCCTGCGGCGACCCCTGCTGTCGTCCGGTCTGCGAAATGGACTGGGACGGCTGCGAAGCCTGCGTGCTCTGCGAGGACGGCTGCGGCAACCTGATTGTGCTGATCCGAAAGCAGCGTATGTGTCTTGCCAACGGGGAATGGGTCAAGTGCCGCCGTTTCGCCTGACGAGATTGTCCGCGCCGCGCTTCGCCGCGTCGCGAAACGCATCGTCAAATGCGGCGGCCGTCTGAACCGAACCGCCGGACAGCGCCCGCTCCAGCATGCCAAGCCCCGCGCGGGAGGCGTACATCGCCTCGCCGGGCACAGCGCGGAACGCTCGTATTCTGGACAGCGACTTCTGCGATTCATCACTAAGCAGATGCTCGATGAATCCTACACAAAGCGCCTGGCGCGCCGCGAGATCCTGCCTGGGCAGGTCGACGACGGCGGCGTAGGCCACCTGATCGGTGAACGGCGCCGGTGAAAGCGTCCAATCGGGCGCTCTCCCGGCGCCAGACAGCGTTTCCAGCCGACCGATGTCCCGAAGGGACACGAGCGCCGCCGCCGTCCGCCCCGACGCGAAGCCGGAGAGTACCGATTCGCGTTTTCGGAAATCCGCGGGAAGCGACATCGGCAGCGTCGCGCGGACGCGCTTAACGCTGCGCGGGCGCGGCGTCGGCGTGGCGTCCGGCGCGCCCGTAAGCCCCAAATCCAGCCCTTCGCCCGCCTTGACCGGTTCCTGCGCCTCCTCGGAAACCGCACGATCCGTCATCAGCGACAAAAACGCCTTGGAGTAGGAGGCAAACGGCAGATCCGCGGGCGCGTCCATCCAGGTGAACGCACGCTGATTTTTTCGCGTCTTGACGATTTTCGCCGGATCGCCCAGCGCGGCCCAGTCCGTCGGCGCTTCGGAGAAGAACGCCTGGTTCAGCACCCAGCCGTAGCCCCCCAGCGCCACCGCCGCCGCGCGCCCTTCGCCGGCTTCCGCCAAGGAGGCGGGCAATTCTGATTTTGGTGATATGGACAGCAGCGCATCGCCGCCTCCCAGCATGCCGGGGGCGAGCAGCAGCATGTCCGGCGGATTGACCGCGCCGCCCGCGAAATCCCGGATCACGTTCAGCGATACGCTGGATACCTGAACGTATACGCCGGGATGCCGCCGCTCGAACCGGTCAATGCATGTGTTGAGCCAGGGGACGAAACTTCCGCCGCCCGGTTGCCACATCTCATCGCAAACCCATAACCTGAGCACGCCCGCCCAGTTGTCGTTCACAAGCGCGGCGACGCCATCGCCCGATACCGGGAGGGACGTGGTCAGAACCGGCCAGGCCGCGATCAGCGCGATCAGCGCCGCCCAGGCCATTATAAGAGAAACCTTTCGCACATCCACACCCCCGCTTTTATTCTATGGGCGGCGCGCATGACTCTATGCCCCGCGCACAGATTTCGGAGTTTTCGGAGTCTTAACGTCGCGGAAAATGACGGAAATTCGCGGAATAAACGAACAATATAACGATATGACGATGAATAGTTCGTAGTATTTGCGGATAGTCCGTCCGATTTGTCGAATCATTGTCAGCCGACTGTCAATAATCGATCAAAATCACGAACATATTTCAGGTTTCGCCATGCCGTATAAAACGGTTGACAAACGGGTATCCTCGTGATAATATAATCAGGCACGCGAAAAACGGGGCAAACGAAAACGGGAGAGCGT
>CAZNPZ010000021.1:0-41360 GCA_964575255.1 uncultured Oscillospiraceae bacterium
TCTCTTTTCTTGGAACCCGCTGTCCCCAATTTGCGAAACTTATTGTACCTTATCTAGCATCTCAGCCGATATATAGAAAATTGGCTTGTAAAGCCAAAATATATCGGGGGGAAAAACAAATGAAAAAACTGATCTCCGGTGTCCTGATCGTCCTGCTCGTCCTGACCGCTTCCGCCGCGTTCGCGGAAGCCGCCGCCGCGCCCGAAAACGCCGCCTTTGAGGGCACCTGGGTGCAGTTTGAGGACGGGTTTGAGATTTATCTGCCCAGCGACTGGATCGTTTCGGACGTGACCGACGAGCTGAAGGCCGCAGGCATCTTCTACGCCGTGGCCTCGCCCGACGGCGCGCACAGCATGCAGGTCGCCTGGTCGGAAGACGCGGGCGCGGCGACCGCCGAGGAAATCAAAACGCAGCTGGAAGCCGTGTACTCCGGCGTCGAGCTCCTGAACATCAACGGCATCGACTTTGTCAGCTATGACAATACCGAAAACGACTGCACCGGCATCATCGCGCTGGGTCAGAACGGCGACATGTTCCTGTTCAACTTCTACCCCGCCTCCGACGAGTCGTTCGCGCCCACCGCGCTGACCATCGCGACCTCCATCCGCAACACCGCCGCGTAAGAAGCGCGTCCCCCAAGCGGCCCCTGAAATCAAATGATTTCAGGGGCCGCTTCGAGTATCAGCCCTTTATTCCTTAAGGATGCCGAACTGGTCGACGAACAGATCGAAGCATTCGGCGGACATCTTGGCGCTCTGATCGTAGACCTTAAGGCCCGCGGTGGCGGGGATCACGCAGACGGTGCCCTGCGGATTCACGGCGTGATGCGGCCGGTGGGTCGTGGCATGTCCCGGAAGCCTCCGGCGGCATGCCCGCGTCACAGGGTTCCCGCCTCGCCCGGCAGAATGCCCCCGTGCGACTGAATTGTATCACCCGATTGTCTGGCCTGAATCCGGTCTATATCAAATGAGCGTAAAAAATTGAAACAAGAAGCCGGATCACCCGAAGGGCGGTCGGGCTTCCCGGATGGCGTGCTTTCAATTGGGTGCGTATATGCGCGTGAATGTGCGGTGAACTTGCGCGGCTTTTCACGAATCGCCGCGAACGCGGCGCTTTCCTGTCGACCAGAGGAGCGACATGCGGACGCAAAAAAACCGGAACCAATCGGTTCCGGTTTTCTCTGGCACCTCCATGGGGACTCGAACCCCAGTTTTCGCCGTGAGAGGGCGACGTCTTAACCGCTTGACCATGGAGGCGTGCTGGCTGCCGAACTAGGATTCGAACCTAGACAATACGAGTCAGAGTCGTAGGTGCTACCGTTACACTATTCGGCAAGGTGTCAACCGAACGCCACTTAAAGCAGCCGCATCCGACCGACGAATGGTATTATATCAAAACGGCAATCGCGTGTCAACGGTTTTTTTGCCATTGCGGCGGGTTTCTCCACCCTTCCAAATTAAAAGTTAGTTAATGACGGAAACCCGCTTGAAAACAGACGCGCGAGGGTTGTATAGTATTTCTACGCGGACTCAATGAGGATGTAAGTGAGGTATCTGTATGCGCGCTGTCAACATCAAGCTGAGTTTGGCCGAAAACGTCAAGACCTTTGTCAACATCGTCAACCGTCACCCCTATGACATCGACCTTCGCGCCGGCCGCCACGTCGTGGACGCCAAATCCATCCTGGGTATCTTCAGCCTGGATCTGTCCCGGCCCATTACGCTGGAAGTGTACAACGACGATTGCGATGACCTGATGGACGAGATCAAGTCGTTCATCATCAGCTGAGACCCGGCATCGCGACCAGGAGCGGCCACGGCCGCCCCGAACGGATCACCCAAGGAACAGCCACTCTCCGGGACAGCCGGAGGGTGGCTGTTTGCATGTTGGATAAAATCAAGGCTCCCCGCGCCGTTTGACGTGGGAAGCCCTTGGTCACCACCCCAGGGAGAGCGTTGAGAGGGCCGAGGCCCTTTCGACAAGAATCAATTCCGGCGGTGTGTACGGCGTAAGTTGGCTTTCGCCCAAAGGCCGAGCCTGCCCGGCCGACGGGGAAAGCATTCCCGATCCGGTTCCCGCCCGAAGATTCCGCGGAATCTCCGGGAACCGGCACCGTACCCGTCGCATTTGAAAGCCGCGTAGCGGACTTCAAATGCCGGCGTCAGCCGATCGTCGCGTACTCGAAGTAGATGTGGCCGATGGCGTTCTTGATGACGCCCTTGACTTCCGGCTTCACCAGGTAGTCGTCCACCATCGTGTACATCGGCATGCCGGGCATCTGATCGCAGATGTACTTCTCGGCGTCGATGAGCGCCTTTTCACGCTGCGCGGGATCAAGGATCAGGCTGGCGTCGGCGACCATCTTGTCATACACCGGATCGTCCCAGCCGTTCTCGGAGCAGTTGGAGCCGGACACCCACACCTTGAGGTTGGCGGAAGGGTCGAGGTAGTCACAGGTGAAGCCGTTACGGCCCACGGAGAAGTTGCCGTTGGCCAGCTCGTCCCAGTAGGTGGAGGATTCATAGGTCGTGATCGTGTAGTTCACGCCCAGGTTGCCCTTCCACATTTCGCCCAGGATCTGCGCCATCAGCTTCTGCTCGTCGGAGTTCTGGCACACGATGTTGACCACCGGGAAGCCCGCGCCGCCCGCGTAGCCGGCGTCCGCCATCAGTTGCTGCGCTTTGGCGACATCCTCCGCGAACATGTCGCCCGCGACGGAGCGGAAGGAGCCGTCCGTCGTCAGCGAGGGCTGAGAGGACGGGACGAAGCCGTAAGCCGGGGTCTCGCTGTTCAGGTTGCAGGCGGTCAGCAGCGCCTTGCGGTCGATGGAGATCGAGAACGCCTGGCGCACGCGCTTGTCGGAAAATTCCGGCAGCTTGCAGTTGAAGTCCCAGTACTGGATGCCGATGCGATCCTTGGGCACGAGCTGGGTGCCGGTGTACTCCTTGCGCGCGTCGGCGTTGATATCGTCGGCGACGTTCAGTTCGCCGTTGTCGTAGGCGACCAGCACCGCGCTGGGATCGGCGATGATGTAGTAGACGACCTCGTCCACCTTGACATCGCCCGCGTTCTGGTAGTTCGGGTTCTTGGTCATGACCAGCTTGTCCAGCGAGGCGTACTCGGTCAGCATGAAGGGGCCGTTGGAGACGTAGGTGGCGACGTTCTTCGTCCACGGGTCTCCCGCCGCCTCGACGACGGACTGCTTGACCGGGAAGTACACGGTGGTGGCGGTCAGCGTGACGAACCACGGCGCGTAGTAGGCGGTCTCCACTTCCAGCGTGGTGTCGTCAGTGGCCTTGACGCCCACGTCGTCGGCGGTCAGCGTGCCTTCGTTGTATTCCCTGCCGTTTTTTAGGACCCACAGGTCGCTGGCGGAGCCGGACGCGACGGCGGGGTTCAGAACGCGCTTCCAGGAGTATTCAAAGTCCTTGGCGGTGAGCGGGCTGCCGTCCGACCACTTGAGGCCGCTCTTGAGCTTGAAGGTGTACTTCAGGCCGTCTTCGGACACGGTGTAGCTCTCGGCGCAGGCGGGGATGAAGGTCTCGCCGTCCGGCCCCAGCTTGTACAGGCCCTGAAACAGGTTCTGCAGCACGATCGACGAGCGGGAGTAGGTGTTCAGCGTGGGATCCATCTGCTGCGGGTCGTCGGAGATGGAGTACTTGATGACCTTCTTCTCCTCCGCGAACGCTGCCGTCTGCATCAGGCAGACACTTAGCAGCATCGTCAGGGCGAGGAACATCGCGATCGTCTTTCTCATGAATCTTCCTCCCATATAAATGAATAGAGCCTTGACCGAATCTTATCAGACAATGAAGCTCACGTCAAGTTCGGGCTTCAAATTTGTATCTACACTTAACACAGCGGTGTGTAAAGTGAATTTTTTACAAAATGATGAATGTAAAACCAAGTCGAATCCCTTTGCATTTTCCCGCCGCATGGGGTAAAATGAATCCTATAAATATGCACGTCTTTGTTCGGCGCGGGCAGGACGGGGGGGTTTGATGACAAAATACATTGCAAAACGCCTGTTCGCGGGCGTTTTGACCATCATCGTGCTGATCACCATCGCGTTTTTTTTGATGCACGCGATGCCTGGAAACCCATTTTCTCAGGAGGAGCAGAAGAAGCTGACCGCCGAGGGTCTGGCCAGGCTCAAGGCGAAGTACGGGCTGGATCTGCCCGTGTGGGAACAGTATCTGATGTATTGGAAGGGCCTTCTGCAGTTTGACTTTGGCATGTCCTTCAAAAAGCTGGACACCTCGGCCAACGAGATCATATTCGACCACTTCCCGGTGTCGGCTAAGGTCGGCGGCATCGCGGTACTCGTGTCGCTCCTCGTCGGCGTGCCGCTGGGCATCGGCGCGGCGCTTCACCGCGGGCGCGGGCTGGACTGGTTTTCGATGGTGTTTGCCACCGTCGGCATCTCCGCGCCGGTATTCGTGATCTCGGTGCTTTTAATGTACTTTTTCTGTGGCTTATTCCCAATCCTGCCCAACTTTGGCCTGAACAGCTGGAAAAGCTACATCCTGCCGGTCGCGTGCCTGGCGTTCACCCCGATCGCCTACATCGCCCGGCAGATCCGCTCGTCGATGCTGGAGGCGATGGAGCAGGACTACGTGCGCACCGCCCGCGCCAAGGGCGTAACGGAATTCTGGGTCGTGACCAAGCACGCGCTGAAAAACGCGATCATGCCGGTCGTCACCTATCTGGGGCCGCTGGTCGCGGGGCTGCTCACCGGCTCGTTCATCGTGGAGCGGCTGTTTTCGATCTCCGGCATCGGCCGTTACTTCGTGCAGTCGATCTCCGACCGGGACTATACGATGATCATGGGCATTACGATCTTCTTCGGCGTGTTCGTCGTGGTGTGCAACCTGGTGGTGGACATCCTTCAGGCCATCATCGATCCGCGCGTGAAGCTCGCGAGCAAATAATCCGTGAGGACAGAAAAAAATGGGCAGAAAAAGGAATTTTGTTTTCGCGCCGGTTCCGGAAGCGGCGCTTTCCAGAACCATCGCCCCGGCGGCCTACGAGGCGCTGGACGAGGGGCTGTTCCGAACCGACAACATGGACGCGCTGGACGCCGAGGCGGTCGTCCGCCCCTCCACCACCTACTGGCATGACGTGTGGCAGCGGTTCCGGAAAGACCCGCTGGCGCTGTTCGGACTTTTCGTGATCCTCGTGATGAGCGTCGCCTGCGTGCTGGTGCCGATGTTCTCCAAATACACCTATTCGGGTATGGATCTGACCAACATGAACGCCGGGCCCAGCCTGACGCACCTGTGCGGCACCGACCAGATGGGGCGCGACCTTTTCATCCGCATCATGTACGGCGCGAGGATCTCGATTACCATCGGCGTCGTCGCCGCCGCGATCAACTTCGTGATCGGCGTCCTCTACGGCGGCATTTCCGGGTACGTGGGCGGCAAGGCCGACATGGTGATGATGCGCATCGTGGACATTTTAATCAGCCTGCCCAGCATGCTGTACATCGTCCTCATCATGCTGGTCCTGGGTTCGAGCGTGGTGTCGGTGGTCATCGCGCTGTGCTTTACCTCCTGGATCGGCACGGCCCGCGTGGTGCGAAGCGAGGTCATGTACCTGAAGCATTCAGAATACGTGCTGGCGGCGAGGCTGTCCGGCGCGAAGCTGTGGGACATCCTGGTCACCCACCTGATCCCGAACGCCATGGGTCCGATCATCGTGTCCACCGCATTCCTGATCCCCAGCGCCATCTTCTCTGAAGCGTTCCTTTCCTTTCTGGGCATCGGCATTCAGGCGCCGATGGCGAGCTGGGGCACGCTGGCAAACGACGCCCGATCCACGCTGCTCACATACCCGCACCAGATGATCTTCCCGGTGCTCGCGATCTGCGTGACGATGTTTTCCTTCAACTTCATCGGCGACGGCCTGCGCGACGCGCTCGACCCGCGCCTTAAAAAATAGGCTTTTAGGAGTGTGCGCATGGCAAGACTCTTGAACGTCAAAAACCTGACCACGCGGTTTCACATCGGCGTCGGCTGCGTGCAGGCTGTGCGGAACGTGTCGTTCCATCTGGACATGGGCGAGTCTTTGGGCATCGTGGGCGAGTCGGGCTCCGGCAAGAGCGTGACGATGCTTTCGGTGATGGGCTTGCTGCCCCAGTACGCCGAGATCACCGCCGATTCCATCAATTTCAATGGAAAAGAAATGCTGAAGCTGGACGCGTCGGAATTTCGTAAAATTCGCGGCGGCGAGATCGGCATGATCTTTCAGGATCCGATGACCAGCCTGAACCCGCTGTACACCGTCGAAAACCAGCTGACCGAGCCGCTCAAAATCCACCGGAATATGACAAAGGCCGAGGCGCGCAAAACCGCGCTGGAACTCTTAAAAAAGGTAGAGATTCCCGACCCGGAGTCAAGGCTTTCGCAGTACCCGCACGAGTTCTCCGGCGGCATGCGCCAGCGCGTGATGATCGCGATGGCGGTCGCCTGCCAGCCCAAACTGGTCATCGCGGACGAACCGACCACGGCGCTCGACGTGACCATTCAGGCGCAGGTACTGGAGCTTCTGTCCAACCTGAAAAAAGATACGAACACCTCCATCATCATGATCACCCACGATCTGGGCGTGATCGCCAGCATGTGCAGGCGCATCCTGGTGATGTACGGCGGCATCGTCTGCGAGCAGGGCGACGTGCGCGAGATCTTCTACCAGCCCAAACACCCCTACACCTGGGGGCTTCTCAACTCAATTCCCAGGATCAACCACTCCAAGGGCGAAAAGCTGATCCCGATCAACGGCACGCCGCCCGACATGCTCCGCCCGCCGAAGGGCTGCCCGTTCGCGCCGCGCTGCCCATACGCAATGCCGGTCTGCCAGCAGTATCTGGCGCCGGAAACCACGCTGGGTGAGACACACCGCGTGTCTTGCCACCTGATGCATCCCAAAGCCCCGAAAATCGTGAGGGAGGTGTAAGCCGCGGTGGGTAAACCCCTGATGGAGGTCAAAAACCTCAAGATGTATTTCCCCGTGGGCAACACCGTGTTCGGGAAGCGGAAGATTTTAAAGGCCGTGGACGACGTCTCTTTCAACCTCTACCCCGGCGAGACGTTCGGACTGGTGGGGGAATCCGGCTGCGGCAAGACGACCGTCGGCCGCACGATCGTCCGGCTCTACGAGCCGACCGGCGGCTCGATCCTCTTTGGCGGCGCGGACATCGCAAAGCTCCCGGAGCGCGAGGTGCTCCCATACCGGAGCCGCATGCAGATGATCTTTCAGGACCCTTACGCCTCCCTGAACCCGCGTATGACGGTCTCAAGCATCGTCGCCGAGCCGCTGAGGTATCAGGGCGTTGATCCGGCGGAGATCAATGCCCGCGTGCGCGAACTGGTCGAGCAGGTCGGCCTCAAGGAGGATCATCTGAACCGCTACCCGCACGAGTTCTCCGGCGGGCAGCGCCAGCGCATCGGCATCGCGCGGGCGCTCGCGAGCCACCCGGATTTCATCGTGTGCGACGAGCCGATCTCCGCGCTGGACGTATCGATTCAGGCGCAGATCATCAACATGCTGGAGGAGCTTCAGGAGAAGCTGAACGTGACGTACCTCTTCGTATCCCACGATCTGTCGATGGTGCGCCACATTTCCCACCGCGTGGCGGTCATGTACCTGGGGCACATCGTCGAGATGGCGATGGTGGAAGAACTCTACGCGCACATGCTGCACCCCTATACGAGGGCGCTGATGAGCGCCGTGCCGGTCGCCGACCCGGACGCCGCCCGGAAGAAAAAGCGGATCGTCCTTCAGGGCGACGTGCCCGCGCCGGTCAACCCGCCCAGCGGCTGCCCATTCCGCACCCGCTGCCCGATCGCGTCCGTTGAGTGCGCAAAATCGCTTCCGCCGCTCAAAGACGCGGGCGGCGAACATTTTGTCGCTTGTTTCAAGGCGTAGACGAATCATTCGAGGCGCATTTACGATGACATACGAAGACGCGATTTCCCGCTGCTGGCTGGAAGTCGATCTGGACGCGATCCGGGCAAATTTTCGTTCGGCGGTGGCGCTGGTCGGCGGCACGGAGAAGCTGATCCCCGTCCTCAAGGCGGACGCCTACGGGATGGGCGCGCGGGAAGTCGCGCGGGTGCTTTCCTTGGAGGGCGCGCGGCTGTTCGCGGTCGCGACCGGCGACGAAGCGGAGCAGCTCATCCCAACGCTTCCGGCGGGCGCGAAGGCGCTGCCGATGGGGCTGGTCGGCCCCGATCAGCTCAGGCGGCTGATCGCACAAGGCATGCCGGTCACGCTCTTCTCCGAAAATCAGGGGCAAAGGATTCTCGAAGCCGCGCGGGCGGCGGGCGTGGCCGCGTCTGTCCACATCAAGGTGGACACGGGGCTGCACCGTCTGGGGCTGGAACCCGAAACCGCGGCGGAGACCGTCCAGGCGCTTCACGCAACCGGCCTGATCCGCGTCGAGGGTCTGTTCACGCATCTGGGCATCCACACCGCGGCGATGGATCGCATTCAGACGGACAAACTGCGTTCGGTGCGAGAGCGACTGCTCGAAATGGGGATCGACGTGCCGATGGCCCACGCGGTGGACTCCATCGGCATGGCGCGCTATCCGGAGGACCATCTGGACGGCGCGCGCATCGGCGCGTGGCTGTACGGGGTGACACCCTACGACTATGAGAAACCGGAACTTTGCCGGAACGTCGCCCGCTTCAAAGCGCGTGTGGCGCAGTTGCGGCTGGTCAAGGCGGGCGAACTGGTCGGCTACGACGACGACCACCCGCTGCCCGAAGACGCGCTGATCGCGACAATCTCCGCCGGGTACGTGGACGGCTTTCCGCGCCTCGCGGACGGGCAGGAAATCGAGATTCGCGGCGCGAAAGCGCGCGTGACCGGCCTGGTCTGCATGGATCAGATGATGGCGGACGTGACCGGCATTCCGGGCGTCGCGGAAGGCGACGAGGTCGTGTTCGTCGGCGGCATGATCTCCGTCGGCGAATACGCGAAGATGGGCAAACTCAACCGCAACGAGGCGTGGGCGCGGATCGGAAAGCGCGTGCCGCGCATTTATTATGAAGGCGGCGTGGCCGCAAGGATTCATTCGGAGGTCATAGGATGAACGTCGGGAAGATCCGTTCGCTCGCGGAGGGCGCGTACGACTGGACGGTGCAGCTTCGGCGTCAGCTTCACCGCATCCCGGAGCCGGGGTTTGAGGAGTTCAAGACCCAGAAGCTGATCTGTGACACGCTGAAGAGCCTCAATATCCCCTACGAAACCCGCCGGACGTGGGTGGTGGGGCTAATCACCGGCGCGCGCCCCGGAAGGGTGGTCGCGCTGCGCGCGGACATCGACGCGCTGCCGGTGACGGAACCGGAAGGCTGCCCGTTCCGATCCGAGCACAATGGCTGGATGCACGCCTGCGGGCACGACGCGCATATGGCGATCCAGCTGGGTGTGGCGAAGATCCTGTCCGGCATGCGGGACGAACTGTGCGGCGGCGTGAAACTTCTGTTCCAGCCCGCGGAGGAGACCGACGGCGGCGCAAAGCCAATGGTTCAGGCGGGCGTCCTTGAAAACCCGCATGTGGACGCGTGCTACGGGCTGCACCTGCAGTCCCGCCTGCCGCATGGGACGGTCGAGACGAAGTACGGCACGCTGAACGCGTCCACCGACGACGTCCTGATTGAAATCAGGGGGCGCGGCGGCCACGCGGCGTACCCGGAGAACAGCGTGGACGCGATCGTCGCCGCGGCGTCGGTCGTAACGGCGCTGCAGACCCTCGTCTCCCGCAACGTCTCCCCGCTCTCAAGCGCCGCGCTGAGTTTCGGCGTCATAACGGGCGGCGTGGCCGCGAACGTCGTCTGCGACAGCGTAAAACTCAGAGGCACGCTCCGGACCGCCGACCCGAACCTGCGAGCGTATCTTCAGACGCGCGTGCGCGAGGTCGCGTCCGGCGTCGCGCAGGCGCTGGGCGGCTCGGCGGAGGTCAAAATCGTCGAGGGCTACAGCCCGCTCGTCAATCACCCGAAGGAAACAAAGCGGGTGCTGGACGTGGCGGAGTCGCTCTTTGGCGGCGACCAGGTTCTCCTCAAGGACGGCCCCAGCATGGGCGGCGAGGACTTCTCCTATTTCATTGAAAATACGCCCGGCGCGTTCTACCACATCGGCTGCACGAAGCCGGAGGACATGCCCGCGCCCGCGCTGCACAGCCCGCTGTTCTACCCGGACGAGCGGTGCATGCTGACGGGGCTTATGATGCAGACCGCGATAACGCTGATTGAAACTGGAACGGAGGAAGCACCATGAATTGCACGCCCAAAGAAAGGCTCTTCAATTACAAAGGGAAGACGCTCAGGCTCCTGAACCAGAGCTGTCCGGAATGGACGCACCCTTACGCCTATGCCGGCGAGGGCGGCGATCCCGGCGAGAATTTGCACGATTCCGGCTGCGGCGTCTTCGCGACCGCGCACCTGATCGACTGGGTGGCGGGCGAGAAGATCGACGTAGAGGAACTGGCGGACTTCTCCTCGGCCAACGGCGGGCGCGGCGACGACGGCACCGACCGCCCGAACCTGCTTTCCGCGATGCAGAACGCCGGGCGGCTTACGGAATACGGGCTGCGTTACGACTTCGACGGGCTTTTAAATGACCACGGGGCGCTGTGGGATACCATGATTTCCGGCGGCTGCGCGCTGACGAATCTTCGCGTCGGCCACATCGTCGCGCTGGTGGACGCGCGGGAAGTACAGGGCGAGAAGCAACTGCTCGTGATCGATTCCAGCCGCGACAGTATGAACCCGTCCGTCCGGACCGAAGTCCGGGAGGTCGTACCCGGAAGCGAAACCGTCGCAGAATACAGGAATGCGCGCGGCGTGCGAACCGGCATGGACGAACACTACCAGATGTTCTGGGTGCCGATCAGCCTGACAAGCGACTTCAACCTGCTGCACAAAGCCGGTTAGCCGCTTAAAGCGGCTCGCCGTTCCTTTCGCGCGCGGGTCTCCGAGACGATCCAGAGAAGCGCGGGGATCGCGATTTCAAACGGGATCGCGTAGTATGGGTAGAACTTGATGAAGCCGAACATTTCCATGATGTTGCCGTACAGGATGCCGGCCAGCGCGATGGCGAGCAGCCCTGATGGCACCACGAGGCTTCGCCAGTCCTTGACGCCGAACAAATACGCGAATCCGCGGCTGGCAGTGATCAGGCAGAGCGCGATTTTTGCGATCCCGGCCAGCATGAAGTTGACCGAGATCGATCCTTCGATCCGGGACAGGAAGTCGCCGACGCTGATGAGCCGGGCGGCGGCGAACGACGGGAAGTATTCCACGGTTTCCACCGCCGGGCCCAGGATGAAGAGGTTCCGAAGGACGATCACAACAAGGATCAGCGCGCTGATAAGCAGTCCGAACAGATAGCAGCGCGCTGGATGATCCTCGGCGCGGACACAATCCGCAATGCCCAGGAACAGGACCGTTTCCGCAAACGGGAACGAGAAAGTCGAGAACGCTTCGCTTACGAGATTCCCGAACGGGTGCTCGAGCAACGGCAGGATGTATTCAAAATTCATGATGCCAATCGACAGGACGATTGTCATGACCACAATAAACACCACGATGGGCAGCGTAGCCACCGCCCACTTGCCCAGCGCCTTCCCCCCCTGGATAGACAGCGCGCACACCGTCAAGGTCATCACGATCAGGATCGGCAGTTGCGGCGTCTCCAGGAGCGTCGTCAACTCGATAAACTCAGAGAAATTCCGAAGCACCAGCGAGCACAGGTGCAGCGCGTACCAGGTCATGATCACGCCGGCCACCCTGCCGAAGACCCCGCCAAACCGGCTTTCCAGAATGGCGTATAGGTCTTTTCCGGGGTTTAGTGAGATGATCCTGCCGTACATCAGCAGGATGGGGATGGACAGCATCACGCCCAACAGAAGCGTTATCCAGGAGTCCTGCGCGACGGTGGAGCCGACGCCGACCACGGCGGTGCTTCCGAAACAAAACATCACCAGGGTGGCGATCACCTGGCGCCGGGTCAAGGGTTTGTCAAGCATGAGATCCCTCCATTTTACCGAACGTGGAACAGCGCCTCAACCGCCTGCTCGATGGGCTTGGCGGGGGAGGGCACCTTTACATCCAGCGCGTACAGCAGCATCACCGAAAAGCCGACGGCCATCAGCGCGAGGTACAGCGCTTTCTCGCCCTTGGGCCTGCCCTTAAGGCGCGGCCTGTAATCCAGCGCAAGCACGGCGGCGTACAGCGCGATCACGATGGCCGGCATCATTTCTTCAAAACCTCCTTGGACTTGATGAAGGCGGTGTTGACAATCGTGACCTTGCAGGAAACCTCGACCGGCAGCGTCTGGAACACCTCGCTCCAGTGGTCTTTCAAGGGTTCCCAAAGTTTCACGTCGCGCTTATGAATGGTGTTTCCGAAGCCGAATATGTCCACGCCCATCTCCGTCTGCACTCTTTGGATCAGTGTCGTGATTTCCAGCGCCAGACGCTTTCTGGCCTCGTCCTCAAGCGCCTTGATCTGATGCTCGTCCATAACGTCGATATCCGCCATCGTCTCGTTGAGGTAGACCTTGGTCTGGGTTTCAATTTTCATATGGATCTGCCCGCCTTCGTTTGTGAAGGATGTCTTCGCGCCGCTGTCTGCGATTTCCAGCGACGTGTCCGGAACGCCCGTTCCGCTTGCCGCCAGCGCCAGGACCCCGCCGTGGGATTCGCCCATCGCGATCAGGAAGTATTTGGATTCGTCCGGCGTCAGGAAGTTGATGAGCCGGTCGCTTCTGAAAACCGCGATGCCGTCGGCCTCGGCCACCTGCTCCCCGTCATTTTCCACGATGCGGAAGGCTGGAAGCGTCAGCTCGACGCAAGGGTTATATAGGATATCAAACGCGTTGTACAATTTGGTTCTGGCGGTGGACGAGGTGGAATGGTGATCCTCCTCGATGATGTCCGCGATTTCCATCGAGACGATGGGTTGATCCGTGCCTTTAATACGCAGAAATTCGCGCGCCGTGATGCCTTTGGCGATCACGACATACAAGGCCTCCCGGGCTTCCCCGTCCCGGAGGATCCAATCCACCGTGTTTTGGACGCCCATGGTACGGGCGATCTCCTCCCCAATGACCACGATCTGCATATTGGCGAAGTACAGGCGGTTGTTCAGCCTGCGCTTCGCGACCCGGACGGCGTCAAACAGCGTCCGGCCCTCCGCCTCAATCAGTTTTGCGCCCGGTGCGCTATCCTTCACGGGCTTGGATAAGTCCACGATCTCGGCGGAGATCATGTAGTTGCCGTTGGCCGGGTTGATGTCCACGCCCATCCCGATGACAATGGCAAACGCGTTCAGCCCCCGGTAGCTCCAGCAGCCGGACAGCGAAAGCGTCAAAGCCAGGCACAGCGCGGCCACGCGCAACAGATTACGCATGTTCCGGCCCTTCCGGCGGTTTCTGCCGCGTCCGGTTTTCGGTGAGGTTCACAGGTCTCTCGATTTGATCCCACCAGGGCGCGCGGATCGCGATGTCCTTGACGCGGGTCAGCCTCAGGTCGCCATCCAGCGAGACGTAGGGTACGCCGAAGGAGGTCAGCCCCAGGATGTGGATCAAAACCAGCGACAGCGCCATCGTCAGCCCGAAGAAGCCGAACATCGACGAGAGCAATAACACGAACAGCCGTATGAAGATGACCGATGCGTTCAGCTTGGGAACCAGCAGGTTTGTGATGCCGGTGATCGCCACCATGATGATCATCGGCGCGGCCACCAGGCTCGCCTCCACCGCCGCCTGGCCGATGACCAGCGCGCCGACAATGGACAGCGCCTGACCGATCTTGGTAGGCATGCGAACGCCGGTCTCCCGGAGGATGTCAAATACGATCAGCATGAGAAACGCCTCCACCGCCGCCGGCAGCGGCACGTTGGTGCGCTCGGCGGTGACGTTGATAAACAGCGGCGTGGGCAGCATCTCGTGCTGGAACGCGACGATCGCGAGGTACAGACCCGGCACCGCAATGGTCATGAAAAAGCCCAGCATGCGCAGCATGCGGGAGAAGGATGTGTAGTAAAAGCTCAGATAGTAGTCCTCGCTGGCCTGAAAGTTCTCGATGAACAGGTATGGCACGGTCAGGACGCTGGGCGAGCCGTCCACCATCACCACGATCCTGCCTTCCAGCATCCGCCCGATCGCGACGTCCGGCCGTTCCGTATAGCCGGATGTCCTAAACAGCGAAAACCGGTGGTCGCGGATCAGTTCGGTAATGTAGTTGGAATCCAGCACCGCGTCGATGTCGATCCGGGCGAGCCTCGCCATGACCTCCTCCAGCGCGCGGCGGTTGACCATGCCGTCAAAGTAGCACACCATGACCGACGTCTCGGTGCGCCGTCCCAGGGACATCTGGCGAATCTTGAAATCGTTGGTGCGCGCGCGCCGACGAAGCATCGAGACGTTTTGCATGATCGATTCGGTGAAGCCCTCTCTGGGGCCGTTCAGATTCTTCTCGCTGTCCGGTTCTGACACCGAGCGGACCGGGAAGGACTTCGTGTTCAGGATCGCCGCGCCTTCGCAGCCTTCCACGAACAGGATCGTATCGCCGTAGGTCACCGAAGTGACGATTTTTTTCAGGTCGTCCGACAGTTCGGCTTCGCTGACCTCGATCACCTCGCCGGTCAGCCGCTTTAGAAGGTCGGGGCCTTTGGGCAGCGCCTGCATGTTCATCAGCGGGCGCAGGATGCTGTCGTTGATGGACGATGAACTGACCATCCCGTCGGAAAACACGATGGCGATCACCGGTTTTCCGTTCTCTTCGATGAAACGGTAGCGCATCACATCCACGTCCTGGAACAGCGTTTTCATGAGAAGGATGTTTTCCTCAAGCGATCGGGCGGTTTTTTGCCCTTCGAGGCTCTGGTTGATCGCCTCGGTTCGCTTTGTGAGGGCTTCCTGTTTACGCTTTTTTCCGAACAAGATACCGCCTCCCCTCCGGCGACGCCGGTTTCCTTCCATCAGTATTTCTGAAACGGGAGAAATTAACCATAGGCTGCGGCTTTGCGCAAGGATTTTGGCATCCCGGACATGACAACAGCCCCCGGCACGTGCCAGGGGCTGTATTTTGGCTGAAGTCTACGCAACTCAGTGCGCGCGCATGAACGCCGAGACGGCGAACAGGTTTTCGCGGAAGCCGCCCGGCGCGAACGCGCCTGTAAAAAGCGCTCCGCCGATCGTCAAGCCCCAGGAGCGTTACTGTTCCCCCTTCAGGATTCGTTCGAAGCTGTTGATCGAACCGGCCACCAGGATCGGGACGGCCACTTCCCTGACCGCGCTTTCCGCAAGGATCGACGGGCTTTGGGATACCATTCCGGGTTGAGCGATTTTTCTGGATCAGTTCGCTCGGCGTCTCGCGATGCCGTCCCGGTGACAGTCACGATAGCGGTCGATCTCCTCATAGGGTGTGCGGGGTCCCTCCAATCAGGGCTGGGGGTTGTGCGGCTCGGCTTTGCGGTGTTTTCCCTTATCGGGCGTCAGCGTGCGCACGCCGGCCTGTTCCAGCTTCTCGCGCTCCTCCGGTTCCAGCTTCTCGGTGATCAGCGCGTTGACGGATGCGATGCCGCACAGGTGCACGAACACCTGCCGGTTGAACTTGGAACTGTCGGCGACCGCGATCACCTCGCGCGCGGCGCGGATCATCGCCAGTTTGGTGGCGGTCTCCTCCAGCGTGCGGTTTGAGATGCCCCAGTCGAAGTCGATGGCGTCGCAGCCCAGGAACAGCTTGTTGACGCGGAAGCGCTTGAAAAAGTCGTTGGCCTCCGGCCCGACCAGCGTGTAGACGTTTTGGAGCAGCGAACCGCCGGTCATGATCAGCGAGACGTTCCCCATGTCCGCCAGCGTCATGCCGATCTTGAGGTCGTTGGTGATCACCGTGACGCCCCGCCGCTTGATGCGCTTGGCCAATTCCAGCGTGGTGGAACCGGAGTCCAGGATGATCACGTCGTCGTCGCTGATGAGTTCCGCGGCGACCGCGGCGATTTCTTCTTTCGCTTCCACGTTCTGCTGCGAGCGCACGCCGGACGGGATCTCCAGATTGATCCGCTTCTGCACCGACATCGCGCCGCCGTGGCTTTTGATGATCAGACCGCGCCTGGCGAGGTCTGCGATGTCGGATCGGATGGTCACCGGGGACGTATCAAACAGTTCGCTCAGCGCCTGCGTCCGAACGGTCTGATGCTCGTTGATGTACTTTAGAATTTTTTCCTGCCGCTCAATCTGGAACATATCTTCCTCCGCGCAATCGCTGTGTTATGAAAGCCTTTTCCAATGATACAGGCACAGGCTCTCCGGGTCAACCGGAATTTTCGCTTTCATTTGCTTTGAAAGCGGAGCCGGAGGGAGCGGACCGATATGGCCGCGCCTTTGCGGCTTTTTGACAGCCTCTTCACCGGTATGGTATAATCCCAACCGGTAACCAATCGCAATCAAACGAAAGAGGGCGGGGCACGTGGACGATCTCGTGATCCGGGAGGCCGAACCTGACGACGTGCCTCAGCTGATGGCGCTCCTAAAGGAACTCGCCGCCTGGGAGAGGCTGTCGGATCGCTTCCAGCTGACCGGGGATCAACTCTCCCGCGCGCTGTTTGAAACCCGCGCCGCCCGCGCGGTCATCGCCCACGTGGAAGGCGAACCGGCTGCCGCGGCCATCTTCTACCCCCACTTCGCGACGTTCGCCGGCGCAGCCACGCTCTATATGGAGGAACTGATCGTGTCGGAGCGGTTCCGGAGCCGGGGCGTCGGGCGCGCGATGATCCTTTATCTCGCCCGGCTCGCGCTGGACGAGGGCTTTTTTAGGCTGGAGTGGCCGGTGATGCTGGATAACCCCTCCGCCCTCCGGTTCTACGAAAAACTTGGCGCCCAGCGCCTCACTGACCGGGTGGGTTTCCGCCTGTCCCGCGAGGCGCTTCAAAACCTTACAGGAGAAGACGCATGAAGCTGAACGGACACTGCATGTTCTGCCTGATCGAGAGCAACTGGAACCGCGTGAAGAACCTTCCGGATGAGACCCGCGATCCCTACATGCGCGCACTCGTGCGCATTCTCGCGGATGCCGCCCAGACCGATACATCCCCCGCCATCGTCGCGCGCATCCACGCGCTCCGGCGAGAGATGCTGGGCGCTGTCGAAGATTTTGAGGGCGTCAAGCGCCAGTACAACCAGCTGATGCTTTCGGAAGCCCCGGCGCTGCGCGCGCGGATCGACGCAAGCGCCGACCCGCTCTCCGAGGCGATGCGCCTTTCGATGGCGGGCAACTACATCGACTTCGGCGCGGTCCGGGATGTGAATGCCGGGAAGCTGCGCGAGTTGCTCGCCGATTCCGGCCGGAACGAGATACCGCCGGACGAGTACCGCGCGTTCCGGGACGACCTAAAAAACGCGAGCCGCCTGACGCTTCTGACCGACAACTGCGGCGAAATCGTGCTGGACAGGCTCCTTGTTGAGACCATCCTCGCGGAATTCCCGAATCTTTCGGTCACCGCGGTGGTGCGCGGAGGCCCGGTTTTGAACGACGCGACCGAGGCGGACGCCATCGAGGCGGGGCTTGACCGCGTGGCCAGAATCGTACCCAGCGGCAGCCTGATCGCCGGGACGCAGCTGGATCAACTGTCGGAAACGGCGCTCCGCGCTGTCCGGGAGGCCGACCTCGTGATCGCCAAGGGCATGGGCAACTTTGAGACGATGTCGGGCTGCGGACTCAACGTGTACTACCTGTTCTTGTGCAAGTGCGACCTGTTCACCCAAAAGTTCGGCATGCCGCGCTTTCAGGGCGTTTTCGCGAACGACCGTCGCCTCGCCGGGCGGATCAAGGCGTAGGCGTCTCCAACGGAAAGCCGTAGCCCGTCTACATCTCTTCGTGCATCAGTTCCTTCGTAGCCTCGTACAGCCGCGCGTAGCGGCGCGCGCAGGGCGCGTATACCGCGCGTACGTTGGGGTCAGGCTCGACAACGCCCTTTTCGCGGATGCGCGCGGTCACGCTCTGGGCGTCTTTGAAGTGCCCCGCGCCCAGCGCCGCGAGCAGCGCGTCGCCGTAGGCCGCGCCGGTGGTCACCTCCGCCAGGTGCTGCCGCTTTCCGGAGATGTCCGACACAATCTTGAGCCATATCGTGTTTTTGACGCCTCCGCCGACCGCCATCACCTTGCGCGTGCCCATGTTTTGCGCGTCGAAGATTTCAAAGTGCTGGTTGATGCCGTAACCGACGCCCTCCAGGATCGCGCGGTACAGGTGCGCGCGGGTGTGGAGAAGGTTCAGCCCGAAGAAGACGCCCTTCGCCGCGGGGTCGTTGATGGGCGTGCGCTCGCCGGAGAAGTACGGGAGCACCGTCAGCCCCTCCGATCCCGGCGGGATGTTTTCCGCCAGTTTCATCAGTTCGTCGTAGGCGTTCTTCCCGTCTCGCACGGCGTTTTCAACGATGTCCGGCGCCAGGTTGTCCCGGAACCAGCGGGTCAGCGTGCCGGAGCAGCTCATGCCCGCGGCCACCGAGAACGTGCCGGGGAACAGGTACGGCCCGGCCCAGAGCCGCCTGTCCTTTGTGAATTTCTCGACGACGTGGATCATGAAGATCGACGAGCCGTACATCAGCATCATGTCGCCCGGCTCCATCACGCCGACGCTGAACGCCTCGGCGGACGCGTCCGCCGTGCCGGTGACCACCTTCGTGCCGGGCGCAAGGCCGGTTTCTATGGCCGCGCGCCTGGTGACACCGCCCGCGATTTCGTGCGTCCATCGGCAGTCGGCCAGTTGATCCCGGCGGCAGATTTCCATGAGGTCTTTGTCCCAGTCCTCATTCGCCACATTGTATAGAGGCACCCAGGTCGCGGCGGTGTAGCGGTCGATCACGAACTCCCCGGTCAGCTTCGCGACGAGGTAGGTCGCGCTGGTCACGAACTTGTACGTCTGATTGTAGATCTCCGGCTCGTTGTTCTTGATCCACAGTACCTTTGCCCCGGCGGACTGGGTGGTGAGCGGCGTGCCGAACCGCTCGAAGATTTCTTCTTTTCCGATTTTCTGCTCCAGGAACTCGATCTCGCGCGCGGCGCGGCAGTCGACGCCGTACAGGATCGCCTTTCTGAGCGGCTTCATTTCCGCGTCCACCGGCAGGCAGCAGGGCGCGATCGCGCTCGCCCCGACGGCGAGGATATCCTGCGGGTCGACGCCGTTCTCCCGGATCAGCCGGTTTGAAAGCAGGCAGAAATCGCTCCACCACACGCCCTCCGCGTCGTGCTCGGCGTAGCCGGGCTGCGGGGTTTCCAATATGTGCGGGCAGGCGCTGGAGGCGAAGACGCGCGCGTCCGCGTCGATCAGAACGCCCTTGCTCTCGTAGGTGCCGATGTCGATGCCCATGAAGTACGGCTTGCGCATGGCGTTCACCTCGTGTCAATGGTGGTTACGGATATGGCGTTTCCCTTTTGTCAATACCGGTTGATCTGAAAATTCGGGGTGATCCTGCGCGTCATGGAGGCGACGAGCTTCGCGAGCTTTTCGATGTCGCCCACGTCGCAGACCTCCACCGGCGTGTGGGTGTAGCGCGCCGGGAAGCCCATCTCCAGGCACGCGACGCCGTCCTGCTCCAACTGTAAATACGCCGCGTCCGTGATGATGCCCAGCGCCGCGAACCGCTGCAGCGGGATGGCCTCCGCCGCCGCCGCGTCTTTGGCGAGACGGAACAGCGGTTCGTGGGGCAGCGTGCCGTTCAGCGTGCCCCGGCCGTGGAAGCTAAACAGCGTGACGCATGGGCCGCCGCCGAGGACGTCGTCAAACCGGGACTTCAAATCGTGCGTGTCGCCCGCGAGCGTCACGTCCAGCATGACGGCGAGGTCGGGCTTCACGGTGCGCGCCGCCATCATCGCGCCGCGCAGGTTGAATTCCTCCCACACCGTGGCGACGAGGAACACGTCGCCCGCGGGCGGGTCTGTGTGGAGGCGCTCGGCGATCCCAATCAGCGCCGCGCACGCGCCGCGGTTGTCGACGGACGTGCCCGTCACCCGCCCGCCGCGCAACATTTCAAACGCGGGTTTGTACACCGCGGGGCAGCCGACGTGGATGCCCATTTCAAAGACCTCTTCCGCCGAGCGCGCGCCGAGGTCGAGAAAGAGGCTGGTCACCGGCTCCACCTTGTACTTCTCCTCCGCCGGGGTCGCGTGGTGCGCCTTGGGGCCGAACACGCCCGGATGCCAAGCGCCGTCCTCCGAACGGATCAGCAATTGTAGCCCCGGCAGCACCTTTTCCGGGATGCCGCCCAGCCGATCCACCTGCAAGAACCCATCCGATTCGACCTTGCGCACGATGAAGCCCAGCTGATCCATGTGGCCGAACACCATCGCGCGGGGGAGATTTGGGTCGCGCCCCGGAATTTTCGCGATCACATTGCCCACGCGGTCGATTGCGACGCTTTCCGCGAACGGCTTCAGGTACGCCGCCATTTTATAGGCCATCTCGCGCTCGTAGCCGCTGGGCGCGGGGGTCAGCATCAAGTCCCGGAGCAGGCTCGCCATTTCCATGATATCACCCTCGTTTTTCCAGCATTTGAAGCAGGATTTCCTTCATCTGTCTGCGTGTTCCGACGACGGTACGCCTGTTCCGCGTCCGGGATGCTTACGGCCGAATAGTCGCCGATGTTGAATACATTGTTTCCACCCTCGCGCCAGAATCCTAATGCGAAAACGTTTTTCGTCCCAGGATCAGATCCATCGCATTGGAACAGTTGTAGATCATCTGGTCGGTGTACTGTTTGTACGTCGGGCACATTTCGCCGTTGGCCCAGCCTTGGTAGCCGATTTCATCCAGGCCTTTTTTGACGGCCTTCCAGTTGACGTCCCCGGCGAGGAGGTCCACAAACCCGTCCAGCGACTTGACCTGGCAGCGGAAATCCTTGAAGTGCACATTCACGATGCGGCTGTTCAAAATCTTGATCCAATGCTCCGGATAACCAAACATGAGCATGTTGGCCACGTCCAGCCACACGCCCACCTTCGGGGATGCAATTGTGTCGATGTAGGAGCGCATTTCAAGCGGAGAAAGGAGGAACTTGTTCCAGATGTTTTCGACGCCGATGAAAATGTCCAGGTCTTCCGCGATCGGCGAGAGCGCCTTCATCGCCAGTATGGAGCGGGCATAGGCTACGTCGTACTCAATCACTTCACTGCCCGCGAAGAACTCGATCTCGCTGGCGTCCGGCACCACGTCCTGGGGCTTGAAGTCCACGCCCACCGCGCCGGGACAGACGAGCACCGCGTCCGCGCCCAGGAGTTTTCCCGCCTTCAGTTGACGGCGGGCGACGGCCATCGCCTTTTCGCGGATGTCGGAACGGCCGCTGGTGAGAGAATACTGCCAGTACAGCCCCGTCGCAAGCCCGCTGACCTGAAGCCCAACGCGCTGCGCCGTTTCGCGGATTTTGCACAGCTCCGCGTCGGTGGACTCCATACTTAGCGGCCCCTTCGCGGACAGCGCCAGCTCGATCCCCTCAAAACCCGCGTCCTTCGCCAGGCTCATGCAGGCTTCGATGGACAGGCTCTGGTCGAACGACCAGATGTTGATGCCCTTGCGGATCGGCATATACCTTCCTCCCAAATGCGGCCGTCGGTGCGTCCAGGGTGCAAGGATGCGTCGCAACATGTTCGGTTGTTTTCGTTTGACAGAAAGTACTATACACGATCCACAAATGACTGTCAACACACCGCGCAATATTTTCCTTTTTTTCCCACGTAATACCCAGCATAAACCGCGCAAAACGAAAGTAGTAGAAAGTAAATGATGGTAGTGCTGGCGCGGTGGGCGCACCCCTGAATTCATCCACAATCGCTGAAACACTTGTGTCAACGGGCGTGTAAACGAATAAATTGGCATCGTCACGGCAGAAATTCAAAAATAGTTTTGACGGACTCGCAAAACCTGTGCTATAATCAATCCGAAAGAAAAGACAATAAACGAAAGCGAGTGAAACATATGGATTGGATCCGCGGTACTTTTCGTACCGAGAAGCCGATCATCGCGATGTGCCACCTTCAGCCGCTGCCGGGCGACCTATCGTACGACGCGGCAGGCGGCATGCGCAAGGTTGTGGACTGGGCGCGCGAGGAATTCCTCGATCTGCAGGAAGGCGGCGTCGATGCCGTCATGTTCTCCAATGAGTTCAGCCTGCCCTACCTGACCAAAGTCAACCCGGAGACCACCGCCGCGATGGCGCGCGTGATCGGGGAACTGATGCCTGTGATCAAGATCCCGTTCGGCGTCAACGTTCTGTGGGATCCCTACGCCTCCATCGACCTTGCCGCCGCCACCGGCGCTCAGTTCATCCGCGAGATCATGTCCGGCGTGTACGCCTCCGACTTCGGACTGTGGAATACCGACTGCGGCGCGATCTCCCGCCACCGCGCCAGGCTCTACCAGCACAACCTGAAGCTGATGTACAACATCGTGCCGGAAGCCTCGAAGTACCTGGGCGACCGGGACATCGAGGACATCGCCCGCTCCACCGTGTTCAACTGCCGCCCGGAGGTCATCTGCGTTTCGGGCATGACGGCGGGCGTCGGCGCGGACATGGGCGTACTTTCCCGCGTGAAGAACGCGATCCCGGAGACCGCCGTGTTCGCCAACACCGGCTGCCGCGTGGACACCATTGAGGGCATTCTGAAGATCGCGGACGGCGCGGTGGTCGGCACGACCTTTAAAAAAGACGGCAAGTTTGAGAACCGCGTTGATCGGGCGCGCGTTCAGGCATTCATGGACAAGGTTCGCGCCGTACGCTGACCCGTTTGCCCGCGCTTGCGGCGAAGGAGGGATTTGCGGTGAAGGTTTATAAAATTGCGATCATCGGGTGCGGCATGATCTCAAAGAGCCACATCGCGGCCATCGGGAAGCTGCCCAACGCCGCGGTTGCCGCGGTCGCGGACATCGTGCCGGATAAGGCGCGTCACGCCGCTGAGAAGACCGGATGCCCGTACTTTGAAAGCGCGAAGGAGATGCTGGACGCGGTTCCGTGTGCCTGATCGCGACGCCCACGTATACCCACGCCGACCTCACCGAACTGTGCGCGTCCTACAAAAAGGCGGTGCTCCTCGAAAAGCCGGCGGCGCTTCGCGCGAGGGACGCGCTGCGCGTGAAGCGCGCCGTGGAGGAAAACGGCGTGCCCTACATGACCGCGAAGGTGGTCCGGTTTTGGACGGGCTACGCGCGCCTGAGACGGATGATGGCGCAGGGCGAATTCGGGAAGATCCACATGAGCTACTTTTCGCGCTGCTCCGAGCGCCAGTACTGGGGCAACGACTGGCTGTTCGACCCGGAGAAGGGCGGCGGCGCGATGTTTGACATGATGGTGCACGACATCGACTTCATGGTGTGCCTGTTCGGCCCGGCGAAGAAGGTGTACGCGCTCTCTTCCAAAGACGACACCCGCTGCTACGCCAACGTGTTCGCGTCGCTGGAGTTTGAAAATGGCGCGAAGGGCGTGGCGGAGACCTCGTTCACCATGCGTTCCGGCTACCCGTTCACGATGCAGGCCAAGATCATGGGCGAGAAGGCCACCGCCGAGTTCACCTACCGCGCCGGGTACGACATCAACCAGCGGGACGGCGCGCTCTGCACGCTGGACATCTACCGGGACGGCCAACCGCCCGAACGCCTGAAACCCGACCAGTACGACGCCTATGCCGCGGAGACCGCGTACTTCCTGGACTGCCTGGAAAAAGGCGTGAAACCCTCCGCCGTCACGATCGAGGAGGGCGTCGAGGTGATGCGCATCGTCAACGCCATCGAGCGATCCGCGGACACCGGGCTTCCGGTCTTGAGGGCGGATTTTCCGGGATAACACACCCCTGTGTAAAGAGCCTGCCGACGCGTAACGCGTTCCGGCAGGTTCTTTTAATGAGATTGAAATACCCCATCTCGTCCTTTTCGGAAAATATTCCACCGGCTCGATAGAATCGTCCCCAGAGTCACGGCGGAACCGGCGCTATTCCGGTTTTGCGGGCGTGCGCGGGCAAAGCGATACGTTTCGCTGTGTATAAGGCTTGCTTTCTCACTCGGCGCGCGGCGAAAACGCGAACAGTTCACATTTAATTGCACAGAAAATTGTCAAAATGTATAAAATACTCGGACATGCTTGACCGATATGTCGCAACTGTGCTATGCTTTTAATGAAGGAACGAGGCGAGGACCGATGCCGGCGACGATCAAGGATTTGGCCAGGGAGACGGGCCTGAGTCTGGCCACGATTTCTAAGTTCCTGAACGGCGGAAACGTGCTGCCGCGCAACAAAACGCTGATCGAGGAATCCATCCAGCGGCTGAACTTCCGGGTGAACACGCTGGCGCGAGGGCTGAAGACCAGCCGGACCATGACCGTCGGGGTGATCATCCCGCATTTTTCGGCGATCTTCTTTTCCACCATCGCCGGCGGTGTGGAGGACGCGCTGAGCCACAACGGGTATGGCATCCTTCTGTGCGACTCCCATTCCAAGCATCCGGATGAAGCCTCCAGACTCCGTTGCGAAACCAACGCCGTCGAGTTTCTGGTGGACAAGCAGGTGGACGGCATCATCGCCGTGACGGGCTTTGACGGCATGACCAGTTTTACTTCGGCCCGAAAGCGAAACGTTCCGGTCGTCCTGATTGACAATGTTCCCCTCAATCGGATCTACGACGTGGTGACGACCGACAACCTGAACGCCTCCCGCGAGGCGACCGACTATCTTCTCAAGATGGGACACCGGAAATGCGGCGTCATCTGCGGCCCGAACGAGATCTACACGGCGCGGGAGCGGCTGGCGGGCTATCTGGACGCGTATCGGCGCATCGGCCTCGAGCCGGACATGCAGCTGGTGGAAGTGACCGAGTACACCTACAAAGGTGGGTATGACGGGTTTATACGGCTCTACGAGCGCAGGCCTGACATCACCGCGGTGTTTGCCACCAGTTACGACATCACCGTCGGCGCGATCATGGCCGTTCAGAGCAAACAGATCGCGATCCCGGAACAGCTATCCTTCGTCGGCTTTGACGACATCCTGCTGACCGACGTCATCCGGCCGAAACTGACGCTCGTCTCGCAGCCGATGCACCGCATCGGGTCTGTCGCGGCCAACCATCTTCGAAAACTGATGAACGGCGCGGAACCGGGCGGAAAGACGATCACCGTCACCAACAAACTGATCCTGGGCGAATCGGTCCGAAGGATCTGATACCAGTTCAGGGCAGACCGCAGAACGCACTTTGCGGGCGAAAGCGGACGTCCAAAAGCGAAACGTTTCACCCTTGAAAATCCCGGAAACGGCAGTCTCCCCCACGGCAAGGAACAGGGCATGCCCTGTTGTTTGGAGAACTCGAACGGTTGGAAAGGAGAAGTATCATGAGAAGAACCCTCGCGCTTACCCTGGCACTCGTGCTCATCCTCTCAATGTCGCTGATCACCGGAGGGGCCTCCGCCGAGGGCGGAAACATCAACATCCGTATCATGACCCGTTGGTCGGACGACTCGCCGTTCTCCGTGTACTGGCGTGAACAGGTGAAGAAGTTCAACGAATCCGGCAAGGGCATCACCATCATCGACGAATCGCTGTCCGACGAGACGGCGTACCTGGACAAGCTCCGCAGCCAGATCGCCACCGGCACCCAGCCGGAGATCTTCATCGAGTACGGCGGAAGCCGCATCATCGACTACGTCGAGGCGGGCATCCTCGTGGACGTGCAGCCGTACCTGGACGCCGATCCGGCGTGGCGGGACAGCTTCCTCAGCGACACCACCGCCAAGTGGAAATTCGCGGACTACCCCGGCACCTTCGGCGTGCCCTGCCAGTTCTACTCGGTGTTCCTGTACTACAACAAGGAACTTTTGAAGAAGAACGGCTTTGACGCCCCGCCGGCCACGTTTGACGAGTTCCGCGCCATGTGCCAGACGATGGTCGACAACGGCCAGCAGCCGATGACGCTGGGCGAAAAGGACGTGTGGCGCGCGGGCCACTTCTTCAACAACCTCATCATGAAGGCCTACGGCGCGCAGATGGTGCAGGACCTGGCCGACCGCAAGGTCAAGTATGACGGGCCCGAAATGCTTAAGCTCTACGGCATCATCAAAGAGTTCAACGACAAGGGCTTCTTCGGCCCCAACGCCGTCGGCGTGGATGTCAACACCGAAGATTCCAACTTCCTGACCAACAAGACCGCGCTGCGCTTCAACGGCACCTGGTTCATCCCGCAGGTCGTGGCGGACTATGAGGGCGACATTGACAACATCGGCATCGCCCCCTTCCCCTACATCGACGAAGCCTACAAGGAAAGCTATCAGGGCGGCACCGCCGAAGCCTATTCGATCTCGAACCGCGAAGGCACCGTGGACGCCTCGATCGAGGTC
Organism: uncultured Oscillospiraceae bacterium; assembly: GCA_964575255.1. Lineage (GTDB taxonomy): Bacteria > Bacillota > Clostridia > Christensenellales > Aristaeellaceae > JAEZHK01. The sequence continues at coordinate 26,381 of CAZNPZ010000021.1, forward strand.
GTGAAGTACCTGACCTCCCAGGAGTTCTTCCGCGGCGCGGAAGCCTACTGCAAGGGCGGCGTCTACGCGGTCAACTTTGAGTCAGATCCTTCCGTCAGCATCGACCACCTGACCACCGACGCCAAGGCGCTGCTGGCCCAGGGCAAGGAATTCCGCGACGACGTACAGACCTACGACAGCGAATCCCACATGCTGGACACCGTGCGCGCGGCGCTGCAGGGCCTGTTCATCGGAAACTCCCCCGAACAGTGCGGCGCGGAAATCGTCGCCAAGATCCAGAACAAGTAATCCGTAACGGTTCCTGCCCCCCGGACACCAGTCCGGGGGGCGGGAATGCCGCGAATTTTGGGAAGGGGGAGGGGATGGCGTGCGACAAAGACACCTCACGCTTCTCTATTCCGTACTGTTTCTTTTGCCCGCGCTTACCATTTTCTGCCTTTTGCTGCTCACGCCGATCGTGCAGGCCGTCCAGCAGTCCTTCTATTCCTGGAAGGGAATCGCCGGCGCGCCGATGAAGCCGGTGGGCTTTGGCAACTACATCGCGACGTTTACCAATCCGCTCTTCTGGCGCAGCCTCGGAAACTCGCTGATCCTGATGGCGGGCGGCTTCCTGATCCTGATGCCGCTGTCCTTCATCCTGGCGCTGATCATCACCTCCGAGATCAAGGGTGTGCGCTTTTACAAAACCGCGTATTTCATGCCGGTCATGCTGCCCATCACCGCGGTGGGCCTGATGTGGGTGTACATGCTGGAGCCCAACTGGGGGCTCGTCAATACGATATTGCGATCCATGGGCCTTTCACAGTTCGCGGTCGCGTGGCTGGCGATCCCCACCGTCAACGTGGTGGTGGTGACGCTGGTCAACGAGTGGATCTACGCGGGCCTCAACATGCTGATTTTCGCGGCGGGTCTCGTCGCCATTGACGATTCGCTCTTCGAGGCGGCGCAGATTGACGGCGCTTCCGGGTGGCAGCGGATCCGCTTCATCACGCTGCCGCTATGCAAAAATTCTTTTAAAGTGTTCTCCGTCATGTGCGTGACCGGGTGTCTGAAAGCGTTCGACCTGATCTACGCGATGACCCGCGGCGGCCCCAACCAGACCAGCGAAATGCCCGCGACGTTCCTGTACAGCCAGGCGTTCACCTACCGGTATTTCGGGATGGGCAACGCCGTCGGCACGATCATCCTGATCCTGGGCCTCGTGCTCAGCCTGATGATCAACCGCGCGCTGACGCAGGAAGACTGAGGTGACAAGATGAAAAACAAGCCGTTCCGCGTCGTCACCTACGTGTTCGCCATTTTCTGGGCGCTGGTCACCCTCGTTCCGCTGGTCACGACGCTTTTGTCTTCGTTTAAATCCAACTCGGACATTTTCGGCGGCTCGCTGCTATTGCCGTCCGAGTGGCTGTTTGGCAACTACGTTGACGCGGTGGCCGACGCCGGGATCCTGCGCAGCGTGATGAATTCGCTGGTTCTGGGGCTGGGGACGACGCTGGTGGTTCTGGTCATCTCGATGCTCGCCTCCTACATCCTGGCGCGGCAGAAGTTCTTCTTCATCAAGCCTGTGTACGTGTTCTTCATGTTGGGGCTGATGCTGCCGGTGCACGCGACGATCATCCCCATCTCCAAGATCGCGGCGTCTCTGAAGGCGACCGACAATTTCCTCTTTATTATCCTCGTCTACGCCGCGTTCCAATTGCCGCAGGCGATCTTCCTGGTGACCGGCTTCATTGTCGGTATATCGCGCGAGCTGGACGAGGCCGCCATCATCGACGGCTGCAGCCTGCCGGGTACGCTGCTTCGGATCATCACGCCGATTTCCGCGCCGATCATCAGCACGGTGGCCATATTGTCCTTCATCTACGGATACAGCGAGCTGGTGTTTTCGGTCATCCTGCTCAACGACAAGACGAAGTTCCCGGTTTCCCGCGCGCTGATGTTCTTCACCGGCGAGCGCGTCACCAGGATGGGCCCGGTGTTCGCGTCGATCGTCATCGCGGTACTGCCGATGGTGATCCTGTACATCTTCTTCCACGAAAAGGTACAGAAGGGCATGGTCGCGGGTTCGGTCAAGGGGTAACCGTCAAGAATTCATTGAAATGAGGGACGATTCATGACAAACGAACAGGCTTTGGCTCAAAAGGAGATCCTGGAACGGGTGGACGAAGTCATCGCGAAGGGGCCGTTCACCGACACCTGGGCGTCGCTCTGCCAGTACAAAGTCCCGGAATGGTACAAGGACGCGAAGTTCGGCATCTTCATCCACTGGGGCGCGTACTCGGTGCCGGCGTTTGGCAACGAGTGGTACCCGCGCCACATGTACATCGAGGGCACACCGGAATTTGAGCACCATAAGAAGACCTACGGCGATCAGAAGACGTTCGGCTACAAGGACTTCATCCCCATGTTCAAGGGCGAGAAATTCGACGCCGCCGAATGGATGAACCTGTTTGAGGCCGCGGGCGCGAAGTACGTGATGCCGGTCGCCGAGCACCACGACGGGTTCCAGATGTATAAGAGCGCGCTCTCCCATTGGAACGCCGCCGAGATGGGGCCGGGGCGCGACGTGATGGCGGAACTGAAACGCGAGGCGGACGCGCGCGGCATCGAATTCTGCGTGTCCGACCACCGGGCGGAGCACTGCTGGTTTTTCAACGGCGGCCTGAACTTCGATTCCGACGTGCCGGAAAACCCGGAGTTCTACGACGTGCAGGTGCCCTACGAGGATTCTAACCGCGCCAAGCACGACCTGTACGCGCCCGTCCCGCCCCAGGCGCACCTCGACAACTGGCTGGCGAGGCTGTGCGAGCTGGTGGACAAGGTGCAGCCCAGGGTCGTCTGGTTCGACTGGTGGATTCAGCAGGTGGCCTTCAGGCCGTACCTCCGGAAATTCGCAGCCTACTACTACAACCGCGCCGCCGAGTGGGGCGTCGGGGTCGCCATCAATTATAAGTACGCCTCCTTCATGCTGGGCAGCGCCGTCTTTGACGTGGAGCGCGGGCAGTTGGAAGCCATCCGGCCGGAGCTTTGGCAGACGGACACCGCCGTCGCGAAGAATTCCTGGGGCTATACCGAGCACAACGACTTCAAAAACCCGGTGGACATCGTGGGCGACCTGATTGACATCGTCAGCAAGAACGGCGTGCTGCTTTTGAACGTCGGCCCAAGGGCGGACGGCACGATCACCGACGAGGACAAAAACGTGCTGCTCGCGATCGGCAAATGGCTGAAGGCGAGCGGCGAGGGCATCTACGGCACCCGCCCGTGGATCAAGTACGGCGAAGGCCCGACCAAGATCATCGAAGGCGCGTTTGCCGACGTCGACCGTGAACCGTTTACGCCGGAAGACATCCGCTACACCTATAAACCCGGCATCATCTACGCCTATTGCATGAAGCGCCCCGCGGACGGGATCGTGAAACTGAAGGCGCTCGCCCGCTGCTTCGGCGACGACGCGGATTACGATGTCAAGGCTGTGCGCGCGCTGAGCGGCGAGGCGGTTTCCTTCGAGCGGGACGAAGATGCGATGACGATCAGGATCATGCCCTCCGTTTCCGACGAGTACCCGGTGGGCTTTGCGATCGAGATCGATTAACTTCGGCTGAATAATGACAGGAGGAACCCCGATGGAAAAGAAAAAATTCTTCGAGCCGAACTGGGAGAGCGTCCGGGCGCATCAGGTGCCCGCATGGTACGACGACTGCAAGCTGGGCATCTTCATCCACTGGGGGCTGTACTCGGTGCCCGCGTGGGCGGAAGTCACCTGGGAACTGGGCGGCGAACCGTCCGAAGCCGAATGGCACCGCCACAACCCCTACGCCGAGTGGTACCTGAACACGATCCGCATTCAGGATTCGCCCGCGCGCAAGCACCACGACGAGACGTTCGGGAAGGACTTCCCCTACGAGCGGTTTACGGAGCGCTTCACCTGCGAAAAATGGAACCCCGCCGAGTGGGCGAAGCTGTTCCGCGAGGCGGGCGCGGGCTACGTGGTTTTGACCACCAAACACCACGACGGCTTCTGCCTGTACCCGTCGAAATACACCGCCTACAACGCGATGAACCTTGGCCCGAAGCGCGACCTGGTGGGCGACCTCGCAGAAGCCGTGCGCGCGGAGGGGCTCAAGATGGGCACGTATTTCTCCGGCCTTTTTGACTGGACCACCTGCGATACCCCGCGCCTTGAGCACAAAAACGAGGCCTATTACAACCACACCTACGCCTTCGCGGATTACTCGTACAATCAGGCGACGGAACTGATCGACCGCTACAAGCCGTCCGTTCTGTGGAACGACATCGGCTGGCCGGAAAAGGGCCGCGAAGACCTGAAACACCTTTTTGCCCATTACTACAACAGCGTGCCGGAGGGCGTGGTCGACGACCGCTGGGACGTAGGCTTCAGCGACTTCAACACCGCCGAGTACCTGCACGGGGCGCGGACGCTTGACAAAAAGTGGGAGATGTGCCGCGGGCTGGGGCTTTCGTTCGGATACAACCAGAACGAGGGCGACGAGACGGTGCTGTCGGGTCCCGCGCTCGTGAGGCTGCTGGCAGAATACGTCAGCCACAACGGGAACCTCCTGATCAACATCGGCCCCAGGGCGGACGGCACGATCCCGGAAATTCAGGTCGACCGGCTGAAAAAGCTGGGCGCGTGGATGAAAGCCCACGGCGAGGCGGTCTACGGCACGCGTCCGTGGATGGAAAAACAGCAGGATCAGCTTCCAAACGGCGTTACGGCCTTCTACACCCGCAAGGGGCGTGACCTGTACGCGATCATCGACGGCCTCCCCGTCGGTACGGACGCCGTCCGGCTTCCGGTTTTGGACGCTGAACTGCCCGTGCGCGTCGTGGACGAGTATCCCATTCATGTGAAACTGGAGAAATTCTTCGCGTAGCAAAACATTCCTCAGTGCATGAAGCGCGGCTCAATGATGCGTCATCGGCCGCGCTTTCTGCGTCTTTCACGAACCGTCCCGCGCTTTTCCTATCGGATGACGGGATGGCAGAGTTTCCAATCATGTTTCGGGGCTTGGGTTCGTCTGGAACCGCGACCGCGCGGAGCGCCGATTCCATGTCCGCCCACCCCCGCGCGGCGATCTCGTCACAAACCTCCGGCGGCGCGACGATCCCCGCCTGATCGCGGGCGAGCGCCGCCGCGCCGTAGAAAGCAACGCCAAGGTACGAAAGTGTTACAATTTGCGGCGACTGAAAAGTCCCCAGCGTCTTTTTCATCTTCTTTCGCCCCATGACGGCAACACCCTTTCCGCAATATTGTCTCACGAAAACCTTTTCGCGTTAACAAAACGCCCGATATCCGAAAAAACACGCCTTGACAATTCACACAAAAACCGTTACGATGATATAAAGATTATAAACAGAGAAAGTAACCTTATTGACTGGGCGGCTCCTACGCATGACGCAGAATTGCATACTTGAGCGATGGCACAATTGGTAATCCAAACCTTTCCGAAAGATCGAGGGGTTTTGACACATGGAACAGGAAATCCACTTGCCAGCAAAAACCATCTGTGTCATGATCGGCGACGTCAGCTACGATTATACCCTCGAACTGATGAACGGCATCAACGACGCGGCGGAGCAGGCGGGCGCGCGGCTTTTTTACATGACCGGAAAGCAGAACCTGGCTGCCCCCATCGACGCCGAGCGGGAACAGCAGACCGTCTCCCGCTACAACAGCATTTACATGTACGCGGGTCTGGTCGGCGCGGACGCCACCATCATCTCCTGCGGCTCGATGACCGGGTTTGATGATGACGACGGGTACGCGCAGTTTTTGAAGCGCTTCGAGGGATCAAAAATTGTCGTGCTGCAAAAGGACATCGCAATCGACGGCCCCGACAAATCCAAGATCACCATCGACAATTACGGCAGTTTCCGCCGCTTGATGGATCACCTGATTTTGGATCATGGCTATCGGAAAATCGCCTATGTATCCGGGCCGCGGCAGCACCCGGAGGCCGCCCAGCGGGCGAGCGCCTACCGGGACGGCATGCTTTGCCACGGCCTGACGGTGGACGAAGGGCTGATCGCCTACGGCGATCTCTCCGGCTTTGTGGACGATCAAGTCGAAACACTTTTGACGGCGCATCCAGATCTTGAAGCCATCGCGTTCGCGAACGACGAGATGGCCAAGGCCGGGTACAGGGTGTGCGCCCGCCGCGGGCTGACGGTCGGAAAGGACATCGCGCTCACCGGGTTTGACGACTTTTCCACGGGCCGTTCGCTGACGCCGCCGCTGACCACCATTTCGCAGAACGCATACCAAACCGGCCGGCTGGCGTTCCTGCAGGCGCTCGCGCTGGCGGCGGGTGAGCGGGTCGATCCCGTCAATTTCCAGACCAGCCTGCGTATCCGGAACTCGTGCGGCTGCGACCGCTTCGGCAAAATCGGCGCGCTGCAAAAGGGCGGGCAGGATGCGCGTTCGCACCTTGACGAAGTCCTTCAAAGCATGCGCTCAGATCTCTTCTCGGATTATACTGCGGACGGCGACGAGCGACTGACCGTTTCGCTGACTGCGCTCATGGATCAAATCTCCTCGTTCGCGCTGGGGGAGCGGACTGATTTACCGGACGAGCGGGAATTGGGCATTCTCCTTCTGGGGTTCGATTCGATGCAATCATTCGCCGCCAGGATCGCAGAACGCCTGAGCCATTACCTCCCGCAAATGGTGTTGGATTCGCCACAGCCCGGCATGGTCAGCCTGTGCCGCATCCTGATTCATATCCAGGGTTTCCTGTTCTCCTATGCCGTGCGGGAGGCGCAGGACCGGTATGAACGGTTCCGGGGCCAGGCCTGGTTCGTGCCGGAGTTCATTCGCGATCTGGTCGCACTGGACGACGAGGATGAGGGCGCTTTCCAAAGCGTCGTGGAACGCATGCGCGGCATCGGGCTGAACAATCTGTACATCTGCCTGCTGCCCGAACCGAGGGACTTGCGTCAGACCGGAACGGATTATATACCGGACAGGCTTCAGCTCGCGGCATATCTCTGCGGCGTAGATTCCGGGGCGTATCCCCGCTCCAAAATGCCCGTCATCGACCAGGAGCGCCCGCTGTGTATGCTTCCGAAGATGAAGCCCGGCGCGCGCCTCATCAGCTTCGCAATTTTCTCCGGGGACACGCAGTACGGCATCCTGCTGTGCGAAGCGGACAAGGAGAAGATCCCGCTACTGCATGTCGCCGGCCTGCAGCTGGGCATCCTGATCAACTTCCTGAACCTGAAGAGCCGCGAGCGCCTGGTCGGCCGGGAGCTCAACCACATCCGCCGCCGGAACGAGATTCTCAACATCCTCTCCGAGTACGACCCGATGTGCAATGTCTATAACCGCCGGGGGTTCATCGAACAGGCGATGCGGCTGAACCGGGAAAACGACGGGAAGCGGGCCTTCATCATGTTTATCGACATTGACCACCTGAAGGAGATCAACGACACGTTCGGCCACGCGGCGGGGGACGACGCGATTCTGGCCGTCTGCGACATCCTGAAGAAAACCGTGCGCGCGGGCGATCTGATCGCCCGAATCGGCGGTGACGAATTTGTCGGCCTGTTCATCGCGGAGAAGCCGGACTGGCAAACGGTGTTCAGAGCTCGGCTGCAAGACGCGTTCACGGAATTCAACTTTTCGTCCGGCCGACCATATTACGTGGAGGTATCCACCGGCATCACCGACTTTGTGTGCTGCGAGCAGGTGGAGATCAGCCGGATCCTGAACGAAGCCGACCGGTTCCTCTACAAGGACAAGAAGCGGAAGCGCGCGAGCGCACTCAGATAGCCAAAGCCGCCGTCGTGGGATTTGCGTGACGGCGGCTTTCATGGTCTTCTCAGGATACTGCATCGTATCCCTGCTCTTCGATGGCCGCGCGGATCGTCGCGAGGTCGGCCTGTGCCGGGTCGTGCTCGACGGTCAGGGACTTCGCCGAAAGATCTACCTCGACATTGCCGACACCGTCAAGCGCTGAGACCGCGCCCTTTACCGCACGGACACAGTGCATGCAGGACATGCCTTCCACCTTGAGAACGGTTTTTCCATTGATTTCGCTCCTTTCTGTCGCCGCCCTTCTTGTGTTGATTCCAGCCTATTTATTTTTCCGCAAGTACGCACAATTTTGTGATATAATACCATAAAAGGTACTATGGAGGTCTGACCGATGCACAGCCATTGCGATGGGAACAATTGCCCCGTGGACGCGACGATTGGGATGATCGGCGGGAAGTATAAGTCGCTCATTCTGTGGCACCTTCTGGACGCGACGCTGCGCTTTGGCGAGCTCCGAAAGGTGATCCCACAGGCCACGCCCAAGATGCTGACCCAGCAGCTGCGCGAACTGGAGGAGGACGCTCTGGTCACGCGGACGGTGTACCCTGTCGTGCCGCCCAAGGTGGAATACGCGCTGACCGAACTGGGGCAGAGCATCCGGCCGATCCTGACCATCATGTACGACTGGGGCGCGGCGTATATGAAGTCCAAAGGCATCCCGGTGTGCTGCTCAATGACGCGGCGGGACGGGTGACCCTATCGGCGTTCACGGATCCATACTTCGATCACAGGGGGAAGCACCCGATGAACAATCAGGCGATCCTGATCACCTACCCCGACAGCCTGGGGCGCAACCTGAAAGACCTGAAGGACGTCCTGGACCGGCACTTCCAGGGTGCAATCTCCGGCGTGCACATCCTGCCGCTGTTTCCCTCCAGCGCCGACCGCGGCTTCGCGCCGACGACCTATCGGGAGGTCGACCCCGCGTTCGGCACCTGGGACGACGTGAAAGCCATCGCGAAAGACCATCCGGTCATGCTGGACTACATGATCAACCACATCTCCGCCAGGAGCGCGTACTATCAAGATTTCCTTCAAAAGAAGGACGAGTCCGAGTGGCGCGACCTGTTCATCCGCTATCGCGATTTCTGGCCGGGCGGAGAACCCACCGAGGCGCAGGTGGAAAAAATCTACAAGCGCAAGCCGCGCGCGCCCTACGTGCTGGCGCAGTTCGCGGACGGCACCGAGGAAAAAATCTGGTGCACGTTTTCCGAGGAGCAGATCGACCTCGACTGCGAGAGCGAGGGCGGGAAGCGCTTCATCCGGGACAACCTTGCCTTCCTCGCGGAGCGAGGCGTCAGGATGATCCGCCTCGACGCGTTCGCCTACGCCATCAAGCGCGTTGGCGGCAGCTGCTTTTTCGAGGAGCCGGGCGTGTGGGAACTTTTGAACGACTGCGCGGATACGCTCGCGCCCTACGGCACGGAGATCCTGCCGGAGATTCACGAGCATTACACGATCCAGCAGAAGCTGACCCAGAAAGGCTACCCGGTGTACGACTTCGCGCTGCCGATGTTACTCCTCAACGCGATCTACTTTGGGAACACGCAGTACCTCGCCCGATGGCTCACCATCTGCCCCCGGCGGCAGTACACGACGCTGGACACGCACGACGGCATCGGCGTGGTGGACGTGCGGGGACTGATGCCGGACGAGGAGATCGAGAAAACCAAGGATCACCTGTTTGACTACGGCGCGAACGTGAAGCGGGTGTACAACACCGCCCAGTACAACAACCTCGACATCTATCAGGTCAACTGCACCTACTACTCCGCGCTGGGCGAGGACGACGAAAAATACCTGCTCGCGCGCGCGGTGCAGGTGTTCGCGCCGGGCATCCCGCAAATCTACTACGTGGGGCTGCTGGCGGGGCGCAACGATCTGGAGCTCTTGGAGCGGACAAAGACCGGCCGGGACATCAACCGCCACTACTACTCGCTGGACGAGGTCGCGCGGGAGGCCGAGCGCCCGGTGGTGAAGAAGCTGCTCGCGCTTTTACGCTTCCGCAATGCCTGTAAAGCCTTTGACGGCGAATTCTCCATCCGGGAGGGCGGCGGGGGCGCGCTCACGATGGTGTGGAAGAACGGCGGGGAATCCGCCGAACTCCGCGCCGATTTCAAAAACGCGAAGTTTACGATTGTTTGCGGCGGTGCAGACCTGACGCTGGAATAGCTTCAGCCTTCCATCAGCCGCTCGAAGGCGATGAAGTCGCTGCCGTAGCAGTGCACCGGGCCGAGTTCCCGATAGCCGAGCTTTCGGTACAGGCGCAGCGCGGCGGGGTTATGGGTCGACGCCAGGTGGCGCGTGGCGGAAAATCCCTGCCGCGCGGCCTCCTCGGTGACCAGGCGCATCATCTCCGCGCCAATGCCGCGGCTCTGAAGCGTGGGGTCGACGCACAGACGCGCCAGCATGCAGCCCTTCGCGTCCGTCCATTGTACGTCCACATCTTCCTCAAATTCCTCGTCAATCAGCGCGATCACCGCGAGGATCTGCCCGTCCTCCCGGAGCGCCCACAGTTCACCTTTTTCGATGTCCTCGTCCAGAATCGCTCGGTTCGGGTAGTCCTCGTCCCAGTCGGTGGTGCCGTTCGCGCGGCCCACCCGCTTGGCTTCCTCGATCATCGCGTGGATCGCATCCGCGTCCTCCACCAGCGCGCGTTCAAAACTGCGCATTCTGAACTCCCTTCTCTGATGAAAGCCCCGCCTCCGTTTCACGGAAGCGGGGCGATGCATGTTTGCATTCTATTATGGATCGACGTAGATGAACTGGTAGAGCTTGGCCGCGTTGGCCGCGAAGTCGGTGTCGTACAGTGCGGAGCCGTTCGAGCTGCGGGATTCGCTCTTATAGGTATCGGTGTAGGGCATCAGGCCAGTCGACATCTTGCCGACGCCGCTCTTCAGAACCGTCGTCGCGAGGCCGATGGCGCTCATCATGTTGACGTTGGTGTCGATGTACTGCCACATGGAGGTGGCCAGTTGCACCAGCTGCTTGACCGACACGCTGCCCCGCATCTTCCTGACCGCGGCGTCAATGACCATGCGCTGCCGCTCGGTGCGCTGGTAGTCGGTGTCGATGTGACGGATGCGCGCGTAGCCCAGCGCCTGCAGCCCGTCCATATGGGTGTCGGGGCCGAAGGTCTTGAGGTCGTACCCGCCCGCCAGGTAGGTTTCCTTGCTCAGTTTCAGAAGCCGCGCCTGTTCCTTGAGGCTGCGGTTGACCTGCTCCATTTCCTCCTGGGTGATGTCCAGATCGATGCCGCCCAGAATGTCCACGACTTCGCGGAAGCTGGAGAAGTTGACCAGCACGTACTCGGTGATGTTCATCTTGAACAACTCGTTGACCATCTTCATGGTCAGTTCCGGGCCGCCGTAGTAGCTGGCGGAGTTGATCTTCTTGTCGCCGTGGCCGGGGATGGGCACGACGGTATCACGCATGATGGAGGTCAGCTTGATGCGCCCGTCGTTTACGTTGATGGACGCGATGATGATGGTGTCCGTACGGGACACTTTTTTGATGTTGCGGGTGTCGGAACCGAGCAGCAGGATGTTGTGCCACTCCTCCGGCAGGCCTTCGGTGACCGACAGGTTGTCCACCATGACCTTCTGGTCGCCTTCCAGCGGCGCGAGGTCGGGGTCGCTCTGGATCAGGTCGTCGATGCTCGCGGTGCTCCCGCCCGCCGGGGCCTCGGTCGCCTCGACATCGGCTTCGGTCCACTCGTCGGCGGCGGCGGTGCTCGCGGGCTTCGACGGATCCGTGGTGACGACGCGGGAGCCGCTGCCGCGCTGCGCGAGCACCACGACGATCGCGACGACCAGCACCAGGATCACCGTCAAAAACGCGTAAAAACGGCCGGTGATGCGCTTTTTGGGTTTTCTGCGGTTGTAGGAAGAGTACCCCCTGTTGCTCACGGAAACAGCTCCTCGCTTCTGAGCAATCCTCAGAAATCCCGATAGCCCCGTCGCGTCTTTTCGTCCAATGCTGCGTCGCTGTCGGCTCGGCGTAGCGCTGCTACGCATTCGCCTCGGCTTCTTGCCTTGAACGAAAATCCATCGCCGTTCCTTCTCGGTATTTCTGTGTCTCGCTCTAAACAATACGGTATCAGACGCGCACGGCTTCACATCGCCCCGGATGGGACGCCCCGATCGTTAGACGCGCCAGCCAGTAGATTATAGCGTATTGAACTATAAAAAGCAAACGAAACGGGGTAAAAAGATTATGGCAACAGGCGTGTAAGCAGCGCGACGCATGCAACAAAAACCCGCCGACACAGCGTTGGACGGTCGGCGGGACGGGGACATCTCAGAATCTGTCAGTACAGAGGAATGGCGTCGGCCTTCTGGGCGGCGCGCGCCATGAACATCAGCCATACGTAGGCGACGGTCTTGGGGATCATCAGCATGCCGATGGGCGAATATGTTTCGCCAAAAAGAACCACCGGGAGGTAGAAGGAGAAGCTTAAAAGCACCGCGAGCCACAAGAGGCGAAGCGGTTTGTCATTTTTTGCCGAGCGGAAGAACAGCACCATCAGCAGGATGCCCAGCGGCACGAACGGCAGATTGCGGTAGACGCCCCAGGCAAGCGGCGGATTCGGGCTGAGCCAGTCGTTGCCGGGGAACAGGCACAGAACCACCCGCGCCGCCGTCAGCCCCCACACCCAGAGGGTCAGATCATGCCGCCCCTTGACAGCGTACCGCGCGCGCCACGCGTGGTAGAGGAGCGCGTAAAAGAGCGTCGCGGTGATCGACGTGATCAGTTTCCCCATGCCGAGCTGCGCGGGGAATGCTGAGAGCCCCGCCGTATTCAGCGCGACCATCCGGGGCACCAGGTGGAACGCGTCGCCAAACACCAATAGAAGCGCCATCAGGCCGAACAAAAGGTACTGCGTGCGGCCCCGCGCGTCCCGAAGCAGCATCACACCCAGGGTCAACGCGACCGCGAAGTAGGCGAGGTCAAACGCGGTTTCCATGATCGCCTGCACAGGATGCCCCCCTTTTCCTGATCCATGATCTATTCTTTACCCGTGCGGGCGCGTATGAATCGTCCGTACCGACTCGCCGGGGCGGTTTTTTCGCGCCGCGTATGGTATAATAGAAACAAACAACCGGGAGGAACGAAATGGAAATTCAAAAAGTCGCGATCGTCGGCCTCGGCGCGCTGGGGATCCTGTTTGGACACAGGATCATGGAGCGCACGCCGCCGGGCACATTGACCGTGCTGGCGGACGCGGAGCGCGTCCAGCGGTACGCGCGGGACGGGGTGTACGTCAACGGGGAGAAGTGTTCCTTCGACTACAAAACCCCGGATCAGGCCGGCGAGCGCGCGGATCTGATCCTTTTCGCCGTGAAATTCGGCGACCTTGAGGCCGCCGTCGAGACCGCGAAAGGAAGTGTCGGCGCGGACACCGTCATCCTGTCGCTCCTCAACGGCATCGTCAGCGAGGAGATCATTGGCCGGGCGCTGGGGCGGGAAAAGGTGCTGCCCGCCGTCGCGCAGGGGATGGACGCGGTCAAGGTGGGAAACCGCATGACCTACCAAAACATGGGGCTGATCGCCTTTGGCGACCGCCCCGGCGGCGATGCTTTGGAAAAGGTCGAAGCCGTCCGGCGGTTCTTTGTCCGCGCAGGCGTGCCGCACCAGGTGGACGAGGACATGCGAAAGCGGATGTGGGGCAAGTTCATGCTCAACGTCGGCGTCAACCAGGCGGTGGCGGTTTTTGAGTGCGATTACGGCGGCGTGCAGCGGGAAGGTGAAGCGCGCAGCGCGATGATTCAAGCGATGCGCGAGGCGCTTGTGCTCGCGCGGGCGGAGGGCGTGAACCTGACGGAAGATGACCTTTCCTACTGGCTGAAGGTGCTTTCCACGCTGAACCCATCGGGGAAACCCTCGATGCGGCAGGACCTGGAGGCGGGGCGTAAAAGTGAGGTCGGCCTGTTCGCGGGCACGGTTCTGGAACTTGGGAAAAAACACCGGATCGACTGCCCCGTCAATCAAATGCTGTTTGACCGGATCACCGAGGTTGAGCGCGGGTTTTAACCGGTGTTCAGGCAATTATAGCGGCAGACCGTCTGGAATTTGACCAGACGGTCTGCCCGTTTCTATGTATATCAAGCCTTGGCCTGTAGCTTTCTGCCTTTGAACAGGCGGGAAAGGAGCGTCGTCAGCGCGGCAAACACAAACATGATGGAGAAATACTGGAGGAACGTCACGAGCGCGCCGCCAGCGCCCGTTGTTTTACCGCCGCGGTCGCCGAAGCCTTCGCCCCTGCGCGACGTATACGCGCGCATCGAGCCTGTTTCACCGGATGCGGCAGCCGTGGACTCGGACACGCCGGAGGCCTTGGTGGAATCACTGTCTGAATGCGCGCTGAAATCCTGGGAAGAGGGATCTGAATCCCTGCCGGAAAGCTGCGCGTTGGAGTTTACCGATGACCCGTCCGAACCGTTCCGGGCGCCGTGGAACTGACCGCTCCCTCGGAAGCCTTCGCCGCCTTCGGCGCTCCAAGTGAACGGCATGGAAAGCCAGCGCGTGAAGCTGGTCGTCGCGATCCCGTAGACGCCGTAGACGAAGATCACCGCGGCCAGCGCCGCCGCGGCGACGCGCGGCAGGCGCACCCATCGGGAGAAGATGCCCCTCAGGTAACGAAAATGCAGCCCCAGGTGTACGCCGACCAGCATCAGAGCGAGCGCCGCCGAGCCGTAATGGATGGATTTCCACGGTCCGCCTCGAACCGCGAGGCCGGGGAACGCGACTTTGGAGATGAAGATGCCGCTGACGCCCACCGCGAGGAACGAAACCAGCATCAGCGCGTCCACGATCCACATAAGGCGCGTTCTCGCGTCCGCCTTTGTCAGCTTCACCGTCACCCGGCGGATCCATGTGAAGTTCAGCCCTTTATGAATGAAGAATACGCCGATCAGCGCCAGCCCGCCGATCTCGTGGAACGCGAGGCCAAGCGCCTGCTTTCGGTACATCAGCGCGATGACCACGGTCATCAGGACATCCAGTACGATCTTCACAATGGTTTTCTTCTTCATGTCACGCCACCTTCCTTAAATCCCATCCTACCGTGAAAATGGCAACAGGCCGTGAACAATGCGTGAACGGTTCCGCCCGGTTCTGCGGCGGGAGCGTTGATTTTCA
>CAZNPZ010000022.1:0-41170 GCA_964575255.1 uncultured Oscillospiraceae bacterium
GGCCCTATGGCAAGCCTCGTCCGGACGCCCCCGGCGCGCCCAGGCCGGACAGGCCCTATGGCAAGCCTCGTCCGGACGCCCCCGGCGCGCCAAGGACGGACAGGCCTTATGGCAGACCCCGGCAGGACGCCCCCGGCGCGACCAGGCCGGACAGGCCTTATGGCAGACCCCGGCAGGACGCCCCCGGCGCGACCAGTCCGGACAGACCTTATCGCAAACCTCGTACGGACGCCCCCGGCGCGATCAGGCCGGACAGACCCTTCGGCAAACCCCGGCAGGACGCCCCCGGCGCTCCAAGGACGGACAGGCCTTATGGCAGACCCCGGCAGGACGCCCCCGGCGCGACGCCAAGGCCGGACAGACCCGCGTTCAAGTCCCATCAGGACGCCCAAAGCGGCGAGGCGAGACCCGAAAGGCCCGCGTTCAAACCCCGTCAGGACGCCCCCGGTGGCGGAACGTTCAGACCCGGCAAGCCCTCCTTCAAGCCCCGCCAAGGTACGCCCGGCATGAAGGGCAGACCGGCCTATCAAAGGCCTGACCGGAAACCCGAAGAGAAGAAACCCGCGAAACCGTCTGGGCCGGACGCCCGGCGTATCGCGCTGAACGCGCTGCTGGACGTTACCGCTTCCAAGGCGTACTCCACGCTGGCGCTGGACGAGCACCTTAGAAAGAGCCGCATCGACCCCGCCGACAAACGCCTCGCCACCAGCATCTTTTACACGGCGCTTGAGAACCGGCTGAAGATCGAATACGCGCTCAAGCAGTTCGTTGAGCGCATGCCCAGCCGCGAGATCGGGTGCGTTTTGCACATCGCGGCGGCGCAGCTCCTCATGATGGACAAGATCCCCGACTACGCGGTGGTGGACGCGGCGGCGGAACAGGCCCGCTCGTTGGATGGGGAGGCCTACGTGGGGCTGGTCAACGGCGCGCTGCGCGCGCTGACGCGCGCGCGGGACGCCGGGGAGATCGCTTGGCCCGACCGGGATGACCCGATCCAGTACCTTTCCATCATGCACTCGCTGCCCGCGCCGCTCGCGACCCGGCTGGTCAAAGACTACGGCCTTGAGGAGGCGGAGCGGATCATCGCCTACAGGCCGGAGACCCGCACCGAAACCGTACGCCCCAACCTGACCAAGATGGACGCAGCGGCGTTTGAGGAATACGGCAAAGCCCACGGCTGGACGATCGAGAAGGGCGCGCTGCCCATCAGCTTCCGCCTCACCCGTGCGGGCGATCTGACAGGAGACCCGGACTTCAAAATGGGCCTTTTCACGGTGCAGGGCGAAGGTTCGATGCTGGCGGCGCTGGCGCTTGAACCCAGGCGCGCCGGTAACTATCTTGACGCGTGCGCCGCGCCGGGCGGCAAGTCCGCGCTGATCGCGGAACTGATGCAAAACACCGGCCGCGTACAGTCCTGGGACGTGCACGAGCACCGGGTGGAATTGATCCAGAACACGAAGAAACGGCTGCGCCTCGACAGCCTGCGCCCCGCGCACCGGGACGCGTCCGTCCCCCGCGACGATCTGAACGGCGCGTTTGACGGCGTACTGATCGACGCGCCCTGTTCCGGCCTCGGCGTGATGCACGACAAGCCCGACATCAAGTACCGCGTGACCGAACCCGACCTTGAATCGCTGGTGGTGCTTCAAAAGAAGATTCTGGACGCCTGCGCGCCCTATGTCGCGCCGGGCGGCCTCCTTGTCTACGCCACCTGCACGATCCTGAAGGACGAGTGCGAACGTCAGGCGCGGGACTTCCTCAGAAGCCACCCGGAGTTTGAGCCGGAGACGGACAAGTCGTTCCTGCCCGACGCGCTGAAGCCCCAGATGGCCGACGGCATGATCCAGCTTCAGGCGTACCAGTGGAACGCCGAGGGCTTCTTCATCGCCCGGATGCGCAGGAAGCGGCCATGACGGAGCTTCTGTCGCTGTCGCCGTATGAAATCACGGCGTTCGTGAAAGGTCTCGGCCTCCCCGCCTTCCGGGCAAAGCAGCTCCACGAGTGGCTTTTGAAGGGCGAAGACTTCTCCGGCATGACCAACCTGCCGGAGGCGCTGCGCGCGAATCTTGCGGAACAAGCGACCGCGCAGAGCGTGTCGATCGTTAAAACGATCCGCTCCCGGATCGACGACACCGAGAAGCTGCTCTACCGCCTGCAAGATGGCAACATCGTCGAGGGCGTCGCGATGCGCTACCACCACGGCGACACGCTGTGCGTATCCACGCAGGTGGGCTGCCGGATGGGCTGCGCATTCTGCGCGTCCACACTGGGCGGATTGATCCGAAATCTCACCCCCGGCGAGATGCTGGGACAGATCGTGGCCGTCGACAAAATGCTCAGTCCGGAGGGACGCCGCGTACACAACGTGGTGCTGATGGGGAGCGGCGAACCGCTGGACAACTACGAAAACGTGGTCAAGTTCCTGCGCCTCGCGATCGACGAGCGCGGCCTGAACCTCTCCGCGCGGGCGATTTCCCTTTCCACCTGCGGCCTCGTGCCCCAGATGCGGAAATTCGCGGACGAAGGTATCCAGGCGACGCTTTCGGTGTCGCTGCACGCGCCGGACGACGAGACCCGGAAGAAACTGATGCCGGTCGCGAACGCGTACACCATTGACGAGATTCTTGGCGCCTGCCGGTATTACATCGAAAAGACCGGCCGCCGCGTGATCTTTGAATACGCGCTGGCCGGAGGGATCAACTGCGACATCGCGCACGCGGACGCGCTGGCGAGGAAGCTGCGCGGCATGCAGTGCCACGTGAACCTGATCCCATTGAACCATGTGGCGGAGAGCGCGCTCGACGCGCCACCGCCCGGCGCGGTGGAGGCATTTCTCGCCCGGCTGACCGAAAAGCACATCTCCGCCACCCGGCGGCGCGAGATGGGCGACGACATCGAAGGCGCGTGCGGCCAATTGCGTAGACGCGTACAGGAGGGGAATCCGTCGTGAAGGCCTTTGCGGCGACCCATGTGGGCAAGGTGCGCCAGATCAACGAAGACGCATACTACCTCCCCGGAGACGGGGAGGGCTTTGCCGCGGTCGCCGACGGCATGGGCGGGCATCAAGCGGGCGAGGTGGCCAGCGCCATCGCGATCCGCGAGTTTACCGACGAGATTCGAGGCAAAGAACCGGACGAGGACGCGCTGCGCGAGGCCGTGCGGCGGGCCAACGCCGCCATCTATCTGGAAGGGTCCAAAGACCCGCTAAAACGCGGCATGGGTACCACGCTGACGGCGCTGTGGTACGATGCCAGCAACATCTACCTGACCCATATCGGCGACAGCCGCGCGTACCTGATGCGAAACCGCGCGCTGATGCAGCTCTCCAACGATCATTCGCTGGTCGGGGAACTCCTGGCGCTGGGCGAAATCACGCCTGAACAGGCGATGAACCACCCGCAACGCAACTTCATCACCCGCGCGCTGGGCACTTCGAAGCGTACCGAGGCGGATATCCTGCACTTGGACTTCCAGCCAGGCGATGTGTGGCTGCTCTGTTCCGACGGCCTGACCAACCACATGCGCGCCGCCGAGATCGCGAACGTGCTTTTGCGCGACATCCCGTGGCCGGAGAAGGTGCAGGCGCTGATTGACACCGCGCTCGCGCGCGGCGGGCGCGACAACATCACGGCGGTCATCGTCCTGAAGGAGGCGTCCGTATGAACGAACGCATCCTTTCCGGGCGGTACGTGCTCAACGAAGTGATCGGAACCGGCGGCATGGCCGTGGTCTACCGCGCATGGGACAGGACGGAGCTTCGCGAGGTGGCCGTCAAGGTGCTCCGAAGCGAATATTCCGGCGACGAGGACTTCATCCGCCGCTTCAACAACGAGGCGCGCGCCGCGTCCAAGATGTCCCACCCCAACATCGTCGGCATGTACGACGTCGGGCAGGACGGCGATTCCCGTTACATCGTGATGGAGTACGTCAAAGGGCGAACGCTAAAAGATGTCATCCGCCAGTCGGGGCGGCTGGAGCCCAAGCGCGCGGTCCGGATGGCGCTACGGATCCTCGCGGCGCTCGACCACGCGCACAAGAGCCACATCGTGCACCGCGACATCAAGCCTCAGAACATTCTGGTGGACGGCGAAGGCACGGTGAAGGTCGCGGATTTCGGCATCGCGCGGGCGACCAACTCCACCACCCAGACCTACACGGACTCCAACAACGTTCTCGGCTCCGTTCACTATTTTTCCCCGGAGCAGGCCTCCGGGCAGGTGGCGGACGAAAAGAGCGACCTCTACTCGGTGGGCATCGTGCTTTATGAGATGGTCACCGGGCAGGTGCCCTTCGACGGTGAGACGGCGGTCTCGGTCGCGCTCAAGCACGTGCAGGAACCGCCCAAGAGCGCGCGGCTGATCGAGCCGGCGATCTCCAAGGGTCTGGACGAAGTCATTTTAAAATCGCTGGACAAGGAGGCCGCCCACCGCTACCAGACCGCCGCCGACATGGCCAGCGATCTGAAGCGCGCGATTTCCAGCCCCAGAGGCGGCTTTGCGTCCCGCTCCGAGCGGCGCAGGAAGCGCCAGGAGAGCGCCAGGAAATTCCGGAAATACCTGATCGCCGCAGGGGCGGTCATTGTAGCCTTTGCCGTCGCATACTACGGCTGGATCCTATATCAGGATCTGTTCGCCAGGATCAAGGTGCCCAACGTCGTCATGAAGGATTCGGAGTCGGCCGTGAGCGACCTTGAGAGCCTCGGCCTCGGCTACACGTTCGAACAGCGCCACAACGACGAGATCGGCATGGGCATCGTGATCGAACAGTATCCGCCCGCCGGAACCGCCGTCTGGCCGGACAGCAACGTCCAGCTGACGCTGAGCCTGGGCAAGGAAAAACTGATGATGCCGAAGCTTTTGGAACTGACCCGATCCGAGGCGGTGCACCTGATCGAGGAGAACGACCTGGTGCTGGGCGAGGTGCGGCTGGTGATCTCCCAGTCGCCCGCGGGAACCGTGGTCAATCAGTCGCCCGTGGTCAATGAGTGGGTCAAGCCCGGCGACGTTGTGAGCCTCACGATCAGCGGCGAGAGCGCGCCAATGCCGGAACTGACCGGCTATACGCTGGACGAGGCCAAGGCGGTGCTGGTGGGCGCGGGCTTCGCGCTGGGTTCTGTCACCGAGGCGGACAGTGAAGAAAAAGAAGGCACCGTGATCGCGCAGAGCATCCAGCCGGAGGTCGTGTCGCTCCTGTCCACGCCGGTCGATCTTACGATCAGCCGCGTCACAGCCAAGGTGTATCAGGCGGGAACGTCCATCACGATCATCGTGCCGCCGGACGGCGCGAACGTGCACTGCACGATCGAGGAAATGACCGGGGAGCGCACCGTGTATGAAGAGGCGCTGCCCGCGGGCGACCATACCATCAAACTGACGCTGGAAACCTCAGAACCCGGCGCGCATACGGTGCGCGTCTACATCAACGACGAATTGGCCGCGGAAAAGGATCTGATCTTCGAGTGACGCTGGAAGGCCTGATTTTAAAGGGCATCGGCGGGTTTTACACCGCGCTCGCCGGGGACGGCGAGCGCTATACGCTGCGCGCGCAGAGTAAGCTCCGCCGACAGAGGCTGACGCCGATGGTGGGCGACCTGGTTCAGTTCCAGCCGGGCGCGGATGGCGAGGAAGGCTGGCTGGTCGCGATCCTGCCCCGGAAGAACAGCCTGACGCGTCCGCCGGTCGCGAACATCGACGTGGCGCTTCTGGTCGTCGCCGCCGCGTCGCCCGATCCGGATTTACTCCTGCTCGACCGGATGCTGATCGCAACCCGGCAGGCGGGCATCTCCCCCATCGTCGCCGTCAACAAGGCGGATCTCGATCCTGACCGCGCCTCGGCGATCCAAAGCGCGTACAAACGCGCCGCGGACGGCGCGTTCCTCGTCTCGGCGAAGTCAAAGGACGGAATCCCGGCGCTCCGCGAGGCGCTGTCTGGCAGCGTACACGCGCTGTCCGGCCAGTCGGGAGCCGGGAAATCCACGCTGATCAACGCGCTGTACGGCCTGAAACTTGAGACGGGGCAGGTCTCCCGCATCGAGCGCGGGCGGCACACCACCCGCCATTCGGAACTGATCGGGGTTCCCGGCGGCGGCATGGTCCTGGACACACCCGGGTTCAGCCTGCTGGAGAGCGCGCTCGTCGAGCCGATTCACCTGAAGGAATTCTACCCGGAGTTCGCGGCCTTTGAGGGCAACTGCCGCTTCAATCCCTGCGCCCACGCATCGGAACCCGGCTGCGCGGTGCGCGAAGCCGTCGCGGGCGGCGAAATCGGCCCCGGCCGCCACGAACGCTACAAAACACTGTTTGACGAAATGACGCAAAGGTGGAAGGAACGCTATGATTAAGGTCGCCGCTTCGATCCTGTCCGCGGACTTTTTGAAACTGGGCGCGGAGATCGACCGCGCCGCCGACGCGGGCGCAGACTGGCTGCATTTCGACGTGATGGACGGCATGTTCGTACCCAACATTTCCTTCGGGACGCACGTGCTGCAGGCCGCGGTACGCGCCGGGCGGCTGCCCTGCGACGTACACCTGATGATCGAAGCGCCGGAACGTTATATTGCGACCTTCGCGAAGGCAGGAGCAAAAGTCATCACCGTCCACGCGGAGGCCACCCGTCACCTGCACCGCGCGCTGAACCAGATTCGAGAAGCTGGCTGCCTCGCGGGCGTGTCACTGAACCCGGCCACCTCGCCCGACTGCCTGCGCTACGTGCTGGGCGAATTCGATCTGGTGCTGGTAATGACGGTCAACCCCGGCTTCGGCGGGCAGAAACTGATCCCCTCCGCGGTGGGCAAGGTCGGCGAGATCGAGCGGATGCTGTCCAACGCGAACGTCAAGGCCGAAATCGAGGTGGACGGCGGCGTTGACCTGACCACCGCGCCCAGGCTCATCCGCCAGGGCGCGACGGTACTCGTCGCCGGTTCCGCGTTCTTCGGTCATCCCGACGCCGCCGCCTTCGTCGACGGCATCAAAAAAAATGCCCGCGCAGACATTTGACGACTAGGTTCAGTTGCCCATCTCCCCATTCTCTCGTTCTACTTCCATCGTTCCCGGCGACATGCGCGCCGGGAACGCGTTCGGGCAACCAGTGCGACACTGGTTGCCCGAACATTTCCTTCCGCCAGCGCGCCGCCCGGAAACCCAAAGGGTTTCAGGCGCGCGCAGTTTCCATCGCGTTGAAAAGATGCGAAGCAGACGAAGCAGATTTTCAACGCCAGCGAAGCGTTATCCCATCGCCGTCTGCGGCAAAAGGAGGTTGTTGTAGGAAAACTTCGACTCCATGTTGGTCTTGAGGGTGGCCATGTATTGACCCAATTGCGAAAGCGCGCCGTCGGTGCTCTGGCCTACATTGACCAGTTTTTCAATGTCGTTCAGCGCCAGGCTGATCTGCTGATAGAGATTATCGTCCAGCAGCGAAGCACTTTCTCCGAATTGGTTGGTCAATACCTCGTTGGCCGCGTCCGCCGCGTACAGGTACATCCGCATGCCGGGCACTACTTCCCCCGCGAGATCCGCCTTGGGGAGGCTCGCCTGATCAAACGTGCGAAGCGCCATGTTGAGATCGGTCTGGATGTGCCCGGCCAGCGCGTTGTACCCGGACTCCAGCCTTTTTGCGCGCTGGGTCAGAAGAATGCTGACCACGCACAGCGCGATCGCAAGCGCCGTGATCAGCGCGATGGTCGCGTACACCGGGTACATCGTGGACCGGTGCGCCGTCGCGCGGGGACGCTTCAAACGAAAAAACCGCATAGCTCATTTCCCTTCTCTATACATTGGGACGGGTGTATATCCACACATTCAGCATTTATTTGTAAATATTCTACATAATATCGAAATATTCCTGCCATCCTTTTAAACATCATGCAAAATATACTATATGCTATACACACATATGCATTCACACTGTATATTTTCGTCGAAATGCACAGTTTTCGGGTTTATGGAAAAAAATGGAAGAATTTCCGGATCGCGTGATCCGGCAGGAATTTTACAGCACAGCAACGAACATTCTTTGGGAAGGATCACGAAGGAGGCGAGGCCGATGCGGTTTGATTTATTGCACCCGGCGGATCAGCTGGTCATGCTGATGGGGCGCATTTACCACTACGGAATGACGACGACTTCCGGCGGGAACCTGTCCGTCCGGGACGACAACGGCGACATCTGGATCACGCCCTCCGGCATCGACAAGGCCAGCCTGACCCGAAACGACATCGTTCAGGTCAAGCCGGACGGCACGCTCATCGGAGCGCACAAGCCGTCGGTGGAACTGCCGTTCCATAAAGAGATCTACCATGCGCGCCCCGACC
Source organism: uncultured Oscillospiraceae bacterium (assembly GCA_964575255.1). Lineage (GTDB taxonomy): Bacteria > Bacillota > Clostridia > Christensenellales > Aristaeellaceae > JAEZHK01. The sequence continues at coordinate 8,309 of CAZNPZ010000022.1, forward strand.
TCAGAGGCATTGTACACGCGCACCCGCCGACGCTGGTGGCGTTTTCGCTGGCGCGGAAAATCCCGAACGTACGCCTCGTGCCCAACGCGGCGCAGGTGTGCGGCGAGGTCGGCATGGCGAAGTACGACGTGCCCGGCAGCAGGCAGCTGGGCCTGAACATCGCGCTGGAGTTTGAAAAGGGTTTCAATACGGTGCTTCTCGAAAACCACGGCGTCGTATGCGGCGGCAGGGACGTGTTCGGCGCGTTCATGGCGTTTGAGACGCTGGACTTCTGCGGCCGCCTCGAGATCGATGCCAACAAAATCGGCGCGCCCCGGACGCTGACCGACGACGAGATCGCGCTGGACAGTTCCGAAGCGCACCCGCCGCTGGATGCGTTTGTTCCGGGCGCGTTCTCCAGCGAGGAGCGCGCCGCCCGCCGCGACATGTGCCAGCTGATCCATCGGGCCTATGACCAGAAGCTGTTCACCAGCACCCAGGGCACGTTCTCCCAACGGCTGTCCGACGGCTCGTTCCTGATCACGCCCTACATGAAGGACCGCATGTACCTGGACAGCGAAGATCTGGTGCGCATCAAGCGCGGCATGTGCGAGGCCGAAAAGGCCCCCAGCCGCTCGGCGCTCCTCCACGAGCGCATTTACGCGCTGCACCCGGAGTTCGGCTCGGTGATCATCGCGCATCCGCCCGCGATCATGGCCTTCGCGGTGACCGACGTGCCGTTTGACTCCCGCCTGATCCCGGAGAGCTACATCATGCTCCGGAGCGTCTCCCGCCTCCCGTTCGCGTCCAGCACCCTGGACATCGACGCGACCGCCCGCGCGTTCTCCCCTTCCGCGCCGGTAGTGATCGTGGACAACCAGTGCGCCATCGTGGCCGGCACGACGCTCCTGAACGCCTTCGACCGGCTGGAAGTGCTGGAGTACAGCGCCGCCGCCGTCATCGCCGCGAGGGACATCGGGAAGGTGGTGCCCATCAGCCCAGCGGAGATCGACGAAATCGAAACGGCGTTCAATCTTAAGTAGTCATAAAACTGCGAAGCGCCCGTCTGCGTCATGTCCGTCACGCGCCGCGCGAATTCGTCGCTCGTCATACCGTCCTCCACATTCTTCCTGACCGGTCGCCTGTTAGACAATCGGGCACGGCATCCGGTTTTTGGCAGGATACAAATGCAATAAAAAAGCCGCTTCGCGGCGGAAGCGGCGGAAACGACATCTTTAGCTGTGGCTCAGACGGCCTTTCAGAAACCTGTACCCCTCCCGGCACACGTCGCCGGGGGAGGTCAGGCACATCATCGCTGCCGCGCCCAGCATTTTCAGATACTGCCTGTCCCGCAGGTACACCATCGTGAGCACCGCCCAGTGCCGGAAGCGGACGAACCGCCGCTCCCGCGCGGTCAGCCTGTCAAAGTAGCCCTTCTTGAACGCGTACAGCGCGTTTTCCCCCTTCACCTTGTTGGGGCCGGAGGAGATGCGCCCCTCGTCGTGGTAGTGCGCGGTGATGTAGTCGCCCGGCAGGTAGCCGATTTTGAGGCCCTGTTCGATCGTGCGCTGCATCAGGTAGAATTCCTGCCCGGTGGCCGCCTTCTGGAAGCCGCCGATCCTTTTCAGCGCCTCCGCGCGGTACATGAACGTCGTGGTGCCGGTCATATGGCGCAGCATGTGGTACTTGAAAAGCGATTCCCTGTCGAACGCCGGGATGTCGTGGAACGAGCGGTAATCCATCACGCGTCCAAAGTCGTCCACCAGCTTGAAATCGGAAAAGCTCATGTCCAGATCGTTTTCCAGCATCAGCTTCATCTGCGCCTCAGTCTTTTCGGGCTTGAACTCGTCGTCGTCATCCAGAAACGCCAGATATTCGCCGCGCGCGGCCTTCACGCCCGCGTTGCGCGCCTCCGAGCCGCCGAGGTTTTGGGGGTTTATGACCGCGCGGACGCGCGCGTCCGCTTCGTATTCCCGAAGCACCGCCGTCATCGCCTCGCGCGCGGGCGAGCCGGGCGGATTGTCGTCCACGACGACGACCTCAATGGGTTCATACGTCTGCTTAAGCGCGGAATCGACCGCGCGCTTCACAAACGCCGCCGGGCGGTTGTAGCTTGGAATGATGACGGAGACCAGTGGGTTCATGGAAGCGGCTCCTTTGAGATCAATGGAATGACGCTCGGTTTACTGTAACACGCAAGCGTTGTGAAGTCAAGCAAGCGTCATGCACCGGATGAAACCGCTCATGGTCAGGCGGGCGTAGAATCCCGGTCAGTTCATCGACACTAAACTTTGAATCACATAATATTTAACACCGCGCGCGCCCCGAAACAATTGACAAATCGAAGGCATGGTGGTTTAATATAAACCGTTTGTCTGTTTAGTAATTTTAAACTCATCATGGAGGAACGCGCATGAAAATCGGCGGGAAGATCAAACGGCTCCGGCTTCAGCGCGGCCTCACGCAGGAAGAGCTCGCGGATCGGTGCGAGCTCTCAAAAGGCTTCATCTCGCTTCTGGAACGCGACCTGACCAGCCCGTCGATCGCGACGCTGGTGGACATTCTGGAGTGCCTGGGCACCGACCTCCCCCAGTTTTTCACCGAGCGCTCGGACAAGAAGCTGGTGTTCTCGGAGGCGGACACCTCCGTGAAAATGGATGAGGAGACGCTCAGGGGCTCCATCCGCTGGCTGGTGCCCAGCGCGCAGAAGAACCGCATGGAGCCGATCCTGGTCGAAATCGGGCCGGGCGGCGAAACCCAGGAAGACGACCCGCACGAGGGCGAGGAATTCGGCTATGTGTTGTCCGGCAGCATTCAGGTGGTGCTGGGCGATCGCACAACCCGCGCCCGGAAGGATGAGAGCTTCTACTTTGAGCCCACCGCCGTTCACAAGCTGGTCAACCCCGGCAAGACCGCGGCCAGGGTACTTTGGGTGGCGACGCCGCCCAGCTTTTAATTTTTACCAAGGGGCGTTCGCCATGATTGAGGATACGCGGCTGATCGAGCTGATCGGCATCTCCAAGGAATTCGACGGCGCGAAGGCGCTGTCGGACATCAATCTGTACATCCGCAAACACGAATTTATCACGCTGCTGGGGCCGTCCGGCTGCGGCAAGACCACGATGCTGCGCATCATCGGCGGCTTCGAGTACCCGACCGAGGGCACGCTTCTATTTGAAGGCAATGACATCGCGTCCGTCCCGCCCTACAAGCGCCGGGTCAATACCGTGTTTCAGAAATACGCGCTGTTCCCGCACCTGGACGTGTTCGGCAACATCGCCTTCGGCCTGAAGCTGAAGAAGATGTCCAAGGACGAAATCGAAAAGCGCGTGAACCGCATGCTGAAGCTGGTCAAGATGACCGGCTATGAAAAGCGCGCCGTGGACTCCCTCTCCGGCGGCCAGCAGCAGCGCATCGCGATCGCGCGGGCGCTGGTCAACGAGCCGGAGGTGCTTCTCCTCGACGAGCCGCTGGGCGCGCTCGACTTGAAACTGCGCAAGGAAATGCAGCTGGAATTGAAAAGCATGCAGCAGGAGCTGGGCATCACGTTCATCTTCGTCACCCACGATCAGGAGGAAGCGCTGACGATGTCGGACACCATCGTCGTGATGAACGAGGGCCGCATCCAGCAGGTGGGCGACCCCAAGCGCATCTACGACGAGCCGAAGAACGCGTTCGTGGCCGACTTCATCGGCGAGAGCAACATCCTGTCCGGCGTGATGCTGGAGGACGAGCTTGTCGAGATGTGCGGCGAGAAGTTCCCCTGCGTGGACTCCGGTTTTGGCATCAACCAGCCGGTGGACGTGGTGGTGAGGCCTGAGGACATCATGCTGGTGGGTGAGGACGTGGGCATGCTGACCGGCGAGGTTCGCAGCGTGCTGTTTAAGGGCGTCCACTATGAGATGATGATCCGCGCCGGCGGCTTCGACTGGAAGGTGCACTCCACCACCATGCAGCCCGCGGGTTCCACGGTGGGGCTTTCGATTGTGCCGTTCAACATGCACATCATGCGGCCCAGCCTCAAGGAGGCTTTGGCATGAAGCGCAGCGCGTTCGCGGGGCCGTACGTCGCCTGGATGGCGCTGTTCACGGTCGCGCCACTTCTGTTCATCGTGTATTTCGCGTTCCGGGGCGACGGTGGATTTACGCTTTCAAACCTTCAGAAGTTTGCCGCGCCGACCTACCTGAGCGTGCTGTGGCGCAGCCTGTACCTCGCGGTCTACTGCACGGCGATCTGCCTCGTCGTCGGCTACCCCGCCGCGTACTTTCTGGCCAGCAAGGACTTTTCCAGGAACCAGGCGCTGTTCGTCCTGATCCTGATCCCGATGTGGATGAACTTCCTCCTGCGCACCTACGCGATGATGTCCCTGATGGAAGACAGCGGCATCATCAACCAGATTCTGAAGCGCGTGGGGCTTGAGCCTATTTCGATGATCGGCACCGAGGGCGCGGTCCTGACCGGCATGGTGTACAACTTCGTGCCGTTCATGATCCTCCCGATCTATACGGCGCTCAAAAAGATGGACGAGCGCATCATCGAGGCGGCGGAGGATCTGGGCGCGAACCCGGTGAACGTGTTCCGCCGGGTGGTCTTGCCGCTGTCGCTGCCGGGCGTGATCTCCGGGATCACGATGGTGTTCATGCCGGCGGTCACGACGTTCGCGATCTCGCGCCTTCTTGGCAGCGGCAACTTCTGGCTGTTCGGCGACATCATCGAGCGCCAGTTTCTGGAGGCGAACGACTGGAACTTCGGCTCCGCGCTGTCGCTGGTCATGATGCTTTTGATCATCGCGTCCATCTGGCTTCTCAACCGGATCGATCCCAAGAAGGAAGGGAGTGGCGCCTGGTGAGAAAGTTCTTCCGCGGAACCTACCTGGGCCTTCTGCTCACCTTCCTGTACTCCCCGATCGTGGTGATGGTCATCCTGTCGTTCAACGCGTCGAAGTCCCGCGCAAAATGGGGCGGATTTTCGCTCACATGGTACGCGCGGCTGTTCACGCGGGACGACATCATGCAAGTGCTCTACATGACGATCCTCATCGCGTTGATCGCGACCGCGGTGGCAACGGTTCTGGGCACATTGGCGGCGATCGGCATTCACGCGATGAAAGCGCGCAGCGCCAACCTCATCATGAACGTTTCATATCTTCCGATGACCACGCCCGACATTGTGACCGGCGTTTCGCTGATGCTGATGTTCGTGTTCGTCAACATCCCGCTGGGCTATGGCACGATGCTGCTGGCGCACATCGCGTTCGATACGCCCTATGTGCTGTTTTCGGTATTGCCAAAACTCAGGCAGATGAACGTGAACCTCTATGAGGCGGCGCTGGACCTTGGCTGTCCGCCGATGCGCGCGGTGCGGAAGGTGATCCTGCCCGAAATCATGCCGGGCGTCGTGACGGGCGCGCTGCTTGCGTTCACGATGTCGCTGGACGACTTCGTGATCAGCTACTTCACGTCCAATACCGATAGAAACCTTTCGATGATCATCTACGCCGCCGCGAGAAAGGGCATCGAGCCCACGATCTACGCGCTGTCCACGCTGATGTTCCTCGTGGTTCTGATCCTTCTTCTGATCGTCAACAAGCGCTCCGCGCTTGAAAACGTATCCTGACACAATGGAGGTTTGATGAAATGAAAAAACTCGTCGCCGCGGTGCTGGCTGTCCTGACCCTCTCCCTTTGCGCGGGCGCGCTGGCCGAAGGTTCGATCACCGTATTCAACTGGTACGACTACATCGACGAATCGGTCATCTCGATGTTCGAGCAGGAGACCGGCATCACGGTCAAATACGCCAACTTCACGACCAACGAGGAAATGTACGCGAAGATCAGTAGCGGCGCGGGCGAATACGACGTGATCTTCCCGTCCGATTACGTGATCGAGCGGATGATCAAGGAAGGCATGCTGGAAAAGCTTGACGTGAGCAAAGTCCCGAACGCCGCGGGCGTCGTCGACTGGCTGAAAAAGCCCGCCTACGACCCGGACGGCGCGTACTCCGTCCCCTACATGTGGGGCACGGTCGGGCTTCTTTACAACACGACGATGATGCCCGATCCCATCGACTCATGGGCGCCGATCTTCGACCCGGCCAACCAGAAAAGCGTGTTCATGCTGGATTCCATCCGCGATTCACTGGGTATTGCGCTGAAATACCTGGGCTATTCGATGAACACCTCCGACCAGGCCGCGCTGGACGCGGCGAAAGCACTTCTGATCAAGCAGAAGGCGGACGGCATCGTCAAGGGGTATCTCGTGGACGAGGTCAAGGACAAGATGGTGGCTGGGGAGGCGCCGATGGCGGTGGTCTGGTCGGGCGACGCGCTGTACGCGATGTCCCAGTCCGAAGACCTCCGGTATGTCGTGCCCAAGGAAGGCTCCAATGTGTGGGTGGACGGCATGTGCATCCCCAAGGGCAGCAAGAACAAGGAGCTCGCCGAGCAGTTCATCGACTTCATGTGCCGCCCGGACATCGCCCGGATGAACATGGCGTACATCTACTACTCCACGCCGATCCAGGCGGTTATCGACGGAATGAACGACGACGAGAAGAACAACCAGACGCTCAACCCTCCGCAGGATGTGATCGACCGCTGCGAATTCTTCCACGACATCTCCGGCGACATGGGAAAGTACGACCAGATTTGGACAGAGATCAGAAGCTAGCGCTTCTTGGCAAACAAAATCCGCTTCAGGGCTTTTGTTTGCGTCGGAAGAAATCTGCTTCGCATCTTTCTTCCGCGTTCGGAACGATGCCGGTTTCCTCAAATCCCTGCGGGGATTTGCGGGCGAAAACCGGCTTTGGTTGCTTCCCCGTCGGCTGGTTAACAGCCTTTGGGGGAAAGCCAATTCCGCCGTACACGCCGCCGGAATTGATTCATGTGGAAAGGGCTTCGGCCCTCTCCACCCTCTCCCGGAGGATGGACTGAACGTGGCAAGTTCCACATCAGTCTTGAAAGAATGCAACACGGCCCGCGATGAACAATCGCGGGCCGTGTTGCGTGACGGACAAGTTTGCCTTTGACAAACGGGTTTCGGGGCTTATAATACTGGTATACTGTCACTGTCTGCCGAAAGATAACGCCGGAGGCGAGCCTATGGACCAGAGCGTCAGGAAGGTCACGATCGCCGTCACCGTCGCGCTGCAGGACGCGGGCGAGGCGACCCGCTCGCTTGAAATCATGAACGCCGTCAGGAACATGACCCCACAGGGCGTCGAGTTGCGCGCGGTGTTCTTCTCGCACGGCAGCAAGTTCGAACCGATGATCCGGGACAACGGATATGAGATCCTGCGCGTCGACCCGCCGATGGAGGGCGAAGGGTATCTCACGGATCTTCAGCCCACCGCGGTCAATTTTGTCGGTACGCAGGCGCTCGGAACCGCGATGATCCGGGGAGAACTCAAGGCGCTTCGCGAACTGAAGCCGGACTTCATGCTGTACGGCTTCTGGCCGTTCGCGGGCATCGCGCGAAGGATCCTGGATGAAGTCCCGCCGGGGATCCGCTTCCTGCCGCTGCCGCTGCATCCCGACGTGTTCGCCGCCCACCTTTTGACCGATATCCCGGACATGGCCGTGCCGCTCGCGCTTCTGCCCGCGTCCATTCGCCGACGCATCGCCCGCGCGATCCCCGCACGGCTGATCCTGAAACTCCCGATCTACCGGCAAACGAACCTTGCCGGCGCGGCGGCGGAATGCGGATGGCGCGGCGAGCCGCTTAAAAACCTGTTTGAGATGCTGGAGGCCGACCTGACGCTGGTCAACGACTTCTCCGGCTTCTATTCGTCCGTCCCGATGCCCAAGGGATTCGTCGTCACCGGGCCGGTCTACGCCGCGCCGAAGCCCGGCGACACCGTAGACCCCATCATCAAAAAGGTGTTCCGCAGGGATCGGGGGGATCAGGTCAACCTCTTCGTCACGATGGGCAGCTCCGCGCAGAAGCGTTTCCTGATCGAGGCCGCGCACGCCGTCAAAGCCCTGCCCGAAGACAGGTTCCGCGCGGTGATCCTTGCGCCCAAAGCAGTTTGCCCGATGAAAGAGATTCTGGACATCCTCGGCAGCAGGGCGGACACGTACGTGACCGACCGCTTCGTGCCCGCGGCGCTGGTCAGCGCGCTGGCCGACATCACCATATCCCACGGCGGGCAGGGCACCGTGCAGACCGCGATGGTGTGCGGCACGCCCATCGTGGGCTTCGCGATGCAGCCGGAACAGCAGATCAACCTGGATCACGCGGTGCTTCAGGGCGCGGCGATCCGGATCCCCAAATTCTTTTGGAACCGGCGCGCCATCGAGGACGCGGTTCTGAAGGTGTGCGCCAACGGCGCCTACCGGCAAAACGCCGGGCGGCTAGGCCGCATGATGGCGCTGGAGGACGGGCGGAAAAAGTCGGCGGACGCGATCTGGGCGTTCATCGCCGCGCGGGCCGGACATGAAGAGGCAACCTGATTAAAAGAGGCAAAAGCGCCGAAATCCTTTGATCGGATTTTCGGCGCTTCTCGTTTCATCCCCTCAGGAGAGGGTGGAAAGATGCGAAGCAGATTCCCTTTGCATTTTATCCCGCCGCCAACGCTTCTTTGATCGCCGCCTGATGCCGCGCGTCAAGCCGGTTGCCGGTGTGGGTTCGGCTGTTGGTGAAGTGGATGCAGTGGTGTCCGGGGAAATCGTTGTCGCGCGGGCCGTCGCCGTGGGGCCTTCCGTTCATCGACGCCGCGTACCGGGCGCCCGCGATCGAAACCCAGACCGGCCGCCTGTCCCAGGACCATGTCCCGCCGTAGGCCGCCTTGAGCGCGGCGGTGTCCTTCGCGGTCAGCGGCTCGCAGTCGGCGTGTTTGTTGCCGCCGAGGCGCGCTTCCCGCCAGGAGATGCCGGTGCGGACGTCGGTCACCACGACGATCCTGCCGCGGAAGAAGATCTGCTGAATGTCGCTGGTCCACCAGTCCATCTCGACGGCTTTGCCGGTCGCGGGCGTCGCGGTGCTTTCAAAGGTTGAACCGTAGGTGGGTGCGTCAGCCGCGTACAGCTTTTCCAGCGTTTCAACGGTGGCGATGCCGGTTGCCGTCAGGCCAATCGCGTCCTGAAAGCGCGTGACCGCCTGCGTCGTCAGCGTCTTGTAGTTGCCGCCGATCGAGCCCGAATACCAGCCAAGTGCCTTGAGCCGGGTCTGCATCGATTTGACCGCGCTGCCGGAGTCGCCGGGCTTGAGCGGTTTATACGCCGATGGCACGGGCGTCGCCGCAGGTTTCGGTGTGGGTGTGGGTTTGGGGGTCGGCGTCGGTGTGGGCGTTGGCGTGGGTTTGGGTGTCGGGGTCGCCAAAGGGATCTTGGTCAGATGCCGGATGACCATGTAGCCGGTCTTCTCGCCGTAACGGACTTTCGCCCAGGTTTTGTTTTTGAAGTAATACCGGACAACCTCCGCGCCTTTTGGCAGGACGACGGCCTTGCCGGATGCTTTCGCGCGCTTGTACAGCCGGGTTTTTACCTTCGCGTAGGCTGCTTCAGGCTCCGGCGTTGGGGTGGGCGTCGCGGTCGGTTTGACCGTCGGCTTCAGGGTGGGTGTCGGCGTTGGTTTTGGCGTCGGCGAAGGCTTTTTTCCGCTCAGTTCGTCCCTGCGCGCAAACCCCGTATACCCCTGGTAGAGCGCCTTTGCCCAGTTCCCCTCCGTGTCGAGAACGTACATGGACGAACCGGCCTTGACGGAACAGTACGCGTCGGCGGATGTATCGCACTTTTTGAACAGCTTCAAATCTTCCGCGGCGTAGGCCAGATTCGCGCTTTGCTTTGCGATGGACTTTCGCGCCATGTAGACGGTTTTCCCCTGATAGACCACCTTCGACCACGCGCCGCTCGTGGCGCGCAAAATCAGCGACTGCCCCCTGGTCAACTTGAACACCTGCCTGGAAGCGGTACTTGGTTTCGCGTACAGGCTCGCGTTCCGCGTGAGAACGGCGGGCGCATCGGCAACGGCGGACACCGGGAATGTCAGCGCCATAAGCATCAGAGCCGCAGCCAGCGCCGCGCGAAAACCTGCTCTCGTCATCCGGATCCCTCCCTGCAAGCGGAGTCTTTTCTCCCATTATATTACAAAAATATTTCAAAATCAAGACAAATATTTCAGCGCGGTGATACCAGGGAAACCAGGGCTTCTCCTTCCGAAACCCCGTGCGCGCCGCATCGCGCGCAGACCGCAGGAATATGCTGGCGAAGGACAAAGAGGCATCCTCCCGCCCTGTATGTTCGTCAAAGGGTAAAGAGACATGCAAAATGTCAATTCGGTGTCAAGAATGCATGGTTTGGACAATTCATTGTTTACGCCGCCTGAAGAATCCGTTATACTGTAGGCATGAAAACGATTGAGGAGGGTGTTGTATGGAGGCGATGGGCGCATCCGTTTTCCAGAACCTGCCCGCACTCATCCTGCTGGTATTGGGGTTTGTGCTGGTACTGGTAGAGATGCACATTCCCGGCTTTGGGGTGCCGGGCATCCTGGGCGTTCTGGGCATTGTGGCAGGCATCATGCTGTTCGCGAAGTCCGCGACGGAGGCATTGGTGATTACGGTCGTGATCGTTGCGCTGCTGTGCATCGCGCTGTCCCTCGTGATCCGGTCGGCCACAAAAGGCAAACTCGCCAAATCAAAACTCGTGCTGCACGAAGTCTCGGTTCCGACGGTCAATGAAAACGACCTGACATATTTCATCGGAAAGACCGGCCTCGCGCTCACCACGCTTCGGCCCGCGGGCATCGCGGAGTTTGACGGCGTCCGTCTCAGCGTGGTGTCGGACGGCGAATGGATCCAAAACGGCAAGCCGCTGCGCGTCGACCGGGTCGAGGGCAACCGGATTGTGGTCAGCCCGATCAAGCAGGGCGCCACCCTTTAATCACTTATAATTCCCGTGGGGAATGGGAAATAGAGGAGGAGAACAAATGAACATCAAACGCATCCTGGTATTCGCGCTTGTACTGATGATTATGGTCATGCCCATTGGCTTTGCCGAGGGCGGCTACGGCGCGCTCACCCTGAGCAACTTCCACCTGGAAGCGCCGGGCATGGAAGCGCCGCTCGACATTGACGCCGCGCTCAAGATCGGCGTAGGCGCGCAGGAAGACGGCTCCGGCCGCGTGGATGTGGCGCTGACCGGCGGCGGGCAGCAGGCGTTTTCCGCGTCGGCGGGCTTCGACAAAGACAAGGTTCAGGCGGTCATCGGCGGCTCCAACTACCTGTTTGAGACCACAATGGAAGAACTGCAGAAGGTCATGAGCGAAAGCGCTGGCGCGACCGGCGCGAATACCGACGCACCCGGCGGCATGAAGCCCGAAGACATGCAGAGGATCAAGGATCTGGTGACCAACTACTCGGCGCTCATCAAGAAGTATTCTGATCCCGCGGTCGCCGCGAAGTACTCGGCGCAGATTCTCGCCGTGATGAACGTGAAAGAAGCGGGTGTGGAGCAGGTTGAACTGTTCGACCAGTCGATGGAACTCAACCGCTACGACTTCACCATGACCGCCGAGGACATCGGTAAGCTCTACCAGGCGATTTACGCGGTTGACCCCGACATGAAGAAGCTGATGAAGGATTACTTCTCCCTGATCGAGGACCTCAGCGGCGAAAAGATGCCCTTCGACCCCGACAACATGGGCGAGTCCTTTGCCGCCATGTTCAAGGAAGAGAATGTCGAGCTCAAGATGGATATGTCCATTTGGACCGATACCAAGATGGCGGAAGCCAAGGAAGCCAACGCGGTCAAGGAAGACATCACCATCTCCGTCACCGCACCCAAGACGGGCGCCTTAACGCCCACGACTGACGACGCCGCGGCTGACGCTGCAGAAACCGCGACCCCGGAGATGCAGACCGTCACGTTCCCGATCACCGTCGAGGTGCTCAAGTCGGACGCGGGCACCCAGGTGTCCTACGCGATGAGCGTGACGCCCCCCGAAGAAAGCGGAACGCTCGATCTTGGCTTTGAAGGAACCTTCGAAGCGCCAGACGGAAACGGCGGCACCGCGTCGAAAGGCGAATTCACGATGAACTTTGACGATGTCGGAACGGCTTCCGACGTCAACGGCACCATGAGCTTCGACGCCGCCATGTCTGCGGATGGTCTTGCCAACTGCTCTTTCAAGGTGAGCGGCACCGGCGAAGGCCAGACGTTCGACCTGGGCATCGGCTACGAAGGCAAGACCGCAACCCAGACCGAAAAGACCGGCGCGATGACCATCGATTTCAACATCCCCGGCACGGGCGCGGGCGTATTCTCCTGCGATGTGGCGCTTGAGACCAGCGCGCTGACGCCGTTTGGCGAGGCGGAAGCCGCGGGCAAGACCGTGATCGACCCGATGACCGCCACCGAAGAAGAGATGGCTGCCGTCGAAACTGAACTCCAGGGTGTCGTGATGCAGGCGATGGGCGTATTGATGCAGACGCCGGGCCTTTCCAACATCATGGGCAGTATGATGAACGCTGGTACGGCCGGCTGATAACCCGCTGACAATAGGGCCGGCGCGCGCGCCGGCCCCGTTTCTTCCCAGGCGAACGTGGATGTTGACTCGCACCGACCAGAAAATTTCGGATTGAAGGAGCGCAAATCATGAACGCAGCGCGCATCCTGACCGTCGCAATGGTTCTATGCCTCTTGCTCGCGCCCTTCGCCGCCGCGTCGGAGGCCTACGGTTCGATCACGCTGGACAACTTCCACTTCGAACTGGGCAAGGACAAGCCCGTGAACATCAACGCGTCGGTGAAGCTCGGCTGCGGCGGGACCCTGCCGTACGGCCCTGCCAGACTGGACATTGACGTTCAGGGCGGCGGCAAAGCAGCGTTCACCGGCTCCGCGTCCCTTCAGGACGGCACGCTGCGCGCCACGCTGGATAAATCGAAGTATTACTTTCAGCTGCCGATGGCGGATTTTGAGAAGGTCCTCTTCGACAACGCGAGTTTCAATGTGCGGTACGCCCCGATGTCGATGGATCCGTTCAGCACCGACCCATCCCAGGGATACGATCCCTATGATTACGGCGGTTATTACAGCCAGCCGCCGGTGAAGAAGGAAGACATCCAGAAGCTGTTCGAGCTGCTGGGCCGCTACGTGAAACTTCTTGAGAAATACTCGGACGACGTATCTTCCAAGGAACTCGACCGGAAGCTGATCGCTCAGCTGAACCCCGAAGCCAAGGGCTCGGAGAAGGTCAAGGTGTTCGGGAAGACGATGAATCTCCACCGCTTCGACATCGCGTTCGAGGAAAAGGATTTTCACAAGTACACCGACGCGCTGTACGCCGCCGAACCCGAATACAAGGCGCTGGACCAGGAATTCACCGCGCTGATGGAAAAGATGGACGGGGGCGATCCAAAGGACAAGGGCGGCGCGCAGGGCGAATCGAAGGAAGGCGCTCCGGACGAGACCGCCGAAGAGGAACTCCTCGGCGATACCGGCCTTGAAAAGGTCGCCGTTACCCTCTGGAGCGATACCAAAATTCCCGGCGATCCCGCCTCCACGGTCATGAAATGCAATATCCTGATGACCGTCAAGGACGCGGTGGACGAGTACGGCATGCCCGTCAAACTGGAGATCCCGATCACCGCCGTTACCCTGGAAACCGACAAGGGGACGCGGATGAGCGCGGAAGTCAACATCGCGCCCTACGAGGGTGAGTCCCTGAAGATCATCATCGACGGCAGTTCCGACGTGCCCGCAAAGGGCGGTGGCTCTACCGACAGCTTCAAGGCTTCGCTGGACTTTGACTCCGAAGACGAAGGTGTCGTGATCGCCGCCGACGTCACGTTAAGCCAGTCTGTGGACGCGGACGGCGTCACCGACTTTGACGCCGGCGCGAAGGGCAAATTCAACGGGCAGAACTTCAGCTTCGCCATCGGCTATGACGGGAAGACGAACACCGAAACCGAAAAGACCGGCACGGTGAGCCTTTCCTACAACGTGCCCACCAGCATGAAGACGGGCGGCGGCATGCCCTCAAAAGCGCTGGTCCGCTTCGACACAAAGATCGAGCAGGGTTTACTTGCGCCCTTGGACGAATCCGCCCTCAAGGATCTCAAGCCGGTCAACCCGCTGCGCGCAAGCTACCGAGCGATGGACAAGGTGTCAAGCGATGTGTACGGCGCGCTGATGCAAGGCGTGGGCGTCCTGATGCAGACGCGCGGGCTGTCCGGCATCATCGGCGGCCTGATGAACGCGGCGTGACGAACCCATCGTTACCATTCTTCGCGGAGCGCGGCTCCGCCACACTCCCGGAAATTGAAAGGAGCTATTCTTATGGCTGAATCATCGCTGATCGCCACTTTCCTGATCGTCGTCGTAATCATCGTCGCGGTGATCATCTTCCTGACATTCGTCCCCATCGGCCTCTGGATCTCGGCGATGGCCGCCAGCGCGCACGTATCCATCGGCTCGCTGATCGGCATGCGTTTCCGCCGGATCAACCCGTCCCGCGTGGTGCTGCCCTACATCAAGGCCACCAAGGCAGGCTTGAAGCTCTCCAGCAATGAAATGGAAGCGCACGTACTGGCGGGCGGCAACATCGACCGCGTGATCGACGCGCTGATCGCCGCCGGGAGCGCCAACATCCCGCTGGAGTTTGAATCCGCCCGCGCGATCGACCTGGCCGGACGCGACGTGCTGCAGGCGGTCAAGATGAGCGTCAACCCCAAGGTCATCGAGACCCCGGTGGTCGCCGCCATCGCCAAGGACGGCATCGAGCTCCGCGCCAAGGCCCGCGTCACCGTGCGCGCCAACATTGAGCGCCTGGTCGGCGGCGCCGGAGAAGAGACCATCATCGCCCGCGTCGGCGAGGGCATCGTCACCACCGTCGGCTCTGCCTCCAGCCACAAGGAAGTCTTGGAGAACCCTGACCTCATCAGCCGCACCGTGCTCGCCAAGGGCCTCGACGCCGGCACCGCGTTTGAGATTCTGTCCATCGACATCGCGGACGTGGACGTGGGCCGCAACATCGGCGCGCAGCTGCAGATGGACCAGGCCGAGGCCGACAAGCGCATCGCCCAGGCCAAGGCCGAGGAGCGCCGCGCGATGGCCGTCGCCCGCGAGCAGGAGATGAAGGCCTCCGTGCAGGAGATGCGCGCCAAGGTCGTCGAGGCCGAAAGCGAAGTGCCCCGCGCGATGGCGTCCGCGCTCAAGGAAGGCAAGCTGGGCGTAATGGACTACTACCAGATGCAGAACGTGATCTCCGACACGAAGATGCGCGAGTCCATCGCCGACACCGGCGCACCCGCCGCCGAAGAACCGAAAAAGTAGCCCCCGATCCGGGCTGCCGGGAAACAACCTTTCCCGGCAGCCCCGGTGATTGGGCAAACGACCGATTTGACCCGCGAGGTGTCGCCTATGGATGTTGTTATTGTCATTGTCATCATCTGGATCGTGCTCAGTTCCATCGTGAAGGGCATCAAAAACGCGGTGGGTTCCAACCCACAGAACCGAAACCGCACGCCCTACGCGCCGCAGAGGACGCAGCCCAACAGGCCCCGCCCCATCCCGCCGCTGACGCCCACCGCGAGGCCGGGAACCGGCGTGCCGGATATGCGCGACCTTATGACCATGCTGGGCGGCGCGAGCGGGAACGCGCGCCCGCAGCCGGACATGGAGGGCGTCTCCACCGAATCGAACGGCCCTTCGGGGAGCCTGACAGGCCCCTCGATGATGGAGGGCAGCCCGAACATGATCGACGGGCCGGGCATGATGGACGGAAGCCGCTCCATGATGGATGGAAGTCAGCCCATGATCGATGCGACCCAGTCCGATTATGAGGGCGCGACGCTGCCGGGCGAACTCTCCGCCGACGCGGTGGCGGTACTGCCCCGATCGGAAGACCCCGCTTCCGCGCCGCTCCCGCCCGCCTTTCAGCCCAAGAGGTACGATCCCGCCGCCATGCGCGACGCCGTGGTCTGGGCTGAGATTCTGAGAAAGCCCAAGGCCATGAGGAGGGTTGCCCGGTGAGCATTCGAACGCTGATCGCGGACGACGATACGGGCATGCGACTGCTCCTGAAAAAGCTGGTCGAGCGTTCGGAGGGGTACGAGCTCGCGGGCGAGGCTGAAAACGGCGAACAGCTTTTACGATTGTATGAATCGGAAAAACCCGACATGGTGATCCTGGACGTGGAAATGCCGGTCATGACCGGCATAGAGTGCGCGCGCGCCATTCAGGATCAGAACCCCAGGACGCTGATCATCTTCGTGACAGCCCACGAACAGTACATGTCGGACGCGTTCAGCGTATATGCGTTCGACTACCTGCTCAAGCCCTTCCGCATGGAGCGCGCCGAGGAGACGCTGAAACTCGCCCGCATGCGGCTGACCGAGCCGGTGGCATGCCCGCCGCTCAAAGCGACTCCGGCGTCAACCGAAAACGCGCCGAACAAGGCGGTCCCCGCCCCGGCGCGGCTGATGCTCAGGCACCGGGAGGGCGTCTCGTTCATCGACCTCGACCAGATCCTCCTGGTACAGCGGGAGGAGCGCGCCACCGTGCTCTACACCAAGGACGACCAGCGCTACGTGACCAGCGACACGATGGGCGAACTCGCGGCGCGGCTTCCGGAGAGCACGTTCTTCCGCAGCCACAAGTCCTACATCGTCAACCTCAACCACATCGATTCGATCATGCCCTACGGCCGCTGGACCTATATCGTGCGGTTGCGCGGCACCACGCGCGACGCGCTGATCACGACGGAGCGGTTTGAGGAATTGCAGAAACTATTCGCATAGCGAAGCGGTGAAAATCTGCTGCGCGGCATTTCACCGCGATGGAGAAACTTCGCGGGCCTGAAATCCTCACAGATTTCCGGGCGGCCCGATTATAAGGCGGCGAAAATCCCTTTGGTCTTTTCACCGCGTTGGATGGAACTGCGCGGGTCTGAAATCCTGCGGGATTTCTGGGCGGCCTGCTGACCGAAGGTATTGTTTCCACCACGAGTGTTCGCACTGGTACAGGAAACACGTTCCCGGCGCGCATGTCGCCGGGAACGATTTAGTGGAACGACGGGGTTGGTTTCCGGCGCTGCCAATACATACCCAAGGAGGACATGAACGCATGATTTCTAAAAGCGCGGCTGAGCTCGCGCTGGCCGCGGCGCTTTCGACCGGCGGGGATTTCGCGGAAATCTTCGTCGAGGACACCCGGCGCAACAAACTGATCCTGATGGACGGGCGGCTGGACAGCGTGACCAGCGACCGCGCCCACGGTGCGGGCGTGCGCGTTTTCGATGGCCTCTCCGCCTACTACGCGACCACCAACGACACCTCGACGGAGGGGTTGATCCGCGCCGCGAAACAGGCCGCCGCCGCGATTTCAAACGCGCGGCGGCAGCAAAACGCGCCGCTCGACATTGTCGTCTCCCCCGCGCCGTTCCCGGTCAGGGATCGCCCCGGCGACGTGTCTGGAACGCGCAAGGCGCAGCTTCTGCACGCGGCCAGCAAGGCGGCGCGGGCCGAGGGCGAGGCGATCAAACAGGTGGTCGCGTCGCTCGGCGATGCGGAGACCGACGTTTTGATCGCGAACTCCGAAGGTGTGTTCGCGACCGACCGCCGCACCTACACCAGGCTTGGCGTGCAGGCGGTCGCGTCAAACGAGTCCGGCAACCAGACCGGCTTCCAGGGCCCCGGCATGCACATGGGCTACGAAGTCTTTGAAACGATCATCGACCCGGAAGCCGCTGCCCGCGCCGCCGCGAGGACGGCGCTCACGATGCTGACCGCGCCTCTCTGCCCCGCGGGTGTGATGCCGGTGGCGATCGAGTCGGGTTTTGGCGGCGTGATCTTCCACGAAGCCTGCGGCCACTCGCTGGAGGCCACTTCCGTGGCGCTTGGAAACAGTGAATTCTCCGGCAAACTGGGGCAGAAAATCGCGTCCGACGTGGTCACCGCGGTCGACGACGGCACGCTCGACGGCGAATGGGGCTCGATCAAAATCGACGACGAGGGCACACCTTCCAACCGGCTGGTCCTGATCGAGAACGGCGTCCTGACAAATTTCATGGTGGACAAGCTGAACGGGCGCAGGATGGGCATGCCGGTCACCGGTTCCTCCCGCCGCCAGAGCTATCAATTCGCGCCCACCTCCCGCATGCGCAACACCTTCATCGCGCCGGGGGCGTCGGAGGACGCGGAAATCATCTCCACGATGGGCGACGGTCTGTACGCCGCGAAGATGGGCGGCGGCTCGGTCAATCCCGCCACCGGCGAATTCAACTTCGCGGTGTCCGAGGGGTACTGGGTCAAGAGCGGCAAAATCGACCATCCGGTGCGCGGCGCGACGTTGATCGGCCGCGGCGGCGAGGTGCTCATGCGCATCGACCGCGTCGGGAAGAATCTGAGACTTTCCCAGGGCATGTGCGGCTCGATCTCCGGCTCGGTGCCGGTGTGCGTCGGCCAGCCGATGATCCGCGTGACCGGGATGACGGTGGGAGGCCGATGACGATGCGACTGGACGATTTTCTGACCCTTCTTTTTGACAAGGCGCGCGCGGCGGGGCTTTCGGAGTATGAAGCCTACGTCGCCTCCGGCGACTCCTTCGAGGCGTCGGTGCACGCGGGGGAACTGATCGCCTACAACGTGGCGAGCACGATGGGGCTGGGCTTCCGGGCAAAGGTAAACGGGCGGATGGGCTACGCCTCCACCCAGGCGCTGGACGAGGACGCCGCGGACATGTTGGTAAAGGGCGCCGTGACCAGCGCGACCTTGACCGAGACCGACGACCCGCAGTTCCTGTTCGAGGGCGGCGAGACCCCGGCGCTTGACCTCTACAACCCGGCGCTTGATACAATCTCCGACGCCGAGAAAGTTCAGATGGCGCTGGCGCTGGAGAAAAAGGCGCTCGACGCGGACCCGCGCATCTCCACCGACGGCTGCGCGGTCTTCTACGCCGCGGCCGGAAGGCGGATCGTAAACTCGCTGGGGCTCGACGTCACGTTCCGCGACAACGCGCTGGGCGCGTATGTATCCGCCGTGGCGCGGGAAGGGGCGCGCGCGGGCAGCGCGTACCGCGTAAAGATGCGGCGGGACGGCGCGCCCGACTTTGACGCGATCTCGCGGGAATCGACCGCCGAAGCCCTCGATTTCCTGTCCGCCGCGCCCGCCAGATCCGGCAGCTACCCGGTGGTGCTGCGTGCGAGCGCGGCGCTGGAACTACTATCGGCGTTCTCCGGCGCGTTCAGCGCCGACGAGGCGCAGCGCGGTCTTTCGCCGCTTCTCGGCAAGGAGGGCGAAACCATCGCGAGCGCCTGCGTGACGCTGATGGACGACCCCCTGAACCCCGCCGGCCTTGCTGCCGCGCCGTTTGACGGCGAGGGCGTGCCCGCCCGTCCCAAGGCGATCATCGACCAGGGGAAACTGACGACACTCCTTCACAACCTGAAAACAGCCGCGAAGCAGGGCGTGACCTCCACTGGCAACGCCTGCCGCGGGTATTCCAGCGCGATCACCGTCGCGCCGACCAACTTCTACTTTAAGCCGTCTGACACGCCGCCGGAAAGCCTGATGGCGCGGGCGGAGGGCGGCCTCCTGATTACGGAACTTCAGGGCATGCATTCCGGCGCGAATCAGGTCAGCGGCGACTTCTCGCTGTCGGCGAAGGGGTACCGGATCGAAAACGGCGTGGCCGCTTCACCGGTGGATCAGATCACCGTCGCCGGAAACTTCTACGAAATGCTTCGTCATGTGCTTGTGGTCGGCCGTGATCTTGAGTTCGGTCAGCCGGGCACGAGTTGCTATGGAAGCCCGTCGCTCCTCATCGAACAATTGTCCGTCGCGGGAAAATAGCGCCCGCCGCCTTCCCAAAGCCATACCGCGTCTCATGGCAGTATACCAACCCAGTGATTCGCGCACAATGATTGATGATTAAATCAGGGGAGGATTGTCATGGGCATTATTCTTTGGATCATCTTCGGCGCGCTGGCGGGCTGGATCGCCAGCAAGATCATGAAAAGAGATTCCGACATGGGCGCGATCGCCAACATCGTGGTGGGCGTCGTGGGCGCGGCGCTGGGCGGCTGGATCTCCTCGACCTTCCTGGGCGGCGCAGGCATCACCGGCTTCAACATTTGGAGCCTGATCATCGCCATTGCGGGCGCGTGCCTCCTGCTCTTCATCTTCGGCGGCCTCCAGCGCAGCCGGGGGAAAAAGTAGTCAGGCGCTCCTGACGCAAAACAAACGAGGTCCGCGCTGCGCGGACTTCGTTTGTTTGTATTTATACCAATTTGAACAGTAACGCATCGTCACGCCGGCTGTTTTCGCGCGTCGCTATGTCACTCTCCGCGTTGGCGTAGCGCCGCATTTCACGCCGAAGGCGTATCCCGAAGGGTCGCCTCGCCCCGATTCCTTGCGCTTAATCGAGAACCCCTCGACGCTCTGGATGCTTTACGATTTCTTATTGGTATCCCCTAAAAGAACCGCACCGCGCGGTCGGAATCCGGCGAGAGTTCGAGAAACGCGCGGCTGGTCTTGGCCTGTCCAAGGATCAGTTCGAGCGGATAGGTTTCGCTGCTCCGCTCCGGGCTGTACGGGTCGTTGACCCGGATCAGGCCTTCGTCGTCCACGCCGGTCAAGAGAATGTAGTGCCCGTTCTTCGTGAACGTGCCCGGCCCCATGTGGGCGACCACCGGATGCCCCGCGCGGAGTGCGGCCATGATCGGTTCCGCCTGGTTGTCCAGCCATTCGCCCGTCAGCCCAGCGTGGGCGGCGATGGCGCTCATCGCTTCATGCCCCAGCCCGTCCCCAAAGTACAGGCCTTTGTCGTACGCCCACTGGAACAGCGTGCCGGGCGTCTCCATCGAATCGACCAGCCCCGCCGCGGCCATCGCGACGCACACCGCGCCGCAGCCGCTGGTGGCCACCGACTTCTTCTCCCCGCCGATGATACACACCGCCTCGGTATAGTCCTGCTGGTGCATCAGCGGGATCTCCCGCTCTTTGTACACTTGTCTTTCCATCGTAAGGCGCAACCCGTCCGCGGCCAGCGAGATCAGTGCCACCGCCGCTATCAGAATGAGAATCCGCCTCTTCAAAGCCTCTCCACCGCTTCCAGAAGCTCCGCGGCGTCGTCAATCACCGCGTCCGCGCCCGCTTCCACCAGGCTCTCCCGCGGCCGGAAGCCCCAGGAGACGGCGACGCATTTCAGCCCTGCGTTCCGGGCGGTTGTCACATCCACGTCGGAATCCCCCACATACACCGTATTGTCCGGTTCCGCGCCCATCAGGCGCATCGCGTAGAGCGTGCTGTCCGGCGCGGGCTTCTTGGGAAAGCCCGGCTGCTCGCCGAGAACCACGTCGGCAAGGCTTCCGAAGTGCTTTTCGCACAGCGCCCGGACCGCGCCGTCGTACTTGTTGGAAACCACGCCCACCCGGATGCCCGCTTCCTTCAGCGCGCCCAGCAGCGCCGTCACACCGGGGTACGGGCGCGTCATGACATCCAGATTCTTGGAGTAGTGTGCCCGGAACACAGAAAGGCATTCGTCGACGCGCGCCGGATTCTCGCCGCCCGGCAGCGTCCTTACAATCAAATTCCTGACGCCGTTGCCCACCGCTTCCCGCACAAAATCGCGGGAACGGGCGGGGTATTGAAACGATGCGAGCATGTGGTTGACGCTCGCGGTCAGGTCGTCCAGCGTGTCGAGCAGTGTTCCATCCAGATCAAACAGGATCGCCTTGATGGTCAAACGTGCCACTTCCTTTGAATGACCAACTTTTATTTCAATCGGCCAATTTGTATTCTGCCAGAAGTTTTGGCGGAAAAAACTCATACACCGCAATGCGCCGATCATATCCTCATATCCGGTATCCATGTCAAAGCATTCAAATCCGTTATAAAAGCGAGCATAACAAAATCCGCCCGCCCTGTAAACCACAAGTGGATTAAATTGGCGGGTGGATCGTCGTCGATGGATGGCTAATTGGTCAATGTCCTGAGCATGTCCCAGAAGCGCACGCCGTGTCCCTCCACGGATTCGGGGTCCAGCGCGAAGTCGGCGCGGATCACCTTGCCGCCGCCGATGTCAAACCAGTAGATCGAACGGTTGAGGCCGTCTTCGGTATAGACCGCGCTGCAGCCGGGGAACGGTGAGGCGCCTGAGCCCTCGCCGCCGGCCGTAAACTCCTCTTCCCAGTCGTCGTTTCGGATCTCACGCGTAATGGCCTTCTCGCGGAGCGCCTTCGCGTCCCCATCGAGGACTGTGAGCGTCATCTTCGCGTCGCCCTTCTTCGCCTGGATCGTCATGCCTTCGTCGGTCGGTTCGGCTTTGTAAATACCCTCGTCCACGTAGATGGAAAACCGCCCCTGGGCTTCCTGAACGAGGGTGTAGATCCGCGTCTCATCACCGCCCTCCAGCGGTACGCTTCTCGTCACGGTAGGGGGCAATTCTTCCGCCTGCGCGGCCAGACAAACGCCGAGCATCATGACGAGCAACAGGATCAATACTCGCTGCATAGCCATCCCTCCTGGTTGTTTTGACGAAAAACAATACGCGGTAAGTTCCAAATTATACCAATATAAGGATTATTCCGCCCGACCTCCGCGATTCTCCTCATTTCGAATCTCCCAGTGGATCAAAAGGGTCAGCGCACCTCGCAAAAGGATGATCGCGCCCAGGATGCCAAGCTCACTCCACTCCCGGACGACCGTCGTGCGCAGCACCTCGCCGCCCAGTTTGAACTCCAGCGCCAGCGCGATACCCTGCGCAAGGTTGAGCCGCACGCTATGATCCTTGCGAAAATAGCCGATCAGCGCCTTGACCGCCGAAAGAATCAGGATGATCACGCCGCACGCTTCGAGAAACGTCACCCCGACTTCCGCCAGCGTAAGGAACACATGCTCCGCGCCGGACGCAAACGCTTCCATACCTCTCCCCCTCTCCATGTCCTCATTATACCCGCGGCGCGCGCGGGCGGCAAACGGTTTCTATTTTTTCCGCCACATTTCAAAGAATCCCGCTCCCTTCAAAGATTTCAGACCGTCCGCATTGACAAAAACCGGCGGGCGTGATATAATCCTTAACGCAACAAATGTGTGATTGTGCTCTTCAATGCGAAAATTAATCTGTGCGATCCGCTCAACACCAAGACACAAACCAGGTTTGTCTTGTGTACAGCAAAACGCACGCTTCAAGAAACCGCCATTGTTTTCCGCCGGTGCGGAGTATTATAGGAGGAGGGAACCCTATGCGTAAAATCCTGGCCCTTATGCTGGCGGCGATGATGATCCTTTCGATGACTTCGCTCGCGCTGGCCGACGAGAAGGATTGGGAGATCGTCGTCGTGCCCAAAGATGCCACCAACCCCTGGTTCGTCCGCATGGATACCGGCGTCAAGGAATACGCCGCTGAAACCGGCCTGAACATCTATCAGAAGGGCACTCCGGAAATCGATGCGACGCTGCAGTACCAGCTGATCCAGGACCTGATCGCCGCCGGTGTGGACGCGATCTGCGTGGTTCCGGTCGATCCGGGCAGCCTTGAGCCAGTCCTCAAGCAGGCGCGGGATGCGGGCATCGTGGTCGTCGCGCACGAGGGCGCGTCGCTGGAGAACGTCGATTATGACATCGAAGCCTTCAACAACGAGCAGTACGGCGCGTTCATCATGGACAACCTTGCCAAAGCCATGGGCGAAACCGGCATCTACACCACGATGGTCGCGCATGTGACCAATGCCTCCCACAACGAGTGGGCGGACGGCGGCGTGAAGCACCAGAAGGAAGCGTACCCGAACATGACGCTTCTGGAGGCCGAGCCGCGCGTTGAGTCCGAGGACAACGGCGACGTCGCCTACAACAAGGCGAAGGAGCTCTTCAAGAAGTACCCCGACCTCAAGGGCATCATGGGCACCTCCTCCTATGACGCGCCGGGTATCGCCCGCGCCATCGACGAGCTGGGCCTGAAGGGCAAAGTCTTCACAGCGGGCACCGGCATGCCGGCCGCCAACGCCGAACTTCTGAAGAGCGGCGCGGTCGCCTCGCTGACCCTGTGGGATCCCGCGCTCGCCGGCAAGGCGATGTGCGCGATGGCGCTCAAACTCCTCCGCAAGGAAGAGATCAAGGCGCCGCTCGATCTGGGCGTGGACGGCTACAAGGCGCTCGCCTTCAAGGCGGATAGCGACAAGGTGCTGGAAGGCCAGGGCTGGATCGTCATCAACGCGGACAACGTGGACAGCTTCGGCTTCTAATACCAATTCCAGAATCCCCTGACCTCCAAAGCACTTTTGGCCCCGCCGGCCGGACACCTGCCGGCGGGGCCGGGTTTATCCGAAGCGGTGCGAACCACAAGAAAGGGCGAGAGCCTATGGCGGAACTTCTGAAGGTCACGGACATCAAAAAGTCGTTCGCGGGCGTGCAGGCCTTAAAAGGCGTGTCACTCTCGATCGCGCCGGGCGAGATCCATTGCCTGGCGGGTGAGAACGGCTGCGGAAAATCCACGTTGATCAAGATCATATCGGGCGTCTACGAACCGGACGAGGGCAAAATCGAGTTCGGCGGGCGCGCGTTACCAAAAATCGCGCCAATTGACGCGATCCATCACGGCATTCAGGTCATCTATCAGGACTTTTCCATCTTCCCAAACCTGACCGTCATGGAAAACCTGGCGTTCAACACGGAACTGGCCGCCGGGCGCAGGCTCGTCAACTGGAAGCGCCTCCGGGAAATCGCGGAAAAGGCCATCGGCACGATCCACTTTCAGGTAGACTTGGATGCGAAGCTGGGCAGCCTCTCGGTCGCGGAAAAACAGATGGTCGCGATCAGCCGCGCGCTGCTCTCCGACGCGAAGTTGATCATCATGGACGAGCCGACCACCGCGCTGACCAAGAAAGAGGTCGCGGCGCTGTTCAAGGTGATCCTTGACCTTCAAAAGCGGGACATCGCGACGCTGTTCGTCAGCCACAAACTGGACGAGGTGTTTGAAATTTCGGAGCGGTTCACGATCCTTCGAAGCGGCGAGCTGGTCGCGACCGGCTCCACCAAGGAACTGGACAAGAAAAAGTTCACCTTCTTCATGACCGGGCGCGAGTTTGACGATCAGCAGTTTACGCCCAAGAACGTCGGCGAGAAGCCGGTGCTGCAAGTTCGTAACCTGGGCCTTTCCGGCGCGTTCGAGGATGTGAATTTCGAGGTCCGGCGCGGCGAGATCGTCGGGATCACAGGCCTCCTGGATTCCGGCCGCACCGAACTTGCGCTGTCGCTGTTCGGCCTGCAAAAGCCGGAGCGGGGTCAGGTTCTGAAGGACGGCACGCCCATCGCGCTTGGGAACCCGTCCGACGCGATTAACGCAAAGATCGGCTACGTACCGGAGGATCGGCTGTCCGAAGGGTTGTTTTTGCCGCGCTCAATCGCGGACAACGTGATTGTTGGCGAGATAGACCGCCTCGCGGGCGCCGCGGGCGTCATCGACCGCCAGAAGCGCAAAGCCGAGATCGAGAAGTGGGTCAAAGAGCTTTCGATCGCGACGCCAAACCCGGACAACGCCTGCCAGACGCTGTCGGGCGGCAACCAGCAGCGGGTGGTGCTCGCGAAGTGGCTGGCCTGCGACCTGGACGTGCTGGTTTTGAACGGCCCGACGGTGGGCGTGGACATCGGCTCCAAGCACGACATCCACAAAATCTTGAAGGGTCTGGCCGAAAAGGGCATGGCGATCCTGATCATCTCCGACGACCTGCCCGAAGTGATCGAGAATTGTTCGACGATCCTCATCATGAAGCGGGGCAGGATCGTGCAAAAGATGGACGCGCGCGGGGCGACGGAAGCACTGATCTCCGCCGTCATGATGTAGGAGGTGGGGCGCATGATGAAAAAACTCTCCCGGCGCAACGAGACCTATATCACGCTGGTGGCGCTCGCGCTGTGCGTGCTGATTGAGATCCGATCCGGCCAGTTCTTTACGCCCAACAACCTCGTCGACCTGGCGAGCGCGCTGATCGTGCCGGGGCTGTTCGCCATCGGCGCGTTTGTGGTGATCGTGTCGGGCGGCATCGACGTGTCGTTCCCGGCGCTGGCGTCGCTGTCCGTGTACGCGACGACGAAGTACCTGCTCGATACCGGCTATCAGGGTGGCATCTGGCTTCCGATCCTGATCGCGCTCGCGCTCGGCGCGATCCTGGGCGCGGTCAACGGCTTTTTGATCTCCTGGTTCAACCTCCCGGCGCTGATCGTCACGCTGGGGACCTCGTCGGTCTTTAAAGGCGTGATGCAGGGCGCGCTCAACTCCACGCAGCTGGCGGTCATCCCGCCGGGGATGGAGGCGTTCGGAAAGAACGCGCTGTTCGTAGCGACCAACGCGCAGTCAGGTCTGACCTCCCGGATGCCGGTGGCGATGCTGTTCCTCGCGGGCGCGCTGCTGGTCGCGTATCTGGTGCTTCGCTACACGATGTACGGGCGCGGCCTGTTCGCCATCGGCGGCAACGAGGTGAGCGCGCACCGGGCAGGCTTTTCGGTCAGGTGGATCAAGTTCTTCCTGTACGTCGCGGTCGGCATGATCGCGAGCCTCGCAGGCCTCGTCCGTGTGTGCATGATGGGCCAGTGCCACCCGACCAACATGCTGGGCATGGAGATGATGATCATCGCGGGCGTCGTACTGGGCGGCACCGCGATCACCGGCGGCGCGGGTTCTCTGACCGGCTGCATGCTGGGCACGATCCTGATCGTCATTGTGCAGAATTCGATGATCCTTCTGGGCATTCCGACGTTCTGGCAGGGCTTCGCGGTGGGGCTTCTGATCATCATCGGCACCGGCGTCAGCGCGCTGCAGGTATCCCGTGGGGGCGCGCGCAGGGCGCTGAAAGCGACAGACGGCGGCTCGGCCGCGCCGAAGGGGGTGGCGGGATGAATGGTATCGTTAAGACCCGCCGAGGCGACGTACACATCGCGCGGCTTATCGTCCTTGCGGCGGCGTGGCTGATCTTTATGGCGATCTTCAAGTTCAATAAGTTCTTTACGCCGATCTCGTTCCAGACGATGGGCGCGCAGTTCCCGGAGTTCGGACTGATGGCGTTGGGCGTGATGCTGTGCATGATCACCGGCGGCATCGACCTGTCGGTGGTTGGCGTCGCGAATTTCGCGGCGATCACGGCGGGACTCCTTCTGAAACAGTTGGCCGCGGACGGCAGCCTGCCCGGCTACGGTATCCCCCTGACACTCCTGACCGGCATTGCGGTCGGCGCGGTTGCCGGCGCGTTCAACGGCTTCCTGGTTTCCAAGATCAAGATCCCGCCGATCCTCGCGACCCTGGGCAGCTTCGAGCTGTTCAGCGGCATCGCGGTCGTTCTGACCAAGGGCAAGGCGGTCTCGAAACTCCCGATGGATTACTCCAGTCTGATCGCGGGCAAGCTGTGGAATGTATTGCCGGTGCAGCTTCTGATCTTCGCTTTGGTCGCGGCGGTGGTGTGGTTCCTCCTGTCCCGGACGACCTATGGGCCGAAACTGTACATGCTGGGCACCAGCGAGCGCGCGGCACGATTCAGCGGCCTCAAAAACGACCGGCTGCTGATCAAGACCTACATCCTGTCGGGCGTGTGCGCGGCGCTGGGCGGCCTCGTGATGCTGGCCAACTACAACTCCGCCCGCGCCGACTACGGCACGGTGTATACGCTGCAGTGCGTGCTGATCGTGGTGCTGGGCGGCGTCAGCCCGACAGGCGGCAAGGGCAAACTGTCCGGCGTGCTGCTGGCCATCCTGGTCCTCCAGATCCTTTCCTCCGGCCTCAACCGCTTTCCGGAGATCAACAGCTTCTTCATTCCGCTGATCTGGGGCGGCGTGCTCCTGATCGTCATGGTGCTCAACTACTTCACCGAGAAGGGACAGCGGGCGTAATCCCGTACAGTACGAAAAGACCCCGCAAAACGGTTTCGGGCCGCCTTGCGGGGTCTTTCCTGTCGCGCCGACGTTATTTCCGCTCCGCTTGCGCGGGCTTCAGATTGCCCGCAGTCATCGCGCTCGCCCGCATGTCCAGCTGCTTTTTGAACATGGCGGAGAACACCATCTCCCGCTCGGCCTCCGACACGTTGGTGTATTTGAAGCGGAAGAACACCTTGTCCTTCATCTGCTGGCGGAAGGTGATGATGCCGGGAAGGTAGGTAGGCTTTCCGCCGCCCAGCGAAACCTTGACGATGCCGCTGGTGAAGGCCGACGGGTTTTCGTTGTTGAAGATGTAGAAATCCAGATAGTCGCCGCCCAGGAGGCTGATGTAGATACGGTGGATATTCTTTTCGTTGGTGATGAATACACCCTCCATGAACCACATCACCGAGAACGCGTCCTCGACGCGCTCCGGCACAACCTTGCTCAGAAAGATTCGGTCGGTCAGAATCTGCCCGATGGCCACGTCAAACTGCAGGATGCGCTCGTTGACGTCCAGGTAGAGCGCGCACTTTGAGATCTGCGCCAGGTTGATCTCCGGGATCTTGTCCACCGGTGTGAACACGAAGATGTTCTTGATCCTGCGGATCCGCCCGAACAGCTGGATGGTGCTGCCCGCCTGCCAGTCGGTGGTGATAGAGAGCGTCGCGTACGTGCCCATATCGGAGAAGTAATCGGTCTGCTCGTCTTTTTTGTTGATGAGGAGCTGTTGTGCGGCCTCAGACACCCTGGGGTCAAACATGCCGCCCGCGTTCCGTTTCAGATCCCAGATGATCTCGTCCAGCGTCATCGCGCGTCGGCTGGGCTTGTAAGCGAGCATGGCGGTCAGCGCCTTGGCCACGCACAGGACGCGGCTTAAGAGCGGGATCGCCTCCCCCTTCAGGCCGCCCGGATAGCCGCTGCCATCCACATGTTCCTGAAACCTGAGGATGATTTCGGGGATGTCCTCCAGGTCGTAGATCTTTCCGAGTCGCAGCGCGATCTCATAGCTGTGCACGGTGCGTTTCTTGATCAGATCCTCTTCTTCCGGCGTGTACTCTTCCTTGTTCAATAGCTGCTCGTCGATGTAGATCTTGCCCAGGTTGTGCATCAGCGCGGCCAACTGGAGCTTCCGGATATCCTTTTCGGACAGCTTCATCTGCCGCGCGATCCGGACGGCCCAGTGCGCGACCGCGTACAGATTGGCCATCAGAAGCGGCTCCTTGGCGTTGATGATCTCGCACAGCAGCAGCACCGTCTTCTCCAGCCCGTCCTCGATCCGGTTGCAGAGAAGATCGCGCTCCAGCATGTGGATCAGAAGCCGCATGTAGCCGATGTAGTCGTCGCTCCGGACAAGCCCCGCGTCGGCGCCGCGCCTTGCGAGGTAGATGATGCCCGCCACGCGGGACGAGCCGTCAAACAGCGGAACGAACACCTCGGTGGCAAACTGGACATTGACTTTTTTGTACGCGCTCCGGCCAACAAACGTGATCGGTTCGGAGAGCACGACAGCGTTCTGCGTGGCATTCAGGAGATTCAGGATTTTTTCCAGCGCCGAATAGGTGAATACGATCTGTGTCAGTCCATTTGGGGAGCGGTCCAACGTCATCTCGTCGAGGAGGAGCTTGTTCTGCGCGTCGATAAAGGCAATTTTAATCAGATCATAGCCCGCGGCGTTGAGAATTTCCGTCATCAGTTCAGTTTTGCTCTTTTTCGGAAACTCCATATCCATGAGCCAGATTGCTCCTTTGTCACGAACGTTCCCAGGTAAATAGTATATCGGCGGATTGCGCTGTTTTTTTCGTTCAAAGTGAAAAAATCAAATTCAATTTTTTTGTGTTGCGGCATGACCCCGTTATCAAATGTTTACGATATGCCAACGCCAACCTATTCGCCACCGCTTTACGCCTCCTATGGCGAATTTCTTCTTTGTTTGAAGCAAACCCCGCGCCGGATCGCTTTCAAAAAAAGGATATTGCCGAAGAGCCAGCGAATGCTTTATCCGTAATTTTTTTGGGGATACCGGCATGGAAGTCCGAGCGCTGACACAGCCCAAAAAAGAAAGCGCGATCCGGCTGGCGCGGACAGTGTTCCTGGAATTTGAAGCGCCCGAATATCCGGCGGAGGGCGCCCAAGACTTCTTCCGCTTCATCGACGACCCGGAGGTCGTGGAAGGCCTGGCCATGTACGGGGTGTATCTGGGTGGAGCCCTGACCGGAATGATCGCCACAAGAAGCGGCGGAACGCACATCTCCCTGTTCTTTGTGGACAAACGATACCACCGGATGGGCATCGGGCGCAAACTGTTCGAAGCGGCGCTTTCGCGCTGCCCAGCCGACGCATTCGTCGCCCTGCGCGGCGGACATATACCGAAAATTCGGTTTTCGTGGCACAGGCGCGGAACAGATGGTCGATGGCATCCGCTTCATTCCAATGCGCTATGAGAGATCGCGCCCCGTCAAGGGGTCGGCTTGAATCGTTCCCCAGAATTTGGAAGGCATTGTATGTGGAGGGCGAAGCCATGAAACACCGAAGTGTTCTGACCGCGCTGACGCTGTTCGAGATCCTGCTGGCCACAACCGCCGTCGCGCTGGATATCCTGATTCCCGCCGCGGTCATCATCGTACTGGGGCTAGTCTTCCTCCTGATCCGCCGTGAGAACCTCTCGGTCTTCGGCGCGAAGAAAGTGGTGTGTCCGGGCCGGATGGCGCTTTGCATGCTCGGCTGCGCGGCATTGTGGACGGTCGTTGATTACGGCCTTCTGATGCCCGCGCTCAACCATCTGACCGGAACCGCGCAAGACCTCTCCGCCTACGAAGGGCTGAAGGGCAACCTGCCGCAGCTCGCCCTGTACCTGGCGGCGGGCTGGATTCTCGGCGGATTCCTGGAGGAATTTGCGTTTCGTGGCGTACTGCAGACCAGGATCGCGTCACTGTTTTCAGGCGCGCGGGCGGGCGTGTTCGCGAGCGTCCTGATCACCAGCGTGCTGTTCGGCTTTCTGCATACGGAGCAGGGTGTTGTCGGCGTCGTGATCACGACGGTAGATGCGCTGTTCTTCAGCTTCCTGAAGCAAAAATACCAAAACACCTGGGCTTCCGCGCTGGCGCACGGCTTCATGAACACCATCGGCATCGTGACGATCTTCTTCACCGGGCCGATTTACGGGCTGTGGTAACAGTAAAGAAAGGCAGCCACGGTTCCCGCCTTGCGGCGCGAATCCATGGCTGCACAAAGAATGTATGAATCTTGATAGAATCAGTTCAAGTGGGACGCGATGCCGTCCGCCATCGAGGCGAGCAGCAGATTGCAACTGGTGGCTCCGGCGTCCAGTACCCCGCGCGAGCGTTCGCCCAGACGGCTGGCGCGGCCGATCTTCGCGACCAGATCCTTTGTCGACAGCCAGCCCGCCTCCGCCGCCGTCTTCATCGCGGCGAGGCAGCCCTTGAAGTCCTTGCCTTCCGACAGCGCCGTCCGATAGGCTTCCTCCGCCGGGATCATCACGTCCATAAGCGTCTTGTCGCCCACCTTCGCGCCACCCAGTTCGTTCAGGCCCGAAAGCGCCGCCGCGAGCATCTGACCGAAGGCTTCCCTGTCCACCCACTCGGTCTTCTTGATCACCCGCGCCATTTCGCTGAACACCGTGCCGTAGAGCGGCCCCATCGAACCGCCGATCTCCATCATCAGAACCCGACCAAGCGTCTTCAGCGCCTCCGAAAAGCCCATGTCCACGCCCGCGATGCGCTCCTGACACATCGTGAAGCCCTTGTTCATGTTGATGCCGTGATCGCCGTCGCCGATCAGCCCGTCGATGTCCGACAGGTACGCCTTGTTCTCCTGAATCACCCGGATCATGCCGGATACGATGTCCTTGCCTTCCGCGTTCAAAAATCCGTCCATGCAAAACTCCTTTCAACATGGGCGCGCACCCGCGCCCGAAGGAAATGCATCCTACTCTTCATACAACCGAGACTACGATTGTATACCAACTCCGTCGCCCCATTCAATCGTTCCCGGCTATATGCGCGCCGACAAACCGGTTGACCAAACCCCGTCGTTCCATTTAATCGTTCCCGGCGACATGCGCGCCGGGAACGCGTTTCAGATACCAGTTCGCAAACTGGTATCTGAAACACTTCCTTCAGTCAGTGCGCCGCCCGAAATCCAAAGGATTTCAGGCGCGCGCAGAAACCCCATCGCGGTGAAAAGATGCGAAGCGGATTTTCACCGCTCTGCTTTAGCAGACCGTGAGTCCCATCGATTCACATGGCATGTCCAGCATGGCCTTCAGTTCGTCGTCCAGCTTCATCGCGGTGAACGTCGCGCCCATCATCTCAAGCGAGGTGAAATAGTTGCCGACGAAAGGCACGTACACCTTGATGCCCTTTTCCGCGAGCAACGCCTCGATCTTGTTGTACAGGATGTACAGCTCCATGATCGGCGTCGCGCCGAGGCCTGATACCACCACCGCCAGCTCGTCGCCTGCCACAAACGGCATGTCGTTCACGACCGCCTCGACCATCATCTCCGCCATCTCGTCGGCGGTCGCAAGGTCGGTCACCTTGACGCCCGGTTCGCCGTGGTGGCCGATGCCCACTTCCATCTTGCCCGGTTCGATCGAGAAGTTCGGGTGGCCCACCGCCGGGATCGTGCACGGGGTCAGGCCGATGCCGATGGATCGGGTGTTGTTGATGGCCTTCTGCGCGCAGGCGATGACTTCGTCTAAGGACGCGCCGGTCGCGGCCTTCGCGCCGCCTACCTTCCACATCAGCACTTCGCCCGCGACGCCGCGACGCTTCATTGGCTCGTCCTTGGGCGCGGAGGCCACGTCGTCGTTGGCGATGACGGTCTTGACCACGATGTCGTCGTCGTCCGCGAGTTTCGCGGCCATTTTGACGTTCATGTTGTCGCCCGCGTAGTTGCCGTACAGGCACGCGACGCCCGCGCCCGCGTCCGCCTCCACAAACGCGTCGTAGAACGCCTTCGCGGTGGGGGAGGAGAACACCTCGCCGACGGCGACCGCGTCCACCATGTTCTTGCCCACGTAGC
>CAZNPZ010000023.1:0-38927 GCA_964575255.1 uncultured Oscillospiraceae bacterium
AGCGCATGCGCTCGATCTGGCGCTCGTTGAGCGTCCGGGCGGCGTTGAAGCCGTTTTGTTTGAGCCGCTGGTTGCGCGCGGCAACCTCCAATACGATCGCGAGGTTCCGGCCAGGCCGGATCGGGAGCACCAGCCTGGGGATCGGGACGCCCAGAATCTGCGTATAGCACTCCTCCAGCCCCAGCCGGTCGTACTCCTTGTCCGCCTGCCACAACTCAAGATGGATGACCATGTCGATGGATTTCGAGCGGATGACCGAGCCGATGCCGTACATCGTCGCGATGTCGATGATGCCCACGCCGCGAATCTCCATGAAGTAGCGGATCATCTCCGGCGCCTCGCCAACCAGACGGCTCGCGGAGATGCGGCGGATGTCTACCACATCGTCGGCCACCAGCCGGTGCCCGCGCTTCACCAGTTCCAGCGCGGCCTCGCTCTTGCCCACGCCGCTCTCGCCCGTGATCAATAATCCGCTTCCGAACACGTCCACCAGCACGCCGTGCTGGGTGATGCGCGGGGCAAGGTAGTTGTTCAGAAAGTTGATGATCTTCAAAACCAGCTGCGTCGTGTCCTCGTGGGTGGAGAACAGCGGCACGTCGTGCGCCTTGGCGGCGTCGGCCAGCCCATCCACCAGCGGCATGTTGTGGCACACGATCACGCAGGG
Organism: uncultured Oscillospiraceae bacterium; assembly: GCA_964575255.1. Taxonomy (GTDB): domain Bacteria; phylum Bacillota; class Clostridia; order Christensenellales; family Aristaeellaceae; genus JAEZHK01. Next base: position 665 of record CAZNPZ010000023.1, read on the forward strand.
GATCGGGTAGCTGAAGAACTTATGAAACCGTTCGCCGCGCGTTTCCTCGTCCAGCGAGAACAGGTAGCTCATCTCCACCTTGCCCAGAATCTGCGGGCGCTCGTGCGCGAAGTGCGCCCAGTAGCCGGTCAGCTGAATGCCGGGCCGGTTGATGTCGCTGCTCTCGATGGCGAGTTCCTTGGAACTCCCGGCCACGATGGTTTCAAGCCCCAGGTTTTCGACAAATTCCTTGACGGGTACCATCGGTTACCTCCTGTCGGGCGGCGAGATGCGCCCCTCGTCCAAAAGCTGTTCGATCACCTGCGCGACGCCATCCTCGTCGCTCGCGGGCGCGGCGAGCGCCTGAGAACGCACCGCCTCCGGCGCGTTCGCGACCGCGTAGCCGTGCCCGGCCCAACGGATCATCGTGACGTCGTTCTGATTGTCGCCAAACGCCGCAACCGCATCGCGCGGGATGCGCAGGTACCCGGCCAATTGCTCAAGCGCCGCGCCCTTGTGGACGCCCGCCGACGTGCATTCGATGTAGTTGGGGCGGGAGATCATCATCTCCATGCGCCCAGTAAATCTTGGTGACAGCTCCTTCACCAGCCGCGCGGCCTCGCTTGGCTCCGCGATCATCAGGAGCTTCGCAAGCGGTCGGTCGATCCATTCCGACATTTTTACGCCCGTCGGCTTTCCGAAGATGCCGCCGATGCCGCGCGCGTACAGGTCGCTCGACGCATTTTCCCGCGGGAAATAGTATTCCTCCGCGGTGAACGCCTGAATGTGCACGCCGCGTTCCTCCGCGGCGAGCGCCACGGCGCGGGCGTCGTCCACCGAGACCTCGCGGGCGGCGAGCACGGATTTCTTCCTGTAGTCGTACACGAGCGCGCCGTTGAACGCGATCAGCGGCGCGTTGACGCCGATTTGATCCGCGTAGCGCGCCATCGCCTTGACCATGCGCCCGGAGGAGAGCGCGATCAGCGCCCCGGCCTCCATCGCGCGCTTCAGCGCCTTTTGGGTTCGCGCGGTCAGCTCCGCGCTTTTGTTGAGCAGTGTCTCGTCAAGATCCGACGCGATCAGATGTATCGGCATTTCGTCCCCCGGCATGTGGTTTCAGTTCATTATACAACCAAAAGTGCGGGTTACGCAAATATTTTCAAAAACTCGCTTTTAGAATCAGCGCGATAAGCCTAAAATAGGCGAAGTGGCATTTGCGTACAAGACCTTTAGGAGAGCGTCGAGAGGGCCGAAGCCCTCTCGACTTTCAATCAAATCCAGCGTCATGCGCGGCGGATTTGGCTTTCCCCCAAAGGCCGAGCTTGCCCGGCCGACGGGGAAAGCATTCCCGAACCAGTTTCCGCCCGCAAATTCCCGATGGGATTTGAGGAAACCGGTCGCGTTCCAAATGCAAAGGAACGATGCGAAGCGGATTTCCTTTGCGCGTGTCGACACTGTCGACACGCAGAGATCACGCAAGAGGCCCGCGTCGTTTTGCGCGCGGGCGGACGAGGGGGCAACCAGATGGCGCGCGAGAACGCGTATCCGTGGCGGTTTGCGCTGTTTTTGTCGGCGTACTACACGGCCAACGCGGTCTATCAGGGGTTCGTAACCGTTTCCCTGTCCGACAAGGGGTTTGGAAGCTCGCAGATCGCCGTGGCGATGACCGTCGTATCGATCGTCAGCATCCTCGCGCAGACCGTGTGGGGCGAACTGGGCGACCGTTCCAAAAGCCGCACCCGCGTACTTCGGATCATGTGCGCGCTGGCGGCGGGCTCGATCCTTCTGTTCCCGTTGAACGACCGGTTCTTCTACCTCTGCCTCATCCTGGGCCTGTTCGCCGCCAGCTACACCGCCATCCAGCCGATGGGCGATTCGGTGATCCTGGAGGCGCTGCAGGCGAACAATCACCCGTTCGGCAAGATCCGCCTGATCGGCACCTATTCGTTCGCGGTGGCGTCGATCATCGCAGGAAAACTCATCAACGGGCATCTGGATCGCATGCCATGGATGACCGCGCTGGTGCTCGGGTTCGTGTTCCTGTCCACCTACAGGCTGCCGCCGCTCGCGGGGCACGCACGCGAGAAAAACGGCGCGTCGATCTTCGCGCTGCTGCGTTATAAGAAGCTAATGCTTCTGATCGCGCTGACGACGCTGCTTCAGATCACGCTGGGCTACTTCTACGTGTTCTACCCGGTGTACTTTACCGGCCTTCCGGGCGGCAACCCGGCGCTTCTGGGCTGGGCATACTTCCTGTCCGCCACCAGTGAGACGCTGTTCCTTTTGTTCAGCGACAGGCTCTATCAAAAGCTGGGCGCGGGAAAGCTGCTCCTCATCTCCGCGGCGTCGCTCACCGCGCGCTGGCTGATCCTGTGGTCGACGAGCAATGTATGGGTTGCGATGGCGTCGCAGCTTTTGCACGGCTGGGGGTTCATCGTGATGACGGTGACGATGGCGAAATACATCAGCTTCACCGTGCCGGAGGAACTGCGCGCGCGCGGGCAGATGCTGCTGGCGATCTCCGGATTCGGCGTGGCGCGGGTCGCGGGAAACCTGGGCGGCGGACTGATCGCGAACGCGATCGGTCTTCAGGCGACGTTCGGGCTGATGGCGGCGGTCGCGTTCCTGTCGCTCCTCGCGTTCGCGCCGGTCTATTTGCGCAAGGGGGAACTGACCGGGCACGCGCCGCAGTAAAACGCAAACGCCGCCCTGAGCGCGATTTATGGAAGGATGGCCAATGCGACCATCCTTCCATTATTCTGATTTTCTGAAAGCGAAAAAGCGTTGACCGAAATAGTTGAGGCCGGTGAAGAGCACCTGCCCAGTCAGAAGCGCGGCCTTGTCGATGGTTTCAGGCGACAGCGCCGCGCTCATCAGCTTCCCAAGCAGCCACGCGGTCGCGGGCTGCGCCAGCGAGTAGGCGATCAGGTAGCACACGGCAATCACGACCGCGAAGCGCAGCGCCGCCAGCCACACCTTTCCCTCATACTGGAAGGACAGGCGCTTGTTGAGCACGAAGCTTAAGATGCTGGTCAGCGTGAACGCCACCGCGCTGGAGCCCCAGTAGCCGAACCCCGCCAGCGTGTATAATAAATACATGATCCCCATCGACAGGAGCGTGTTGCCCGCGCCGATGAGAAGGAAGTAAAGAAGGCTCTTGTCCAGAAGTTTTTTCAGCATATCGCTCCGTCAGTCCATCGTGTATTTTCGGGGAAACCGTTTCATTCGTCCAGTACGCTGACCTTATCCCGGCCGAACACGTCGTAGGCCTGCTCCAGCGTGCGCCGGTCCTGCGCGCGCGGGGCCTCTCCGCCCTGCACGAACCGGACAGCCATCGGCCGCGCGTACGCTGCGGAAAGCGCCTGGTCGATCAGCGCCTTTTTGTCATCCTTCTCCAGAATCTGCCGGTAGAACGCGCGCGCGCGCGGGAGTTCCAGAAGCGCGTTGTCCCCGTCCAGCCCGCGGAAAGCCGCGTCCTTGAGCATGCCGAAAATCTGCGGCTGCTCCTTTGAAATCGCCTCCAGCGCGGCCTTGTACATGGCCGCGCCTTCGGGCTCCGCCGCCTTGGGCGCGCGCGCTTCCTTTGGCGGCGCGGCTTCCTTCGGAGGATTGTCCGCCTTCGCGGCGGGCGGCGCGTTTTCCGTCCTCACAGGCGGCGCGGCGCTGCCCGCGTTCGGCTCAAACGGGATGGATGAAAGGTTCTGAAGCTTCGCCTCCAGCCTTGAAAGCCGCTCGGACAGCGTCTCGATGCTCAGTTCCTTCTCGGGCCTAACGCAGCGCGCGGCGCACAGTTCCAACGCGCTTCTGGGCTGCGCCATCCACTTCATATCGCCCTCGGCGCGCATGAAAAGATCCATCCACCGCAAAAGCCCCTCGGAAGGCGCGTTCGCGGCCTGCCGTGTGAGCCGCTCCGCCTCCTCGCGGGTGGTCTCCAAAAGATCCTCAAGACCCTCCTTCACCGCCTGCGCGAGAAGGAGCGCCCTCAGATGCCCGGTCACCTCCCGCGCGAACACCTGCGGGTCGCGCCCGGCGTCCATCGCCTGCGCGATCAGGGTCAGCGCGCGCCCAAGGTCGGACGCGATCACAGCGTCCGCGAACTCGTACATCGACTCGACGCCGGACGCGCCCAGCGCCTCCCGAACCCTGGCGGCGGTCAGCGTCTCGTCCGCCATGATGGTGTCCAGAAGCGACAGCGCGTCGCGCATGCCGCCCTCCGCGTACCGTGCGATCAGCTGGATCGCTTCCTCCTCCGCCGACGCGCCGGAGGCTTTGAGCACCACCTTCAGCCGCTCTTCAATGAGCCTGGCCGGGATGCGCCTGAAGTCGAACCGCTGGCAGCGGGACAGGATGGTCGCGGGCAGCTTCTGCGGCTCGGTGGTGGCGAGGATGAACACCGCGTGGGCGGGCGGCTCTTCCAGCGTCTTTAAAAGCGCGTTGAACGCGCCGGTCGACAGCATGTGCACCTCATCGACGATGTACACCTTGTAGCGCCCGACCGACGGCGGGTACTGGATCTTCTCGCGGAGGTCACGGATCTCGTCGACGCCGTTGTTTGAGGCGGCGTCGATTTCGACCACATCCATCGACTGCTCGTCCTTGATCGACTGGCAGGCCTCGCACGTCCCGCAGGGGTCTGCGCCCGGCAGCGGGTGCGCGCAGTTGATCGCGCGTGCGAGAATCTTGGCGGTGGTGGTCTTGCCGGTGCCGCGGCTGCCCGTGAACAGGTAGGCGTGGGCGATCCGGCCCGACTCCACCTGCCTGACAAGCGTCGTGACGATGGCTTCCTGCCCCACCACATCCTCGAACTTCTCCGGCCGCCACGTTCTGTACAGCGCCTGATACATGCCCGGCATCCCTCCTGGCGATTGTCTTCCTCTATCATAATCCAAACGGCGCGAATTCGCAAATAACATGTGCTCATTTAACATCATCTTCGAGGCAGTTTGCGCCCGGCGTGCTATAATTGAACCATGCGTGAGATTCGGAAGGGTGGTTCGGCATTGAAGCGAATCGTTTTGACCGGCGGGGGTACGGCGGGCCACGTGACGCCCAACCTGGCGCTGATCCCTTCCCTGCTGGCCGAGGGCTGGGACGTCCACTACGTTGGCACCGCCGACGGCATTGAGCGAAGGCTTGTGGAACCTCTGAGAGGCGTGACCTACCACGCGGTGTTGACCGGCAAACTCCGCCGCTATTTTGACGTGAAAAACTTCATCGACCCGTTCAAGGTGGTGGCTGGCGCGGGCCAGTCGGTGGCGCTGATGCTGAAGCTGAAGCCCGACCTGGTGTTCGCGAAGGGCGGCTTCGTGTCCGTGCCGGTGGTCTACGGCGCGGCGATGCTGCGCATCCCGGTGTTGCTTCATGAGAGCGACATGACGCCAGGCCTCGCCAACAAACTGGCGATGCCGTTCGCAAAAAAGCTGCTATGCACCTTCCCGGAGGCCGCGAAGCTCGCAGGCGAGAAGGGACTGTACGCGGGTACGCCGCTAAGACCCGAACTGTTCAAGGGTTCCCGCGAAAAGGGCTTGAAGCTGTTCGGATTCCGGGACGACCGGCCGGTTCTGATGGTCGTGGGCGGCTCCAGCGGCGCGCAGTCGATCAACCGCGCGCTCCGGCAGGCGCTGCCGGGTCTCACCGCAGGCTTTCAGGTGCTGCACCTGTGCGGCGAGGGCAATCTGGACACCAATCTGGAGGGCACCGCCGACTACTGCCAGCGCGAATACCTGACAAACGACATGCCGCACGCCTACGCGGCGGCGGACGTACTGATCTCTCGCGCGGGCTCAAACACTTTGTCAGAGATTCTGGCGCTTCGGAAACCCGCGCTGCTCATCCCCTACCCCAAGACCGCCAGCCGCGGCGACCAGATTCTGAACGCCAGGTCCTTTGAGGCGCGCGGCCTCGCGCGGGTGCTCTATCAGGAGGACATGACGCCGGACACATTGCGAGCGCGGGTGGTTGAGGTCTACAAAAACAGGGGAAGCCTGATCGACGCGATGGAAAAGGAACCCTCCGCCAACGGACTGAAGAACGTTTTGAAACACATCCGCGAGTACGCGACCTGATACGCATAGGAAACGGGCAGACCGCCCAGGGGCACGCACATGTTTGACGAAAAAGCCGTCAATCGGAACGCGAACCTGATGATTCTGGAGGGCACGCTCTTTTGGGCCGCGCTCTCTTTTTTACAGGGCGACACGGTCGTCACCAACTTCATCCGGCTGACCACGGGTTCGGCGGCGCTGGCGGGCTTCGCGGCGACGGTCAAGTCGCTGATGTGGCTGATCGGTCAGTTCGCGATCGGGCTCTTCATCCGGTGAGCCGCCGCGCGAGCTATCCGGTCATGATGCGCCTGGCGCTGGGGACCGTATGCGCGCTGACCAACATCCTCTGCTCGCGGCGGGGATCTTTGCGTGGATTCTGGTAGGTAAACGAATCCCTGTCACGGCGAAATGAACGTCGAACACGCCTTGCGCCCCCGCGTCCCGCATATATAGTGCGGGATTTTTTTATGGAGGCGCGTTCATGGAGCAAACGCCGATGCGCCGCGTGATCCGTCGCGTGCCGTTAAGCCAGGTCGCGCCCTGCCGGGAGCAGCCAAGACGCCGGTTTCAGGAAGAGTCGATCGCTCAGCTCGCTTCGTCCATTGAACGGGACGGGCTTCTGTCGCCGCCGATGGTCAGGCCGTCCGGCGGCGGGTACGAGCTGATTGCCGGCGAGCGCCGCGTGCGCGCCTTGAAAAGGTTGGGCGCGGTCTCGGTGGACGCGCTGGTGGTGGAGGCGTCCGACAGCGAGGCGGCGATCCTTGCGCTGGTCGAAAACCTGCAGCGGGAGGAACTGCACTTTCTGGACGAGGCGGAGGCGTGCCGAAGGCTGATCGAATTGCACGGGTTGACCCAGCGGGAGGTGGCCGGGCGGCTTGGCAAAAGTCAGAGTGCGGTGGCGAATCTATTACGGCTCCTGACACTGCCGGAGAATGTTCTGGACGCGCTCCGGGAGACCAAGCTGGGCGAGCGCCACGCACGGGCACTATTGCGCGTGCCGGACGAGGAAACGCAACTGCACTACATTGAGCGCGCCGGAGCGGAGGGCATGAGCGTGCGCGCGCTGGAGGAGAGCATCGCACGCGCCGCCCGCGCGCCCAAGCGCACGCTGCGCATCCGCTGCCGCGACCAGCGCATGTTCGTCAACGCGCTCCTGTCCACCGTGCGCTCGCTGAACCGCGCGGGCGTCCGGGCGGTCAGCCAGGTGCTGGAGACGCCGGACAGCGTCGAGGTGATTGTGACATTGCCGCGGGGGGCGTCGGAAGTCGAGGGAGACGAAAGAGGCGGCAGGAAACGGACCGGAGGGCTCCGCCCTCCAGACCTCCCGCAAGGGGAGATGATCCCCCCTTGACCCCGCTCTTAGGGGATAGAGAAAGCACAGAGCAAGCCGAGGGAGGCGGGAAAGGCGGAAATGGCGGGGGCGCTGCCAGCACCCCCGCAAGGGGAGATGATCTCCCCTTGACCCCGCGCTTAGGGGATAGAAAAAGCACAGAGCAGCTTTATCGCTCTGTGCTAATTTTTCATTTCTCCCAATGCCCGCATGCGGGCATTGAAGAGGAGGTCCAGGGGCACTGCCCCTGGCGGGGGTCCGGGGGTGGAGCCACCGGCGTTCCTACGTCATTCCGCGTGGATCCTCGCGCGGGCTTCGGAGGTTAAGCCCATGTCCCACAGGAGGCTGCAGGACTGATACTTGTCGCGGATCTCGCGGGCGCCGGTAAAGGCGTCCTTCGCGTCCTGTTCGGAGATGCCCAGATCCTTGGGCACACGAGGCATGCCGAGGTCGCGCATCAGGCGGTCGATCGCCTCAGTATCGGGCATTTCCTCGTCGATGATCTTTAAAATCTCCGGCCAGCGCGCCTCGATCACGTCAAACCGCTTTTTGTGGTTCTCAGGATCGTTCTTTTTGACCTTCGCCTCGATCGAGAGGATCTGCGGCGCGGTGTTCCCGAAGATGCGGCGCACCATCGCCGCCCACGCATCAGAATCGAAGTTCGCGATGAAGTCCATCGCGCGCGCGCGGTCGGGCGTGAGCGTTTTGATCCAGTCGTACAGCCCCAGCGTCACATGGGTGCCGACGCCCACCTGAATACCGTGCAGGTCGGCCTTTTCGCCGCGCTCCATGCCCATCATCTCCCACATGTGGGAGAAGTAGTGCTCAAGGCCCGACGCGGGGCGGGACATCTGCGCGAACGACATCGCGACGCCGGACATGACCAGCCCCTCGCTGACCGCCTGAATCGCGTCCGGATCGCGGGTCGCGATGGCGCCCGCGTTTTCCACGATCTTTTTGAGCGACGCGCGCATCAGCCCCGCGATCTCCTCACAGTAGTATTCGCCGGTGACGAGGTTGGAAAGCCGCCACTCGCAGACGGACACGTACTTCGCGAGCATGTCCCCCAGACCCGCCCACAGCATGCGCATCGGGGCCTGGCACATGATCTCGCTGTCGCAAATGATCCCCACCGGGCACGCGTTGTAGACGGTTGATTTGACGCCGCTGACGTGCATCGAGGAGGAGTCGGACGCGTAGCCGTCCATCGACGGCGCGGTGCCGACCGCCACCTGCGGTTTCCCGACCGCGTGCGCGACCACCTTGCAGCAGTCGTTGATGACGCCGCTGCCCACCGAAATGACGCCGTCAGACGATGGGTCATACGCCAAGAGGATCGAGCCGACCGAATACTCGTCCGGCTCCACGTGCTCCGCCGTCAGCATGAAGAGTTTGTAGGGAATGCCCGCTTCCGTCAGAAGCGCTTCCACCTGAACGCCCGCGGCCTTGTAGGTGTTTTGGTCGCACACGATGAACGGCTTCTGGATGTTCAGCTTTTTCAGCACTTCCGGCAATAGTTTTACCGCGCCGCGACCCGCCTCGAACAGCTTCAGGCCGGTTGTGTGGTGCCTGCCGCAGCTGGGGCACGGATGACCCTTGGGGTCGAGCAGCTCCTGAAAACGCATTTCCGACAGATGTTTCATGGCGAAGCCCTTCTTTGAAGTGTTTTTTCCGAAGACCACCGGTGCGACAGAACGCAATCGGCGCTTGGTCGCCCGGCTTCGGCTTACTTTCCGATGACCGCCTTGATGCGCCGGACGCCCGCGGAGGAGGATTCTTCCTTCAGAATCTTGAAGGACTGGAGATCTTCGATATTGTTCGCGTGCGGGCCGCCGCAGATTTCCTTGCTGAACGCGCCCATCGTGTACACCTTGACGCGCTCGCCGTACTTCGATTCAAACAGGCCGATCGCGCCCTTCGCCTTGGCCTCGTCCACGGTCATCTCCTCGCAGACGACCGCCCCGCCCGCCTTGATGTAGGAATTGACCAGCGCCTCGACCTCCTGAATCTCCTCGTCGGTCATCCGGCGGGAGAACGAGAAATCAAACCTGAGCCGCTCGGCGGTGATGTTGGAGCCCTTCTGCGCGACTTCGTTTCCAAGAACCTTCCGGAGCGCCGCGTGCAAAAGGTGCGTCGCGGTGTGCAGCTTCGCGGTTTCCTCGGTGGTGTCCGCGAGGCCGCCCTTGAAACGCTGCTCCGCGCCCGCGTGGCTCTTTTCCTGATGCTGGCGGAAGCGCTCCTCAAAGCCCTCATTGTCCACCGTGAGGCCCTTTTCTCTGGCCATCTCGGTCGTGATCTCGATCGGGAAGCCGTAGGTGTCGTAGAGCTTGAACGCGGCGCGGCCGTCGATTCTGGAGGCTCCGGCGCGCAGCTTTTGGATCAGCGCGCGGTATTCATCCAGTTTGCCCGCGTCGAACGCGCGGAGCGCCTCGATGATGGGCTGGTTGTCCGGCGTCGGCCGGAGCGTGGACGCGAACGCCTCCGCCGCCGCCTTCTGGTCGGAACCGGCAAGGCCCGCCTCAAAGGCATCCACGGCCTTTTGGACGCGCTCAATCTCCGAAATCACCTTGTCGAACTCGCGCACGCCCTGCCGGAGCGTCCGCTGGAAACGGTCTTCTTCCAAATCGAACTGCTCCAGGATGTGCGCGTGGTGGCGCTCAAGCTCCGGATACGGCAGGCTGTACTGATTGATGATGACCTCCGCGATCTTTGAAATCGACCCGGTGGGGAGGTCGATGTTCATGCCGTGGCGCACCGCGCGGCGGATGAGCCTGCGAAGCACGTACCCCTGGTCGACGTTGGACGGCGTCACGCCGCGGTCGTCGCCGATGATGAAGGTGGCGGTGCGCACGTGGTCGGCGATGATGCGCATCGAGCGGGTGGTCTCGGCGTCGGAGCCGTAAGTCTTGCCGGAAAGCTCCGCGATCTTTCCGAGGATGCCGGTAAAGAGGTCGGTCTCGTACACGCTCTTCGCGCCGGTCAGCACGCTGATCGTGCGCTCAAGGCCCATGCCGGTGTCCACGTTCTGCTGCGCGAGCGGCACATACGTTCCGTCCGCCTGCTTGTTGTACTGCATGAACACGTCGTTCCAGATCTCCAGGTACCTGCCGCAGTCGCAGGCGGGCGAGCAATCCGGCCCGCAGGGCGGCCGGTCGGTGATGATGAACATTTCGGAGTCCGGCCCGCAGGGGCCGGTGGTTCCGGCGGGGCCCCACCAGTTGTTCTTGCGGGGCAGATAGAAGATGCGCTCGGCGGGCACGCCCTGCGCGCGCCAGAGGGACGCGGCTTCCTCGTCGCGGGGCACAGCGTCGTCGCCCGCGAACACCGAGAACGCCAGCCGCTCCGGGTCAAGCCCCAGCCATTCAGGGCTGGTCAGAAACTCCCAGCTCCACGCGATGGCGTCTTTTTTGAAGTAATCGCCCAGCGACCAGTTGCCCAGCATCTCAAAGAACGTCAGGTGGCTGAAGTCACCCACTTCGTCGATGTCGCCGGTGCGGATGCACTTTTGCACGTCGGTCAGCCGCGTGCCCATCGGGTGTTTCGCGCCCAGCAGGTAGGGCACCAGCGGGTGCATGCCCGCGGTGGTGAACAAAACCGTCGGGTCGTTCTCCGGGATGACCGACGCCGACGGAATCACCGCGTGACCCTTCGATTCAAAGAACTTGAGAAACAGCGAGCGAAGCTCCGAGGAGTGCGAAATGTTCATGAAAAATCTTCCTCACCATCTGAATTGCAGATTTTATTGTACGCCCAGCCAAGAAATCTGTCAAATTAAGCATTCGCTAACGGTTTTATTCTCACTCATCCTGTGATAAACTGGCGTGAGGAGATGATTGGATGGCTCTTGAGGAGATGGCCGCGTTCTTCGACGCGCGGGCAGACGGGTATGAGGCGCACATGCTGAAGAATGTGGCTGGGTCGGATCGGTTTTACCGGGAAACGATTCAGGCGCTGCCCGTGAAGCCGGGGATGCGCCTCCTTGACCTCGGCTGCGGTACCGGGCTGGAACTCGATGAACTCTTCCGCCTGTGCCCGGACGCGGTCGTCACCGGGGTCGACCTCTCCGCCCGCATGCTGGACGAACTCAAAAAGAAGCACGCCGCGCGCGCGCTTACGCTGATCCAGGGTGACTATTTCAACGTGCCGTTCCCCGGTCCGTTCGACGCCGCGGTATCGGTAGAGACGATGCACCACTTCGAGGCGGACAGGAAGCTCGCGCTCTATCGAAAAATCGCCGCTGCGCTGACGCCGGGCGGCGAATATGTGGAGACCGACTTCGTCGCGGAAAACGACGCGTTCGAGGCGGAGTGCCTTGCGGGGATGCGCTCGGTTGTTCAGGAAAAAACCGCCGGGTTCTACCACATCGACATCCCGATGACGGTCGGACATCAACTGGCACTGATGCGCGAGGCATTCTCCTCCGCGGAACTGATCTGGCAGGGCGGCTCGACCGCGATCATCCGGGCGGTCAGGGCATGAAAAAGACCCCCGCTGCGCGACCACGCGCGAACGGCGGCCTGTCGATCTTTACGCTAATTGAAGTAGTTGTAAACCCTTCGGATGTTCGCCTGATGCGCGGAATTGGAGTCGCCGCTGCCGTGGGTCTTGCTGCCGTACAGGTGCAGGCAGATCTGGCCGTCAAAGTTGTTGGAGCGGCTCATCTCGTACCCGTGCGGCATGCCGTTGATCGCGCCCGCGACGTAGCGGCCTCGCGTAATCAACAGCACCGCGCGGCTGTCCCATGACCATGTGCCGCCGTACATGCGCTTTAAAACCGTCGTGTCAGAGGCATACGCCGGCTCTACGTCGAAGTGGTTGTGGCCGCCCACGCGCCGGATGCGCAGGCGCGCGCCGGTATTGAGGTCGACAATCGTGGCCAGTCCGCCGACCGGGAAGAACCTGGAGCAGGTATAGTTGTTCCATCGCGTCTTGGTGACGCTTGGGCGGTGGCTGCTGGAGGAGAACAGCTTCTTGATCGTCGCGGTCGTCGCGGTGCCGGAAACCGACAAACCCGACATCATCTGGTACTGGCGAATTCCCTTCGCGGTGGAGGAACCGTAGTAGCCGTTGACCGATTTGGAACTGATGAAGCCCCGCTTCGCCAACTGCGTCTGAAGCTTCTTCACAGCGGCGCTCTTGTCGCCGCCGCGCAGCGTTTTAATGGAACTGGACTTGGACTTGACGACCCTGGTCAGCGACGATTTGGGCATGTAGCCCTTGACGCCGCCGATCGAAACCTTGCACCAATTGCCCTTGACCTGATAAACGACGACCTTTCGGCCTTTCGGAACCTTGCGCGTTTTGGCCTTTTGGGAAATCTTGCTGTACAGCTTGCAGGTAGACTTGGTCTTGAACGTAACCGCCGCCGTAGCCAAAGTCTGATGCGTTAACCCCGCGAACGCGAGGAGAACAATGGCGATCACCAGCCGCTTTGCCCAAGCCTTCATGCGCATGCACACCTTCTTTCCGATCTGCCAACCTCCCCCATTATATTTCAAAACTATTACAAATTCAAGCCTCTGGGGATATAATTAACAAGTGTGGCCGACATATTGTGTAAGAACGTTGTCGCATTTACCAGATGTTGTGGGGAAGGCGTCGAAGCGCGTAGAATAATGGAAGACCCAGCGCGTAGCATACGCCCAGTTCTCCCCCGCCAACCTGCGCGACGGTCAGAAAAAAGGGCAGCGAGAACGCGTAGGAGAGCACCGCGCCGACGATGATGGCGTTCACCAGCACCGGCGGCAGCGCGGCGAGTACCGGCTTATCGCGATACCGATACGTCAGGCGCGCCGCGATCACCGTCGCGATGGTGCCAAAGAAGATGTCCAAACCCGTCGCGCTCCCGAAGAAGTTCGCGATCAAACAGCCGATCGAAAGCCCCATGACGCCCGCGGGCGTCAGGATGGGCAGAAGCGTCAGCGCCTCGGCGACGCGGAACTGCACCGCGCCGTAGCTGATGGGCGCGAGCAGCAGCGTCAGCGCCGCGTACAGCGCGGCGATCACCGCCACGCGGGTCATGTACCGAAGGTCCGGCTTTCGGGGGATCAAAAGAATCTCTTCGGACACATAGGCGGCCGCGCGGCGAAGAACGTTGGTGATGGACTCCATGATGGAATACCTCCTTAAAAACAGGGCCGTTCAGAGAACGGCCCAAAGAAGAGGGGGCGCTTTCAAGCGCCCCTTACCCGCGTTGTCGCGGAATAACCTGGTTTTGTTTTGAGACAGGAGGGCCTCGAACTGTCTGTTATTCAGCTTTTCACATTCGTCGCGTTTTCACGCGGTAAATCGTCAAAACTCCGCGTTCCTCGTGGTGCGGGGGAACGGCAGTACGTCCCGGATGTTGCCGATGCCGGTGAGGTACATGATCAGCCGCTCAAAACCCATGCCGAAGCCCGAATGCGGTACGGAACCGTACTTGCGAAGCTCCAGATACCACCAGTAATCCTTCGGATCCATGCCCATTTCTTCGATGCGCGCGCGCAGGAGATCCCCGCGCTCCTCGCGCTGGCTGCCGCCGCACAATTCGCCGATGCCCGGAACCAAGAGATCCGCCGCCGCGACGGTCTTCCCGTCGTCGTTCATGCGCATGTAGAACGCCTTGATGTCCTTGGGGTAGTCGGTGACGAACACGGGGCGGTTGAAGTGCTTCTCGGTCAGGTAGCGCTCGTGCTCGGTCTGAAGGTCGCAGCCCCAGAACACCGGGTATTCAAACGGAGCGCCGCAATTTTTCAGGATCTCCACCGCCTCGGTGTAGCTGACCCGCGCGAAGTCCGCGTCGCGGACGGCGGTCAGCCGCTCAATGAGGCCCTGGTCGACGAAGCCGTTCAGGAACGCCATCTCCTCCGGCGCTTCCTCAAGCACCGCGTCGATCACGTACTTGACCAGATCCTCCTGAAACTGCATGTCCTCTTTGAGGGTGGCAAACGCCATCTCCGGCTCGATCATCCAGAATTCCGCCGCGTGGCGCGCGGTGTAGCTTAACTCGGCGCGGAAGGTCGGCCCGAACGTGTACACGTCGCGGAACGCCAGCGCGAAAGTCTCGGCATTGAGTTGCCCCGAAACCGTCAGCGAGACCGGCTTTCCGAAGAAGTCCTTGTCGAAATCCACTTCACCGGACTCGGTGCGCGGCGGGTTCTTCATGTCCAGCGTCGTGACCTTGAACATCTCGCCCGCGCCCTCGCAGTCGCTGCCGGTGAAGATGGGGGTGTGCACGTAGACGAAGCCCCGGTCGTGCATGAACCGGTGCACCGCCTGCGCCGCGAGGGAGCGCACGCGGAACGCGCACTGGAACAGGTTCGCGCGCGGGCGAAGGTGCGCGATCGTGCGCAGGTACTCCAGCGTGTGCCGTTTCTTCTGCAGCGGGTAGTCGCTGGGGCTTTCGCCCAGCACTTTCATCGAAGTGACCTTCAGCTCGAAGGGCTGTTTCGCCTCCGGCGTCAGAACCAGCGTGCCCTCCGCCGTGACCGACGCGCCCACGCTGATCCCGCGGGTCAGCTCGGCGTATCCGGGCAGCTTGTCCTCCTCCAGAACCAGCTGCAGCGGTTTAAAAAACGTGCCGTCGCTCAACTCGACGAACGCGAAGGACTTGCTTTCACGCATCGTGCGCACCCAGCCGCTGACCGAGACGCCGGGAAGGTCGGCCTTGGGCGGCGTACGGAACAGCGACCGTACGGTGGTGTCGGACATTTTCAACATCCTCTCCGTCATTTAAAACCCATTATAATACGGCCTCCGCGGGATGTAAAGCCGCGAGGGAGGATTTCGCAGCGCTAAATCAGCTCCAACCGCTTCGCGGCTTCCTCCCAGCAGACCTCCGGGGTGCCCGCGAGATCCATTTCCTGCGCGATGCGGTCGGCGAGTTTGCGAAGTTCCATCGTCACGTTGCCGCCGGAGAGGATCTGCCTGCGCACGGCCTTCGTCCACATATGCCCCATTGAATCGAGGGAGCTCTTGTCGAACCGGGCCAGCTCCTCGCGGCTGTCGTAGGGGACGTTCAGCATGCGCGCCTGCCAGCGGCCGTCCTGATCGGTCAGCATCGCGAACTGCGCCTTGGTCAGCCCCTGGGTCATGGGCATGCCGAGCGACCCGGGGTTGATGAGCTGCTTTCCGAACGCCTCGTAGCGGTACTGCACGTGGCAGTGCCCCACCAGCAGGACCGCCTCGTCCAGGCCTTTTAACAGCTTGTCCGCGTCGCGTGTGCCGGGGTAGACCAGCTGGTTGATCGAGTCGGGCGACCCGTGGCACGCCAGGATCGGCGCGCAGCCGGGAATCTCGATCCTCAGCTTCCTGGGCATCTCGTGAAGCAGTCGGAAGTCCTCCGTCGTCAGGTGACGGTAGGTGTAGAGAAGAGAACCCGTCTGGGACGAGGCGCACCAGCCGTCGCCGTCCGGGTTGGCCTCGTGGTCGAACAGGTACTGCTCCCGGTTGCCGTAGACCATGTAACACGGCTTCTTCGCGGCCATCAGGCGCAGGTGCTCCAGCGTCGCGTGTGGATCGGGGCAGTCGGACACGAAGTCGCCCAGCAGCACGTATCCCTCCGCGCCCAGATGGTCGGCGAAGGCCTGGCAGGCGCGAAACGCGGTCAGGTTTGCGTGAATGTCCGAAAATACAGCCAGTTTCATAGGGTTTTCCTTTCCAAGCCATACGGCTTGCGGAGATTACAAATTCTCAATCATGAGGCAGGTTTGGGCGGGCAGTTCCAGCGTCAGAGGCTCCTTTAACCATGCATCGGTAATGGTGATCCGCCTCTTCGCGTCCGCCCGGTTGAGCGCGGCCAATGTGCAGTCATCCGGTGCCTCGCTTCCAAATTCGTCGCGGCCGCCCCGGATGCTTCGGATCACGACGGCGACATCCTCTGAGGCGGCGAAGAGCCGCATCGCCCCGGTTTTGAGCGCGGCGCTCGCGTTCCGGCGCGCGATCGCCCCGGCCATGTCATGAAGGAGCGCCTGATCCTCCCGCCCCCAGGGATAGGTTCCCCTGCAGAACGGGTCGGCCATGCCCTGGTTCCCGGTCTCGTCGCCGTAGTAGAGCGACGGCATGCCCGGCAGCGCGCACAGGAAGCGCCACGCGGCGGTCAGGCGGCGTTTCCCCAGCGCGTACTGCGCGTCGGTCAGCTTCTTCGCGCTTCGCGCTTCGCGGGGCGGGCTTTGATCACCCGCGCCGGAGAGGGCATTGATCGCGCGGGGCCGGTCGTGGCTCCCGATCAGGTTCATCAGCGAATAGAAGAAGCCCTTCGGGTAGACCTCGCGCAGGTGGTTGACCCTTCGCGTAAACTGGAGCGCGGAAATCTCCCCGTTCATGAAGCCAAGGAGCGCGTCCCGCAGCGGGTAGTTCATCACGCTGTCCAGTGTGTCGCCCGCGCAGTAGGTGCGCGTCTCGCCGTAGGCGACTTTGTTGGACGCGTCCTCCCACACCTCGCCGATCAGCGCAGCCTCCGGGTTTTCCCGCTTCACGCGCTGACGGAGGAGTCGAAGAAACGGCATGGGCAGTTCGTCCGCCACGTCCAGCCGCCAGCCCGATGCCCCCGAGCGCAGCCAGTGGGCGGTGACGGCGTCCTCGCCGCGGATGATGAAATCGAGGTATCCCTCGTCCATCTCGCGGACGTTCGGCAGCGTCTTGACCCCCCACCAGCAGTCGTAGTCGGTCGGCCACTTCTTGAACGTGTACCAGGACACGTAGGGAGACGACTGGATCCGGCACGCGCCGCCTTCGGAAAAATCGCCGCTAAGGTCAAAGTAGCGGCTGTACGCCCCGGTATGCGAAAACACACCGTCCAGCACGATCAGGATGCCGTGCGCCTGCGCGTCTTTGCACAAAGCGCGGAAGGCGGCCTCGTCGCCGAACGCCGGGTCGATTGCGTGGTAGTCCGCGGTGTCGTACTTGTGGTTACTGCGCGCGCGGAAGATCGGGTTGAAGTAGATCGCGCCGACGCCCAGCGCTTTCAGGTAGGGGAGCTTTTGCCGGACGCCCTCAAGGTCGCCGCCGAAGAAGTCGTCCGCCGCGTTGTCCCCGGCCTCAATGCGCTGTTCCGGCGGCTCGTACCAGTCCTGATGCCAGTGGCCGCGCTCCGGCGGCTCCCGGCCCGTGACCGGTCTTGACGCGTGGAAGCGGTCGACCATGATCTGGTAGATCACCGTTTCGCGCATCCATGCGGGCGGCGCGAAGGCGGGATCGTACACCGTGATCTGAAACGACGGCGGCTCATGATCCCAGAGCGCGCCGACGCCGCCCAGGCAGTCGGGCGCGTTGCCGTAGAAGACCATCTTCCCGTCCGCCTCCGCCAGGAAGTAGTACCACAGAAGGCCCGTCACGTCGGGCATCCGCGTTTCCACCTCATGGAGGCCTTCGGCGTTCACCGCCATCGGCAGGACGGTTTCTTTGCCGTCCCACCAGAGCCGAAGCCGGACGTTCGCGACGCCGTCGGCTTTAAGGCGCAGCGTCACAGCCGCGCCGGTCGTGAGCGCGCCCGGAGGGGTTCGGAAGGCCGCGTCCCGCGAATCGTGGAACAGGATCATAGTTCGAGCGGTTTCAGGCGCCAGATTTTCTCGTTGTACTCCGTGATCGTGCGGTCGGACGAGAACACGCCGGAGCACGCGACGTTTTTGACCGCCATCGTGAGCCACCTGTCACGGTTCGCGTAGTCGCGGATCAACCGCTGCCGGGTGCGCAGATAGTCGGGCAGATCCTTGAGCACGAAATACGGGTCGGCCATCCCGCCGCCGTCGCCGAACAACAGCGCGTGGTAGAGCTCCTGGAACAGGTGCGGGTTGTCGGGCGACAGCGTGCCGTCAATCAGCATCGTCAGCGCGCGGCGCACGTCCGCGTTGGTCTCGAAGATCGCGCTCGCGCGGTAGGTGGCGTAGCCGCGGTCGACCTCTTCCGCGGACAGGCCAAAGATATAGATGTTGTCCTGCCCGACCGACTGGAAGATCTCGACGTTCGCGCCGTCCATCGTGCCGATGGTGACCGCGCCGTTCATCATGAACTTCATGTTGCCGGTGCCGCTGGCCTCTTTGCCGGCGGTGGAGAGCTGCTCGGACACATCGGTCGCGGGCATTAAAACCTCGGCGGCGGACACGCAGTAGTTCTCAAGGAACACCACCTTGATCAGCTTGGACGCGCGCGGGTGCTTCGAGACCAGATCGCCGATGGCGTTGATCAGCCGGATGATCAGCTTCGCGCGGTAGAAGCCGGGCGCGGCCTTCGCGCCGAAAAGAAACGTGACCGGCTGGAAGGAGTACGTCGGATCGCGGTCGATCCGGTCGTAGAGCATCAGCATCGCGAGCGCGTTCATCAACTGGCGCTTGTACTCGTGCAGGCGCTTGGCCTGCACGTCAAAGATCGTGGCGGGGTCCACCTGCGCGCCCTGGTGACGCCTCAGGTACGCGGCCAGCGCGAGCTTGTTCTGCTGCTTGACGGAATCAAACTTTTCGCGGAACGCTTTGTCGTCCGCGAACGGCAAAAGGTCAATCAGCCGCTCCGGGTGCTTGCGCCACGCGTCGCCGATCGCGTCGTCGATGAGGCCCGACAGACCGGGATTCGCCTCCATCAGCCAGCGGCGGTGGGTGATGCCGTTGGTGATGCCCAGGAATCGATCCGGCTCGATCAGGTAGAAGTCATGGAAGGTCTGACGGCGCAGGATGTCGGCATGAATCTGCGAGACGCCGTTGACCGTGTGGCACATCGAGACGCACAGGTTCGCCATGTGGATCTGGCCATAGCCGATGATCGCCATCCGCCCGATGCGCTCCCACTGGCCGGTGTAGGTCTCCCACAGCTTCTTGCAAAGCCGCTCGTTGAGTTCCTTCAGGATCATGTAAATGCGGGGCAGCAGCCGCTGGACCATTTCCTCCGGCCAGCGTTCCAGCGCCTCCTGAAGCACGGTGTGGTTGGTATAGGCGCACGTCTTGCGCGCGATGTCCTCGGCGCGGTCCCAGTCAAGCCCGTGTTCGTCGATCAGGATGCGCATCAGTTCCGGGATCGCCATCCCGGGGTGGGTGTCGTTGATGTGGATGGCCACCTTGTCGGAGAACAAATCCCATTCGCGGCCGTGCACCTTGATGAAATCCTTGACCGCGTACTGCACCGACGCGCTGGAGAAGAAATACTGCTGCTTGAGCCGAAGCTCCTTGCCCGCGGTGTGGTTGTCCTCCGGGTAGAGAACTTTTGAGATGACCTCGGCCAATTCCTTCTGCTCCACCGCCTGCACGTACTCGCCGCGGTTGAACGAGGGCATGTCGATGGTCTTGGGCGAGCGCGCCGACCAGGTCCTGAGCATATTGACCATCGTGGAATCGTAGCCAAGCGAAGGCATTTCGTAGGGCACGGCTTCCACCGTGTAGCCGCCCACCTGACGGAAGCGGGTGCGGCCGATGCCGTCCACGTACTCCTCGACGGTTCCCCCGAAGTGCACGTCAACGGACTGGTCCGGCCGGGGAATCTCCCAGAGGTTCCCGTTGTCCAGCCAGTTGTCCGGCATTTCCACCTGATAGCCGTCCACGATTTTTTGCCGGAACAGGCCGTATTCGTAACGGATCGTGCAGCCCATCGCGGGCAGTTTCAACGCCGACAGAGAGTCCAGAAAACACGCCGCGAGCCGCCCCAAACCGCCGTTTCCGAGTCCCGGCTCCGGCTCCTGCTCGAAAATCAACGACTTGTCGATGCCCAGTTTCTGAAAGGCCTCCTGATAATTGCGCTCGTTGGTCAGCGAGGTCATGTTGTTGTGCAGCGCGCGGCCCACCAGGAATTCCGCCGACAAATAGTAGAGTTTTTTTGATTTCGCATCTTTCCGCACACCGCGGGACAGCGCCCTTCGCTGCATGATCTCGTCTCGCACGGTGGACGCCACCGCCTGATAAATCTGATTCGGCGTCGCGTCCGCCAGTTCGCATCCGAAGTGGCGCTGCAGCTTGCCCACGATGGACTGGGCAATCTGCTCCTCGGTCATCTTTTGATACTCCATGTCCGAACCTCTCTTTCCCGGAAGGGTGGGGTGGTCTGGATGATGGCGTATTGTAGCATACGGCGCGCTCCACCCGCAAGCCGCGTTGTATTAACGCGGTTATTGTTTGGTTAATCCTTCTCGCGCAAGGCGGACGCACGAGGCGCACAGCCAGAGAAGCCCGCCGCCGCTTTTGGCGCGCAGGCAGACCGCCGCTGATTGCCGCACCCGCTTCTCATACGCCTCCACCGCGCCCTTTGGCGCGGCGAGGTCGATGAGCTTAATTCCCTCGACGAGAAGGCCGATGTCCGGCATCTGGTCTTGGAGTTTCATCAGCGACTTCGTTAGCTGATCCTCCTCTGCCTTGGGATGGATCCATTCGGCGAAAGCCGCGATCAGTGATTCGTCCGGCGTCAGCGCGAACAGCGCGCCGCGCGCCTCCGCCGTAAAGCCGGGAAGCGGTTCTTGGGACAGGTACAGCGCACCGCCGCGGTCGACGCGGGCGCGCGGCGCGGCTGTGCGGATCGGATGCTCAAAGCGCAAGGCGCATGACCTCCGGCAAACACTCGACCAGGTCGGTCGCCCCCATCGAGACAACGCCGAACTTTTCCGCCGCCTTCTCCCCCGCGAGCCCGTGCAGTTCGTCCGCGACCCACGCCGCCGTTTCGGGGGGGATGCGCTGCGCGAGCAGCGCGCCCAGGATGCCGGTCAGCGCGTCGCCGCTGCCGCCTTTCGCCATGCCGGGCGTGCCCGACATGCTCAGATGGATCTCCTCACCCGCGATCACGCTGGTCGGGCCTTTCAAAATCGCGGTCGCGCCCAGCGCGTGAAGTGCCAGTGCGCCTTCGATCAGGTCATGGTGCGTCCCGCCGGTCAGCCGCGCCGCCTCGCCGGGGTGAGGCGTCAGGATATGGTACGGCTTCAAAAGGGACAGAAGCTCCCGGTTCTCCGAGATGAGGTTCATCGCGTCCGCATCGATCGCGGCGGCGAGGCCGCTTTCAAGAACCGCGCGCACGATGCCCGGATGCGCGTTGCGGGAAAGCCCCGGCCCGACGGCCACAGCGGTCTTGCCCTGAAGCGCGTCCAGAAACGCGGGCAGCGCGTCCTCCGAGATCGCGCCGTCCCGTTCTGGGAGCGGCGCGCACATCGCGCCGGGCGCGCCAATCTGCAACACCTGTGCGATGGATTCCGGACAGGCGACAGTCAGAAGCCCTGCGCCGCTTCGGAGCGCGGCCTTCGCCGCGATCAGCGCCGCGCCCGCCATGCCGCGCGAACCCGCGACCAATAGAAGGTGCCCGTACGTGGTCTTATGGCTCTCGCGGCTGCGCCGGGGGAGCGTCCCACGAAGGTCGCCCGGTTCGACGAGCAGCCCCGCGCCGGGCGTCCCGCCGTCAAGGCCGATGGGCGCGACGACTACCTCCCCCGCGTATTCCGGCCCGGCGGAAAGGATCAGCCCGCTCTTGATATGCTCAAACGTGACCGTCACATCGGCTTTCACCGAGGATCCGAGCGGCGTTCCGCCGGTGGCGTCGAGGCCGGACGGCACATCGACCGAGACGATCAGGCTGCCGCGCATGCGGTCTGCGGCCATCCTCGCCACGAGCCGAGCTGCGATGCCATCCAGCGGACGCCTCAGCCCGATCCCGAACATCGCGTCCACCCAGGCGTCCGGCCGTTCGCCCGGCTCCTCCGCGTCCCGGAACCAGACCCTGGGCGTCTCGTGGGCGCGGACGCAGTTGTTCAGCGCGTCGCCGGTCAGCCGCGCCTCCTCTGAAAGCGCGAGCACGACCGAGCGCCCGCCCCGGTCGGCGTACAGCCGCGCCGCCGCGTAGCCGTCGCCGCCGTTGTTCCCCGGCCCGCACGCGAAGGTTACCAGCGCGCGGGGCGGGAGCCTTTTACACAGTTCGTCCGCCACCGCGCAGGCGGCGCGCTCCATCGCGTCGACGGGCAGCATACCCCGCGAAAAGCAATCTTCCTCCAGCGCGCGCATCTGATCGGCCGTCAAAACCGTCCGCACAAACCTCACCCCCGCATTTTCTATTGTATCCCAATGCGCGCGCGGGGTCAAACCCGAATCGCCGCAAGCCCATGCTTGATTTGCCAAGCGGTATATGGCATAATTCTGGATAAACCAGCCGGGACGCCGGCACATTATTCCATTTTCCTCGTCAAAGCATGGAAAGCGAAACCCGGAACTTCAAAGGAAATGTGGAGGAACTTCCAATGGAAAAACACCGCCTCACGCTGCTCCTGGCGATCCTCATGAGCCTTATGTGCGTCGCGCCCGCACTCGCCGTGCAAGCCCCCGCCCCGTTCACGGACGCCGACATCCAGTCGGTCTCCGAGGGCCTTGCGACGGTCGGCGACTACGTCGCGGCGCTTGCGCCCACCCACTTCGCCTGGACGTATGAAGGCGCGGCCACCGGCGTCACCTACCTGACCATGCGCACCGAATCCCCGGACGGCGCGGAACTGGGCGAGGCCACCGTGGCCATCACACTGGACGACGGGGCGATTTCCGGCGAAGAAGACGGCGAAAGCACGTCGCTGCCGGAAGAAGTCAACACGCTGGATGCGCAGCTGGTCGGCGCGCGCTGGTTGGACGCTTCCTACGCGCTGCCGCTGATCCGCGGCGTCGCCCCCGGCGCAAGCGACATAGATGTGGTCGCCGCCTTCTTCTCAAAAAGCGCGAGCGAACCTTCCTACACGGCGCAGGACATCAACCCCGCCGTGGATGAAACCTGGGAGATCCCGGAGGGCGCGCACATCGGCGGATCAAAGCTTGAGCGCGAGGACGGCGGCTGGGACGACGTGTACGGCTGGTGCACGCTGAACGAGCCCGGCGAGTGGCGCGAATACTTCCTGCTGACCTACCACACGCTGGGCGGCGCGGTGCAGTCGATCGAACTGACCTATTTCACCGATCCGGAGTGATATTCCGCGAAAACACAGGGGCGACCTTTGTGTCGTCCCCTGTGTTTTTTTGCCTGTCAGTCGACCTTGAGGATGATGATGGAGGCCAGCACGCTGTTGTCGGTCAGGGTGAAGGCGTTGGAGGAACGGACGCTGAGCACGTCGTCCGCTTCGGCGAACACCACCGCGTTCAGCGTATAGCTCTCGGCGTTCCCGGTCGTCGTCTTCACGATGTTGAGCGAGGTGCCGGGCACCTCTTCGCCGTTGATCGCCAGCCACAGCCGGGTCGTCAGCGTTTGGTTCGCGGGCACGATGATCTTGAAGAAGACCAGGTACGTGCCACCGCAGATCAGCCGGAACTCGCCGCGGCATTGGCGGAACGCGCCGCTTGTGTAGCTGCAGAATTCGTCAAAGACCAGCCGACCGCCGGCTTCGGCGACGGAAAGGGTTCCGGTTTGGGCGCAGGTTGCGTAGATGTTGTTGGCATAGTTGCGGTCGCAGGGCTCCGGATCGGGCGCGCAGGGGCCGCGGAAGATTGGGTCACGGATAAAATCGCCTTCAAGGCCTAAGCAATCCGGGCGAACGGAACAGTCCCGGCAGCTTTTGGGGCTGAAGTCCTCGCAATGTTCGTGATGATGATGTCCGCAGGAACCGCAGCCGCGGCGTCCGCAGCCGCCCCTGCGGTTTTGATTGAGCACGTATGACACGATTCTTCGCTCCTTTTTCGTGGGAATCCGTGCCATACTATGCGACCGCACTCAGGGCAGTGCCACCGTTACGCCTCCGCGAAACGCCTCGAAGTGCAGGAACGGCCCGATGACTCTGGCGGACGGCGCGGAAGAAGCGACCGTCCCGACGGACTGCCCGCGCCGCACACGGTCGCCAGACGATACCGGCGTAGCTTTTGAAAGGTTCCCGTATCGGGTGACAAGGCCGTCCGCGCTCTGTACCGCCACCATATAGCCCCACCGCGGGTCGTATCCGACGGACGCGACCGTCCCGTCCGCGGCGGCGAGCACATCCTCCCCCTCCTCCGCGCGGATGTCCACGCCGGGGTGGGTTTCGTACGCGCCCATCGGTTCAACCCAGACCGGCTGGGTCGCCTCCGCCCGGAGCACCTCCCGGCCTGAGACCGGCCAGGAAAGCGGCTCAGGCGTCGGGGACGGCACAGGCGACGGCGAGGCCGTCGGCGGCGAAACGGAAGCCGCGGCGGCGGCCAGCCGCGCGCTCGCGTTGCCGGACTCCGGCGCGGCCGGGGCAATCAGCCGCGTGCGGGCGTAAACCGCCGCGCCCGCGATCAGGATCAGGCTTGTCGCCGCCAGAAGAAAAAATCCCTTCGCCCGGACGAAGCCGAGCGCGCCCTTCCATTTCATGGTCATCACCTCTCGCGAAGTATGCGCGGTTTTTGAACCGGCATGCAGTGCGGGTCATAGATTGAAGATGACCATTTCACAGGAGGTGCTTCTTATGACGCCCTGGCAGCTTTCGCTTTTGTGCCAGCTGGCCTACTACGATTTCCCGGAAGGTTCCGGGGCGCTGGGCAAGACAGCCGCCCACCTGTCTCAGGAACTGCTGGACGAAAACAATGACCTTCCGCCTTACGGGCGGCAGCCGCTGGTGGACATTACCGAGGATCCTGTGGTCGGGCCGATGGTTTTGATCGCCCGCGAGGTGGATCTGACGCAGCCCGGCTTCGCCGCCTACGCGTTCGCCTCGCCGGAGGAGGGCAATGTGGTCGCGATGCGGCCCACGGAATCCCATACATCGCTGTCCGGGATCATGGACTGGTCGGACAATTTCCTCGCGCCGCTGGTGGGCTCGACGCAGTACGAGTCGGTTGAGCGGTTCGTGAACCGGTTCCCGGACGGGCGGCTTGTGCTGACCGGGCACTCGAAGGGCGCGCACAACGCGATGTACGGCCTCGCGGTGGCGGACAACGGCGCTGCGGCGTGCGTCGCCTTTGACGGGCAGGGCTTTGCGCGCTGCCAGCTGAACGAACAGCAGAAGGCACGCCTTTCCCAGTTCGCGGTCAACTACGTGACGGAGAACGACCCGGTGGGCGCGCTCCTCTACCACCCGGAGCAGCGGGTCTTCGTCCAGCAGTCCTGCCGGCCGGCACACGCGCTCGCCTGCATGGTGTTTGACGAGGCCGGATACCCCGTTCCCGCCCAGCGTCCGCTGTGGTCGTACGTCCTGCAGGCGCTGACCACCGCGCTCGCCTCGAAATGGGGAAGATCATGTGCTGACGCACAGCGTTGAGAATCTGCGCAGCTTTTCAACGCGATGGGTACTTCGCGGGCCTGAAATCCTGACTTCGGGCGGCCCGCTGACTGAAGAAAATGTTGCCCCCTCCAGTGTGCGCACTGAAGGGGGCAACGCGTTCCCGCGCACATGTCGCCGGGAACGATGAAAGCAGTACGGTGGGTATGTGTGGATCCCCAAGCGTAACTGACCGACATGAAGATAGTATATTCTCTTCAAGCGGAGTGTCCAGAGGGATTCAATCCCTCTTGCGGGGGTTTTAGCCCCAAGTGTATACCCAATACCATCATTCATTACACTTGGGGCGAAAACGGGTTGTTGTGGCTCTGCCGCATAAAACGCCCCAGTGGGGCGTTTTAAAACCCAGGAAACGGGGGCAGCGCCCCCGCCAGAGCGTCCTTCAGGCTTTTCCACTCTCCGAACTGTGGCGGCGGTGGGGCGACGAAGCGAAGCGGCGCGTCGGTCAACGGATGGCGCAGCGACATGCGGAAGGAATGCAGCGCGAAGCGGCCGGGGAGTTCCCGCGTCTCGGTTCCGTACAGGAAGTCGCCCCACACCGGGCATCCAAGATGCTGCATGTGCACGCGGATCTGGTGGGTGCGCCCGGTTTCTAATCGAAGCTGAAGGAGCGACAGGCCGTCCCGCGCTTCGAGAAGCCGGTAATGGGTGCGGGCGGGTTTTCCGTCGGGCGAGACCTCCCGCCGGACGGTCGCGCCGTCCGCCTTCGCGATCGGCGCGTCCACGGCGCCCTCGCCAGACGGCGGGCGGCCGACGACCACCGCAAGGTATTCGCGCAAAAATTCGTCGGAGTGCAGCGATCGCGTCAAAACCATCTGCGCGTGCGCATGCCGCGCCACCGCCATCAGCCCGCTGGTGCCCTTGTCCAGGCGGTTGACCGGGCGGAACACATACGGTTCGCCGTAGCGCGCGGCCAGTCGGTTTTCGAGCGCCATGCCCTCCTGCCGGGAGGAGGATTGGCAGGGCAGCGGCGCGGGCTTGTTGACGATGAGGATGTCATCGTCTTCATAGACTGCATCCACCGGCGTCGGGTCGGGTTCGACGCCAGACTGCGTATCCTCCAGCACCAGCCGGATCACCTGCCCGGCGGAAATTTTCTGATCCGCCCGCGCGGGGACGCCGTCCACCGTGACGCCGCCCAGCATCTTCAGCGACGAGAACACATGATTCGACACGCCCATCCGACCCCGAACCAGCCTTCGGAGCAGCCGCCCGTCGTCCTCCGGCGGCACCAGATAGCTCAGCGTCTTGATGTGTATCCCTCCAACGATGAGGCAAAGGAAATCTGCTTCGCATCTTCCCTTTGCATTTGGAACGGCCGGTTTCCTCAAATCCCTGCGGGGATTTGCGGGCGGAAATCGGTTTTGGTACGCTTTCCCCGTCGGCCGGGCAGGCTCGGCCTTTGGGGGAAAGCCAATTCCGGCGTACACGCCGCCGGAATTGATTGAATATCAGGAAGGCTCCGACCCTCGTTGTCGCTCTCCCTGGATTGAGTCAATGTCAGGGCCGCGCGAAAGCGCGGCCCAAACCCAGTGAAGCCGATTCCATTCGTCAGACGGGTGCTGTCGTATCCAGTGCGTTGGTCGATTCGCCGTCCAAGGTGTCGCCCGGATCGGCAGACGGTTCCACCGTCGCGTCGCCGTTCAGATCGACGTCGCCCTGCGCCGCCTGGTCGGCGGCTGACAGGATGGTCGCGGACGCGCCGCGAAGATCGAGATCCGCAAGCTCCGGCCTGTCGGCGAGGCTGATCTTGTAGTCCGCTTTGGCCGCCTTGCCGTTCATCAGCGAGTTCTTGCCCTTTTCGACGTCCTTGAGCTCGAACACCTGACCATCTTTCAGCGTCAGAATCAGCTTGCCCGCGTAGGGCAGTTTCGCGACCTTGCCGGACTTGTTGGCGAAGTAAACCTCGACCACCAGGGTTTCGTTCTTATAGTAGATGTGGCGCGCGCTGACGTAAACCTTCTTTTCCTTGCCGGTGACCGGCTTGCCGTAGACAGCCTCGTTGCCGGTGACGGTGATTTTGCAGTCCGCCCTGACCCTGCCGGACATCGCGCGGATGATCGCCTTGCCGGGCGCGACCGCGGTGACCAGGCCGGTCGCGTCAACGGTCGCGACCTTCTTGTCGCTCGAGACCCACTTGACGTTGGACGGGCCCGCCGAGACCGGGTTGGTGTCGGCAGTGAGCTGAAGCGTCTGATCGTCGCCGATCCCGACCGTCAGCGTGGCGGAGGATTGGCTGAGCTTGATCGACTTGAGTGTCACCGGCTCCACCTGAACAAGGCACCGGGCCTTCTTCCCGTTGTGGGTTCTGGCGGTGATGACCACCTTGCCGGGGGCGAGCGCCGTGATCTTGCCGTTTTCGTCCACGGTGGCGACGGCTTCGTTGCTGGACGCCCAGAACGCATTCGGGATGGTCGCGTTGGCGGGCGAGACCTTCGCCTTCAGTTCCTGCTGGCGGCCGACGATCAGCTTCAGCTTGTTCTTATTGAGCTTGATGGCCTTGGTGGGCACGTCCACGACGGAGACCATCACCGTCTGGGTGACGCCGCTGTCCAGAGACGCCGAGATGGCGGTCAGGCCATTGGACACAGCGGTGACGGTGCCCTGATCGTCAACGGTGGCGATGGTCGGGTCCTCCGACTTCCAGGTGGTGGTCAGAATCAGGCCGGACGGCAGGATCTTCGCGGTCAGCTTCTGCGTCGCGCCCTTCTTCAAAGTGATCGGGTTGGGGCTGATGGTCAGCTCCGCGCCCTTGACAGTCACCTGAACGCTTGCGGAGACGCCGCTCGACGCCGTGGCGGTCATTGTGATCACGCCCGGCTTTTCGGCGACCAGAAGGCCGCTGGGGTTGATGTCCGCCACCGCGGGATCGGAACTCACCCAGGTGATCGTGTCGTCCGCGGGGTTCTTGGGCTCCAGCTTGTACTCCAGCTGCATCGCGTTGCCTTCATACAGCGCGACCTTGTCCTTTTCCATCCGGATGGCGGTGACTTCCTTGCCCTTGTTGACGACTTTGATGTTCGCGGTGGCCTGAATGCCCCGCTCCGTGGTCGCGGTGATGACCGCGTCGCCCAGCCCCTTGGCGGAGATGTTGCCGGACTTGTCCACGGCGGCGACGGTGGCGTCGTCGGTCGCCCAGGTGATGGCCTCGTCGGCGTCGGAAGGCTCGATGTCAAGCGGCATCTTGTAGCTGGTGCCCTCGCCCATGACCAGCTTCTTCATGCCCATTTCGATGCTTTCGGCGAAGGTAACGTCCCGCACGGTGATGTCGCAGCCCGCGGTCAGGCCGTTGTCGGACATGGCGACGATGCGCGCCGTGCCCGCGCGCACGCCGGTCACGGTTCCGGTATCATCCACGGTGGCGACGCCCAGGTCGCTGGACGACCAGGTGAGGCCGGGCCTAGAAGCATTGCTCGGCGACACGGACGCCTCCAGATGCAGCGTGTAGTTGGTGGCGACCTCCGCCTCGGTCTTGGTCATTTCCACCTTGAGGACTTCGGTGTTTGCGCGACGGGCCAGCACCGGATAGCTGGTGCCGGCGGGGCTGACGGCCACCTGAACCTGTGGCGCGCCGGTTTCCGCGGCGACGGCGGTATCGATGTACGCCTTGGCCTCGCTCAGGGACACCGCGCCGTTTTTGTCCGCGTCGCCCAGCAGGTCGCCAGGCTTCTGCGCCTGATAATCATAGCCGCAGGCGGCGGCCAGATGGTATGTCACAAGGCCGTGGGCATCCGCCACCGAGCCGACCGAGGAGGCCAGCGTCGCGCCGGACAGCACGAAATAGTGTTCGGGGTCGGTGAGGAAGATATCGGTCACGCTGGTATTGAACTTCTGCAGCACTTCCTTCGCGGTTTTGCCGCTCTTCTCGATCAGAGAATCCGCGTAGCGGCAGTCGAAAACCACGATCTTGGTGCCGGGGACTTCGTCCAGCGCGTCCTTCAGCCGGTCGATGCGAACGGTCTTCGCGTCGGTGCCCACGATGGACACCACGTCCTTATCGCTGACATAGCCGTGCCCGGCGAAGTACCAGAAGGTCACGTCGTCGTCGTCAATGCCCCAGGCGGTCAGTTCGCCAAGGAAATTCGCGATCTCCGCCGCTTTCAGGTTGGTGCGGATCTCCGGCTGCTGATAGATGGCGCCGGCCTCGTTGGCGGTCTGCAGCGTGGCAAGCATCCGGTTGGCGTCGGTCACGCAGCCCGCGAGCGCGCTGGACGCATAGTTGTCAATGCCGACCAGCATCGCGCGGTAGGTGGTCACCCTGTCCCCCTCCGCCGTCGCCGGCAGGCATGAAAACGCCGCCGTCAGCATCAAAAATGCCAGGCACACTGCCCATTTCCTCATCGGTGGTTCCTCCCGTCAGAAATTGCAAAAGGCACCCGCGCTTTTTTAGACGCATTCCGGCGCGGCTGCGATGCAAAGGACGCACATTTTTTCACAGTATAGCATATGGAAGCGGAAATTTCCACGCGGCAATTCCTTCCGGGTCGAATTTAACAAGGGGTTCAATTCAAGAATTTAACATGATCGGCTTGCGCGGATGCGCCGCGCTACGGTATGATGGGGTACAATTGGAAAATCAGAATCAGAAGGATGATTTCAGATGGCGGAACTGACGATGGACAAGCTGGTCGCGCTCTGTAAAAACCGTGGCTTCATCTTTGCGGGCTCCGAGATCTACGGCGGCCTCGCCAACACCTGGGACTACGGCCCGCTGGGCGTGGAGCTGAAGAACAACGTAAAGCGCGCGTGGTGGCGCAAGTTCGTGCAGGAGAGCCCCTACAACACCGGCCTTGACTGCGCGATCCTGATGAACCGGGATGTCTGGGTGGCGTCCGGCCACGTCGGCGGCTTCAACGACCCCTTGATGGACTGCAAGGCGTGCAAGGCCCGCTACCGTGCCGACAAGCTGATCGAGGAGCATACCGCGGGCGCGGTGCAGGCGGACGGCTGGTCCAACGAAAAGCTGGAGGCCTACATCCGGGACAACGAAATTCCCTGCCCGCAGTGCGGCAAGAAGGATTTCACCGGCATCCGCCAGTTCAACATGATGTTCAAAACCTTTCAGGGCGTCAATCAGGATACCGCCGCGGAAATCTACCTGCGCCCGGAGACCGCGCAGGGCATCTTCGTCAACTTCAAGAACGTGATGCGCACCACGCGCAGGAAGCTGCCGGCGGGCATCTGCCAGATCGGCAAGTCCTTCCGCAACGAGATCACGCCGGGCAACTTCATCTTCCGCGTGCGCGAGTTTGAGCAGATGGAGCTGGAGTTCTTCTGCCGCCCCGGCGAGGACCTCGAATGGTTCCAGTACTGGCGCGGCTTCTGCCGCGACTGGCTGTTGTCCCTCGGTATGAACGAAGCCCACCTCCGGCTCCGCGACCACGACCCGGAGGAGCTCGCGTTCTACTCCAAGGCGACCACCGACTTTGAATTCTTGTTCCCGTTCGGCTGGGGCGAGCTCTGGGGCATCGCCGACCGCACCGACTACGACCTGAAGCAGCATCAGGAGCACTCCGGCGAGTCGCTCGAGTACCTCGACCCGATGACCGGCGAGAAGTTCATCCCCTACTGCGTGGAGCCGTCGGTCGGCGTCGACCGCGCGCTGCTCGCGTTCCTCTGCGACGCCTACGAGGAGCAGGAACTGGACGGCGGCGACAGCCGAGTGGTTCTTCACCTGCACCCGGCGCTCGCGCCCGTCAAGTGCGCGATCCTGCCGCTCCAGAAGAACAAACTCGGCGACAAGGCGCGCGAGGTCTACCAGATGCTGGCGAAAAAATTCGTCTGCGAGTACGACGAGACCGGTTCCATCGGCAAGCGCTACCGCCGTCAGGACGAAGTCGGTACCCCGATGTGCGTCACCGTCGACTTCGACACGCTGGAGGACGGCACCGTCACCGTGCGCGACCGCGACACGATGACCCAGCAGCGCCTGCCCATCGACGCGCTGGAAGCCTACATCGCCGGAAAGATCGATTTCTAAGAGTATGGTTCTGAACGCCGTCGGCATCGTGCTGTCGATCTTACTGATGATCGGCCTTGGCATGCTGCTGATTCAGCTTGGCTGGCTCAAGGACGAACACGCGGAGCTGCTCTCCCGGCTCGTCGTATCGGTGGGCCTCCCGGCCTTGATCGTCCATAACCTTTTCACCCAGTTCACCCGCGAGCAGCTCCTGTCCTCGGCGGCCGGGATCCTGATCCCATTTCTGTCGATCGCGGTCACGGGGCTCGCCGCGCTGGCCGCCGCGCGCGTCTTCGGAATCCCGAAGGCGCGGCGCGGCGTGTTCTTCTGCATGATGACGTTCTCCAACTCCGTGTTCATCGGCGTGCCGGTGTCGCTGGCCTTGTTCGGTGAAAAGGCCATGCCCTACGCGCTGCTCTACTACATCGCGAACACGTCGCTTTTCTGGTCGTGGGGCTATGCCCGGATGCGAAAGGACGCGGGGCAGACCGGAAAGCTGGATCTGAAAAAACTGTTTCCGCTGCCGCTGACCGCGTTTCTCGTCTGCATCGTTCTGGTGCTTCTGGGCGTCCGGCTCCCCACCTTCATTCTGGACGCGGCAAAGTACGTCGGGAACCTCGTGACCCCGCTTTCGATGATCTTCACCGGCATTGTGCTTGTCCGGATGCTGAAGGGCGGCAAGATCCGCTGGCAGAAGGGGTATTCTCTGGTGCTTATAGGCCGCTTTCTCATCGCGCCGGGTCTGCTGATTTTGACCGCCAGGTTGTTCCCGACCGCGCCGCAGCTGATGCAAAACGTGCTTCTGATCCAGGCGGCGATGCCGGTCATGTCGCAGACACCCATCGTCGCCAAAGCCACCGGCGGGGACGAGGAGTACGCCGCGGGCGGCGTCGCGCTGACCGCGCTGGGCTCCATGATCGCGATCCCGGCGCTGATGGCGCTTGTGCAATATCTGTAGGTTACGCCGGGGGCTCTGCCCCCGAACCCCTGCAAGGGGCATGATGCCCCTTGACCCCTCACAGAAAATTTAAAGGGGATAGTTATGATCCGCTCCACCAGAATCCTGACCACGAACTGCGTCGACCCCCACCGCAACCTTGCGCTGGAGGAGGCGCTGCTTCTGTCGCTGCCGGAAGATCAGGCGATCCTCTACCTGTGGCAGAACCAGCACACGGTGGTGATCGGCGCGGGGCAGAACGCGTTCGCCGAGTGCCGCGTCGACCTGCTCGCTTCCGAGGGCGGCACGCTGGCGAGGCGGAGTTCCGGCGGCGGCGCGGTGTACCACGACATGGGCAACCTGAATTTCTCCTTTCTCGTGCCCCGCGCGGATTACGACGTGAGCCGGCAACTCAAAGTCATCCTGAACGCGGTGCGCGCGCTGGGCGTATACGCGGAAGCCTCCGGCCGGAACGATCTGACGGCGGAGGGGCGCAAGTTCTCCGGCAACGCGTTCCGCATCCTGAAGGACGGCGCGCTGCACCACGGGACGCTCCTGGTGAATGTGGACATGGGGCTGATCGGGCGGTTTTTGAACGTCTCGAAGGATAAACTCCAGGCGAAAGGCGTAAAGTCCGTCCCGGCGCGGGTTGTGAACCTCTCCGAGCTTTCAGGCGACGTCACGGTGGACGCGATGCGGCAGGCGGTGATCGACGCGTTCTCGGTGGAGTACGGCCGGGCGGCGGTCGAACCCGCGGACGACATCCCCGTGGACGCGGCGCTCCTCGCCCGCTACGAAAGCCCGGAATGGAACTTCGGGAAACCCGCGCAGGGCGATCTGACGCTCGCAACCCGGTTCCCCTGGGGCGGCGTCGAGGTCAACGCCAGCGTCGAAAGCGGCGCGCTCCGGGGCGTGACCGTATTTACCGACGCGATGGACGAGACGCTTTCCCAAAAGCTCTCCTCTCTCCTCGAAGGATGCCCCTATTCGGGCGCGCGTCTGGCCGAGTGCGCGCGCACGCTGGAACTAAACGATCTGGGCGACTGGCTGGAAACCCTGTAATTCATCAGGAGGCGGCACCAATGCAGAAAATTTCACTCGATGGCGCGTGGGAACTGCGGAAGGCCCGCGGCGGCGACTGGCTGGCGGCGAATGTGCCCGGCACCGTGTATGAGACGCTGATGGCGGCGGGGCGGATGGACGACCCGTTCTACCGGGACAACGAACTGAAGGCGTTTGACCTCATGGAGGAGGACTACGTCTACAGAAAGTTCTTCTGCCTCTCGGCGGAGGATCTTCAGGGCGACGCGCTGCTCCTGGAATTCGAGGGGCTGGACACGATTTCCACGGTCGCGCTGAACGGGGAATCCGTCGGCGCGTGCGACAACATGCACCGGGTCTGGACGTTCGACGTGAAGCGCCTCGCGGTCGAAGGCCAGAACACGCTGGAGGTCAGGCTGTACTCGCCGCTCAAATTCATTCGCGCGGCATACCAACAGGTGAAGGCCGACGGCTCCCCGGACGCGACGGTGGGCTTCCCGCACATCCGCAAGGCGCACTGCATGTTCGGCTGGGACTGGGGCCCGCGGCTGCCGGACGCCGGGTTGTTCCGCAGCGTGAACCTCTACAAGGTGGATCGCGCGAGGCTCCTGTCCGTGCGGATCCATCAGGAGCACGCCCACGGCAAGGTGGCGCTGGACTTTGCGCCGGAAATACAAAGCTATACCGGCCTCTGCGCCTGCGGCGAGGACGACTTTTCCGTCAACATCACCGTGACCGCGCCGGACGGAAAGACGTTTCAATCGGATGGCGGCTCGATTCTGATCGACAATCCGCAATTGTGGTGGCCGAATGGCTACGGCGAACAGCCGCTGTATACCGTGACGGCGACGCTTCTTTCCTGCGGGCGGGCGGTGGACAGTTGGACGCGGCGCGTCGGGCTTCGCACCATGACGATTCGGCGGGTCAAAGATCAGTGGGGCGAAAGCTTTGAGACCAACGTCAACGGCGTTTCGATCTTCGCGATGGGCGCGGACTACATTCCCGAAGACAACCTTCTCGGCCGCGTAACGCCGGAACGCACCCGCCTGCTTTTGTCGGACGCAAAATCTGCCAATTTCAACGCCATCCGCGTGTGGGGCGGCGGTTACTACCCGGACGACTTCTTCTACGACCTATCAGACGAGTTGGGCCTCGTCGTCTGGCAGGACTTCATGTTCGCCTGCGCGGTCTACGAACTGACCGATTCCTTCGGCGAGAACATCCGCCGCGAGGTCTA
The DNA here is from genome assembly GCA_964575255.1 of uncultured Oscillospiraceae bacterium. Classification (GTDB taxonomy): domain Bacteria; phylum Bacillota; class Clostridia; order Christensenellales; family Aristaeellaceae; genus JAEZHK01. The sequence goes on from CAZNPZ010000023.1 coordinate 35,328, forward strand.
TGACAACGCGCGGCGGCTGCGCCACCACGCGTCGCTGGGCCTGTGGTGCGGCAACAACGAGATGGAGATGTTCGTCAAGGAAGGCCTGTGGGTCAACAGCCCCAAGCAGAAGGCGGACTACATCCGCATGTTCGAGTACATCATCCCGAAGGCTTTGAGGGAAGTCGACCCGGACACCTTCTACTGGCCGGCGTCGCCGTCCTCCGGCGGCGGGTTTGACGAACCCAACGACGAAAACCGCGGCGACGTGCACTATTGGGACGTGTGGCACGGCGGCAAGCCCTTCACCGAGTACCGCAAGTTCTTCTTCCGCTACGCGTCGGAGTTCGGCTTCCAGTCGTTCCCGTCGATGAAGACCATCGAATCCTTTACGCTGCCCGAAGACCGGAACGTATTCTCCTACGTGATGGAGAAGCACCAGCGCAACAACGCGGCCAACGGCAAGATCCTTGGGTATCTGGCGCAGACATTTCTGTACCCCTCTTCGCTTGATCTGCTCGTCTACGCGTCGCAGCTGCTGCAGATGGAGGCGATCCGCTGCGGCGTCGAGCACTGGCGCAGGCACCGGGGCCGCTGTATGGGCGCGATCTACTGGCAATTGAACGACTGCTGGCCGGTCGCCAGCTGGGCGTCCATCGATTACTATGGCCGATGGAAGGCGCTCCACTACGCGGCGAAGCGCTTCTTCGCGCCGGTGCTTTTGTCCTGCGCCGAGGAGGGCATCCTGACCCAGGACACCAACGTCAACGCCGAGCCGTACGAAGTCAAAAAAGCGATGCGGCTGAACGTGTCCAACGAGACGATGGACGCGGTGTGCGGCGTCGCCCGGTGGGCGCTCCGCGCGGCGGACGCGTCGGTGATCGAGTCGGGCGAAACGGAGTTCTGCGTCCCGGCGCTCTCCGCCGCCTGGCTGGCCGAGAAGGAGTTCCCGAGAGCGCCGCTTCGGGGCAGCTACCTCTCCTATGACCTGCTGATCGATGGCGCGTGGGTGTCCGGCGGCACGGCGCTGTTCTGTCCGCCCAAGCATTTCCAGTTCCTGGATCCGAAACTGACGCTCCAAGTGAACGGCGACGAAATCACCGTCGCCGCCCGTGCCTTCGCGAAGGGCGTCGAGATCGTGTGCGAGGACGGCGACTGCCTGTTCTCCGACAACTTCTTCGACCTGAACGGCGGAAGCCGCACGGTGAAGATCCTGCGCGGGTCGGGCTCGAAGTTCTCAGTTCGGAGCGTGTACGACATCCAGTAATGGGGAACCATCACGGTCTCCATTTCGGCGCGGAGAGGCAACCCTCTCCGCGCCGCCAGTCTTTTACGCCTTTTTCAGCCAGCACCGCCGCCGTTTTTATGGAAATGATACAGAAACGATCCGTTGCGGTTTTTGTTCGGTTGCCTATAAAGCGCGCGTATGGTATAATGACAGGCGCAGTCACCCGGCTTTTTGACACCCGGCCGGGCCTTAAGGAGAACCGTGTCCATGAACAAGGATTTTACCGGCAACCGCATCCGCTCGATCGGCTATATGGTTGCGCAGGTATTGTTCGACGCCGCGATCATCAACCTGTCGATGCTGCTCGCGATGCAGCTGCGCTACGAGCCGAGCGTGCCGCCCTATCAACTGCGCATCTTCTCTAACCTCTGGCCGATCATGACGGCGCTGGGGCTGATTTCCTTTGCGCTGACCAGGATGTACCGCACGCTGTGGCGCTACGCCAGCGTTGGCGACGCGCTGCACATCGCGATGGGCACGGGCCTTACGATGGCGTCCACGATGGCCTTTGGCATGGTGCTGGACCTTTTTCTGAAACCCAATCTGTTTTTGATGGGCTCCAAGACCGTCTACCCGGTCGCGTGGCTGCTTTTGATGATGATGGCGGGCGCGCAGCGATTCGGCGTCCGGCTCGTCAACCAATTGGGCGTCAAGAACCGGGCGCTGAAAAAAGAGAGCTGCTCCCGCGTGATGGTGGTCGGCGCGGGCTGGGCAGGGGCGAGCCTGATCCGCGAACTCAACGCGCGCGGATTCCGCGAGGGGCTGCCGGTGGTCGCCGTGGACGACGACCCGGCCAAGGCGGGTACCCGCATGATGGGCATCCCGGTGCTGCGCGGCACTGAAAACATCCCCCAGTACGTGGAGAAGTATCAGGTCGACCAGATCGTAATCGCGATTCCGTCCGCGTCGCTTGCGCAGCGCAAGCAGATTCTGGACATCTGCACCGCGACAAACTGTAAATTAAAGCTCGTCCCCACGCTCCGCGACGTGACCGGCAAGACCGAGCGGATCGGCGAAACGCGGGATGTCAACATCACCGACCTCCTCTGCCGCGAGGAAGTCCATCTGGATATGGGCGCGATCTCGGACTACCTTAAGGATCGCGTGGTGATGGTGACCGGCGGCGGCGGATCGATCGGCTCCGAACTGTGCCGCCAGATCGCGCGCTTTGAGCCAAAGCGGCTCGTGATCTTCGACATCTATGAAAACAACGCCTACGAGCTGGCCAATGAACTGGGCGCGAAGTATGGAAAAGCGCTGCCGCTGACGGTTCTGATCGGCTCCGTGCGCGACCTCACCCGGCTGGAGCAGGTGTTTGACGAAGTACGGCCCGAAGTCGTGTTCCACGCGGCGGCGCACAAGCACGTGCCGCTGATGGAGTTCAGCCCCGCCGAGGCGGTCAAAAACAACGTGTTCGGAACCCTGAACGTCGCCCGCTGCGCCGACAAGTACGGCGTCCGCCGCATGGTCACGCTGTCCACCGACAAGGCGGTCAACCCCACCAACGTCATGGGCGCGACCAAGCGGGTCACCGAGATGATCCTGCAGTGGATGGCCGGGCGCTCCAAGACCAAGTACATGGCGGTCCGGTTCGGCAATGTGCTCGGCTCCAACGGCAGCGTGATCCCGCTGTTCATGCAGCAGATCGCGCGCGGCGGCCCGGTGACCGTCACCCACCCGGAGATCACCCGCTACTTCATGACCATCCCGGAGGCGTCGCAGCTGGTTCTGCAGGCGGCGTCGATCGGCGAGAGCGGCAACATCTTCGTTTTGGACATGGGCACGCCCGTCAAAATCGCGGATCTCGCGAGGAACCTGATCCGATTAAGCGGCCTGAGGCCGGAGGAAGACGTCAAGATCAGCTATTGCGGCCTTCGCCCCGGCGAGAAGCTCTACGAAGAATTGATGCTCACCGAAGAGGCCGAGACGCTGGACGACACCCGCTTTGAGAAGATCAACGTGCTTCGCCCGGTGGAGATTGACGAAGCGTTTGAGGATCGGCTTAAGGAGCTCGAAACCTGCGCGCAGGAAGACCCCGAAGCCGTGCGCGACCTTTTAAAAACCCTTGTGCCCACCTACAGGGAGGACACCCAGGCTCGCAGGGCCACCGCCTGATCCAGGTGCCTTGATCGTCCCCAGATCCCCGCGTCCCTCCATGCCCGTACCGCTTTTATCATTCCCGGCGACCTGCGATGCCACCGCACCCCGTACTGTTTCCAATCGTTCCCGATGACATGCGCGTGAGGCAACCCCCGTCCTGCTTCCAATCGTTCCCGGCGACATGCGCGTGAGGCAACCCCCGTCCTGCTTCCAATCGTTCCCGGCGACATGCG
>CAZNPZ010000023.1:39027-39152 GCA_964575255.1 uncultured Oscillospiraceae bacterium
CGGCGGGAACGGTTTCCAGAACCAGTGCGAACACTGGTGGAGGAAACACTGCCACAAGTCAGCGGGCCGCCCGGAAATCCCGCAGGATTTCAGGCCCGCGAAGTCCTTCCTTCCGCGTTGAAAAG
>CAZNPZ010000024.1:0-38285 GCA_964575255.1 uncultured Oscillospiraceae bacterium
TATTTTTAAACGGCATCATCTCCTTTCCCGGCATATCGACCGGCTGGATGTGTGGCGTGGGTTTCTTGCGCGGCAGCACACGGGATCAAACGCGTCTCAGGCATCACGGCAACGCTCCTTACGATTGATTGCGAAGTGAACCATCGCTTACGTGACGATTTGGATCCTCTCGGTGTAGTCCCGCCCGGCGCGGCGCAGGCGCGAGTCGGACGTGGTCAGCCCCCACACGTCGGTGGCGCGGCACTCCATTTTAAAGCACGTGTCTTTGGTCAGCACGGTCGGGTGGGAGATCAGCGGGATCCGGCCACTCGTGGAGATTTGCCGGATCAGCGGACGCGCGCGGTCGCGAAAGCCCAGAATCCTCGCGTAGGGCGCGCGGAGCACGGCGTCGGTGAGCGCTTTGTCCATGCCGATCAGCGCGTGCAGAAGCAGCCTTGACAGCCTCGCCATTGTGTACCGCTTGCATTTGAGGGCGGAAAGCAGCGCATCCCGGCCGGGCGCGAGCGCCGCGAGTTTCTTTACCCGCATCTCAAGCCCTTCGCTGACGTCCGGGAGCAGCGCGATCTGCGCGGCGTCCATCGCGCGCAGGCGGTATAAGAGCAGGTTATCAAGCGCATCGGGGTCGGACAGGCCGCCCATAGAGGCCGCCCGGATGATTTCCGCCGATGTTCCGGGCATCGCGTCGAACGCCTCGTCCGTCCGCCCGCCGCACAGCGCCGCGCGGATCGCGCTGGCGGACGCGGTTCGCCCCATTTCCTTTGAGTGATAGCCGCCGGTTCGCCGGACGACCTGAATCTTCATCGGCGTTTCCAGCGCGCGGTTCGCGCGGAGGTACTCCAGCCCCAGCACCGTGTTGGGGGCGTTCACCGCCTCCGGCGGCAGGTTGAGGAATTCCGATACCGCCTCGCCGCGCGCGCGCGCATGGCTCTTGCCCTCTTGAAGATGCGCGCGGATGGCCTCGCGCAGCATGGGCGGTTCCTCGTCGATCAGGCGGCTCATTTCCGAAAGCGTGCGCAGGCTCCCCGTCTCGCAGCCGAACGACAGCGTGTCCGCGCCCAGCGCGTGAAGAAGCTCCACACCGCCCCGCGCGAAATGGTCGGCGGTGCGCACCGCGAAAACCACCGGCAGTTCCACCACGAGATCGGCCCCGCCGAGAAGGGCCATCTTCGCCCGCGCCCACTTGTCGAGGAGCGCCGGTTCGCCCCGCTGCGTGAACGCGCCCGACATCGCGACAATGATATAGTCGCAGCCGGTCAGCCGCCGGGTCTCGTCCAGATGATGCTTGTGGCCGTTATGAAAAGGGTTGTATTCCGCGATCACGCCCGCGACGCGCACGGTCTCACCTCCCCGCGAGTCTAATTTTATCTGCTTCAAGGGAGGAACGCAAGCGGGCGGTGTCGAATTCTTGAGCAATCCTCAGAAATCTCGCGAGTGCCCGGCCAATCTTTTCGTTCAACACATCGCCAATGTCGACGTGACGCAGCGCTGCTTCGCTTTCGCCCCGGCTCGTTGTCTTGGACGAAAATCCCGCGCCACTCCCTCTCGATATTTCTGCATCTTGCTCTATGGAAACACTCGAATGGGAGGACGCGCATGGCGAAACTTTACTTCCGGTACGGCGCGATGGGGTCGAGCAAGACCGCCAACGCCATTATGGTCGCCTATAACTATCACGAGCGGGGTCAGAAGGCGCTTCTGATCAAACCCGCCATTGAGAAGCGGGACGGCGAAGCCACCGTCGCTTCCCGTTCCGGCCTGACCGCACCCTGCGTCTATATGGAAGACCTAAACAACATCGACGTAAGAAGCTACGACTGCCTGGTGGTGGATGAGGCGCAGTTTCTGAACAAGGCTCAGGTGGAGAAGTTGGTGCACATCGTGGATGATCTGGGCGTGCCGGTGGTCTGCTACGGCTTGCGCGCGGACTTTATGGGGAACCTTTTCGAGGGCAGCATGTGGCTGCTCGCGTGGGCGGACTCCATCGAGGAGGTCAAGACCGTGTGCTGGTGCGGGCGCAAGGCCACCTGGAACGCGCGCATCGAGAACGGGCGGGTCGTAAAGCAAGGCGAGCAGATCGTGCTGGGCGGCAATGAGAGTTATACGGCCTTGTGCCGGAAGCATTGGGCGGAGGGAAACCTTGGGCAAACGCTTCCGCCGGAGGCGTAAGCGTTTGCGTTGAGGGGATGCTGGATTTCTGAATTCCCAACAGAAAATTCCGGGCGAAGTCCGGACGGCTGGGAATGATTTCCCGTCGGGCGGGCAAGCGCGCCCTTTGGGGAATCCCTCTGTGCCGGCAAAGCCAGCCCAGAGGATCGTACTTTGGAGGGCGGCGGCCCTCCAAACCACCCAGGGAAGAGGCAATGACATGACCATCCGAAAGATTGACGAAAACAAAGAAGAGTTCCGGGAACTCCTCCTGCTGGCCGACCCCGAGTGGGCGGTGGTGGAGAAGTACCTCGCAAACTGCGAGTTGTACGCGCTTTTCGAGGGGGAGACGCCGGTCGCGGAGGCCGTCGTCACCGTCCGCGAGGACGGCGCGTGCGAACTGAAAAACCTCGCGACCGACCCGGCGCACCAACGGAAAGGCTATGCACGAACGCTGGTGGAATTCCTCGCGCAGGAAATGGCCGGGCGGTTTGACAGGATGTATGTGGGCACCTCTGGGCCGAAACTTTACGAGAAGATGGGGTTTACCCGCGCGTACATCGTCAAGAATTTCTTCTTGGACAACTATTCGGAGCCAATCTGGGACGAGGGGGAACTGCTCATCGACATGCACTACCTCGTCCGGGACCTCGGAGGCAAATGACCATGCGGACGCTTATCCACATCTGCTGTGCGCCCTGCTCCATTGCGTGTATTGATACGCTCCGGGCGGAAGGCCAGGAACTGACCGGGTTCTGGTTCAATCCCAACATCCACCCGGTTACCGAGTACCGCGCGCGGCTTGACGCACTGAAAGGATACGCCGAAAAAGTTGGGCTTCCGCTTCTTGGCCGCGATGCGTATGGCCTGAAAAACTTCGTGCGCGCGGTTTCGGGAGACCTTGACGACCGCTGCGGCGTCTGCTACGAAATGCGCCTTGACGCTGCTGCGGCGTTCGCCGCGCAAAACGGGTTCGAGGCGTTCACGACGACGCTTCTGATCAGCCCCTACCAGAACCATGACCTCTTGATCGAAACCGGGAAGCGCGCCGCCCGCGCCCACAACGTCGAATTTTTGGAGCGCGACTTCCGCCCCCGCTTCCGCGAAGGCCAGCGCCGCGCCAGAGAACTGGAACTGTATATGCAGAAGTATTGCGGCTGCGTGTTCAGCGAGGAGGAGCGGTATCGGCCTGCAAGGAACGACCTGTATTAGTAAAACAAAGCTTCATGAATATCGTGCCCGTCCTTGAACACGAACCGGATGCTGCCATTGGCCGATACCCGCGCCCGCTCCACCGTACCATGCCACGGCGTCTCGTCAAATTGGGCATTCAGGGCCGCCTTGTGCGGCGCCTTGGCGGTCATCTGGCTTCTGGGCCTGTCGCTTCGTCAGCAGGATGGTTCCCGCGTTGCGAATCGTTCCCGGCGCATGCGCGCCGGGAACGCGTTGCCCCCTCCAGTGCGCACACCGGAGGGGGCAACATTTCCGTGAGTCAGCGAGCCGAACGCAATCCGAAAGAACCGCAGGTCCGCGAAGTCCTTTCGTGATCGTGCCTGTGGAAATGAAAGACCCGAAGGGGTTTTCATTTGCCGCGTGTCAGCGGAACTGCGGCAGCCATTCCTCATTCTGCCGGAACATCTCGTCCACCATGTCGCGGATCTCGCGCAGCGAAAGCACCGCGCTGGTCAGCGGATCGTAGCAGACGGCGTGATAGATCATCTCGCGGTCCCCCGTCAGGCTGCCCGCGACCGCCATCTCCTCGATCTGCGCGCTCGTACCGCTCAGGATCGCGCACTGCGGCGGCAGCGCGCCGACATGGATCGGCTCAAGCCCGTTCTTTCCGGCGAGTACCGGCACTTCCACGCACGCGCCTGTCGGCAGGTTGGGAACTAAGCCGAAGTTCCGCACATTGCCGTTGAACTCAAAAGGCGTGTTGTCGCCGAAGACGGCGTTGAAGATGTAGGCCGCGTACTCCTCGCCGCGCGTGAGGCTCGGTTCTTCCTTCACCCACGCCTCGATCTCGCCCTTCCAGGTGGTTTCACGGTTGCGGTACTCGTTCAGGATGTACGCGTACACGCCGGGATTCCAGCCGGTGCCGTGGGTGCAATACTTTTCGATGAGATCTGGGCGCTTCCGGAACCACGCGTTGTACTCGCTGTTGTGGCCGGACGACTCGGTCGGGTAGTAGCCCAGCGCCAGGTACATCTCGTTTCGAACGATCTCTTCGTTGTAGATCGCTTCGTTTTCGGTGATGGCCTTGCGGATCGCGGGGTACGCGTCCTCGCCCTTCCACAGGAACTTGGTGTAGAACGCCTGATGGTTGACGCCCGCGCAGGTGTAGCTGACGTCTTTCATATCCGCGCCGATCCACTTCGCGAGCATCGCGGCGGTGCCCTGCACGCTGTGGCAGAGGCCGCTGGTCACCAGGTGCGGCAGTTCCCCCTGCACCGCCCGGCACAGCATGGCCATCGGGTTCGTGTAATTGAGGAATACCGCCTTCGGACACAGCCGCTCAATGTCCCGCGCGATGGACATGATCGGGTTCACGGTGCGCAGGAAGCGGAAGATGCCGCTGGGGCCGCGCGTGTCGCCGACGTTGGTATCGACGCCGTACTTCTTCGGGATCAGGATGTCGTGCTGCCACACGTCCACGTCCCCGGCGAGGATGGTGCACAGGACGCCGTCCGCGCCGCGCAGCGCCTCCTCGCGGTCAAGCGTCGCGACGACGGTCGCCGGGTAATTCCCGGCCAGAACGATCCGCTCCACGGCGGTCTTGATGTAGGAAAGCCGTTCGGGGTTTACGTCCATCAGGCGGATCTCCGCGTCATGGAACGCCGGAAAGCTCAGAATGTCCCGAACCAGCCCGCGCGTGAAGCCAAAGCTGCCCGCGCCGATGAATGCGAATTTACGTGCCATTGTTTTTACTCCTTGCTTGGCCGCGATCAGGCTTTGGTGCCTGTCAGCGCAATGCCTTCGATAAACTGCTTTTGGAAGATCAGGTACAGGATCAGCATCGGGATCATCGCCATCGCCGAGCCCGCCATCAAAAGCGGGTATTTGGTGAAATACTGGTTCTGCAGCGAGCTGATTCCGGCGCTTAATGTCATCATATCCACCTTCATGTTGACGATCAGCGGCCACATCATCTCGCTGTAGGCAAAGATCGCGGTGAACACCGAAAGCGCCATCAGCGCGGTCTTGGTCAGCGGGAACAGGATGCGCAGGAACGTCTGGCCGACGTTGCAGCCGTCGATCATCGCGGCCTCGCTGAGGTCATTGGGAAGCGACAGGTAGAACTGCCTGAGGAAGAACGTGCCGAACGCGCTGACGAGGCCGGGGTAGAGCAGCGCGAAGTGGGTGTTGAGTTGGTTGATTTTCGAGAGCTGCAGGTACTGCGGGATGATGTACACTTGCGGCGGCAGCATCTGCTGGGTGATGACGATGAAGAACAGAAGCCCTTTGAACGGAAAGCGCAGCTTCGCGAACGCGAACGCGGCCATCGAACTGAACACCACCGCGCACAGGATGCGCAGCACGATCAGGAGCATCGTGTTGAAGTACAGCTTCCACATCGGGAGCGTCCGGAGCACTTCCTGATAGTTGGTCGGCGCCCAGCTTCCGGGGAGCATCGTCGGCGGCACCATGATGGATTCGCCGAGCGTCTTGAACGAGGTGATGATCATCCAGTAGAACGGAAAGATCATCGTAAACGCGCCCAGGATTAAAAGGATGTGAACGGGGACCATGCTGCGCCGTCTGCCGGTCGAAGCGTTCATTTTAGCGGTGGCTTGCATCATAATCCTCCTTTCACTGGTCGTAGTGCACGAGTTTTTTCTCTGCGATGAACTGCGCGGCGGTCAGAATGCCGATGATCACGAAGCTCCACAGTACGATCGCGGAGGCGTAGCCCTTGTTGAATTTGACGAACGCCTCGCGGTAGAACAGCGCCATCAGCGAAATGCCCTTGTTGAACGCGGGGTTGGAGTCCTTGATCAGCATGTAGATCACGTCGAATACCTTGATCGCGGACATGACGCGGAGTACCACCACGAAGAACAGCGTCGGCGATACCAGCGGCACGGTGATGTGCACGAACTTGCGCATCGGTCCCGCGCCGTCGATCTCCGAGGCTTCGTAGTAGTTCTGCGGGATGGACTGAAGGCCCGCAAGGATTAAAACGAGGTCATAGCCCAGCGAACTCCAGATCGTGATGATCGCGCAAGACAATAGCGCGGTGTTCGGGTCGCTGAGCCAGTTGGGGCCGGTGACGTGTATCAGGCCCAGCGCCTGATTGATGATGCCGTTCTCGGCGTTGAACATCCACCGCCACACCATCGCGATCGCGGCGGGCGCGACCACGAGAGGCAGGAAGTAGATGCCGCGGTACAGGTCGCGGCCGCGGATCTTGTTGTTGAGCAGCGTCGCCATCAGGAGCGCCAGGAACACGCCCACCGGCACGGTGAGCAGCATGAAATACAGCGTATTCCACGTCGCCTGCATCACCAGTTTGTCCGCGAACAGCGTTTGGTAGTTCTTGATGCCGATGAACTTGGGCGGCGTCAGCCCCTGCATCTTCTGCAGGCTCAGCCAGATGGAATCGAAAAACGGATAGATGTTCAGGATGATCAGCCCGATGATGGTCGGGGCGATCAAAACATACGCCCACGCCCATTCCGACCTCATCAGCCGGCTGCGCCTTCGAGGGGCGGTCTTCATCGTGGTCATCGCACGGTCACCTCCGTGAAGTCACTTGACCAGGACGCCGGAGGAACCCCCCGGCGTCCTGGCACGGCAGTTTAGAACGATCAGCCCGCCTCAGCCTCGGTGATGGCGGTTTGCAGCGCGGCGCACGCATCGGCGACGGTCGCCTGGCCGCTGAGGACGGAGGTCATCATCTCGGTCTGCGCGTCGTACCAAAGCGACTTCCGCGGGGAGAACGGGGACTGCACGCCGTAGGCGATCATGTCGGAGTAGCACTTGATGTTGAAGTCAAAGAGGTCGGTAAAGTAGTGCTCGGTGCCCTTGTAGGCGGGGATGGCGGCCTTCTTCTCGGCCTGCAGCTTGTTGGCTTCCTCGGTGCCGCAGAAGGCCAGGAAGTCCTTCACGACTTCGGGATTCTTGGTGGTGGCGGCACCGGCGTAGCCCAGGCCGTTGTAGATTGAGGCGCGAACCTTGCCCTGCGGGAGCACGGCCAGGTCAAACTTGCCGTTGATCAGCTCGTTCTGGGTGTAGGAGCTCATCATCCAGCTGCCCACGTACAGCATCGCCAGCTTGCCCGCGCAGAACTGGTCGTCGGCGTTCATGTCGGTGAAGGATTCCTGCGACGGGGAGACGCCATCTTTGAGGTAGAGGTCGGCGTAGAACTGCACGGCCTCCTGGGTCGCGGCCTGATCATAGCCCGCCACGCCATCCTTGATGACGAAGCCGCCGTTCTGGTAGATGAAGTTGTGGTAGCCGGACTGGTCGGTGTTGGGCACGCCAAAGCCGTAGATGCCCTTCTCCTTGTCCGTCAGCTTGATGGCGACTTCGCGCAGCTTCGCCCAATCCCAGGTGTCGTCCGGGTAGGCCACGCCCGCGGCGTCGAAGATTTCCTTGTTGTAGGCCAGCGCGATGGTGTCATAGTCCTTCGGAATGGCGTAGTGGACGCCGTTCATCAGGTACAGGCTGGTCACGCCCTCCGGATAGGGGGTGTAGTCGTAGTTGAGGTCGTTGAGGTCGAGCAGCGCGCCCGCCTCGACGTACTTCGTGATCTGGTTGGCGTGCATCCACATCACGTCGGGCATCTCGCCGCCCATCGCGGCGGCTTCCAGCTTCGTCCAGTACTCGGTCCAGGGCGTCACCTGGGTCTCGATGGTTACGTTGGGATGGAGGGCGGTGTAGGCGTCCGCGATGGCGCGCATGCCGGGCTCCTGATTGGTGTCCCAGAACGCGAAGGTGATCGTCACCGGTGCGTCGGCAAAGGCGACAGGCAGGGCGGACAGGATCAGCATCAGGGCGAGAAGCAGGGACGTAAGTTTCTTCATGTCTTGTTTCCTCCTTGTTTTATTGAATGGTCATCGACCACAGGGGAACAAAGTTACTGGAGCCGGATCGTCAGCGCCTTGTACCGGCCGAATTTGAGGTTTACGCGGCCGTTTTCAACGGACAGTTCCTCCGATGGCTCCTCCGCGAGGTTGGTAACTTTCGCGGTCGAGAAACCGTTCAGCCGGATTTCCGCCTCCGTCTCAAGGCCCTGGTTCTCGTAGAGCCGGAGGATATACGCGGCACCGTCCGTGCTCGGCTTGAACGCGGAGAACTGGATGTTGGGCGCGTCCCAATGGAACGGGCAGGGGATCGAAGACAGCCCGTTCGGGTTTTGCGCAGTCCTCAGCGCGTGGGCGACCGGCGGGAAGAGGAAGGCCTGCGCGAGCGGCAGGAAGGGCGCGACATCCCCCTCCTCCGGCTGGTAGGGAAGGTACGCCCACTCGATGACGTGCGTTCCCAGGCACTGGGCGCCGTGCGTTACGAACGCTTCGGAGGCCGCGCCCGCGCGCATCCGGGTGTTGCGGCGTCCCATCCTTTGAAAGCCGCGGAGCAGCGTCACATGGAGGTCGATCTCGCCGGACAGCGGATCGGGGACGGCTTCGTAGTCGTACAGGCCCTTCATCGCCACCGCGAGACCCTTGACCCTGTCCCGCGCGGCGATCCATTCGCGGCACGGAAGCAGCCGCGTCGGCGGCTGAAGCCACGGCTCGATCTCCTTCTGCCGTGCCACCGGGCGTTCCAGGATCGCCAGATGACCCTGCGACAGGACGGTCTCCGCGCGCACGCCCGTCGGAATGCGAAGGCGGATGCGGTGATCCCGCGCGGTGTTGTCAAGCGTCAGCTTTACGTCCGCGCGGCGCAGACCCCGGTACAGCGTGATGTCAAAGGCGACGGCAAGGCGCGCGTTCTCGCGGCTGCGGTCGTCGCCGACCAGCATTTCCGGCACCAGCAGCGAGCCCTCGATACGCAGCGTCGCCCGCACGTCGCCGAGTTCCGTAAGGCGGCTCGTAAACGTCCCCGCCGTCGAACGGATCATCGCGCCCGGCGTCCACGGCGGCGCGAAGTCCCAGGCGTCGCCCGCGTCCGCGTCCTCCTCCAGAAGGTTGAGGCTCGGCCAGCGGAAGCCGGTCAATTTATCGGTCAGCGCAATCAGCGCGCCGTGCGCGTCGACCCGCAGGAATTCGTTTTCAAGGAAGTCGTCGCCGCCCGCCAGCCCGCCGTCGGGCTCGCGTTTCCCGGCAGGGACCGCCTCGTACGCTTCGATCCTATCGGACGGCGGAGCCATAAAGAGGATTTTCCGGAATACCTGCGCGGGGAACGGGTCGTTCCGGGGCTGGCCGAGGCCGTTCAACTCGATTTCTTCCCTCGGCAGCACTTGCGTGGGCAGCGCGCGCCCGTCCCGGGTGCGCATCTCAATGGACTGATCCCCCACCGCCAGCCACACTTCCGCGGGCTGCGCCTCTTTCGCCGCCACCGGCGCGTACACGATCGCGCTCCTGCCGGAGACCGGCTTCATCAGGCTCCCCAAATAGGACAGTGCCTCGTGGGTCACGCCGGAAGCAATCTGCCGCGCGCCCGCGAACCGGGCTTCCATCTCCACATGCACCTCGTCCACCGACGAGCCGTGGATCGAGTCGTGCGCGCTGTTGACCAAGAGGAATTTCCATGCTTCCTCAAGAAGCCTCGGCTTATCTTTGTAGCCCAGCCGAGCCGCCATCGCGGTCAGCGGCTCCGCGTAACGTTCCAGCATTGCCTCACAAGCGAAGTTCTGCCGCTTCAGGTAGCTCCTCGTGGACAGCGCGCCCAGCAGCACGTACTGGTATTTGGAACCGGTCAGTTCCATCGAATAGACCTTGGGATCGCGCATGCGGGAGCGCGCGAGGCGGATGTAGTCCTCCACGTCGCCCATCACGAATTCAATGGCGTCCTGCATCCGGTTGGCTTCCCGGATCGAATCGCCCACGTTGATCTGCGGCGGCAAATGGTCGTAGCCCGCGATCAACGGGATGACGCCGCTGGGGTAACGCTCCTTGATCCGGAGCGCGTTTTCGATCAGGTTCTTCGCGATCCTAGCCGGATCGTCGTGCACCGCCAGCTCCCTGTGGTACTCGAAGGACAGATAATCCGGATAATAGGGCGTCTCGCGCGGCTGGATCGGGTCGATGGGTTTGTTGAAAATGTCGAACGCGCCGGAATAGCTCTCGCGGAAGTGGCTGGCCAGAACGCGGGAGCCGTCGAGGCCCTCGTACAAAAACTCGTCCGGGTGTCCGCCCGCGACCTCCGGCATGCCGCGCATGAACAGGAGGCTGTCGATCCCAAAGCCGTTCAGGATCTGCGGCAGCTGCGGCGGGTGGCCGAAGTTGTCCGGCAGATACCCGGCGCGCATCAGGCCGCCGAACCGCTTCGCCTCGCGCCGCCCGAAGAGGCAGTTTCGGATCATGTTCTCGGCGCTGGGCAACCACTCGTCAAACTGGGTGTAGAACGGGCCGATCGAGAGCTTGCCGGATGCGATCAGGCGGCGCATCTCTTCCTCGTCCTCCGGCGCGACATCCAGGTATTCGAGGAGCGGGAAGACCTGCCCGTCCAGCACGTAACACTTGAAATCGTCGCGCGCGGCAGCCGCTTTTACGTCTTCCAGCGCCTGCACCGTCCAGAAGCGGTAGCTCCGAAGCGGCTGGTACCACTCGATGTCCAGATGGCCCGCCGTAATGACGAACCCAGTCAGCCTGCGCATTTGTTTTCCCCCGTCATTTCGGTTTGCGCGTGGGCACGTCAAACCGATGGAACCGTTTGGTTCCGCGCTTATTCGCGCCGAGCGAACCCGACCGGCGCTTCATTTTTTCCTTGAACCACCATAAGCGATCTCAGCGGTTATTGTCTTTTTGCGCGCCGGTCAGTTGCATCCTGGTATTAACCGATGCCTGATGACCGGTTGTTATTGGGCGGCGCAGCGCATTCCATAATTCCGTCATCCCGATTGGGTGTTTAATGTAGACGGGTTGCCCCGCGCTTTTTTGTGCGCTTCATAAATCCCGTATTTCTGAATTTACATTGATTATATCAGCCCATTTTCTTGACGGATAGATCATTTTGTTGCATAATAGAGTCAGAATGTTGCATGTGGAGTAATCGGCATGGAAATCTACTGGAGCGATGACTCCGCCGACAGGGAACTCGTCGTCCGTCAGTGCGGGAGCGAATCGTGCGCGCGCGGCCATCAGTACGGCCCCGCCGTTCGCGACCACTTCCTGATCCACTACGTCGCGTCGGGCCGCGGCGTGTTCTACGCGGACGGCCGAACACACCAAATCGGCGCGAAGCAGGGCTTCATCATCTTCCCCGGCCAGGAGACGACCTACCGCGCGGACGACGACGAACCGTGGGTGTACGGCTGGTTTGGCTACGCGGGGCGCAGCGCGGCAATCCTGACCGAGACGATCGGGCTGACGCGGGACGACCCGGTGTTCACGCTGGACACGGAAGCCGACCCTTTTCAGGAGATCCGGCGCATGATGCGCGCGGCGTCCGACATGCGGCTGGGCGACGCGATGATGCTGGGCATCCTCTACCAACTGCTCGCGTGGATCGGCCAGGGCCGCCCCAGCGTCAACCTGGAGCCGGATACGAGATACTGCAAGAGGGCGATGTGGTATCTGGAGGGCAACTACCAGCGGGACGTGCGGGTGACCGACGTCGCAAAATTTGTAGGCCTCAGCCGCTCGCAGCTGTTCCGCGTGTTCCAGCGCGTGGCGGGGCTGTCCCCAAAGGAGGCGCTGAACCGTCTGCGCGCTGACCGGGCGGAGAAGCTGCTCCGGGCGACGGATCTATCCCTGGAAAAGGTGGCGGTCTCGTCCGGCTTTTCCAACGCAGGGCGGCTGAACCAGGTGTTCCGCGCGCGCTACGGTGCGTCTCCGGGCCAGTACCGGAGAAGCGCAAAGGAGGGCGAACCCCTCCCGAAGATTGCGGAAAATGATTGATGGTATCCCAATGAGGCGAACTCATTGAAATATACAGGTAAAGCGGAAGGAGCGAGAAACATGGCGATTCCAAAGACGATGAAGGCGCTGGTGGCGCACGCGCAGGGGCAGTATTCCCTGGACGAGGTTCCGGTTCCCGTACCCGGTTTCGGGGAGATACTTCTGAAGGTGGAGGCCTGCGGCATCTGCGCGGGCGACGTGAAGGCGACGCACAACGCGGCGCGCTTCTGGGGTGGGGACGGCATGCCTGGTTTCTGTGAGCCGCCGTTCACCCCCGGCCACGAGTTCCTGGGCGAAGTGGTCGCGATGGGCGAGGGCGTCGAGGGCGGTTTTAAGATCGGCGATCGGCTGGTGACCGAGCAGATCGTTCCCTGCGGCAAGTGCCGCTACTGCAAGGAAGGCAAGTACTGGCTGTGCGCGCCGCACAACGTGTACGGCTTCAAATACTATCTGAACGGCGGCATGGCCGAGTACGTGCTGCTCCCGAAGAACGCGCTCAACTACAAGATCTCAAAAGACATCCCCATGGAGGAGGCTGTGCTGATTGAGCCCTACGCCTGCTCGCTGCGCGGCGTAAGGCAGGGGCGCATCACCTGCGACGACGTGGTGGTCTTGTCCGGCGCGGGCACGCTGGGGCTGGGCATGGTCGGCGCGATCAAGCAAAGAAACCCCAAGAAGCTGATCGTTCTCGACATGAATGACAAGCGGCTCGCCAAGGCGAAGGAATTCGGCGCGGACGAGGTCATCAACCCCGGAAAGCAAAACGCGATCCAGATGGTCCTGGACCAGACGGACGGCTACGGCTGCGACGTGTACATCGAAGTGACCGGGCATCCCAGCTCCGTCGGGCAGGGGCTGGAGATGATCTGCAAGGGCGGCCGGTTCGTTGAGTTCTCGGTGTTCAGCGCGCCCGCGACGGTGGACTGGTCGATCATCGGCGATACGAAGGAGATCGTGATCTACGGCTCGCAGCTCAGCCCCTACTGCTACCCCTCCACCATCGAGGGCATCACCGAAAAGAAGCTGCCCACGAAGGGCGTCGTCAGCCATGTGTTCCCGCTGGATCAGTGGGCCGAAGCGTTCAAAGTGGCCGAGGGCGGCGAGGCGATCAAAGTCGTCCTGAAGCCATAGAAATCACAAGTCTCAAAACGGGGCGCGCCATATTCGGCGCGCCCCGTTCGGGATTGACGGAGCACATTCCATGAATACCTACGTCCGCCTGATCACCGACACCGTCTCATACATTGAAGCAAACATCCGGGAGGAACTGTCGCTTGAGGCGGTTTCCGGCCGCTTCAGCGTGTCCGCATTCCACTTTGACCGGATGTTTAAAACCGTCACCGGGCGGACGCTCAAGCAGTACATCCTGGGGCGCAAGCTGTCCGAGGCGCTGACGCCGCTCCGTGAAACGGACGAAAAGGTGATCGACATCGCCTACGACTTCGGGTTTCAGTACCCGGAGGTGTTCAGCCGCGCCTTCAAAAGGCAGTTCGGCGTGTCCCCGGACGCGTTCCGAAAGGGCGTGACGGACGTACCGCCGGTTCCGAAAGCCACGGTCGTCGAGCGGGACATCGTGAACTATCAGGGGACGATGGCGCTGAAGGGCGAGGGCGTGCGGCTGGACGCCTTTGAACTTGCGGGCGTAGAGTTTTCAGTGAATACGGGCGTTCCCGATTTCCGGCGCAACATGGAAACCGCTTCGGGCGATTTTCTTGACCGGGCGCGGGCGCATCCGGCGTTCAGGCAGGATCGGTTTTATACGGTGGTTTCCTGTAACGGCAGGGACGACGGGTCATACAATGTCTTTTGCGGCATGGAGACGGACGCCCCCGCGCCGGGCTTCACCGCCCGTTTGATTCCCGGCGGCTGGTATGAGAAATTTCTCTACACTGGCGACATGTACGAGATCCGGGAGAGCTTCGTGGACGACCTGTACCGCTGGGTGATGGTACGGGAGATTGAGCTTAGGCCAAACGGGATCGGTATGCTGAACATCTTCGGGTCGGAATACCCGTTCACGCACGAAGTTCAGATTCTGGTGCCGGTGAAAGAACCCAAATAGTCCGCAAGAAAGATCATGCGGCTGAAAGTCCAAAATGATACCCTTCCGTTGGCGGGGGAAAGCCCGCGCGGGAGGGATTGTTTATGGATCTTCATGGTAAAGTCGCCATCGTGACCGGGGGTAGCAGGGGCATCGGCCGCGGGGCCGCGCTGGGGCTGGGAGAATACGGCGCGACGGTCTACGTCACCGGCCGCACCGAGGACGGTGGCGCGCTGCCCGACTTTCTAAAGGAAACCGGCATTCTGCGGACGGCTTCGGAGGTCACGGCGCTGGGCGGCGTGGGCATCGCGCACCGCTTAGATCACGCAAACGACAATGAAGTGGAGAAACTCTTCGAGCGGGTCATGGACGAGCAGGGAAGGGTGGACATTCTGGTGAACAGCGCCTGGGGCGGCGGCGTCCACGCGATGCAACCCTACTTCTTCAACACGCCGTTCTGGGAGCAGCCGGTGTCACTCTGGGACGACAACTTCAGCGTTGGCCTGCGCTCCAATTACGTCGCCAGCAGGCTGGCGGCGCGGTGTATGGTTCCCCAAAAAAGCGGGCTGATCGTCAACATCTCCTACTACGGCGGCAGGCATTACTTTAACAACGTCGCCTACGGCGTATGCAAGGCAGGCGTCGACCGGCTGTCTGAGGACACCGCGCGGGAACTGAAACCCCACGGCATCCCGGTGTTCTCGCTGTACCCCGGCACGGCCAGCACCGAGGGCATGGTGGCCTGGGCGCGGTTCGACCCGTCGGTCGACCTTGCCGCGATGGAGACCCCGCGCTTCACCGGGCGCTGTGTCGCGGCGCTCGCGCTGGACCCGGACGCGATCAAGGAATCCGGCAGCGTCAAGATCACCGCCGAAGTCGCGGGACAATACGGGTTTACCGATGTGAACGGCAATCAGCCCCGGTCGCAGCGGCCGGAGCTGTGGGCGGCGCGCTAGAAAATCCGTTGGGCGGCAGCACAAGAAATGGATTGTTCCCAAACACATGGGGAATGGCAAAAGGCCGCCGAAGCTGAAAACCAACGGCTTACGCAGGAACTTTGTTCATTGTATAAGCCCTGATTTTTTACCTCATAAACCTGTTGATTTTTGCCGCGCCGTGCTATAATATCATAATCTTAGCGAAATCGAGGGGATCGAACGTGTCCGAAACGCGCGGCGCCTCCAATTTCATCGAGGAATTCATCGAGCAGGATCTGGCATCGGGCCGCTACGACCACGTCAAGACCCGCTTTCCGCCGGAACCCAACGGCTTTCTGCACATCGGCCACGCGAAGGCGCTGTGCATCGACTTCGGCATCGCCAGAAAGTACGGCGGTACCTGCAACCTCCGGTTTGACGATACCAACCCCACCAAGGAAGACGCGGTGTTCGTTGAAAACATCGAAAAGGACATCAAGTGGCTGGGCTACCAGTGGGACAACCTGTTCTTCGCCAGCGACTTCTTTGGAAAGCTCTATGAAATCGCGTGCGGCCTGATCAAAAAGGGCGTCGCCTACGTGGACGACCAGACACCGGAGGAAATGCGGGCAAATCGCGGCACGCTCACAAAGCCCGGCACCGACAGCCCATACCGCAACCGCTCGGTGGAGGAAAACCTCGACCTCTTCCAGAGGATGAAGGACGGGGCGTTCCCGGATGGCGCCAGGGTCTTGCGCGCCAAGATCGACATGGCGTCGCCCAACGTCCTGATGCGCGACCCGACGCTCTACCGGATCCTGCGCCACCACCACCACCGAACCGGAGACGCGTGGTGCATCTACCCGATGTACGACTTCCAGCACCCGCTGCAGGACGCGCTGGAGGGCGTGACCCACTCGCTGTGCTCGCTGGAGTACGAAATTCACCGCCCGTTGTACGACTGGGTCGTGCGCGAGGCCGGTTTTGCCCATCCGCCGCGCCAGATCGAGTTCGCGCGCCTCAACCTGACCCGGACGATCATGTCGAAGCGGTACCTCCGCCGCCTGGTGGAGGAGGGGCGCGTGTCCGGCTGGGACGACCCGCGTATGCCCACCCTCGCCGCGATGCGCAGGCGAGGCTACCCGCCGGAGGCGATTCAGGATTTCCTGTCCCGCGTCGGCGTCGCCAAAGCGGATTCCACGGTGGAAGGCGCGCTGCTCGAACACTGCGTCCGCGAAGCGCTGGGCGAAAGCGCGCCGCGCGCGATGGCGGTACTTGACCCCGTCGAAGTGATCCTCACCAACTGGCCGGAGGGCATGGTTGAGGAACTGACCATGGAGAACCACCCCGACCACCCGGAGATGGGCTCCCGCACGGTGCGCTTCACCGGGAAGCTCTTCATCGAGCGAGAAGACTTTTTGGAGAATCCGCCGCCCAAATTCTTCCGGCTCGCCCCCGGCCGCGAGGCGCGGCTGAAGGGCGCGTACATCGTCAAGTGCGACGGCGTGGAAAAGGACGAATCCGGCGAGGTCAAACGCCTCCTGTGCTCGGTGGATCTGACTTCCAAATCCGGCAGCGAGGGTGCGAACCGCAAGGTCAAGGCCACGCTGCACTGGCTGAGCGACCTGGATGCGGTGCCGTTTGAGGCGAGACTCTACGAGCCGATCCTTCTGGACGACGCGCCGGATGAAGAAATCGAGCTGGACGAGGACGGCGCGGAGGTCGAAAAGCCCGCCAAGGACTTCATGAGCCGCCTCAACCCGGGCAGCCTGACCGTAATGGAGAAAGCGCTGTGCGAAAAGACCATCGCGGAGGCGGCGGAGGGCGCCAGATTCCAGTTCCTCCGGATGGGTTACTTCGCGAAGGATACCGACTCCACCCCCGAAAGGCCGGTCTACAACCGGGTCGTCCCCTTGAAAGACAGTTGGCAGAAAGTGAAGAACACTTGAATCGGACGGGGGTCGCGCCTGAGCGCGGCCCCCGGACAAATGACCGAAGAGTAGCCTTTTTCACGCATTTTACGAGTTAGATTCTGAGGTGTTGTATTTGGCTTCCTTACACAGGGATTTCACGAAAGGAAACGTGCTGCGCCATCTGATCCGTTTCGGCGCGCCGTTTCTTTTTTCCAACTTTTTACAGGCGCTCTACAACGTGACCGACATGCTGGTCGTGGGCAACTTCTCAACGGTGCAGGCGCAGGCGGGCGTCGCAAACGGCGGGCAGATCACCAACGTCGTGGTCATGATCGTGGCGGGGCTGACGGTGGGCGGCACGATCCTGGTCGGGCAATACTACGGCGCAAAGCGCGAAAAGGACGTATCCGCCACCATCGGCACGCTGTTTACCGTGCTGGGGCTGCTCGCGGTCGCGTTCACAATTGGGATCATCGCGTTCACCGACCCAATCCTCCGCCTGATCCAGACGCCGGACACCGTCATGGACGAGGCGAGGGCGTACCTCAAAATCTGCATGCTGGGCAACCTGTTCATCTTCGGTTACAACGCGGTGGCTGCTGTGCAGCGTGGTCTGGGCGACGCCAAGCACCCGCTGATTTTCGTGGGCATCGCCTGCGGGATCAACATCGTGCTGGACATCTGGTTTGTGAAGGGTCTGGGCATGGGCGCCGCGGGCGCGGCGTGGGCGACAATCATCGCCCAGGGCGTCAGCGTGCTGCTGGCGGCTGGCTACCTCGCGCGCAACAAGTTCCTGTTCGACTTCAAGTGGCGATCTTTTGCGATCCACCCGGAAAAATTCCGCCTGATTTTTAAAATCGGCCTGCCCAGCTCGCTGCAGTCCCTCGTGGTCAGTGTGTCGTTTCTGACGCTGACCGCGCTGACCAACGGCTTCGGCGACACCGCTTCGGCGGCGGGCGGCGTGGTCGGCAAGCTCAACAGCTTCGCGATCCTGCCGGTGCTGGCGATCCAGCAGTCGATCTCGGCGTTCTCCGCGCAGAACATCGGTGCGAGCCGCTACGACCGCGCGCTGGAATCGCTGAAAAAGGGCATCCTGTTCTCGTTCGTGCTGGGCGCGACGGTGTTCGCCATCGTACAGTTGTTCCCGGCGCAGCTGATTTCATTGTTCAGCCCTGACCCGAAGGTCATCGCGGACGGCGTCGCCTACCTGCGTGCGTTCAGCTTCGACTACCTGCTGGTGCCGTTCGTGTTCTCATTTAGCGGCCTCGTGATCGCGTCAGGCCACACGATGTTCTCACTGGTTTTGGCGCTGCTCTCGTCGATCATCCTCCGAATTCCGGCGGCGTGGCTGCTCTCCGGCGTGATGGGTCTGGCCGGCGTCGGCATGGGCGCGCCAATCGCGACGCTGGGTTCCAGCTTCCTGGGCCTCTGGTTCGTGCTTTCGGGCCGCTGGCGCGAGAACCGAACCGGCATCCATTCGGCTGCGGAACCGGTGGCGATGGCGGAGATGGAGGAAGCCGCCGCCGGGCTTGTGCCGGGCGCGGAGGGCGCGACGGAACAGGACATTCTGTAATGGTGCGCGGACTTCAGCGCGACAGGCGTGGCATCCAGACACAGCAGGTGCGCCCAAGTGGTTCCCGGCGCGCCACACGCAGATAAAATTGAAGGATTTCCTTCTGTTAAAATTCATTTATAAGTACAACCCGCGGGATTCAGGCAGGAATCCGCGGGTTTTTCGTGGAATAGAGTATGTTGCACTGCATAATCAGTGCTGCAAGACTGCCAAATGAGTGGAAAGAAGGTATTTTACATGCCCCTGACGCTGTCCGCGCGCTGCCTGAACATCGCCCCATCCGTGACGCTGGGCATCGACGCGCGCGCCAAGGCGCTGATCGCCGCCGGTGAAGACGTGATCGGCTTCGCCGCGGGCGAGCCTGACTTTGATACGCCCGAATACATCCGAGACGCCGCGAAGTACGCGCTGGATCACGGCATGACCCGGTACACGCCCGTGCCCGGCACGGTCAAACTGCGCGAGGCGATCGCGAAGAAACTGCTCAAAGACAACGGCCTCGCCTACGACCCCAGTGAGATCATCGTCACCAACGGCGCGAAGCACGCGCTGTTTGGCGCGCTGGCCGCGGTTGTGAACCCCGGCGACGAGGTGCTGCTGCCCGCCCCCTGCTGGGTCAGCTACCCGGAGATGATCCGGATGAACGACGGCGTGCCGGTTATGGTGCCCGGAATTGAAGAGGACGACTTTCTGGTGAGCGCGGATCAGCTCGCGCCCTACGTGACCGAACGCACCAAGGCGCTGATCTTAAACTCCCCCAACAACCCCAACGGCTGCGTGTGGCCGCGCGAGATGCTTCAGGGCATCGCGAAGCTGGCGGTTGAGAAGGGCTTTTACGTGATCGCCGACGAGATCTATGAGAAGCTGATCTACGAGGGCGAGCATGTGTCCATCGCGTCGCTGTCACCGGAAATCAAGGCGCAGACGATCGTCATCAACGGCCACTCCAAAGCCTACGCGATGACCGGCTGGCGCATCGGGTACGCGGCTGGCCCGAAAAAGCTGATCGCCGCGATGGGCGCGCACCAGAGCCACGCGGCCAGCAATTGTAGCTCCGTCACCCAGTACGCGGCGATGGTTGCACTTCAGTCCGGCGACGAGATCATCGCCGCGATGGCCAAAGAGTTCGACGCGCGCAGGGTGCTGATGGATCAGTTGATCGCGGGAATCGATGGCCTGTCCGCCAGGCTCCCCAAGGGCGCGTTCTACACGATGATGAACGTCTCCAGCGCGTTTGGAAAACGCCTGCCCGGCGGCGCGCCGATTCTGACCGCCGACGACTTCGCCGCGCAGCTTCTCGACGCCGTCAAGGTCGCCGTGGTGCCGGGCACCGCGTTTGGCGCGCCCAATCATGTACGCCTCAGCTATGCCACTTCGCAGGAGAAGATCAAAGCGGGCATGGCGCGCATCGCTTCGTTCATGGCGCAGCTTTCGCAGCGGTAGAATTTCTTTAAGACAACCGGTTTACGACACGCCGATCGTAGCGTTGCATCGCCGACATACCATCCAAAAAATTCGCCTCCGCCGTTCAATATGGCGGAGGCGAATTTGCCTCTTTAGCCTCGGTGAATGGGGTCTCCGGGGTTATGCCAGCCGTCAACTTGCGCCAAGACCGCGTCCAGGGTCGCCTGATCAAACAGGCCGTATGCTTCCGGCGTTACGCCCAGATCCTCTTGCAGCTTCGTAACCGCGTCGAAGGTAGGCTGGTCATAGACCGCGCTGGGATCGCCTTCCGCCAGGTCGAAGTACCCCATGTCGGTCAGCCGCTGCTGCAGCCGCAAGACGGCGGTTTCGCGGTTATAGGGGACTTTGGGCGCAGGATCCTGATTGTTCAGCACCGTCACCAGCATGTCGACCGCAGCGTTGTCCACTACCTGCCCGTCCGGAACGATGTCCGGCGTGGGTTTAGGTGTCGGCTCCTGCGTGGGTTCCGGCGTGGGTTCCGGCGTCGGCTCCGGCGTCGGTTCCGGCGTCGGCTCCGGTGTCGGTTCCTCCGTAGGCACAGACGTCGGTTCGGACGTAGGTTCCGCCGTCGGCTCCGGCGTGGGCGTCGGTTTGGGTTTGCGGGTCGGTTTGGGCGGGCGCGTGGGCTTTGGCGTGGGTGTCGGGGCAGGCGTCGGCTTCACGGTCGGCGTCGGCTTAGGCATGGGCGTCGGCTTCGGGGTGGGTGTCGGCGCGTCAAACGCGAACAGCGCCTCCTGAAGCGAAGCGCTCGCGACGCCGGTCTGCTTCACGCCCAGCACTTTCTGGAACGCCTTGACGGCGGCCTGGGTCTTGGTCGAAAAATTGCCGCCGATGGAACCGTCAAAATAGCCGAGCGCCTTCAATTGGGTCTGAAGCTCCTTCACGCGCGGGCCGTTGTCGCCGTAGGCGAGTTCAATATATTGGTCGCAGCGGGGCGCTTTTCCCGAATACAGCCGCTGCTGCAGCTTCTGGCTGGCGACGCCGTCCTGCTTGAATCCAACCGCCGCCTGAAACAGGCGAACAGCGTTGGCCACTCGGTCGTTAAATTCGCCGGAGGACGCGCCCGCGTAGTAGCCCAGCGCGTTCAGCCGTGCCTTCAGCGCCATGACCTGCTCGCCGGTGTCGCCCTTTTTCAGCGTGATATAGACGCTGCATTCCGGCGCGTCCGATTCAAACAGCGCGCGAAGCGTCGCGGCGGGCGCGTCTGTGGTCTCCCGGATGCCCGCCTCCCTCTGAAACAGCCTCACGGCCTCCGAGGTGCGGCTTCCGTAGTGGCCATCCGCCTTTGCGGCGGTATAGCCGAGTTCCCGCAGCCTGAGTTGCAGTTGAGAGACGCGGATGCCCTCGTCGCCAGCAGCGAGCGGCACGAACGCCACGTATTCCGGCGCGTCCGGATCGTAGAGCGCGTTCTGCAATTCAACCGAAGCCGAGCCGGTTTCCGTCTCGCCCAGCGCGTTCTGGAAGTAGCGTACGGCGTTATACGTCGCCGAGCCATACACGCCGTCCGCGCGGCCCGCGGGGTAGCCCAGTTCGGTCAGCCGCGCCTGCAGTTTCTTCACGTCGTCGCCACGCATGCCGCGCGCGAGTTTGCGCTGCGGCGCGGGCGTCGGCGTCGGCTGTGGCGTGGCCGCGGGCGCCTTCAGCGCGGCGACGAGCGCCGCGCCCGATTCCGCGTCCGGCTTCGCGAAGAGAAAGAGTTCTCCGCCGAACGCCAGAATATTGGGTTCGGCCAGCGCGGTTTCCGCCTGGTATAGCGTTTCCAGCGCGCCCGTTGCTGGATCAACCGCGGTGACGCCTCCCGGACCGCACAGAACGAGCCGCTCGGAATGCGCGATCACCTGCCCGGTAAACTGTCCTTCCACCGTCTGCGCGTCTCCCGTCAGCCCGGTCGCCGGGTCAAACCGGTGGATGTCCATCGCTGGCATCGGGCGTTCCCGCCGCACCAGGTAGTACAGCATGCCGTCAAGCTCCGCCTGTCCAGAGACAGGCCCCGGATACACGCTCTGCCAAGCGTCGCTACCCAGCGGCCTGAGCGCAAGGCCGCCTGAAACCGTCCAAAGCGTCTCGAACGTCTGAAAGCCGCGGTAGACCCCGGTCGGGTCGATGTCCGACGGCGCGAGCGTCCCGGTTTCGGGGTCGAACAACTGGTTCGCGTACACGCCGCGGTCGATCAGGCCGCCCACCATGAGGCCCATCGGGGTTGCCGTCAGAGAGGCGTTCTCGAAATCCAGTTCCGCCGCCTGGCGGACAGCCCCCGTCCATGTGTCGAGCGCCATCAATAGCCGGGAATTCGTGCTGCTTAGAAAATAGACCGCCTGATCACTTTCCACGTAAACCGCCGTGGAATGAATCGCGCTGATCGCGCGCTCCGTATCATTGGTAAGCGACCGAAGCGCGTGGTGGGTGATGCCCGCCGCGTCCGCTTCTTTGGTCACGAAATACAGCGTATCGCCCGTTTCGGCGACAATGGCCGATAGCCCACTTGACCACCGCGCCGCCATCCGCGCGGCGGGGGAAGCGTCGGAGTTTAAGACGCTCTCCGAAAATGCCGCGCCGCCCAGCATCAGGGTAAAAGAAAGTACGAGCGCCAGTATCCGTTTCATACGTATTCCCTCCTTCCGGTTGCCAATCTTTTGACGGATTCATCTGGTAAGCCGTTCCTCCAAAAAAATAGTCGGGAACCCCCGAAGGAATTCCCGAATTGTCTGAGAAAAACAATACAATGGCTGCGAATCAAACGCATCAATGGTTTTATGCCGTGTTCGGAACGCCGGATCAATGGTTAAGGAAATAATTACCTACAGACCTTCCCTGGGCAGCCGGCGCGCAGGATATCGAAAGAGTATGGATGCGAGCGAGTATTGGGCTATTTCAGCTTCCCCTCCGCCGCGGCGATGAGCGCCTTGGCGAGCTGATCCGGGCAGGAGGTGCCCCTTCCGTCGCAATCAATGCCTTTGAGTTTTTCGATCACGTCCGAGATTTTCATGCCCTTGACCAGCGTGGAAATGCCTGTGAGGTTCCCGTCGCACCCGCCGACGAACCGGACATCTTTCAGCGTATCTCCATCCACCTCAAACTCGATCGTGCGAGAGCAGGTGCCTTTTGTTTTGTACGTCATGTTTGTTCCTCCGTAATGAGCCTGTTTGCGGCGGCTTCCGCCGCCTCCGCGATCAAAAGCGCGGTTTTGATGTAAACTTCGAGCGGCCCGCCGAAAGGGTCTTCGATGTCGCCGCCAAGCCCCGCGTAGCCGCGCAGCGTGTCGACGCGGCTGTCCGGGCTGACCTTTTTGACGTATTCCGCCTGGGCTTTGGTCATGGTCAGGATCAGCGCGCCGGAAAGCTCCGCGTCAAACAGCGGCCTGGCCCGGTGCAGGTTCAGTTGTATCCCCAGTTCCTTCATCGCGAGGCACGCGTTCCAGCTGGCCGGTTCACCTCGCGTCGCGGCGAGGCCCGCCGATTCGATGAAAATGTCTTCTCTGCCCCGCGTCTTCAGCGCCCGCTGTAAAAGCGCCTCAGCCATCGGGCTTCGGCAGGTGTTGCCCGCGCAGACGACGAGAACGCGCATTTTCTCACACCTCCACGATGTCAAACGCCGCCGCCCGCCCCATGCGGTTCATGACCGCGAGGCCCAGCCCGTCCGCCGCCACCGCCTCGGCGAACATCACCCGTACGCCTTCTGCGTCCATTTGCCGGAGCGCCGCGAACAGGTTGTGCGCGACCGCCTCCGGCGTCTCGCCCAGTTCCCGCACGTTCCGCCCGCCATAGGGCGCTTTCGATGCGGCGAGGATGCAGCACTTTTCGCCGGAAACAGAAGCAGCGTCGTAGCGCGCGATGATCTCGCGCAAGACTTTTTCCCGCGCGCCGCGGACGATGGTCAGATGTCCTGCGGGCGCGTAGTGTTTGTACTTCATGCCGGGGGATCGCGCGGGTTCATTTTCTTGAAGCGGCCTGAGCGCGCTCTCATCCACCCGCACGCGCCCAAGCGCGGACACAATCATCTCCGGCGTCACGCCGCCGGGGCGGAGCACGCGCGGCACGTCACCGGTCATGTCCACCACGGTCGATTCCAGCCCCACCGCGCACGGCCCGCCGTCCAGAACGATCGGGATTACCCCGTCCATATCCTCCAGCACATGCGCCGCCGTCGTCGGGCTGGGACGCCCGGAGCGGTTGGCGCTGGGCGCGGCGATCGGGACGCCTGAGGCGTCAATCAATGCCCGCGCAGCAGGGTGGGACGGCACGCGCACCGCCACGGTATCAAGCCCTGCGCTGACCGCGTCCGGCACCAGCGCGCTTTTTTGTAAAACCATTGTCATCGGCCCCGGCCAGAACGCGTCCGCGAGCACCCGCGCCGCGTCCGGCAGCGGGCCGGAGATCAGCGGCAGCACCTGATGCAGCGCCGTCACGTGCAGGATCAGCGGGTTGTCCGCGGGCCGCCCCTTGGCTTCAAAGATGCGAAGCACGGCCTCGCTGTTAAGCCCATTCGCGCCCAGACCGTAGACCGTCTCGGTTGGAAACGCCACCAGCGCGCCCGCGCGGATCAGTTCCGCCGCCCGTTCTATGGACGGTCCATCACAAGGCAAGACGGCGGTCGTCATTCGTCCTGCTCCTTCATAAGCTCCGTCTGCTCGGCGAGGGTCAGCGCGTCGATGATCTCGTCCAGATCGCCGTTGATCACGTCGTCGATTCGGTACAGCGTCAGGCCGATCCGGTGGTCGGTCACGCGGCCCTGCGGGAAATTGTAGGTGCGGATGCGCTCGGAGCGGTCGCCGGTGCCGATCTGCCTGCGCCGCGCTCCGGCGTAGGAGGAGAGCGCCTGCTCCCGCTGCATTTCATAGAGCCGCGCGCGCAGCACCTGCATCGCGCGCTCCTTGTTCTGAACCTGCGAGCGCTGATCCTGCGACGTGACCACAAGGCCGGTCGGCAGGTGGGTGATGCGCACGGCGGAATCGGTGCGGTTGACGTGCTGGCCGCCCGCGCCGGACGCGCGGTAGGTGTCAATGCGAAGGTCATTTGGGTTGATCGAAACCTCGACCTCCTCCGCCTCCGGCAAGACCGCGACGGTCGCGGTGGAGGTGTGGATGCGCCCGCCCGACTCGGTCACCGGCACGCGCTGTACGCGGTGTACGCCGCTTTCGTACTTCAGGCGGCTGAACACGTTCTTACCCTGAATCATGATGACCGCTTCCTTGAGGCCGCCCAGTTCGTTCAGCCCGCCGTCGGTCAGTTCCACCTTCCAGCCGTGGGACTCGGCGTAGTGGGTGTACATGCGCAGAAGTTCCGCGCCGAAGAGACCCGCCTCGTCGCCGCCCGCGCCGGCGCGGACTTCCAGGATGGCGTTCCGGTAATCGTCAGGGTCTTTCGGGAGCAGGCGAAGCCGCGCCTCCTGCGTGAGCTTCGTAAGCTCCGGCTCCAGCGCCTCCAACTCCTCCTCGGCCATCGCGCGCAGGTCGGGGTCGGAAAGCATCGCGCGCGCGCCGTCGGCCTCCTCGACTTTCTTTCGGAAGTCGGACGCAAACGCCGCGAGCTCCGAAAGCTCGTTGTGCTCGCGCATCAGTTTCTGGAACAATGGCGCGTCCTGAATGACCTCCGGCAGCGTGATGCGGATGGACAGCTCCTCAAAGCGCCCTTCCACCGACTCCAGTCTTCTTAATATGCGCTCCCGTTCGTTCTCCAAGCGTTACACCCTTTCCAGTGCGACGACGCGCTCCGCGCCGCTCAAGTCGCAAAAAATCCGTACCATTCCGAGGGGTCTGAGCATTTCGGCGACCGCGCCCGCCTGCCCCATGCCCACCTCAAACAGCATAGAGCCGCCGGGGTTCAGGCGTTCGGGCAGTTCCCGAGCGATCCTGCGGCAGAAGTCGAGGCCGTCCGCGCCGCCCCAAAGCGCGAGCGACGGTTCCCGCGCGACCTCCGGCTGCAAGTGCCGCATGTCCTCATCCGTCAGGTAGGGGGGGTTGCAGACGACGAGGTCAAACGCGCCGGAAACCGCGTTGAACAGATCGCCCTCCGCCCAGGTTACCGAAGCGCCCAGCCGGTTCGCGTTCTCCCGCGCGACGGCGAGCGCGTCTTTACTCACGTCCGCGCCGGTGACAGACGCCAGCGGCTCAGAAAGCGCCAGCGTGACCGCCAGAATGCCGCTGCCGGTGCACAGGTCGAGTACGCGCATACCGGGTTTGATCCGCTCAAGCGCCGCCTCGCACAGCGTTTCGGTGTCCGCGCGCGGGATCAATACGCGCGGGTCGACCAGGAACTCCCTTCCGTAGAAGACCGCGAAGCCTTCGACGTACTGCAGCGGCTCGCCGGACTCCCTGCGACAAAGCGCCCGCTCGAAAGCGGAACGCGCTTCATCCGGGACTTCCTCATTCAGGCGCAAGCGAAGCGCCCCGCGAGGAACGCGGAGCGCATCCGACAAAAGCCACCAAGCGTCGGCTTCGGGATCGGGGCTGCCGGAGGCGTTTAGGCGCGCGGCGGCGCTTTCAATCAGGTCACGGGCGCGCATCGAGGGATCAGACCTCTTCCTTCGCCTGCTGGGCGGCGGCAGGCGCGGCCTTGTCTTCTTTTGTGTAAATCTCGCCCACAAGGTTGCCCAGCGGGTTTTCGTAGCCCAGCGACGCCTTCAGCGACACCAGCGCAACCTCCAGCATCCTGTCGTCGGGTTCTGCGGTGGTGATCTTCTGCACCATCAGGCCGGGCCACTTGAGCGCGCGCACCAGCCAATTGTCCTCCGCCCAGGCGAGGCCCTTCAGAATTTCGTAGGACACGCCCGCGACCAGCGGCAGAAGGAGGAGCCGGCTCCCCAGCCGGATGAACGGATTGGAGGTGTCGCTGCCGAGAAGCAGGAAGATCAGGATCGAAATCGCCATCACGATCACCAGGAAGCTGGTGCCGCAGCGCGGGTGCAGCGTCGTGAACGGACGCGCGTTTTCGACGGTCAGCTCCTTGCCGCTCTCGTAGCAGTAGATTGACTTGTGCTCCGCGCCGTGGTACTGGAAGACCCTGCGGATCTCCTTGAGCTTGGAGCACAGGTAGACGTACAGAAGGAACATCGCCATCCGGATCACGCCGCCGATCAGGTTGACCAAAGTCTTATTGTTGATCGCGTTTCGGATCAGCGCCTCAAGGAAGGTCGGCAGCGCGAAGAAGAGGCCCACCGACAGGAGGATCGCCAGCACCACCGCGAAGCCCATCATCACGTCGTCGGGCTTGACGCGCAAGATCTGGGCGACCTTCTTCTCAAACTTGGACGGCTCCTCCGCTTCCAGCCCGGCCATGTCGGCGGACTCGGTCAGCGTCTTCATGCCACCCACCAGCGAGTTTACAAAGCTGACCACGCCGCGCACCAGCGGCCAGGCCATCCAAGGGTACTTCTCGCTGAGCGGCGTGATTTTGCGAACCTTGTAGACGATGCGTCCGTCGCTCTTGCGCACGGCGATCGCCACGCGGCCGGGGCCCTGCATCATCACGCCTTCCATGACGGCCTGTCCGCCAACCGAGATGAAGCCCTCCGGCTGCTTGTTGAAAAACCAGTCGTGGAAGCGCTTTGAAAAATCAGACATGGTTGCCTCCCGCCGGGTAGAATCCTTCTGTTTCATTATATAGCCTCGAGCCCTTTTGCGAAAGCACGAAAATATGACAACCACGCAAAGAAACTCTGCTTCGCAGATTTTCTTTGCGTGCGGCGAAATCCGCGTTGCGTCTTTCGTCGCATTGGGAACGGCGCAGACCCTTCAAGCCTTCGGCTTGTGGTCGGGTCTGCACATGAATCGGTGGCAGCCTTCGACCGTACACGCCGCTCTTCGGCAGCCTTTATCCGTGAAAAGTCGCTTCACGCCTTTTCACGAAAGCAGGGGCTTTGGATCCTGCACCCCGGAGAAGAGCGCTATAGCGTTGCGGAACGTCCTCTTGGGGAGAGGGTGAAGAGGGCGTGAGCCCTTTCCGCATTCCATCAAATCCGGCGACCTGCGCGGCGGATTTGGTTTTCCCCCAAAGGCCGAGCTTGCCCGGCCGACGGGGAAAGCATACCCGATCCGGTTTCCGCCCGGAAACGCCCGCAGGCGTCTCAGGGAACCGGCACCGTTCCAAATGCAAAGGAAAGCCGCGAAGCGGATTTCCTTTGCCAGAAATAAATACAGACCAGGCGCGCCTGATCTGTATTGAAAGGTCTCACATGCCGTAGCGCTTCTTGAAGCGATCCACGCGTCCGCCGCTGTCAATCAGCTTCTGCTTGCCGGTGAAGAACGGGTGGCACTTCGAGCAAATATCGACGCGCAGTTCCTTTTTCACCGAACCGGTCTCAAAGGTCTCGCCGCATACGCAGCGGACGATCGACTTGGTATAGTTGGGATGGATCTTTTCCTTCATGGTTTTCACCTCTCGATCAAGCCCGGCTGGCGGGACAAATCTGCACATTGCAAAGATTATTATAGCATAAGCCAGCCGGCCGCGCAATACTTTTATAAGATTTTACGCTCTCAATGCAGATTCCGTTGCCCGCGTCAACGCCCGCTGTACGTGTAGCCGTCCTTCTCGTAGACCGCCATCCAGCCCTTGAGCCGTTGGAAGAACTCGCGGTTGCTGCTCGTCTTGTCCAGCATGGCGATCAGGTTCTCGGCGGTCTCCTGATTGTTGTTGTTGGACAAAAGCCTTCGGATCGTGTACGCGCCGTCCAACTCTTCCTTGTCCATCAGGAGTTCCTCGCGCCGGGTGCCGGACTTGTTGAGGTCGATGGCCGGGAAGATGCGCTTCTCGGACAGCGCGCGGTCGAGGTGGATTTCCATGTTGCCGGTGCCCTTGAACTCCTCGAAGATGATGTCGTCCATGCGGCTGCCGGTTTCGACCAGCGCGGTGGCGATGATGGTCAGCGAACCGCCGTTTTCGATGTTGCGCGCCGCGCCGAAGAACCGCTTGGGCTTGTGCAGCGCACCCGGATCGAGGCCGCCGGACAGCGTCCGCCCGGTGGGCGGGATGACCAGGTTGTACGCGCGGGAGAGGCGGGTGATGGAATCAAGCAGGATCACCACGTCGCGGCCGCTTTCCACCAGCCGCTGCGCGCGCTCCAGCACCATTTCGGCCACGCGGGTGTGGTTCTCCGGTACCTCGTCGAAGGTGGAATAAACCACTTCGCCCTTGATGGAGCGCTGCATGTCGGTGACTTCCTCAGGCCGCTCGTCGATCAGAAGCACCATCAGGTGCACGTCCGGGTAGCCCCTGGTGATCGAGTTCGCGATCTTTTTAAGCAGGATCGTCTTGCCCGCCTTGGGCTGCGATACGATCAGCCCGCGCTGACCCTTGCCGATGGGCGCGACGATGTCGATGGCGCGCAGCGCCAGGTCGTTTCGCTCGCCCTCGCGCTCCAGGCGCAGCCGTTCCTCCGGGTAGATCGGCACGAGTTGCTCGAACGGGCGGCGCGCGGCGGCCTGTTCGGGCGGCATGCCGTTGATGGAATTGATATAAATCAGGCCGCCGTAGCGATCACCCTCGCGGGTCGGGCGCGTCTTGCCCGTTACGAAGTCGCCGGTTCTGAGGTTGAAGCGGCGGATCTGCGCGATGGAGACGTATACGTCGTTGGGGCCGGGCAGGCAGTTCTCGGCGCGCAGGAAGCCGTAGCCGTCCGGATGGATTTCGAGGACGCCCTCGCCGTCCCGGCACTCGCCGCTGGCGATCATCTCCGGCACGGCAGCGTTGATGGTGCCCAGTTCGGGGTTATACGTGTTCTCGCGGCGCGGGCGCGGCGGCATTTCTGGCCTTGCCGCTGGGGCGGCGTCCTGCGCGGGGCGGGGCGGGATGTCCCGCTGCGGCGCGTCGTAGCGGCGGGTGTTGTCGTACCGGTTTTGCTGCGGGTAGCGCGCGGGCTGCTGCGGGGCGGCGTCAAAGCTCCTGCCGCGCGGCGCGTAGGGCTGACGCGGCTGAAGCGGTTGGGCCGTCAGCGGCATCCTCGTCGCGACGCGGGGCTGCAGGCCCGAATGGAAGCGGTGTTCGAAGGGGCGCGCGGCTTCATGCGGCGCGGCGTCCGCGGATTCCCGCTTTTCGCCCGCTTCCGGCTGCGCCGCTTCCCCGGGC
The DNA here is from genome assembly GCA_964575255.1 of uncultured Oscillospiraceae bacterium. Lineage (GTDB taxonomy): Bacteria > Bacillota > Clostridia > Christensenellales > Aristaeellaceae > JAEZHK01. The sequence goes on from CAZNPZ010000024.1 coordinate 30,116, forward strand.
GGGGTGGGCGCTTCGGGCGCGGCTTCGGCAGGTATTTCCTGTGAACTTTCAAGCGGCACTTCGGCTGCAAAGGATTGGGAAGCCGCAGCAGAGGCGACTGCATCGGACGGCGCGGCGAGATCAGGCGTTTCGGCGGCGGCGGACTGAGCCGCTTCGGTCGGCGCGAGGGGCGCGGCTCCCTGCGCGGGGTTCGCCGCGGGTATAGCGGCGTTTATGGGTTTCGCCTTGGGCGGGCGTCCGGGACGCCTGCGGGGCTCCTGTTCATGTTGAATGGGCACGGGTGCTCCCGACGAAGCCGCGGATGCCGCCACAGGCGCGGGCGCTTCCGCCGGAATTGCGGCTGTCGCTGCCGGCGTGGGGACCGGAACGGCGGCTGACGTTGCCGCGGGCGCTTCCGCCGGAATTGCGGCTGGCGCTGCCGGCGCGGGGACCGGAACGGCGGCTGACGTTGTAGCCGCGGATCTTGTGTGGGCGGGTTTGGTCTCCCGCTCCGGCGCGCGCATTGCCGGGACTTCAGGTGACAAAGGCGCTTTCTCCAGAACGCGCTCCGCGGCGACAGGCGCGGGCTTTGCCGCGGACTTCGCGGGCCTCCCGCGCGCGGGTTTCACCGGAGCCGGGGTCTCTGGCACGCTTGCCTCGGACGGAGCTTCGGGCGCTTTCTCGGCCGTCGGAACGGCTTTGGGCGCTTCGGGCTGGTTCAACGCCTCGACCGCCGTCCGGGCGGGCGAAGGCTCCCGGAGCGCGACCGGTTCCGAGGCCATCGCGGTCGCTTCCACAATGGACGGCTCGCGCGGCGCGACCTCCTCCGGCGCATAAGACCTTCGCGGCGGCGGAGCGACCTTGGGCGGCTGCGCGCGCTCGGCGTCCAGCACCATCTCCACGAGGTGTGCCTTGTTGATCCCCGCGGGGATTTTCAGCCCGTGGTTCTTCGCCAGCGCGCGAAGTTCCTGTACGGTTTTTAAATGCAATGTACGGTAATCCAAGATGGGTAGCTCCTCTCAAAGATCGGGGTCTGCCGAACGGAGAAACAAAATGCGCCGCATGTTCCGTCCTGAAAATGGAGAGAAACCTTGCGCGTTACGCGTCCGGCGTGGCATACCGGCGCATCCGCGCGCGCGCCGTAAAGGAAGGCGCGCCGCCAGGCATGGAATAAACGCGGGATTCAGCGGGTTTCAAAACACAATTCGTTCGGCGGACGCCGGATATGCGAAGTCATTATATGCCGCGAGGCGCTTTATTATACCGGGCGCACCGCGATGACGAAATCGCGCAGCACGGCCTGCTCCACCCAATGGGCGAGATTTCGGCAGGTTTCGTCGTCGCGGGGCGTAAAGCCCGCGGCCGCGAGCAGTTCCACCACCCGCGCGCGCTTTAACGTATAGGCGTTGAACGACAGCGCGATCGATCCACCCGGCTTCAGGACCCGGAACAGCGGCTTCAGCGACCGCTGAAGGAGTGCGTCAAGCGTCCTGTCCCCGTCCGGCCCGTGCTGGACGCCGTAGGGCAGATCGCTAGCGATGAGGTGGAACGAGCCGGGCTTGAAGGCGTCCGCGGCGCTCACGAGATCGGAAGCGATGAACGAGGCGGCGAGCGCGCCGTCCGCTTTCTCGTTTGGCCTCGTCAGCGCAATCTGCCGCCGTTTGACCTGACCCTTGCCCACGGTCATCGAAAAATCCTTCGTCTCGTGCTTGAACCGGTTGTACTCAAGGTAACGCTTCAAAAAGGCGTAGCCCTGTTCCACATCCGAGGCGTCGGTGTCTGAGCCCACCGCGTCCCAGCCCCGGTTGAGCGCCTCGAACAGCGCCGTACCCCGGCCGCACATCGGGTCAAACAATTGAAGCTTCGTATACATCGCGCCGGAAAAACCGCTCTCCAGCACGGCGAGGCTCATCAGGCTTCTGGTAAACAGTTCGCTGGTCTTTCCCTTGTATTTGAGTATCGACGAAAGATCTCCGCCCACAGCGGGCTTCCGCGCAGAGATCAACGGCATCAGCGAGCCGTCCGGGCGCGCCTCAAAGAGAAGCCGGAGGTGGGAATGGCCGGACAGTATGGAAAGCGCGCGGTCCGTCAGCGGTTCCGCGGTGAAACACAGAAAATCCAGCCCGCCGAATTGTTGCTCGGTGATAGTCGTATCCAATCCGGCACACACGCATAAACGCGACAGCTCATAAATAAGCATCGGCCGGATAGACGTATCGTATCGGCTGTTGAGATACGGCCAGGGAAGAAGCGCGTATTGCATTGTCACTCCCGAATGGGGGAATCAATTAGAAATGGAAGGAATGAACCGGGCTCCCAGACATGTCTGTATGGGAGCCCGCAAGGCGCGTGACTGCGCTTAATATTTGCGTTTGCGGGCGGCTTCCGCTTTCTTCTTGCGCTTAACGCTGGGCTTTTCGTAGTGCTCTCTTTTCCTGGCTTCGGCCAGAATCCCGGATCGGGCGGTCATGCGCTTAAAGCGGCGCAGCGCGCTCTCCAGAGACTCATTGTCGTGAACGCGTACCTCTGACATCGTGTTTTCCCTCCCCTCATGGATGCTGACAAGTCAGCCATTGGTGCATGGGGTTCGCCACACAACCTATTATAGCGCATGGCGCTTGTAGCCGTCAACCGATAAACCGCAATTTTCACAATCTGCGGGATTTACGCCATCTTCCCGCCCAATTGCGCGCCGCCGAGGAGGTGAAAGTGCAGATGCTTCACCGACTGCGCGCCGTGTTCCCCGCAGTTGGTGACCAGGCGGAACCCCGTCTGGGCGATTCCCTCCGCTTCCGCGATTTTCTTCGCGGCGGCGAGGAGATGAAGGCTCGTCTCCTCATCCAGCGCCATCACGTCCGGCATGTGGTTCTTCGGGACGATCAGGACGTGCACCGGCGCCTGCGGCTCGATGTCGCGGAACGCAACCACGTGTTCATCCTCATACACTCTGTTGGACGGAATTTCTCCGGAAAGGATGCGGCAGAAGACGCAATTACTCATGAATATACCCCTTTCCCACCCAAAGTTTTCATGTTGTTCATAAATTTAACACCCCTGTTTGCCATAGGCGGTCGTTCCATGCGCAGATTGGAGGAATACTTCACAAGTTTCGCCCGGCGTCCCCGGCGCGATCACCCGAACGTAGTTCCGGGTGTAGCCCTCGGCGAGGCCCGCATCCCCTTCCTCCTCGAACAGCACGGTCTGGGTCGTTCCGACCATCGATTGTACAAACGCCGCCTCCAGTTTGTCGCCAAGCGCGATCAATTCGGCGGCACGGGCTTTCTTGACCGCTTCCGCCACCTGGCCGGGCAGCGCCGCCGCCTCGGTGCCGGTTCTCATGGAATAGGGGAATACGTGGATGCGCGCGAAGCCGACTTCTTTGATGAACGCAAGCGTCTCTTTGTGCTCCGCGTCCGTCTCGCCGGGGAAACCCGCGATCACGTCGGTGGTCAGCGCGCAGCCGGGAAACGCGGTTTGAAGCCGCCGAGCGGCCTCAAGGTACCGCTTCGTATTGTAGCGCCTGCGCATGCGGCGGAGTACGCTGTCGCTCCCCGACTGCATCGACAGGTGAAACTGCGGGCAGATTCTCGGCAGTTCAACGAGCGCGGCGACGAATTCGTCCGTGACGCCCACCGGTTCGAGAGAACCCAGCCGGATGCGCTCCGCGCCCGACGCATGGATCTGACGCAGCGCGTCAAGAAGCGTCAGTCCCAGATCCCGCCCGTAGCTCATCAGGTGGATGCCGGTCACGACCAGCTCTTTGTAGCCAGCCAATACCAGCGCGCGGGCTTCGGCGGCGACTTCCGAAAGCGGCATCGACCGGACGGGCCCACGAACCGACGGGATCACGCAGTAGGCGCAGCGGTTTTCGCAGCCCTCCTGAATTTTCATCACGGCGCGGGTGTGGCCCTCGTGCCGCGTGACCGTCAGCCGCTCGAACGTCCAGCCCCCCTCCGAACCGACGGCGGAGACGACCGCGTGTTCGTCCATTGCACGCTCGTAAAGTTCCACGACCTTCGCGCGATCGCGGGTTCCGAGGATCAGCCTCACGCCCGGCAGCCGCACCTTCTCGGCGTCCCGCTGCGCGAGGCAGCCGCACACGATGATCGCGCTTTCCGGGCGCTCGCGGTGCACGCGGCGGATCAGCTTCAAAGATTTCTGGTCGCCTGTGCCGGTCACGGTGCAGGTGTTGACGAGGTATATATCCGCCGGGCCGTCAAACGGGACGCTTTCATACCCCGCCCGCTCAAACGCTTCCCGCATGGCTTCGGTGTCGTATTGGTTGACCTTGCAGCCCAGCGTCAGGCACGCGATCGACTTCATAGATCTCCCCACAAATGCATTGCTACCGCCATCGCGGCGACTGCGGCGGTCTCGGCGCGAAGGATTCTTGGCCCCAGCGTGACCGCCCGAGCGCCCGCGTGAACGGCGGCATCCGCCTCGTCCTTTGATATGCCGCCCTCCGGGCCGATCAGGACGCCGACCTTCCGCGCGCCGGGACAGAGCGCGTGCGCGTCGGAAAGCCGTTCGCCGCGCGCTTCCTCCCAGGGCATCAGCATCAGTTCTTCCTGCCGGAACTGAATCACCGCGTCCCGGAACGAAACGGGCTCCGTGATTTCGAGGAAGTCCAGCCGCCCGCACTGCTTCATCGCCTCGCGGGCGATCTTGTCCAGCCGATCGCGCTTCTTTCTGCCGTCCTCGGCGGTGAGTTTCACGACGCAGCGCGCCATTTTCACCGGCACCAGTCGCGTCACGCCCAGTTCCGCCGCCTTCTGCGCGATGAACTCCAGCTTGTCAAACTTCGGAAGCCCCTGGTAGAGCGTCAGTTTGACCGGCGGCGGCGCGCCTTCAAGCCGCGTCAGCACCCGCGCGGTCACGCGGTCGCCCACCTCAAGTAGTTCGCCGTCGTACACCTCGCCCTGCCCGTTCAGAAGCTGCGCCCGGTCGCCGGGTTTCAGCCGAAGAACCCGGCGGGCGTGCTGCGCCTCGCCGTCCGGCAGGGTTACGACTTCGCCCGGCGCGATGGAATCGATCAGGAAGCGGCGCACGGCTTCGCGGCGGCAAACGCCACCCAGTCGCCCTTCTCGCGGCACTTGATGTCAGAAAATCCCGCCTCCGCCAATGCGTCCCGCACTTCGTCCGCGCGGTTCACGGTCACGCCGGAGCAGAGGAACGCGCCGCCCGCGTTGACATGCCGGAACACCGCGGGCGCGACCATCAGAATCAGATCGGTGATGATGTTGGCGATCACGAGATCGCCTGTCTCACCGATGCCCTGTAAAACGTCGGCTTCCGCGACCCGGACGACCGCTTCCGCGCCGTTGACTTTCACATTCTGCTTCGCGACCCGAACCGCGACCGGATCGATGTCGGTCGCCAGCACGTCGCCCGCGCCCAAGAGCTTCGCCGCGATCGCGAGGATGCCGGTGCCGGTGCCCACGTCCAGCACCTTCATGCCGGGTTTCACCAGTTCTTCCAGCCACTCGACGCACAGCGCCGTGGTCTCGTGGGTGCCGGTACCGAACGCCATGCCGGGGTCAAGCTCGATGATCATTTCGCCCGGCTGCGCGGTATACTCCGTCCAGCTTGGGCGGATGACCAGCGACTGACTGATCTTGAACGGCTTGAACGACGCCTTCCAGTACTCGGCCCAATCCTCCTCGTCCACCTGATTGGACAATACTTCAAGTTTGCCAAAGTCGATCCCCAGATCCATGGCTTTGAGCGCCGCGAGCCGCGCGCGCACGTCGGAAATCGCGCCCTGCACGCGCTCGTCCACCGGGTAGTAGCCGGTGACCTTGACATCCTCGCTCATTTTGAGGATCACGTCCTCGTCGATGATGTCCCACCGGCCCTCCGGCCGCTGGTTGAGCTTGATATCGTTTCTGTCCTCGATGACCGTCCCGGCGGAACCCGCCTCGATCAAATGCGCGGACACGATGTCCGATCCCTCGGTGGTTGTGAGCACCGTCAGTTCAATCCAATCCATATTCTCCCTCATCCCGCACGATTTCGATGCCGCGCTGCGCGGCCCACTCGGCCTTGAACATGCCGTAGTGATACTGGTCCCACCACCTGCCGCGGACGAACCGCTCCTTGCGGAAGGTTCCCTCCCGCGTAAAACCCAGCCGCTCGTAGAGGCGCCATGCCTCGTTGAATTCGCAGACTTCCAGCGACACCTTTCGCATCCCCAAAACTTCAAAACAGATTTTGAGCAGCGTCTCGATCAGGTCGCTTCCGTAGCCCTTGCCGCGCATGGCCGCATCTCCGATCTGCCAGCCCACCATGCACTTCCGGTTCTTCCAGTCGAGGCCGTGGTAGCCGCAGGATCCGATCAGTTGCCCGTCCAGTGTCTCCACCGCGAAGTTGCACTGGTCGTCACGCTGCCCGCCGTTCGCGGCGATCCACTCTTTCTCCTGTTCCAGCGTCATGGGCATCGCGCCGCCAAACAGCCGGTCGGCGGTGTCGGGGTCGTTCATCCAGACGACGTACTGTTCCGCATCCTCCGCGCGCATCGCGCGCAGGCGCACCAGCCTACCCTCGTACACGGTAATAGTCCTCCCGCAGGATGGCCATGACGAGGGTATCCTCGTAATGCCCGTCGATATAGCGATCCTGCCGGTAGACGCCCTCGCGGATGAACCCGGCCTTTTCGTAGACATGGATCGCGCGGTGGTTGTTTTCATTCACGGTCAGCCAGATGCGGTTGAGGTTGACCTGATCGAAGCCGAACGAGAGAAGCAGCCTCAGCGCCTCCGAGCCGTAGCCCTTCTCCAGGCTGTCCGGGGCCAGCACGATGGCCAGTTCCGCCTTGCGGGACTGGTTGTCGATCATGAACAGCGCGACCTGCCCCAGATACCTGCCGCTCCCCTTCTCGGCCACCGCCATGTTGTAGCCGCCCGCGTCGCCGCTTAAAAAGCGGTTCAGTTCCGCCTCGGTCTGATCCCACGGGATGGGCGCGGTGTAACGGGAACTGAGGTAGCGGGTAATGGAGGCGTCGTTGCACCAGGAGCGCATGCCGGAGATGTCCTCCGTGCGAAAATCCCGGAGCATGACCTTATCGCCGATGATGTGCGGCATCAGTATTCTCCCCTCGCGTGGGCGTCAAGCGCGATCGCGGCATACGCGCGGGTGCGCGCTGAGATGTCCGGGTATTTCTGAACCGCAGCCGCCGCGAAGAAGCCCTTCGCGGGGTCGCTGGCCGCAAGGTTCTCGTGGGCGATCATCGCCCATGTGGCGTCGTACAGGTGGTCGAACGCGGCATCCCGCTGCGCTTTGCACACGAACGACTGGCGCGGGGAGTTGATGTCCTCGCCGCTGACTTCAAAGAAACCGTGTTCCTTCGCCAACGCGTGGATGCGCTCAAACTGCGCGCGGGTGTTCCGGGACGGCATGTAGGTGAGCGCGCGGAAGCCCGCGCCCTTCACGAAGCCGATCAGTTCCGGCAGGAAATCGTCCTCAAACTTCTGGGCGCGCTTGTCGCCGGTGACGGAGTCACCCACGTCACCCAGGTACGAATACGCGCTGATCGCGCCCACGCGCTCGGACAATTCGAGCACCTCGCCGATGGTCGGGCATTCGTCGGTCGCGTCGACGTAGAATTTTGAGATCAGCTCCGCCTTGATCCAGCCCAGCAGGTCGTACATCCGGTCGGGGTTGTCCGCCTGGGTCAGGAAGGTTTCAATTTTCATCGGCAGCGGCAGCTTCATCTCGTCCCGGATGAAGGAGACCAGCGGCGCGCCCGCGCCGAACCGATCCAGCATTTTGCTGGCCAGCGCGCAGGAAATGTGCCGCTCGGTGACGACGCCGCCTTCCTGGAAGCGGGACAGCGGGAGCACGTCTCGGTCAAAGTCGATCGCAAGATCATAGGGCGCCATCAGGCGGTTGATCCCCGAAACCATCTTCCGGTTCCGGTCATTACGCTTTTGGCGAAGCGGCGCGAAGAAGGCGTCCACCTCGTCGATCCTGTCGTGCGGGATGCCCTGCAGCGTAATGTACGCGACGCCCGGCTGGTCGGGGTTGTTGATTTTGACGGACTCAAATTTTGTCCCCGCGAAGGTCACGCGGCATTCGACGCCGACCGTGCCCGCGATGCCCACCAGTTTGCAGGCGGCGAGGAATTCCTTCGCCCCGGCGACCGAGTCGTGGTCGATGATGCCCGCGGTGCAAAGCCCCGCCTGCCACGCGAACC
>CAZNPZ010000025.1:0-35564 GCA_964575255.1 uncultured Oscillospiraceae bacterium
CCGCAGACGACCAGACAATGGTCACGTACCTGCGCAGTTACGACATCCCGTTCACCGTGGTCGCCACCAAGGCGGACAAACTCTCCCGCGCGGCAGCAGGCAAGAACATCCAAGCGATCTGCCGGGCGCTCGCGGTGCAGCCTTGGGAGGTCGTGCCCTTCTCGTCTGAGGATGGAACCGGGCGCGATAAACTGCTGACGCTGATGGAATCCCTGATCCCCACCGAACCGCCCGCGCCGGATTTGGATCCGGAAGTTACAACCATCGAATCACATCCAGATCATCTTTCGTGATACCGCCTGATACCGCGGGTATGCGTCGATCAACAGTTCCCTGTAAGGCCAGCCAAAGAATTCTCGTTCAGAACAAAGCCCCGAAGCGAAGCGATCCTTCGGGATACACCTTCGGCGTGAAATACAGCGCTATAGATGCGCAGAGAGCGACACGGCGAAACAATGACTGCGAAAACCTATGATTTGACCCAGGGCGGGATTTTGAAAAAGCTGCTGCTCGTGGCTGTGCCGATCATGGGCACACAGTTGATGCAGATGGCATACAATCTGACCGACATGTTCTGGCTTGGACGCATGCGGGAATCCGTGATGGCGGTGGCGGCGAGCGGGCTGGCAGGCATGTTCCTATGGCTGGGTATGGCGCTGATGCTGATCGGCCGCATGGGTTCGGAAATCGGAACATCGCAAAGCCTGGGGCGCCGCGATCATATCGCCGCACAAGGGTATGCGCAGGATTCATCCCGGATCGCACTGATCCTGGGGGTATTGTATGGGCTGGTGCTGGTCGTACTGGCCAAGCCGCTGGTTTCCCTTATGCAAGTGCATGAGCCGGATGTGTTTGAAAACACCTGCGTTTATCTGCGCATCGTGGGTTTCGGCATACCGCTCACCTATCTGTCCGCCGCGATCACCGGCGCATTCAACGGCGCGGGCAACTCCCGGCTCAGTTTCTGGGCGAATTCGGCGGGTCTTCTGGTCAACATGGTGCTGGATCCGGTGATGATCCTATTATGGAACTGGGGAGTAATGGGCGCAGCGGTCGCAACGGTGATCGCGCAGGGCGTCGTGTGTGCGCTGTTCGTATGGTTCATCAAGCGCCACCCTCATAGACCCTTTGAGCACTTCAAGATAATCGGGCAAATGGACTGGAAAAGGATGCGCGTGATTGTGCGCTGGAGCCTCCCAATCGCTCTGGAGAGCGGCGCGTTTACGGCGCTGGCGATGGTGGTAACCGGAATGGTTTCAAACGGATATGGCGAAACCGCCGTGGCCGTGCAGCGCGTGGGCAGTCAGGTTGAATCGCTGTCGTGGCTGATTGGCGGCGGGTTTTCATCGGCAGTGACCTCATTCGTGGGTCAGAATTTCGGCGCCGGCAAGTGGACGCGCATCCGGCGAGGGTACCGCATCTCGCTGGCCTCCCTTCTGGTCTGGGAGGCGTTGGTGACGCTGCTCCTGCTTTTCGGCGGGCGATTCCTGTTCTCCCTGTTTCTTCGCGAACCGCCTGAGATCCTGGACATGGGTGCAACCTATCTGCGCATTCTGGCCGGGTGCCAATTTTTCATGGCGCTGGAGGGTGCGTGTACAGGAATCTTCCGGGGCGTCGGCAAGACGTTGCCACCCAGCCTGTCCAGCATCACATCCAACCTGCTTCGCCCGCTTTTGTGCTGGTGGTTTGCGTCTTGGATGGGTCTGAACGGTCTGTGGCTCGGCGTCACCATCTCCGCGGTACTGCGCGGAATTTTCATATTCGTATGGTTCACACTGGATCAGCGGAGTATGCCGCATGAAGACGATACCAGAACGGTGCTTTGCGCAGATGCGCCCGGCTAGATGACCATGAGATCCATTAAACGGGAACCACTGGTGCTATCGGACGGATTTAAAACGTACTCCAGTCAGCCGAGCCAGCCGCGGATCAGCGCGTCGCCCGGCGATTGGTTCAGAAACTCCGCCTCTTCAATCGTGCCTTTTGCGCGCAAGCTGATCACGAGACCGTCCGCGACGATCGCGTGATCCAGCACCCATACGCCGAGTTTTGACAGCGCGCGGATCGCGAGCCGCGTGGCCGAGACGTCGCCCTGAGACGGCTCCGGCGTCCCGCCCGGATGGTTGTGCGCCAATACCACCGCGCACGCCTTGGAACCCAGCGCCTCGTCCAGAATGTTGCGCAGGTAGAACGCGGTCTCGTCCAGCGTGCCGCGCGTGATCAGCGCCGCGCGGATCAGCCGCCCGTCCGAAGCGAGGCACAGCAAATAAAAGTGCTCGTAGTCCCGTCCGACGTACAAGGCCGAAAGGTATTCCCTGGCGAGCTGAAGTGTCGCGAGGTTCGGCCTCGCCCCGAAGCCGTCCAGCGCGTCGTAGCGCGCGAGCGACGGTACCATCCGGAGGAACTGCGCAAGCGGCGCGCGAACGCCCGGCACGCGCAGTAAATCCTCCGCCGACGCGGAAAGAAGCATCGGCAGCGAACCGTAGCGCGCGAGCAGCGCAGCGGAGACCGCCTCCGCGTCCGCGCCGGGGTCGGCCCGCCCGATCAGCGCGGCGAGCGCCGTCACGGGATCGGTCATTTCAGGTACGCACGGATCAGTTCGGAAAGCTTCGCCGCGTCCTCGATCCGGTCGGCGAGATACCACCCGTCCAGCCCTTCGTCATAGGCAAGGTACGCCGCCGCCAGCACGTCAACGCCATCCTTCGCAAATTCAAATTCCATCGTGAACGCGGGCTCCGGCTCGTAGGCGTCCAGAATGTTTTCGCCGTCCTCACCCTCGGTCTCCGCGCGAAGCCTTTCAATCTCTTCCGCCGTCAAAAGGATCTTCATCCGCTTCCCCTCCCCCATCGTCCGGCCGCGGCGCGGCCGTATCTCTACCTTTCAGTATGGGTTCATCGTTCGGCAAACGATCCGCCCATCACAAAGTGGCTATGCCCTTCCCGCGCACCGGAAAATGTGAAGCGCGTGCCGTCTGTGGTCAAAACCGTCTCCAGCGTTTCCTCCGGCCTCGTTTCGCCCGCGAAGTGGACAATCAACCGCTCCAGCCGATACTTCTCGTGCCACTCGTACGGAAACCGGTCGCAAAGCCAGTCTACGTACCGGGCGTTGTTTACATGGCGGTTGATATCAAGATCGCAAAAGCTCACTTTCCGCGCCTCCGAAATCGTATGCCCGGAAAGCGCCGGGATGCCGCCGGGGTGCTCAATGGGCGGCGGGAGCGGCGGCTCGGATAATACTCGAATGCCGAACGCATCGCCCGCGACCATTTCCCGCGTTCCGGTGTCCATCAAAACCCACAACGAAGACGCGCGGGCAAACGGCGCGCCGCCTTCGTCCTCAAACAGGTAGTAGCGCGGGTAGATCGCGTGCCGCGCTTTGCCCGGCCAGGTGCGTGCGGTGATAATTTCACCAAATTGTGGCGCGCGGTCGACCTGAAGCAGCGTCCGAGTGAGCACCCACGCGAGGTTGTGACGCCTCAGTTCAAAGTATCCAACGTTCAAACGCGCACTGTGCGCCTCGCCCAATTCCTGCATACTCGTAAAGACCGCACCAGGCCGCCAAGCGCCGCAAAAGTCGGTGTCGGGCGCGCGCAACCGGAAGGACGTTTCGTAGACCGATTCCATTCAATCCCCTCCGCGCCCCATTATATCATAAACATTCGCCTTCCGCGCCCACTTTTTCCCTGAGATAACCATTGCTTTACGCGCCATCGCCGCGCGTCGTTGACACGCCGGGCGGATTTCATTATAATGCGAACACAGACCCCGAAGGAGGAATTCCAATGAGCGAACTGAGAACGCAGGCGGTACTCGCCCGCGAGGCGGCGCTTTGGATGCAGGCTGCGACGACAGATCAGAAAAACCGCGCGCTCCTGCGCACGGCGGCGCTCCTGCGGGAGCGCGAAAAAGGCATCCTCGCGGCCAACGAAATCGACCTCGCCGCCGCACGTGACAAGGGCATGAATCCAGCGTTCATCGAGCGGCTGACGCTGACGGAAAAACGCGTATCGGGCATGATCGAAGGGCTTCTGGAAGTCGCGGCGCTGCCCGACCCGGTGGGCGCGTCACTTGAGAAATGGACGCGGCCGAACGGCCTCGTGATCGAGAAGCGGCGCGTGCCCCTCGGCGTGATCGCGATCATCTTCGAGTCCCGCCCCAATGTGACGGTGGACGCGGCGGCGATCTGCGTAAAATCCGGTAACGCGGCGATCCTCCGGGGCGGCTCGGATGCGATCCATTCCAATATGGCACTGTGCTCCGTCCTCCGGGAAGCCGCGAAGGACGCGGGCCTTCCGGAAGGCTGCGTCTCGCTGGTGACAGACACGTCCCGCGAAGGGGCGTCCGAACTGATGCGGTTGAACGGCCTGGTAGACGTACTGATCCCGCGCGGCGGCAAGGGGCTGATACGTTCGGTGGTGGAGAACGCGACCGTGCCGGTCATCCAGACCGGCGAGGGCGTGTGCCATGTGTACGTGGACAGGGACGCGGATCCGGCGATGGGCGAAAAAATCGCGGTCAGCGCGAAGGTCAGCCGCCCGTCGGTGTGCAACTCGGCGGAGACGCTGCTGGTGGATTCCGCGATCGCCGCAGAATTTTTGCCGCGGTGTTTGAATGCTCTGAAAAAAGCGGATGTCGAGATTCGCGGCTGTGCGCGGACGAAATCCCTCTGCCCGTGGGTCAATGACGCAACCGATGACGACTGGGACACCGAGTACAATGACCTGATCTATTCCGTCAAGGTCGTGGATGGCGTGGACGAGGCCATCCAACACATCAACCGCCACGGCACGCGCCACTCGGAGGCGATCATCACCGAAAATCCAGAGACCGCCCGGCGGTTCTTCAGCCTGGTCGACGCGGCCTGCGTGTACCAGAACGCCTCCACCCGCTTCACCGACGGCGGGGAGTTTGGCTTCGGCGCGGAGATTGGCATCTCGAACCAGAAGCTGCACGCGCGCGGGCCGATGGGCCTTAAAGAACTGACCACGATCAAATATGAGATCACCGGGAGCGGACAGATTCGATGAACTGCAACCTTTGCCCCCGCCGCTGCGGCGTAAACCGGGTGACCAACCGGGGCTACTGCGGCATGGGCATGAACCCTGTAATCGCGCGCATCGCGCCCCACTACGACGAGGAACCCTGCATCAGCGGCACGCGCGGCTCCGGCGCGGTGTTCTTCAGCGGTTGTCCGCTGGGCTGCGTGTTCTGCCAGAACGACGAAATCAGCCGGGGGCGATTCGGGCGGGAACTCGGCGTCCCCGCGCTGCGGTGCGCGTTCGAGAAACTGATCGACACAGGCTGCCACAACATCAACCTGGTCAGCCCCACCCATTTCACGCACGCCATTCTGGAGGCGCTTGAAGAACCACTGCCCGTTCCCGTGGTCTGGAACAGCAGCGGATATGAGCTGGTAGACACGTTGAAGTCTCTGGAAGGGCGCGTCCGCGTGTTCTTGCCCGACCTCAAGTACGTGGACGGCGCGCGCTCCGGGCGGTATTCCGCCGCATCGGACTATTTCGAATACGCGTCAAAGGCGCTTCTTGAGATGTACCGCCAGTCCGGCGCGCCGGTGCTGGACGGGGACGGACTGATTCAAAGCGGCGTCGTCGTGCGCCATCTGATCCTGCCCGGCTGCGCGGCGGATTCGATCCGGGTGCTGGACTGGATCAAAGCAAACCTGCCGGGCGTCTACGTCAGCCTGATGGCGCAGTACATGCCCGCCGGGCGCGCCTGCGATTATCCGGAGATCGACCGCCGCCTGTCAAAGCGCGAGTACAACCGCGTGGTCGACCACCTGTTCAAGCTGGGTCTTGAGCAGGGCTACGTTCAGGAGCTTTCCTCCGCAGACGAACGCTATGTGCCCGCGTTTGATCTGACTGGCGTATAGATGCGAGTCGGTACCTCCGCTGAATAACGCTCTCTCCGGCGTATGAAACGCCGGATTTTTGTACTGATTCGGAAGTCTCGCGGTAATCTGCCGTTTGCCTGCAGATAAATCAAGGTATATTATGACAAGACAACATTATTCAGGGAGGGATACTCATGGCCAAGCCCGCTGGATTTTCCAAATATGAATTCTGGTTCGTCGTCGGCTCGCAGCACCTGTACGGCGAGGAGACGCTGAAAAAGGTACGCGAGCACGCGCAAGAAATCGCCCAGTCGCTGGACGCGTCCGAGGAGATCCCCGCGCGCGTCGTCTACAAGCCCATCGTGACCACGCCGGACGAGATCCTGTCCACCCTGACAGCCGCCAATCAGGACGCCTCCTGCGCGGGCGTCATCACCTGGATGCACACCTTCTCGCCGTCCAAGATGTGGATCGGCGGGCTTAGCGCGCTTTCAAAGCCCTGGCTGCACCTGCACACCCAGTTCAACCGGCTGATTCCCGACGAGGGGATCGACATGGACTTCATGAACCTCAACCAGAGCGCCCACGGCGACCGCGAGCACGGCTTCATCGGCGCACGCTTGCGCGCCCCGCGCAAGGTGGTCGTCGGCTATTGGGAGGACGAGCACGTCCGAAGGAAGATCGGAAACTGGATGCGCGCGGCGGTCGGCGCGATGGAAAGCCGCAACCTCAAGGTGATGCGCTTCGGCGACAACATGCGTCAGGTCGCGGTCACTGAGGGCGACAAGGTGGAGGCAGAGATCAAGTTCGGCTGGCAGGTCAACACCTGGCCGGTGGGCGACCTCGTCCGTTTGATGAACGAGGTCACGGAAGCCGAGATCGACCGCCAGATGGCCGAATACGAAAAGCATTACGACATGGCAACAAAGGACGTCGAGACCGTGCGGTACCAGGCGCGCGAGGAGATCGCCATTCAAACGATGCTGAATCGGGAAGGCTGCGGCGCGTACACCAACACGTTCGAGGATCTGCACGGCATGCGCCAACTGCCCGGTCTCGCGTCACAGGATCTGATGCGGCAAGGCTACGGCTACGGCGGCGAGGGCGACTGGAAGGTCAGCGCGATGACCCACCTGATGAAAAAGATGGCCGAAGGGCTTGGCGGCGGCACCGCGTTCATGGAGGACTACACCTACGACCTCGCCCCCGGCAACGAATTGTCGCTGGGCGCGCACATGCTGGAGGTCTGCCCGTCGTTGGCGGAAGGAAGGCCGTCCATCCACGTCGACCCGCTGGGCATCGGAGACCGGGAGCCGCCCGCGCGCCTTGTGTTCGAAGGCAAGGCAGGGCCTGCGGTCGTCGCGTCGCTGATCGACATGGGCGGCAGGTTCCGGCTGATCGTTCAGGATGTGGAGGCGGTCAAACCCATCTACAAAATGCCCAACCTGCCGGTGGCGCGCGTGATGTGGAAGGGATACCCCTCTTTCGCCGAGGGCGCGGAGTGCTGGATTCTGGCCGGCGGCGCGCACCACACCGTGTTCAGCTATGACGTGACCAGCGGTATGCTCAGCGACTGGGCCGAGATCATGGGCGTCGAGTTCGTGCACATCGGCAAGGATACGAAGGTGGAGGACTTCAAACAGCAACTGTTTCTTTCCGACCTCGCGTGGAAACTGCGCAGGTAACGCGCATCATGACGCCGCGTTCGGACAGCTCCGGACGCGGCATCATTTTTTACCAGAACAGGAAATCAGTCACGATCAGAAAACCATGTTGCCCGCGGCTCGAAAATCCAGTATAATCAGTTCAATCATTATATTGGGCGGACGCGTATGAACATATCGGATTACTTCGACAGCCTCGCCAGCCACTGGGACGACCATTATGTACCGAACCTTCCGGTCAGGTCAGCGGTCGCGTTCCTTTCGGGGGCGGCGCCGGGCGCGCGCGTACTGGACATCGCCTGCGGCACCGGCGTCATGTTCCCGGAACTTCTGGACATGGGTGTTTCAGAATTGGTGGGTGTGGACATCTCCCCCGCGATGGCCGGCCTCGCGGCGGCGAAGTTTTCGGACGAACCTCGCGTCCGCGTGTTCTGCGCCGACATTTTGAACTTCCGCTCGCACAGCTTTGACGCAACGGTATTGTTTGATGCCTACCCGCACTTTCCGGATAAGCCCGCGCTGATCCGGGCGGTTCATTCGCTCCTGAAGCCGGGCGGCCGCTTCACCGTCGCCCACGGCGCGGGTCGCGCGCGCATCAACGCCTGCCATCAAAACGTGCCCGAAGGGGTCGGGACAGAACTCCTTCCCGCAAGGGTGGAGGCTGCGCTGTGGGCTGACTGCTTTCAAGTGGACGCAATGGTGGACACGCCCCATTTTTATCTGATTTCCGGCGTCGCGGCGGAACCGATCAACTCATGACATCCCCATGTTTTCGGGCTGATCAGACAGATGTCCCGGCGAACGACGTCAGCAGAAGCGTATGACCCATCATTACCGATAACCTCCTTGCGGGATGTGAGACCGGCGCTCATACGGCGGTTTCCCCAACGGTTGTCCGGCAGGGCGGGCGTCCTGATCCGGATGCAGATGGCGCCCATCGTACTGTCAACCGGGTCAGCTTTTTGCGTACATCGTATGCGCGGCGGTAATCGGCATCGCCGAAAGAGCCATCCCGTTTCAGTTTATCAAATAATCCAAGTCTGTGGCTAATTTTTGTCAGCCTCCGCGCCGATATAGTAAGCAGAAGGCAATTGGAGGGACGCGCATGATCAGCGAAGTGAAATCCGGCACGGCCACTGCGGTGGCGCAGGTGGGAGCAGCGCAGGCGGCTCAATCCAAGCAGACTACTGCGGCTTCGCAGGAAGAAACGGCGAAGAGTACCGATGCCGTTGAACTGGGCGCGGCGAAAACCACCCCCGTCACCTACTCAAAATCCGATGTTAAGAAGAGCGGTATCGACGTGTCGGCTCTCAAGGCCGCGGCGGATCAGCGCTATGAGAGCCTGCGCGGCCTCGTGGAGCAGATGCTGAAGAAACAGCATGAAGCGTCCGGCAAGGCCGAAAAACTCCGGAGCGCGAATCTGGGCACGGTGAACGTGGCCCAGATGAACATCTCGGAGGACGGCGACTTCGGCGTCAAAGCCACCAGCGACCGGATCGTGAAGTTCGCCATCGCCATCTCCGGCGGTGACACGGCGCAGTACGAAAAACTGAAGGCTTCCATCGACAAGGGTTTCCAGCAGGCAGCGAAGTCGTTGGGCGGATCGCTCCCCGACATCAGCCAGCAGACTTATAAGGAAGTCATGCGCAAGCTGGACGATTGGCGGGACGGCAAGAGCGAGCTCGTATCCTAATTTAGATTCTCCCCAATAAAAATCATCACGCCCGGTATTTCAGGGCGTGATTTTTTAGCCCGCGGCACGTTCCGGAAGCAGCGTCTCAAGCCGCCCGTCGGTCGGCCACCGTTTGCCCAAACGTCGTCGCACAGCAAGATAGTCATGGAAATCTTGGGGGCAATGGGCGTCCGACGCGATGTAGGAGACGATCCCGCTATCCAGCAGGTTTTCTGCCGCGCGTCTTTCGGGGGAAAACCTGCCGCACAAAAACGACTTGGCGTCCAGCTGAAGTTCGCACCCGTACCGAAGGAAACCTGACGCGAGCGCTGGGTCCTGGGCAACGTACCGGTACCGTTCCGGATGGGCGATGATCGCGCAAAAACCCGCCCGAGCGACGTCGCTGACGAGATACTCCCAGTCGACGGGCAACACATCCGATGGAAATTCCAACAGCACGAAACGCGTTTCCCCGATCCGATAGGGCGCAATGGCATCCGGCGTCACGACCCCGCCCGCCAGCGTCCGTACCGAAAGCTCACAACCGGAAATCAGCCCGATCCCCTGTTCTCCCGCAAGGGCGTTCCACCGCTGGTAAACCGCCCGGATTCGCTCGAACTGCTGCGTTGTCCGGACATGTGGCGTTGCGACGATCCTGTCAACGCCCGCCTGACAAGCCGCTTTCAGCATGTCAAGCGCCATCAAATCGCTTGACGCCCCATCGTCCAGCCCAGGAAGAAGGTGCGCGTGAATGTCCAGCATGGCGCTTCATTCCTCCGGCGAATGCCGTGATTACGTATTTTCAAGGATCTCCGGCGTATTGGCGCCGTAGGCGCGGTCTATTTCTTCAGCCTGATAGTGCCGGTAGTAATGGCCGTAGTAGTTGTTCCGGTCGCCCGAAAAATTGAGCGCCACCCCGACGACCGAGGCGTTCGCCTTCTGGAGCTGATCCACGATGTCCTTGGCCAGCGCGCGTTCCACACGGCCTGAGGCGACAACCAGCAGCGTCCTGTCGGCGATGCTGGCCAGGATCGCCGAATCGATGAAAAAGCCGATCGGCGGCGTATCGAAAATGATGTAGTCGAACTTGAGTCTCGCGGCGCGCATGAACTCCTGGTATCGGGAAGACTGGATCACGTTGGAGAACAATACGTGTTTATGGTGGCTGTCCATCAGATAGACCCCTTTTATGGAGGTGCTTGTGATGGCGCTGTCCATTGTGGCGACGCCGTTGATCACATCGACGATGTCCAGCCTGTTGCGGACGCCCAGATATTTTCCCAGCGACGGGTTCCGAAAGTCCATGTCGCACAGCAGCACCCGTTTCCCCTCCTCGGCGAGCGCGGCGGCCAGCATCACGGCAATGGTGCTCTTGCCTTCGTTCGGCGTCGCCGAAGTGATCGCGAGGGTTTTGACGGGGTCCTCGCCGAACGCGAACGAAAGGTTCATCGAAAGCGTCTTGATTCCCTCGCGCGTCTCGTGCGAAACCGAGTAAAAGAGGGGTTTGCGAATCCGCCGCTGCAACAGGAACCGTTCCATCTCTTTGCGATAGCCCGCGATGCGCGCTAGAACCGGTATCTGCAGATAATTCTCGATGTCCTCCGAAGTTTGGAGCGTCGTGTTCATCAGCGCGACGGTGATGATCGCGCAGGCGACGAGGAACACGGAAGCGACCAGCGCCAACGCGGTATTGCGCAAGCGGTCAGGCCCGGATGGCTTGTCGGGCACCAGTGCCCTGGAGGCGATGCTGACGCTCTTCGTCTCCGTGATGGTGGCCAGGTACTCGATGAACACGTCGCTGATCGCGTTGGCCGCCCGCATGCAGAAAGTTGGGTCATCCGAGGTGACCGACAGGGTGATTACCCGCGTGTTGTCCTCAGAGGAGACCTCGATCTTGCGCTCGTCCAGTCCCTCCACGCCGAGCTTTTGGGAGGCAGCGTCCAGCACTTCGTGCGTCTTGATGAGTTGCCGGTAATCACCCGCAAAAGACGTGCTGGTCGTGATGTCATAGCGCATGGTGCCCATCGTATCCGAGTAGTCGATCAGCACATACAGCTTCGCGTCCGCCGTATACTGATTATTTGCGAAGAAGTAATAATACGCGCCGACAGCCGCCGTAATGACCAAGGGGATGATCAGCAGAAGCGCAAGCGAGCGCCTCAGGATCATGACCAATTCCTTGAACGGTATCTCTTCCACGGTGCGCAACCTTTCTGATCGGTCTTCCGCCGTTTCAGGCCGGCAGAGTTCCGTCGATTCGATCCACATACTCAAAGCCCAGCCATGCTTTGACCAGCCGGTTTTGAAGCGTCAGCGCGATCTGTCCACTCCGGTTGCGCCTGTCCACCCGCAGAATGTGCCCCTCCAGATCCTTCAGCGGTCCGCTGACAATCCTGATCCGGACTCCTTCCCGATACGCTTTGGACAGTTCGATCAGCCCGTTCTGAGAAAAAATCCATTCTGCGAAACGCCGGTCGTTGCCGTACAATTGCCACGTCCGCTCGGATGTCGTCAGCAGCCGGAACATGCCCTCCCTGCGGATGCGCGGCACGGACTCGTCGTCCGGCTCCGCTTCCAGAAAAACGTAACCGGGGAAGACGACTTGCGTCATGAGGGAGGTGACGCCATTCACCGACCTGCGCTTGACCTGCAGAACCGCCGTCGCGCGCACGCCCTGAAAATCATTCTCAATGCTCCTGGCGACGGCGGTCTCCCTGCCTGTGACGCAGAACACGCAGCCATACGCCTTTGGAGTTGTTTTCGTACCGACCAGTCCAAAATCCATCATAGTCTCACCCTCCGGGTTCTCTTTCACCTGTGCCTGCCGTGCGCCGCGAACCCTTCCGAAATCGCGCCCGCGCGAATCCCCGCCGTTTCTGTCTGGTACTGGAATATACTATGTCACCGGCTGTGATAACATGCCTTGAAACAAAAGATGACCGGGAATTCTATCACATCCACCACACATGCGCCCTCGCGATCATCCCCTCGATCCGCCTGACCCCGCCTGTGAACTTCTTCAGTGTGACCGCGTTCGCCGAAAGGAGCGTCCTTCCCCATCGCAGCCCGTTTCGCAGGCGAACACAGCGCAAATACAATCGGCCAAGCGGCGAAACTGCGATCACAAACCGGTATCGCGTCTCCGGGACCCCGCCGAAAGAGGCTTTGAAATGGTCTATGCCGTTTGTCAGGCCAAGATCGAAGATGCCGCCCCAGTCGTACAGGGTAAATCCGCGGTCTTTGAAATACCGGATGTCGTTCCAATGCAGCAGCCTGTTGGCGCGCCCGATGGCCCTCGACTCACCGGAATCTTCACGGATCGAGCAGGAATGCCAGCACCTGACCCGCCTGCCGTCATCCACATACGAATGGTAAACGGCCGGGTCCCCGTCCAGATACGCGACGCTGACGTGAAGGATCCCGCGGCGCGCGTATTTTCTCAGCACTTCCACGTTGAACCGCTGCTTCAATCCTTTTTTCGAAATCATTTCATCGAAGCATTCCCTGAACCGATTCAGGATGGAGAAATCGCGGCAAATTTCCATTCCGTCCAGCTGCCTGGTCTGGATCATTTCCTTCTCGCCCCGGCGAATCTCATACCGGAACTTCTTGTCGATCCGGCTGAAGATTTCCTCCTCGGACAGCGTAAGGTCGGTGACCAGCGTCTTCTGCTCCGTCCTGATATGGTCCGACTCAGGCAAAAAATCCGGACAGCAGTGCGCGCGGATCAGATCGACATTCGGCATGCCCCAGTCTGATTGCGACAGAAACCATGCGTCCGCGACGCGCAGCCCGAACTTCCTAAAAACTACTGGCTTCATCGTGGCTCTCTCTTTCCATATCGAAAAAATAGCCGCCTTCAAACCCTCTTTGGGTCGCGTAGGAAAAAATGGCGTCCAGCTGCCCATACAGCATACGGATTGAGGATGCATCGGGGAACTGGGGACTGCCGCCCGGCATCAGTTCGGAGGAGTGGATCATGAATTCCAAAAAGTCGGCGTTTTCCCCGAGCCGCGCGTCCACGGCATACCGCATCTCGCGCGTGTTCCCGACGCGCGGGCGCAGCCACACGGGATCCCGCCGCATAGATCGAACCAGCGCCCTGGCGGCCGCCATCGGGCGGAGAACGTCGGGTGGCAGGAATGCTTTGCGTGGGACAATCGTCACCGGGTATTCAACAAGTCCCCGAATCCCCCCGCCCGCCCCCTTGAGCACGCATGCCTCCCGGCCTGCCGCCCGATGGTCAGCGCCCGCGCTGCCGGGCGTAATCCCAGCGCATTGGCGCCAATCAACTCCCGGCGTCACGGAACAGTCATATCGGATGCCGCTCGCGATCAAAGCGTCGACGTAGGTTTGATTCAGGTTCCACCTACCCGCCCGGTGGGACAGAACGGGTTCCTCAATCCTGTCCTCAATCTCGGCCTTCAGGAACTCGATCTTTGCCCGCATGACGTCCGGGGGGTATTCAACAAGGTAAGCGCCTCCCTTTCGCTCGCCCGGAAGCGTGTACAGCGGAGGGCTGTTTTGCGCGTGCACGTGCAGGCCGATCTCGCACAGGCCCTTCCTGACCTTGACGCGGGCAAAGCGGGCGAACCGCTCATCCAGAATCATTTCGTGGGTTGTGAGGTAGATGGGCTTGAGGCCGTAGCGTTCACATGCGACCTGAAAGGCAGGAATCCACACAGCGTTCTCCGTCGTAATCGCGCTGGGGTTTGACCAGAGCGCGTCGCCCTCCGCGTCCACCGTGACAAACAGCCGCTTCGCGCGCATTTTTTGCCTCTTTCCTTTATCACGCAGTGAAAAGCTCGCTGTACTTCCGCATGCTGTATTCCTTCCGGTGGCGTTCGTGGTAGAGCCGCTGACAGTTCGCCATCATCTGCCGATGCAACCCGCGATCGTTTTTAAGCCGCAAAATATACTCGGCCATCTGTTCCGCGCTCTCGACATGGTACCCGGCGCCGTACGCTTCCACCTCCTGGACGACGTCGCTATTTTGCTCCATGACCATGAGCAGCGGCCGACCCGCCGCGATGTAGCTGTAAGTCTTGCTGGGACAGCAGAGGGAGAAGACGCTCTTCTCCAGGCTCACGACAAAACAGCCGCTGCGCTCCAGCGCGTCCAGATATTCGCCCGCGTGGAGGTAGTCGAACACCCGTGCGTTCGCGAGGTTTTCATCCGCAAGGGCGGCCTTGACCCCAGGCATCTTGCTGCCGTGACCGGCCAGGATGAATTTCACCCCCGGCTCGTCGCGCAGGAGCCGTATCGCGTTCATTATGAGATCCATCTCTTGGCAGATCCCCATGTTGCCCATGTACGAAACCACAAAGGCGCCCCCGCAAAACGCGGCCAGATCCCCGTTCGCGCGGCGCGCGGGGGGTGTTTCGCCGCAGGACCAGTTGGGGATCACTTCGACTTTTTCCGCCTCGATGGGCCGGAACCGGATCAAAAACGACTTCATCTCCTCGGACAGCGCCACAACTTTATAGGCGTTTGCAAATACCCGGTCGTTGATCCGGCGCATCAGGCGGGCCATGATCCCCTCCGGGGAGGCCGCGCCGGTGGCGATGGCGATTTCCGGGTACACATCGTAGGATATAAAGATCACCTTGGTCTGAAAGAGCCTTCCCGCCAGGTACGCGATGTACGGCAGCACCGGCGGGGTGGAGTATACGACGATGTATTCGTATCCGCGCATGGAAAAAAGCCGGAACATGAGTGCCAGCGAAAACGAAAGGTAGTTGACGATCCTTCCCAGCGTCTTGACCCGCCTGGGCTGAATGTAGTTGATCCGGCGGATGCGGACGCCTTGGGCGGTCTCGGTCGGCGGCACTTCCTCACCGCGGCAATACTCTTTGGGATACCCGCAGAGCGCGTCAACCCTGTAGCCCAGGCCGGCCAGATAGGCCGCGGTTTCAAAGGCAAGTGTGGCGGCGGTGATGTACTCAGGATAGAAATACTGGCATAGAAATAAGATGTCGCCACCGGGTTCGCGAAGCTGATCCTTCACGTCCGCATCCTCCAATCCGCTTCATGTAATACCAGTGCGAAATATGAAAGCATCCAAAGCATCGAGGGATTGTAGATTTGAGAACCAGGAGACTGAGCGAGGCGGCCCTTCAGGGTACGCCCTTCGGCATGAAATCAGCGCTAATTGACTGGGCGTCGACATCGCTGGCGCAAGATTCATTTGACCCTTGCGGTCGCGAAGTTGCCTGGTTTCCCGCAGGGAAACCACAGACCTTCAATAAAGTCCACTCAGGGCTTCCATCGTTCCCGGCGGCATTACGCCCGGAACGGTTTCCCACCAGTGCGCACACCATCGGAAGGAAAACACCATACGTCAGCATTCTGCCCGGAAAATCGTTGAGAGTTTCAGGCATGCGCAGACCTCCTCCTTGCGCATCAAAAAACCCGAGGATTCTTTGATGCTCAGTGGTTTCACGTAGGGAAACCAACCTTCTGAGCGAAAAGAACCGACGCGGTGATGCGTTCGTGTTTCAAATTGGTATAAGGCGAGCGCTTTTCCGCGATGGATCAAGTTCCGGAAGCGATATCGTCTCTCATAAACACCGCGTCCGACAATTTCCCATCAGCGCATTCCTTCGCAGCTCCGCACAAGGCCAGCGCCGTTCTTACAACCGTGACGAACTCAGAGGCAAAGCCAAAGTGCCTCAGCGAGCGGAGGTTCAATTTCATTTTTTCCGGGAGCAGCAGTTTCACGTAAGCCGTATCCACGTCGTCCGCCGAGCGGAGCAGCCGCGATTCGTCCTTGTAGGCGACGGACGCTTCCGAGGTCATGCCCGCGGGAAGCAGAAGCGTCGCCATCATTTCATCGGTATAGGCCGTAAAATACCGTTTGACCTCCGGGCGGGTTCCGACAAAACTCATTTCGCCCTTAAGGATGTTCATCAACTGCGGGAGCTCGTCCAGCCGCCGGGCGCGCAGGAAACCGCCGACCTTGGTGATCCGACTGTCGCCTTGAACCGTGATCTGGCTGCCCAGCGCCTCCGCGTGATGCACCATCGACCTGAATTTGTAGATGTTGAACAGACGGCCGTACGCGGTCACGCGCTGCTGTCTGAAAATGACCGGGCCTTTGGAATCCATTCGGACTGCGATGGCAATCGCCGCCATCGCGGGAAGCAACAGGATCAGCGCGGAAAGCGAGAACAATACGTCCAATACACGTTTTACGGTTCTGTACAACCTTCGCTTTTTTAGACTTTCATAGTAGGGTCGGACAGCGTCGGTTTGCATGAATTCAGGAAGATCCTCCCATTTGCGAAGCAGCATCATCGAATCCCCCAAGAGTCTTTGATTTTTTTATGCGTGATTCCTTTACGCATGGCAGACTGAAACGCGGACACAACACTACTTTTCCAGTGTATGTGCGTTGACAGTGGTCTATTCACCTGTCATGAATTATTAAAAAGTGGTACAGAATGTTCACAGGCGGCCATACAATACAAAAAAGACAGGGTGAATAACGTGATTCATACCGATGCAAGGATTGACGCGTATCAGTCTTTTCTCCACACCATTTTGTTGACCACGCCGGTAAAGCCCTGAATGATCCCGACCACCTTCAGGGACACGTTCTCTTCCACATAATCCGGCACGGGGATACCGTAATCCCCGCGCTTTATCAGGTCGACCGCCATGTCCACCGCCGCGAGGAGTGATTTATCATCAATGCCCGCCAGGATGAAGCAACCCTTTTCCAGCGCTTCCGGCCGCTCGGTGGAGGTGCGGATGCACACCGCGGGGAACGGACGGCCCGCGCTGATCATGAAGCTGCTCTCCTCCGGCAGCGTGCCGCTGTCGGAGACCACGGCGTAGGCGTGCATCTGCAGGCAATTGTAATCATGAAAGCCCATCGGTTCGTGCTGAACCACGCGCCGGTCAAGGGCAAAGCCGGACGCTTCGATCCGCTTCCGGCTGCGGGGGTGGCAGGAATACACTACCGGCAAGTCGTATGTTTCCGCCATTTTGTTGATCGCAGAAAACAGCGACGTAAAGTTCTTCTCCGTATCGATGTTCTCCTCGCGATGGGCGGAGAGCAGGATGTACGCGCCCTTTTTAAGCCCCAACCGCGCGTGGACGTCGCTTTCGCTGATTTTTGAAAGGTTTTTGCGAAGCACCTCGGAGAGCGGCGAGCCGGTCACAAAACTGCGCTCCGGGGGCAGCCCGCAGATGGCGAGATTCCGCCTTGCGTGTTCGGAGTAACACAGGTTCACGTCGCTGATGATGTCCACGATCCGGCGGTTGGTCTCCTCCGGAAGGCATTCGTCCTTGCAGCGGTTGCCCGCTTCCATATGAAAGATCGGAATGTGCAGGCGCTTCGCGCTGATGGCGCTCAGGCAGGAATTTGTGTCGCCCAGCACCAATAGCGCATCCGGTTTGATCTCCGCCATCAGCCGGAACGACCCGGCGATGATGTTTCCCATCGTCTCGCCCAGATCCCCGCCCGCGGCGTTCAGATAAATGTCGGGATCATCCAGCTGAAGGTCGCGGAAGAACACGCCGTTCAGGAAATAGTCATAGTTCTGGCCGGTGTGCGCCAGCAGGCAGTCAAAGTACACCCGGCACTTTTTGATGACCTCAGACAGGCGGATGATCTCAGGCCGCGTGCCGACGACGATCAGCAGCTTGAGCTTCCCGTTGTTTCTGAAGGATGCCGGATGGCGCTGCATCGTGTTGATCCCTCCACGCCATATTTCATATCCCTGCCGCGCCGGGTCAGCCGCTCACCTTCTCCAAAAATGTGTCGGGATGGCGTGGGTCGAAGCGCTCGCTGGCCCACATCACGGTGACAAGATCCCGTTCATCGCTCACATTCGTGATGCTATGGGTGTACCCCGGCAGGATGCGTACCGCTTCGATCCGTTCGCCGGACACCTCAAACTCCTGAACCTCATTGGAGCCGATCCTCCGCTCCCGGATCAGGCCGCTTCCGCTGACAACGATAAAGCACTCCCACTTGCTGCCGTGCCAATGCTGGCCCTTTGTGACGCCGGGTTTGATGATATTGACCGATACCTGGCCGCAGTTCGCCGTCTTCAGCAGCTCCGTAAAGCTGCCCCGGA
Organism: uncultured Oscillospiraceae bacterium; assembly: GCA_964575255.1. GTDB lineage: Bacteria > Bacillota > Clostridia > Christensenellales > Aristaeellaceae > JAEZHK01. The sequence goes on from CAZNPZ010000025.1 coordinate 18,273, forward strand.
CATCCGCGTGCGTCGTCAGAGGGACTTTGACGCTGTCTTCAGGCAAGTAGGTCAGGTAGGTGGCATACAGGTTCCGGACGAAGGAATGCTCCGGCATCTCCGGAATCAAAAGCGTTTCGGGGAAGCGCTTGAACCCCTCCAAGAGATCAATGATTTCGCCCAGCTTCACCCTGTGGGTCGCGGGCACATGGCAAAAGCGCCCGTTTTCCGCAAGCACTGGGTTTGGCCCGTCATAATCGCAACGCTTCGCACCGCCTTCCAGCGCGTTTCGCATTTCCTCCACGAGATCGTCGATGTACAAAAGCGAAAGCTCCTTGTTCCTGTCGTCGACGGTCACGGGCAGGCCGCGCGCGATGTTGTGGCAAAAGGTCGCCACGGCGCTGTTGTAGTTGGGGCGGCACCACTTGCCAAATACATTGGGAAACCGGTAGACGAGTACCGGCGCGCCGGTCTCCTCCGCGTGCCGAAAGAAAAGCTGCTCCCCCAACCTTTTGGAATCTGCGTACTCCGACGAACCCGTTGCCGCCTGCACGGAACTTGCGAACATGACCGGGCAGGCGTTGCGGTGCTTTCTGAGCATCGAAAGCAATGTCTCGGCAAAGCCGCAGTTGCCGGTGAAAAACTCGCCCGGATCCTTGGGTCGGTTCACCCCCGCGAGGCTGAACACGAAGTTCGCCTTCCGGCAATACTCGTCCAGCAGGTCTGGCGAGGTCGAAAAGTCATATTCATAGATCTCGCCGATTTCAAGGCTTCCGGCGCAATCCTTTCCATCGCGAAGGTTTTTCAGGCTGACCGCCAGATTCCGGCCAATGAAACCGGAGGCGCCGGTAATCAGAATATTCAAGCGATGATCCTCCCCGTCTGCATCGGCTGGATTTGCCGGATGTATTCCTTTAGTGCCTGCTGCACGTACTCGGTCGTAAGCAATTTCTGGATTACGCCATCCACGTCGAGGCGCGAAGTGTTGTGGCTGGTATAGGCGTCGTCCGCCTCAGTGTCGACCTTGCCGTTGATGACGAATTTGTCGTAGTTCAAGTCGCGGCTGTCCGCAGAAATTCGGAAGTAGTTGCCCATATCCTCGCTGCGCAGGCACTCCTCGCGTGTCATCAGCGTCTCACACAGCTTTTCGGCGTGGCGGGTGCCGATGATGTGCGTTCCGGTATCGCCAAAGAGCATCTGAAGCGCCTTCGCGAGATCCCCGATGGTCGAGGCATCCGCCTTCTGGATGAACAGGTCGCCGGGGTTGGCGTACCGGAAAGCGAACAGCACCAGGTCTACCGCCTCGTCCAGGTTCATCAGGAAGCGGGTCATGCTGGGGTTGGTGATGGTGATGGGTTTCCCGGAACGAATCTGCTCAATGAACAGCGGAATCACGCTGCCGCGGCTGCACATCACGTTGCCGTACCGGGTACAGCAGATGACGGTCTTTCCGCGCTTTGCCGCGACGCGCGCGTTCGCGCTGACGACGTGCTCCATCATGGCCTTGGATGTGCCCATCGCGTTGATGGGATACGCCGCCTTGTCGGTGGACAGGCATACCACGCGTTTGACGCCCGCCTCCATCGCTGCGTGCAGCATGTTGTCCGTGCCGATGACGTTGGTGTGTACGGCCTCCATCGGGAAGAACTCGCAGGATGGCACCTGTTTCAGCGCCGCCGCGTGGAAGATGTAGTCCACGCCCTGCATGGCGTCGCGCAGCGACTGGATGTTTCGGACATCGCCGATGTAGAATTTGACTTTGTCCGCGCTCTTGGGAACCCGCGCCTGAAGGTCGTGGCGCATGTCGTCCTGCTTCTTCTCATCGCGGGAGAAGATGCGAATCTCGCCGATGTCGGTGGTCAGGAAGCGCTTGAGAACCGTCGTGCCGAAGGAGCCGGTACCGCCTGTAATCATCAGGGTCGCGCCAGAAAACGCTGACATGTCAAATTCCCTCCAGAATATCAGCAATCCTTCGGCTGGCGTATCCGTCTCCATACGGATTGGACGCCATGCTCATGCTTTCATACGCCCCCCTGTCGTCAAGGAGGCGCCTGAATGCGGCGTATATCGCATCCTCCTTTGTGCCGACGAGTTTCAATGTCCCGGCCTTGACGCCCTCCGGGCGCTCCGTCGTATCGCGCATCACGAGCACCGGCTTCCCAAGGCTGGGCGCCTCCTCCTGAATGCCGCCGCTGTCCGTCAGGATCAGGCAACATCTCGATAGGAAGTTGTGGAAGTCCAATACATCCATAGGTTCAATGAGACGGATTCTGACGCAGCCGTCCAGGTACAAAGACGCCGTTTCCCGCACCGCCGGGTTCATATGGATGGGGTACAGCACCTTGATGTCCGGCGTTTCGTCCACAATTCGCCGGACCGCGCGGAACATATTGCGCATCGGCTCGCCCAGATTTTCGCGTCGGTGCGCGGTCAGGATGATCAGGCGGCTGCCCTCCGCCCAGTCGAGCTGCGCATGCGTGTAATCCGCGCGGACGGTGGTCTTGAGCGCGTCGATGGCCGTATTGCCGGTGACAAAGATGGTTTCCGGGTTCTTCCCCTCGTTCACGAGATTCGCCCGCGCCGCTTCTGTTGGCGCGAAATGGTATTTCGCGATGATGCCGACGCCCTGCCGGTTGAACTCCTCCGGGAACGGCGCGTAGAGGTCGTACGTGCGCAGCCCGGCCTCCACATGCCCGACCGGAATCTGTAGATAGAGGCTTGCCAGCGCCGTGACGAAAGCCGTCGAGGTATCCCCGTGCACGAGCACCACATCCGGTCGCACGCCTTCAAGAACACTCCGCATGCCGTTCAAAATGTCCGCCGTCACGTCGAACAGCGTCTGCCGCTCCCGCATGATGGACAGGTCGTAATCGGCGGCCACCTGAAATACGCGCATCACCTGGTCGAGCATCTGGCGGTGCTGCCCCGTCGCGCAGACGACGGTCTCAATGCCGCCGCGACCTTTCAACTCGTTGACCAGCGGGCACATCTTGATCGCTTCCGGCCGCGTGCCAAAAACCACCATCACTTTTTTCATCGTCGCATCTCCATCGTCTACTTGTCCCCAAGCGCATGGCTTCGGGCAAAAAGCGCGGTCATCCTGCCGCCCAGAAGCGCGCGTACGGTCTGAAACTCGGTCGTCTTCAAATATGCGGCGATGTAGATCGCGTTGGGCACGACGGCCGAGATCAGCGCTTTCAGCGCGAAACCCGCGATCCCCTCGCCGGTATACCCGGCGATCAGATAGGTGACGGCGCACGAACAGACTGTGACGGATGCGTACGCGGCGTATGCCGCGAAGTATCTGAAGGTACTTTTATGAAAGCAGTTCTTGTAGACCACATACGGCTCCACCCAGCCGCTTATGGTGAGCGTGCTGACTGTGGTGCCCACCAGGACGCCGATCAGGCCAAACCGTCTCGCGAGCGCCAGCGACACGGCAAGGTTGACCAATGATTCCACGACCGCCTTGTACCGGTCGTTCCAGAACAACCCCGTGGCGTTTCGCACGATGCCGATCGGCTGCCGCATGCCCGCGAGGTAGAAGTTCGCGACGATCAGCCCAACCGTCGTCATGTCAAACAGGTACCCTTCGCCCAGCCACAGCCTGATAAACGGATTCAGCAAGACAAACAGGGCGGTGGAGCAGAACCCGAACATCCAGGCGCTGAGGAAGTTTATGGTGTCAAATACCTTTTCGACGGAGGCGCGATCGCTGGTTGCGTTCAGGTTTCCGAAGCTGGCCATCACCGACTCATAAATCAGCGTCAGAAAGCCGTTGACCGCCGCCCGGATCATCAGATAATTGGAATACAGCCCGACGGCCGCTACGCCGCAGAACGCGGCGATCAGAAGGTTGTCCGTTCCGTTGACGACAACGTCACCCACCTTGTGGTACATCATCGCCCGAACATTTTTCATGATGCCGGTTTTCTCTTCTTTATGAAGCCCGGCTCCTTGCTCCTCTTTCAGATAGGGGTACAGTCTGTCGCACTTTAACGACACCGCGATGTTTTCAGCGACAGTCGCCGCGATCATGGCCAGCACATACGCGATGAAACTGCGCGTCGTCCACAAGAAAACCATTTGCGCGGCGTTCATCAGAAGATTCACAACAGCATGGTATTTTGCGTACAGGTATCGCTTCTGGTCGGCGATCACCAGCGAGCGTTTGTAGATCAGGAAGTATGAAACGCCTGAATTCACCACGTACAGGCAATAGATCAGATCCAGGTTGCCGACGTCCGGGATGTCCCCCACAAAAAATCGTAGAAACGGCTTTAAGCCCAGACCCAGAGCCAGCACCGAAAACCCAATCACGCGATAGGCGCGTTTGTAGAATTGCATCAGTGCCTTGATCTTTTGCGTGTCGTTATCCGCCACCGGCCTGTACAGGCAGTAGAGAACCGCGGTGCCGAATCCCATCTCCGCCAGCGACAGGATCGACAAAACGTTCGAGAGCAGCCCGTGAATCCCCAGATAATCCTCGGACAGAATCTGAACGAATACCCTCCGGTTTATGAAGCTGGCAAGGAGGCAGAGCGCCTGGCCGACGACCGCGTATCCGGCGTTCCGGATGGAGTTATCTTTCCTGCTTTCCATATTGCATCCTTCCGGGCTTGTACAAGGCCGAGACGAATACGATGACCACGTTTACCACGACAAAATTCAGCCAGACACTTTGCGAAAGCTGCTCATACCCCGCCCGGCCGAATTTCAGGACGCACGCGACGTAGTAATACCAGAGGATCGACAGCTGCCTCACCTCGCGCGTCAGCTTATAGATCATCGAAAGCATCAGCGCGATGACGGCGGCGTGCATCCAGTAATGGGTGTTCCCAAAGACCAGGAACGCCTCGCCCAACGCGCTTGGCAGCACCACGAAGAAATAGGGCGAGTACATGCCGACGCCAAGGACTTGTTCCGAAAACATCACGTTCACATCGATATTGTACTTGGGCGTTGGGATCAGCGGGACGAAGGAATCCAAGAGCTGTAAAAAGAAATCCCTCGTCGCAACCATCGGCGCCATCTGGTGTATCCGCTGATAGTACTTCGGATAGTCGATCTCGCCGATGATAAAATCAGAAAACGAGTACTTCGTATGGCTCGCAATCCTGCTCTCCATCAGCACAATCATGAAATAGAACAGGATCGGGAAAACGACCGCGAGCGACACGATCGCCCTTCTTCTCTTTTTCGCCGCTGCGCGATGCAGCGAGGCGGACCCGCGGTTGATGTAATGCAGGATCGTGATCCATACGACCGTGACCAGCTCGTGCCGCGAAAAGTACCCGGAGTAGAGGAGTGTGATCAAAAGGTCATACGTCAGGATCAAAGCCACGTTCCTGGTCTTGTTCGTAAGGTAACAGATCCCGATGTAGAAAAACGGACCCAGGATCTCCGTCAGAAGCGTGATGACCGTACTGTACCTTCCCGTCAGGTTATTGATGTTGTTCGCGCTGTCATAGGTCAGCCCGAAATGCGTCAGATGGTTGACCGGATAGATCAGGGACGCCGTCCGAAGCAGAAGATACATCACCACGAGGGCTATGAATATCTTCTTGGCGTTTTCCCTGTCCCACACGTCCAGCACACGATCCATCTTTGCCGCGAAGTCCGATCGGCTTTTAAACCGGAACCGGACGAACAGGATATAAAACGCGCCCATGACGAAAATGTAGATGAAATAATACAGGGCGTTTTTCTTGTCGACATCCTTCAGCGCGATCCCGATGCCTGAATAGACGTACACCGAGGCGACGGCCGCAAGCCATACCGTCCGCTGCCTGCCCCGGTTCAGCTGACACCAGAACAGAACGAACAGCACAGCCGTGACCAGTGTGATGATCCCGGCCCACTCCAGGGAGATTCGATCCACCCTACCGCACCGGACGGACGGGGTTCCCCAGCGCGTACGCCAGCGCCGCGCACTGATTGAAAACCTGCGTCCCGTACAGCAGTTCCTTTTCAACCACATCGCCGCACCGGCGGACGTATTCGGCCAGTTGGTTACGCCTTTGTTCGAGATACGGCGCGTAAAAGGACGGTTTCAGAATCTCGCTTTCCGGAATGAGCCGCAGGCTGTTCTCATGCGCGATCCGGTACGGTTCGCGCACGACATCCGACATGACAATGCCCAGCCCGCCATGCACATAGTCCGAAAATTTGTTGGGGAACGCGACGCGGTTTGTCCAGGTGTCGTCGCGAAGCATCACGCCGACATCAAGACCCGCCAGTTCTCTGCGCATTTCTCCGACCGGAACCCAACGGACGGCCACCCGCCCGCTCCCGAGACGCTTTGCGAGCGACTCCTTCGTCTCCCTGTCAAGGTCCATGTAGAAGAAAAACCGGCACGCTTCACAGGTTTTGGAAATCCGCTCAAAAAGCGCGACGGTGTCGTCGAATTTCTGCCACGGGTCTTTTGAGCCGGAATACACAAACGCGATCTCGTCGTCTTGTATGCCAAGTTTCCGCCGGACTTCGGCGCGAACCGAAAAATACCGGTCAACGTCAATGCCATCTTCGCAGCCGCACCGGACTTTGAGGTATCGGATGCTGTTCTTTCCGATCATTTGATTAACTTCCGCGACGGACTCATCCGAAACGACAAACGCGAAGTCCGCAGACCGCATGATCCGGGCAAAGCGGTGCCTGTCGACCGCATACAGGAACCTGCATCCCCAGAAATGAACCGGGTCGGGCGAACAATACTCGTACACTTCCCGGAGCGATCCATGGACGTCGATGATGACGGCGACGCCATGTTTTTTGCGGCTGTCCTGCAGTATGGCGGCAAGTTTTCCGTCGTTGAGCCCGGACAGCACCGCGCCGCGGTACGCGCCGGAGGTTAGCAGCGCTGTCACCAATTCATATACGCGCTCCGCCGCGCCGGGCAAAAAACGGATACCTTCCCGGTCAGAACACCCCGCCGCCGTATCCTTATGAAGGAACACGACATCCGTTTCAATGCCAAACTCCCTGTACAGCGCCGCATGCCTGCCCATGATCAGCGCGCTCTCCCCGCCCTTCCGGTCAATGTCGCGCGATGTGATCAAAAGAAGCTTCATCAGGCACCTCCGTAAATATCCAGCAGTCTTCCGCATTGTCCGGTAATTTCGTACGGCGCGAGAAGGCTTTTCCGAAGCTGCGCGTCGGGTTTCCGCCATGCAGCGTCCATTAGAACCTGCCCGATGCGTCTGCGCCATACACCCTTCTCCAAAGGCAGGTATTCCACCAGACCCAGCCCCATGTCGCATTCGCGGGTGACGGCGTCGGAACACAGGCAAATTTTACCGGCAGCCTGGCACTCCATAACCGTCAGCGGAAACCCTTCCTTGTCGGACGGCAAAACCGAGAGGTCGAACAGGCTGTAGAGTAGAGGCATGTCCCTGCGCACGCCCAGGAACAGAACCTGCTCCCGTACCCCCAACTGATCGCACAGGGTTTCGGTTTCCCCGCGCGTCTCTCCGTCCCCCACCAGGCACACCACCACATCCCGGTTTTCCCTAAGAATCGGCGCGACCTCATGGATCAGGAATGCGTGGTTTTTCAGCGGGATGAAACGGCCGACATGCCCGATGACCCTCTTGCCCCCGATGCCCAGCGCTTCTTTCATTTTTGATATGTCCGCGGGCGTCACCTGGCAAAAGGCGTCCACGGAGATCGCGTTGGGTACGACTTCAAACGGCAGTCTGCCGTACAGCGCGCGTCCGGCAGCCTCGCCGCAGGCGAGGCGTTTCGCTTTCAGGCATTTTGCGGCCAGGCGGTTTATACTGCTCTTCAGCGGGGAGAAGCCCGTACTGTGTGCGTGCATCGCAACAACCGGAACATTTTCGAAGCGCCCTGCGATCATGGCCATAAACCCCTGTTCGTTCGTGTGCGCGTGGATGGCTCCATATGGGCCGTTTTCGGTGATCGCCTCGCGAAGCTCCCGAACGTACCGGATGGCCCCCACTTCGCCCGGCCGATCAAGGCGGATGATCTGTCCGCCCAATTGGCGAACCTCCGATTCGTATCCGTTGGCCGCCTCGGCGTGAACGACAAAATCAAACTGACAGCCCCGCTTGACGGCCTCACGGTAATAGTTCATGACCATCGTTTCGGCGCCGCCGCAGCCGAGCGATCCAAGGATCTGTAGGACTTTGAGCATATCCCGTCCCTTTCACCATGTCCGGAGTGCTTACGTTTCCGCAAGCCTTCGGAGCCGCGTGTAGAACGCCGTCCTCCGCTCGCGGAGAACCGATTCTTCGTATTCCCGCGCTTTTTCCACATTCCTGCGGCTCATCGCGCTCAGTTCCTCCGGCCTTTGGATCAGAGACGCAAGTTTTTGGGCAAAGCCTTCCGCGTCCAGCGGATCGAACAGGTATTTGTCTTCCAAAAGTTCGGGCACGCCGCCAACGGGTGTGGACAGGCAGGGCAGCCCGACCGCCATCGCCTCGATCACCGACCGGGGCAGGCCCTCGGCTTTTGTCGGCAGGACAAAGATGTCCCCGTCCAGAAGGTTCTTGCGCACTTCCTCGGCGGACGCAAGCGCGCCCGTAAACTCGACCCATGCCCCGACACCCTGCGAATTCGCGTACTCCTCCAGCGCTGAGCGCATCGTTCCCCCGCCGATGAAGCGCACGCTGACGTCAAAACCCCTGTCCCTGAGCAACCTCACGATCTGGATGGTCACGTCGTGCCCCTTGACATTGGTCGTGATATTGTTCGCGGTGTGGACAATCCGGTACCTGGCGCCGTGCGCGGTATAGTCCCTGGGCGCGGAAAAGAACGATTGACTGAGGACGATTGAAGAATAGTACGACTCGAAACGTGCTTCGTCGGAACCGTACGTATGGGCGAAAGACGGATACTCCCTCTGGAGCGCGAATTGCGTCACATAGGAGACACCGTTCGCCTTCAGAGCCATCTTCTTCAGATGCCAGGTCGTCAGCTTCCGGGCAAAACGGTGTTCCGCGAAGGCGCTCGATGGGTCGGCGACAACCTCAATGCAATAGGGTCTGCCGAGCTTTTTAAAGGAATGCGCCACGAAAGTCGCCGCGACGGACGGCAGCCTGATGATCGCGCACGCTTCCTTCCCGGCAGCAAGTTTCGCGCTTCGCGCAAATGCCAAGACATTTCGTAAGTATTCCCTCGCGCCGCGGGCCATCGGCAGTGCCTTGAACCGGACGCGATCGCCGTCGGAACGCAGGAATCCGTCCACATCCTGATAGGCCACGCGCGCGAGCCGCGCGGCAACGCTTACGCTGTCGAATACATCCAGATAGCGCTTCCAGAACGCATACCCGTAGATCGTTTCGGCCCATACCTTCCCGTCCGGCGTCTGGAACAGCTGCGCGTCTACCGCCACCAAAACATTCATCCGTCTGTTATTCTCCCGCCCGTTTTAACGGATCCGCCAGAAACACCCGAAGACCCGCTTCTCTCATCTTGCCCGTATGCAACGATTGCTGTCTCCTGCCTGTGCGCTTTACGCAAGATCTTGTAGACAGGTTCCGCATTGAATCAGGCAAAGCTTCGCCCTCCGACTAAATCGCCGGTTGGATTGTCCTATTTCTCCGACCTGTCCACGCCGCTGAACGCTCAGCATGCGCTTTCACTCGAATCTCCGTTCAGATCATTTTTTGTGCCGAAATATACTATGTCCGCGCAGACATGATCATGACAAAATACAAACGCAAAATATGGACGCATCCAAAGCAACAATATTGGCCAGAATTCTGCGACGCAGGCTGTCAAGCAGGCATTCCTGAAGACATGAACTGTCGGTACGATTGGGGTTGCAAAAAGGAATGGATCATATCATTTTCTTGCAGATAGCGGAACTTGCCAGGGCGTTGCTTTCGAGGGGTTATCCAGTCATCGTTACAGACGACGAGTCCAGGGCTTTGGTAAGGTCCGAGAAGTTTCATCAAATATCGAATTGAGAAGCAGAATCAAAGAAAGTTATGGCTCGGGTCGCGTCTGCCATCAGGTCTACATCTCGGTCGCGCCATCCTACTTTCGAAACATCATCGCACAGCATATCATCAAGCGCAACGAGGCGGACGTGCCGTTGCACCGCTGAAATACGCCGGTTTTTTTGGCACAAAAATACGCATACTTCCTGTAAAAGGAGGCATGCGCATTGTCTGTCAGGCAATCTGTTTCGCTGTTTTCCGTAGGCGCGCTGGGCTACATGGGCATCGAGGTGCTCGCGCGCGGCCAAAGCCACTGGACGATGGGCCTGACCGGCGGGCTGTGCCTGCTGGGCATGGTGAACATCCACCGCCGCGCCGCCCATTGGCCGCTGCTGGCTCGCTGTGCCGCCGGTGCCGTACTGGTCACGGGCGCCGAACTGGCGGTCGGGCTGACCGTCAACAGGCTGCTAAAGTGGAACGTATGGGATTACTCGGACCGCTGGCTCAATCTTTGGGGTCAGATCTGCCCGCGCTTCACGCTATATTGGTTCTTGCTCAACGTGCCGGTAGCGCTGATCTGCGATCGGAGCGTCATTCGCTCTGATGCTTCGTAACCCAACCCCACCCTGTCCACAATCAGCCATATGGACGCTTACCAGGTCTTATCGTTCTCAGTTTTTGCCTTTTACGCGCGTTGGGCGATCCTGGCGAACAAGTGTGCGCCGACCATCGCCACATTCTGACAGTGGTTGAGAGTGGCTGGCGACGCTGCCGGCTTCGATCTATTCGATGGCTGGAACTGTACTCCGGACCATCCGCTTCCGACCGTCATCATAACAGGTGCGCACACTCTTTCTCAAAGCTGATATACGCGTTGTCTCCTACGGCGTAGATTTTTTTATTGACCGGACAATTGTCTGCGATTTTTACTAGGGTATCCCCCACGCGGACATGGTAATTCTGATAGCTTCCCATAAAGCAGCTCAGTTCCACCTTGCAGGGCAAGAGTCCTTTATCATCGATGCGAATGGCCTCCGGGCGAAGCACGATGACGCAATCCTGCATTGCATGAACGGGACTTGCGGTCTCAACCAGAGCCTCCCGACCCTGGATTTCAACTTTGCAGACGCCGCCCTGCATCCCCACGGTTCGTCCCTGCAGAAAGTTTGCCTCGCCGATGAAGTCGGCGACGAACTGATTGCTTGGGTGATAGTAGATCTCCATCGGTTTTCCGCTCTGCGCGACGACGCCCTGATTCATGATGATGATCCGGTCGCTGATGGACATGGCCTCGCTCTGGTCGTGTGTGACGTAAATCGCTGTGATGCCCAGCGCCTGCTGGATTCGGCGAATCTCAGTGCGCATAGAAACGCGCAGTTTGGCATCCAGGTTTGAAAGGGGCTCGTCGAACAGCAGCACGCCCGGTTCCACCACCAGCGCCCGAGCCAGCGCGACGCGCTGCTGCTGACCGCCCGAGATCTGGTTGGTCATGCGCGTCTCCATGCCCTCCATCTCCACCAGCCGAAGGATGCTCCGGACACGCTCGTCCAGTTCGGCCTTGGGTACTTTGCGAAGTCTCAGACCGTAGGCGACGTTGTCGTATACGTTGTAATGGGGGAAAAGCGCATAACTTTGAAACACCATGGCGGTATCGCGCTTGTTGGGCGTTTGCGCGTTGATCGCTTCTTCGCCCAGATAGATTTCGCCCTCGTCGGGGCTTTCGAACCCGGCGATCATCCGAAGCGTCGTGGTCTTGCCGCAGCCGCTGGGACCAAGAAGCGTCACAAAACTGCCCGGCTCTATGTCAAGGCTGACGTCTCGGACGGCATAAAAGTCCTTCCCGGTTTTCGGGTCCTTGTAAACTTTAGAGATATGATCCAAACGCACACCCTTTGGAACCTTAGCCATTTTTCCAGCCTCCTGCCATCTTTCTGCTGGTACCAAAGTACTTAATGCCCAAATTCATCAAGACTATTGATGCATATACAATCAAGATGAGGATCGTCGCATAGCCGCACGCTTCACCATACTTGCCTTTTTCGGCGAACTCGTTGATTTGCGTGGTGATCAGGAGGTATTTGGGCGTCACCAAGAGAATGATCGCGCTGATGGCGGTAATGGAGCGTACAAAGGTCGTCACAAGACCGCTGAAAAAACTGTCCTTGATCAGCGGCAGTGTAACGCTTGTGAATACCTTTCCGCTGTTCGCGCCCAGGTCGTATGCGCTTTCTTCTATGGATCTGTCGATTTGCCGGAGGGCGGAAATGCCGCTGCGAGTGCCGACCGGAAGGCTACGAACGATGAAGACAATCACCAGAATCATTCCGGTGCCGTACAACTGCTGCATCAACCCGCTGCCGAAGATCCCATTGGCGTAGCCGCGGATGTAACCAACGCCAAGCACCGTGCCGGGCACCGCCATGGCCAGCATGCTGACGAATTCAATGAAGCCCTTCGAACGGAATTTCTTTTTAACCACCAGATAACTGATGATCATTGAAAACAGAGCCGTAATTGGCGCGGCGATGATGGATAGTATGAAAGAGTCTCTGAACGCTTTTAGGCCACCGTACTTGAAGATGTACTCAAAGTGCACAAGAGAGAGCGAGTAGTTGCGTCCCCAGAGTTTGAACAGCGCGCCGAAGGGGATGCTGACGTACATCAGAACCACAAACGCGCTGACAAGCGCACACAGGAGCGTCAGCGGACGCGTGACGCTTTTGTCAGATATGGACATGCGCTCCCGGCTGGCTTTCCCAGTCAATGTCGCGACGGTTCGCATCTCGAGGTAGTATTTCTGAATGAGGAAGAGCACCAGGGTCAGGCTCAGCAAGACCACCGCCATCGCCGCCGCGCCCACTTTGTCGTAGGCGCCGGTTACCTGCAGGTAGATCGTCGTGGCGAGGGTGTCAAAACTGCCGCCGATCAGCATCGGGTTTGCGAAATCGGCCACAGATTCGATGAAGGTGACCAGAAACGCGTTCCCGATTCCCGGGAGCATCAGCGGCAGCGTGACGGTGGTGAACACCTTCCACCGGCTCGCGCCCATGTCGCGGCTGGCCTCCTCCAGCGACGGATCGATGTTTCGGAGCAATCCCTTGAGCATCAGGTAGCATACGGGAAAGAACGTCAGCGTCTGCACGATTACGATACCCTTGAGGCCGTAGATCTCGCTGTCGTATATGCCCAGAAGCGTCCTGGTGATCAGGCCGCTACGGCCAAAGAGCAGGATCATGCTCAACGACAGCACAAACGGGGGCGAAACCACCGGCAGCATGCTGACCACGTCGAACAGCTTCTTAACGACGCGCGATCGAACCTGCATATATACATCCACATACGCAAACAGAAGGCCGATCAGCGTGCTGGCGATGCCCGTGAGAAAACCCAGGGCCAACGTGTTGGTAAAGGCAACTCGAAAGCGCTCCATGCTCAGTACGCGACCGAAAACATCCAGCGTAAACCCGCTTTCTCGATTGAAAACGCTGTCTACGAGAAGCGTAGCCAACGGATAAAGAATGAACAACGCCAGAAAAACCAACAAGACCGCAATGGTTGATATAAGGATGGGATCCCCCAGGAGTTTCCTGCGTTCAAGTCTTGCGCTCTGCCTTCCAATCACTGCATAACCCCCTTAACGTTCAAGCAGGCAACAGGAGGATGACGTTTGACGTCATCCTCCTGTTATTGACAGGCAGGGTTATTCGGTCTTGAAGCGGTCGTCCGTACCGACCGCCGCGAAGAAGTCCTCCACATACTTGGAGGTGTTGGCCTTCGCGTCTTCGAAGTCGTAGGCAATGGTGTTGTTCATATCCAGCCCGAACTGCGTGGCTTCCTTGGGCTGCTCGGCATTGTCAATGACCAGGAACTGGAAACTCTCGTTTTCCTTCGCCAGGTTCACGCAATCCGGGCTGAGGGCGTACTCGATCCACAGCTTCGCAGCATTCATATGCTTTGCGCCTTTGAAGATCGCGGTTGCGCCAACCTCGTAACTGGTCCCGCTCTTGGGAACGATAAGCTGAATGTTGTCGTAGCCGGCCAGGATCTGGGTGATGCCGTCATGCAGGAAGCCGATGCCGATCACGCACTCGCCTGGGCCCACCATTTTGCTGGGGCCGGAACCGCTCTTGGTGTACTGGGCGATGTTCGCATCCAGTGCCTTGAAGTAATCCATCGCCTGATCGTGGCCCTTCATCTGCACCATGGTGTTGATGATCAGCTTGGCCGTTCCGGCGGTGTTGGGGTTGCTCATCCAGATCAGGCCCTTGTACTCCGGCTTGATGAGATCGTCCCAGTCGGCAGGCGCAGTCAAGCCCAGGCGCTGGATCTCCTCGGTGTTGACCATGAATCCCAGAATGCCCTTGTAGATGCCATACCAGTAGCCGTCCTTGTCGCGGTAGGTATCACTGATCAGGTGGGTGGCATTCTTCGCTTCATAAGCTTCCAGCAGGCCTTTTCGGACGGACTCATTGTACGGATCCGTAGTGCCTCCGAACCAGACGTCGCCGCTGGGGCTGCCGTTCTCCTCTTCAATTTTGGCTGCGACTTCCCCGGTGGAAAGACGCTGGCGGTTAACGGTGATGCCATAGAGTTCCTGGAAATGGTCGCACGCGGCGTTCATGTAGGCTTCCTCGCAGGAGGCATAGACGGTCAGCTCACCCTCGGCCTTGGCGGCGGCGATAAGTTCAGGATCGATCGCTTCGGCGGTTGCCGCGCCAGCGGTCACGCAAAGGCCAAGCACCATTATCAAAGGTAGAAGGAACGCGAGAAACTTCTTCATGAGTCAACTTCCTCTCTGTAGTTCATGTCGCACCCGTTCTTAGAATATTATATACAATTACAATGCTGCTGTCAAATTCAATAAGGAGGGGTATGCTGCAATTGATTAACCAGCCTCGATTGAGAAAGTTCCATTATTTGGCTATAGAAAGCCTTGCATCAGGCGTTACGACAGGATAGTACTGCGTTCATCACCAGTTCCAGCTTTCTTCTCAGAAAGCTCAAAGTGGGAACATCGATCACATACCCAAGGTCAGATCCTGGATTACGGGCTTGCAGGCTTGTTCATGCTCGCTTGGGCAGTTCACAGCCATCGGTTAGGGCGCCCTTGGACCTTCCAAGGTTGGATATCGCAGCGGTTCTACCAGAAATGGTGTGACTGCGATTTCTGTTCATAAAGCACTCCCGGAAATTCTCCCTTGCGCATGGCCGCTACGCCGGTTTTCTTGCGTTGGCGCGCGCCCGCTTCTTTATGAGTTTGAAAAGGTATCTCGCGTTCAAAATGGAAGATACGAGAATGCTCAGACAGAAGAAGAAAAGCAGCCCTTTGCTCAGCGTACTGTCCATGAACTCCATGGCGGGGTTCACGCGGTCGATGAGGTAGAAGATGATGAACATACAGCTGATGATGATGTTCACATGGCTCAGCGCATACCACAGCTTGAGATGCTTCATTGGGCCGCTCCTCCGATTAAGAGAATGTCGCTGATCTTGCGTCCGCCATCGTAGGGCTGGCTGACGACCTCGCCTTCAAACGTCATCATGGCGCTCTTGCCGCCGTCCAGGTTGTACGCTTCTCTGCACCCGAGCGACTCGAACAATTTCGCCAGTTGCTTAAGTGTCACGCCCTTGGAGTACCCGGGCTGCCTTCCGTCGATGACGACAAAGCAATAGTGCCCCGGCTCGTAGTACCCGATCGCACTGCGCGGATTGAGCCCCTGTATCTCGCTGTCGAAGTGGTCCGGCGCAAGCCCGTCCTCCAGCAGCTTTGGCCCGAACGACCACGCCTGATATGCACCCCTCGCGATCACGGCATCCAGGTCGAAGTCTGCTTTGTGGTAAACCTCCATCGTGCCGTCCGCATACAACACGCAGGTATCTGCATTGACGCTGTCTCGGTACAAATCGCCGTTTCGGATGACGACGCCTTTTTCCCGCGCTCCGTAGTAATCGCCGGATATCGCGAGGATTGCGTGGCTCCGATCCGCGATGTCCAGCGGCATCTCATGAATGCCTCTTCCATACTGCCTCTTGGCAAAGCTTGTTTGGAAATAGGAGATGTTTCGGATCCAGATGTCGGCGATGTAGCCTGTCACTTCGCCTTTTTGCAGCATGTCGATCGCGATGCGCACCTCATCCGACTGATAGCTTTGATACTTGCCCACGCCAGTGTCATGGGCGGGAAAGGACGCGGAAAAATCGCCGGGCGCGTAGATTGGCTGAGGTGTGGCACCGCTTGCGGTAAACGCTTCCGCAACGCTCTCGGGATCGGGAGACGTCTGCCGCGCCGGATTGACGGTTGTGTGGGCCTCTGCTCCGACACTGACGATGTGCTGCTTCGCGCCGCCCCCATACACCGGCAGAACGTGGTGGAACAGCGCGAATACGACCAATGCCAGCATAAGGCCCAGTACATCCAGCACGACGACGCGCCAACCACCTTTTTTTGCCCAGCCGTTTCGCGCCACGAAGTTCACCCCTTTGGCTTTTGTGCGGATGCGCGCGATCCCGCTGCGGATGCTTTGAAGATAAACACTTTCTGGACATGCCAACTGACGAGGAAGAAGATCATCTCTACCAGAAGCTTGGCTGCGTATTTGTTAAGGGGCAGGACACGGGTGAGTAGGTACAAAAGCGCCGTATTTCCGGCGAGGATACAAAGCGCTAGTGTGAAGTACTTCGAACCGGATGTCAGCGCGCGTTCCCGGCTATGGAATACGAGATGCTTGTTGATCCAGTAGTTCAAGGCCGAGCTGACAATACGTGCAAAGATGTTGGATGTAAGGAGGCTGTAGCCGCCCAGCCCTTTCGTCAGGAAAACCAGCAGACTGTACAGTGCATAATCGACGGTGAAGGCCGTCAGCGACGAAGCCGCAAACCGGGCGATCCCGCAGCATTCCTGAACCCAATTGATTCTGGATGTTCTTCTGTGCATTTGCATGTCCCCCGTGCCCAATGGCGGACGCATCAACTGGGGCGGTTGTGAAGAGCAATCCCGCACCATAAGCAATGACGACCTCAGAACTCGGCTGCAGTGTTCCCAGTATACTCCGAACGTCTGAGCCCGTCAATCAGATCGGAGCACCGGACGGTTCGGGACGCTGTAGGACTACAATACATATTGGACAGGGCGAAGAAAAGGGAGTGGGAAAGGGACACATCGGTTATGATTGAGTTGCAGCAAAATCAGCCGAAAGGAAGTGTCCACTCCCACATGCGCAGTGTAACACAGGATATGTGCTACCGGCAATCCCTTCTGGAGTACGCGCAGAAGAACGGAGTCAGCCGAGCGAGCCGGAAGTACAACAAGAGTCGGTCGTACATCTACTTCTGGAAAGCGTGGTGCGATGTGTACAGCTAACGCTCATGTCTCACAAATTCAAAGTATCGACTGTCAAGGGGAGGGTGGAGA
>CAZNPZ010000026.1:0-34209 GCA_964575255.1 uncultured Oscillospiraceae bacterium
GAAGGGCGACGTGGTGTGCATCATCGGCGCGTCCGGCAGCGGGAAATCCACGCTGCTAAGATGCATCAACCTGCTTGAAAAGCCCACCGGCGGCCTGATCGCCTACCACGACCGGGACATCCTGGACGGCAGCGTGCCGCTTGCGGAGTACCACGCGAAGGTAGGCATGGTGTTCCAGTCGTTCAACCTCTTCCACAACATGACGGCGCTGGAGAACTGCGTGGTTGGGCAGATGAAGGTTTTAAAGCGCAGCCGCGCGCAGGCCGAGGAAAACGCGATGCTGTACCTGAACAAGGTGGGCATGGCGCCGTTCGTGCGCGCCAAACCCAAACAGCTTTCCGGCGGGCAGAAACAGCGCGTCGCGATCGCGCGGGCGCTCGCGATGGATCCGGAGATGCTGCTCTTTGACGAGCCTACCTCCGCGCTCGACCCGGAAATGGTCGGCGAAGTGCTGGAAGTCATGCGCGATCTCGCGAAGAGCGGCCTTACAATGCTGGTCGTTACCCACGAAATGGCGTTCGCGAGGGACGTAGCGAACAAAGTCGTGTTCATGGACGGCGGAAAGATCGTCGAGGAGGGCGCGCCGGAGGCCATCTTCTCCAGTCCCAAACACCCGCGCACCCGCGAGTTCCTCGCGCGCATCCTGGCGAAGGGCGAGTGATCGGAGGGAGAACATGCCAAACGTCGGAGACATCGCGCCGGGTTTCACGCTGCCGGATCAGAACGGGACGCCGGTCAGCCTTTCGGATTACCTGGGGCGCAAGGTAGTTTTGTACTTCTACCCGAAGGATTCCACCACCGCCTGCACCAGCCAGGCAATCGCCATGAACGCTCGGAAGCCCGACATCGAGGCGCTGGGCGCGGCAGTTTTGGGTGTAAGCCGTGATTCCGTCGCCTCCCACGCGAGATTCGCGGCGAACCTTGGTTTGACATTCCCGATCCTCTCCGATCCTGCGCTCGAAGCGATCGGCGCGTACGGCGTATTCCGGGAAAAGACGATGTACGGGAAGCGCGTGATGGGCGTCGTCCGCACAGTCTATATTATCGATGAACGCGGCGCGGTGGAGAGCGTTTTTGAGAAGGTCAACGCTTCAAAAAGCGCGAACATGGTCTTTGAATACCTTTCCAGATAATACCAATCCAAAGCATTCTTCGTCGCGCCGGGTCTTTTTCCACCCTAAGGTTGGTTTCCCTATGGGAAACCAAGCCGCTTCGCGACCTGCGATTCAAATGGAATTGAATCGTACGCCGCCGTGTCGCTCTCCGCTCGAAATAGCGCGGCTATTCCAGCGCTTCGGCTCCTTGCAGGATGAGAAATCCCTCGCCGCTTTGGAAGAAATTATGTTTCGTCTCGGTATAAAGCGTATAGACAGGCTTCCATTTGGGAAACCTGTTGCCGAGGTGAGTCCCTTGGCGAAGCAAGGCATGAAGCGCATTGATCCAAGGCATCCCAAACGAACCCAGATGGACCATTGGCAGAACCTGCCCAAAAACGACGTTGCTCCGGTGCCGGAGCACCGCGGGAAGAAGCCCGCGGATCAGGTGAAATGAAGCACGAAGCGGGCGCGGCCATCCTGTAGGATGCCTCGCCCGCTCTGCGTGTCGACTTTGTCGACACGGACAAAAACAATCGTATCAGCCCGCTTCGACTTCGGAGAGCTTCCGCTCGATCTCGCCCTTCCAGCCTTCGTAGCTCATGGAACCCACGATGTCCTCGCCGATCTTCTGTCCGTTCTGATCGACAAAGAAGCTGGTCGGAACCGCATAGACCGCGTTCATCAGCTTTTCGTTGATGACGCCGTCGGGCAGGATGCTCGTATAGACCGCGCCGGAATCCGACAGGATCTTCTTTCCAAGCGCCAGATTGTTTTCGTCAATGGCGCCTGCGGAGCCCGCGTCCGACAGGATGCCCAGCACCTGAAAGCCGTCGATCTCCTGGTCCAGCTTCGCGAGATCCGGGATCTCCGCGATGCAGGGCGGGCAGAACGTCGCCCACACGTTGACAAGCGTCAGCTTGCCGGAAGCGAACACGCTGGCGTCTACCTGGTTCCCCTCCAAGTCCACTGTCGAAAATGCGCCGATCACGCTGTCTGACGGGGTAGTCGGAGCCGGCGTTGCATCGGCAGGGTTTTCAGCGCCCACGACGACGACGGACAAGCCAACCACAAGCACGAGAACAATCAATACCAGACCAATTTTCTTCATTAATATCTCCGCCTTTCGGACTATTGACGATTTCATACCCGTTATAGAAGGTTCCCAAACACCGCGTATTGGAGCGCGCAGTAGACCAGCCCCGTTAAAAAGACCAGCACCGCGGCAGCCATCCGCAAACGGCCTTTCAGAAGCAGCGTAAGCATCGGGTACAGCGCGTACATCGCCATCAGGTAGCGCGGCCCGGACAATAGCCAGGTCGGCGAGAACGAGATCCACGCGTAGACCAGCGCATACGCGCCGTCCGCAGGGTGCGCACGCCGCGCAGCAACAAGCATTACCGTTAGTCCTGAGACGATGGAAACGAGCTGCGGGATCCAGATCCCCTGCCGCGCGCCAGGGCTGTCGTAGTGGAACGCGTTCACAATCGTATACCGGAGCGTGTTGCCGACGCTGCCCAACGTCTGGCTCCAGTGCTCGCGCTGGTAAATCAGGAACTGGAACGGATTTCCGGAGACTTTCCAGTTGAGAAAGAGATAGGCCGCGAAGCCCAGCGCGATCAGCGAGACCTGTGAGGCCCGGAGCGCGACGCGACCCGCGCTCGGCCTCCCCCCGCGGGATTCGATCCTCAGCGCCTCGTAGAAGACCGGGATCGCGCAGATCAATCCCTGGATGCGCGACGCGCTCGCCAGCGCGCCGAGCAAGATCGCCAGCCACAGCTTCTGCTTTCTTGCCGCCAGCACCGAAAGAAGCGTCAAAGCAAAAAAGATCGACTCGCTGTAGGGCACCGACAGGTACAGTGACGTCGGGAACAGAAGCATCAGGATCACCGCATTCCGCGCGCCGCGACGCCCCGCCTGCAGCCGGACGATTTCATACAGTGACCAACACGCGGTCATCAGGAACAGGTTGGAAAGCACCGTCCCGGCCAGCGGGGCGTTCATGCCAAAGAGCGGCAGAACGATCCGAACGGCCAGCGGATACATCGGGTAGAACACCAGGTGAAAGCGCGGGTCACCTTCGTTGACATACCAGTTCTCAGCCAGACGCAGGTAATGGTTGGCGTCCCACCGCACCCAGTACGCGGCGGGGTTTGAAAGATACCCGTCCAGTTGTCCGGTCATCGCGCAGCCGACGAGCGCAACCAGATACAAAAAAAGCCTCGTGCCGACCACCCACGCGGCGATCCACAGAAGAAGCCGCAGGGTTTCACGGGGGCTTTTCGCGCGTGATGCATTCGGCGCCGATTCCACCGGGGCATTGCCTCTGAAGAACGGCGAAAAGTACCGGATCAGGTAGATGAGGAGCAGCGCCGCCATCGCCAGCGCCGAGGCAACAGGAAGAATCCAAAAAAGCGCCTTTTCAAACAGATCCATGTCAGTCCATCCACTCAGGCTTCAGCATCAGGCGGAGCGGGATCACCGACGCGGAAAGGCGTTCCGCCGAAGAGAGTACCCGCGCCTCGCCCGCGGCCGCCGCAACCGGAACCCCCGTGCGCTCCGACACCTTTTGAAGGACTGCCTGCCCCTCCAGAAGGTGCTCGGAGGTCGTCCACGGGCCGAGGTTGCTATTGTTGATGAGACCCGTCACATCAAGCCGCGCGCGGCGCGCGATGCGCTCCATCTGCCGGATGATCTGATCGGCCTCTTCGGAAAAAGGCCGGAACACGTTGACCACATAGAAAAGCTCATAGCCCGTCCGGTCGAACTGCGGCTTATAGCGGCCAAGCGCCGCCGCGCCGGCCTCCTCCCCGCCGACGTCCAGCACCGCGTGGATGGACGGGTCGTCAAACACCGACTGCACCTGGGCGGGCAGCACCGGAAGGTCGACGCCGGTCAGCGCGTAGGGCGGCGCGATCAGCCCCACGCCGCGCGCGGCGAGCGCCTCCTCCTGCTCCGCGCTCCGGAAAAACGGGTTGACAATGTCGAGGTCGGCTATTGTGACTTTCCGTCCCCCGTCCGCAGCCATCATCGCGAGCGCCAGCGCGATTTCCGTCTTGCCGCTGCCGTAGTGGCCAACCACCGCCTTGATGCGGCCGGTCGGCCAGGGATCAAACGTCGTCATGCGCGCGCGTCCCGCTTCCTGCGCCTGCCGCGCTCCGCGCTGCGGAGGGTATAGCCGCTGTGCCAGCCGTCGTCCTCATCCTCGCCGCGCACCGCGCCCGGTTCGTCGCCGGGGAGCAGGCTGGGACGCTGATAGACGGAAGTGTCCTGCGCGTCGCGATCCAGCGAAACGGCGCGGGTCGGGCTGGCCTCGCGCGTGGGCGCGTCGTTCAGATCGTCAAAGAAGTCGCCTTCGATGCGGAACGGGTCGTCCTCGTCGTCGGTCTTCCTGCGCCCGCGTGCAAAAAAGCCTTTCTTCCGGGCCAGGGCGCGGGGCGGCAGATCGTCGTCCTCCGTCGTGGCGGCTTCCTCCGCGTCTGGTTCCGACGTTTTTACGCGCTGGCCGCCCGCGGCTTTGGGAACGTCTCCGTCGTCATAGAGGCCGTCGAAGTCCTCCGCGTCATCCTCCGCATCGACTTCCGCGTATCGGACGCGCCTCAGGGGTCTGTCGTCCGCGCCGCGGTTATCGTATTCGTACCGGTCGTCGTCCGCATAGCGGTCGTCGTCCGCGTCGTATTCGTCGTCCTCCCCGTATTCCTCGTCCTCGTCGTATTCGCCTCGGCGGATGTCGTCATATTCGTCCAGCTCGTCGTCGAAATCCTCCTCCGAGCCGCGCCGCGCCACCATGCCGCCGTAGTGCATCATCAGGTCGTCTTCGTCGATGCCGTCCACGTCGTTCTCCAGCAGGATCCTGCGCTTGCGGAACCAGACCCAGTAGGGCCGCCAGCGGGTCATCCAGACCAGCCAGTCGATCACGACGCCGATGACGATCAGCGCGATCAGTATCTTGATCCAGTTATCGGCAAACCAGGCAACGGTCGACATGCTGCCGCCCGAACCCCCGGAACCCCCCTGAAAGAGGTTGGCGATGGAGCTGGCGATCCAGCGGATCCACCCCAGCATGCTCTTGATGAACGAATCGGTAAAATCGGTTTGCTGCATATGGATTCCTTCCTAACCCCTTCCGGCGAGTCACGCATCCTGCCGTAACAGCCGGAAATCGGGGGGCAGATTGTACTTCGTGAACATTCCGGTGGGCGTCATCCTGTCTTTTGGCTCAGCGTTACCCGGACGGTTGCGGGATCGACGGTGATGTCAAGATCCGGGTAATTGTCCACCGACACCTGCACAGGCAGGTCATAGACACCGGGTCCGAACCCGGAAGCGTCCACCCAGACCAGAAGATCGTTTCTGGACAGCGACTGCACCTGTGAATACGGCCCGACCAGCTTCACTTCCAGTTTTGGCGATTGCCAGTTGGACTCAACGCCTTCTCCGATACCGACGAGCGACGCCGAAAGATTGGTGTAACGCCGGGTCAACTCCTGCTCGACGATGTTGACGGTGGCGGTGACCTGATCGCTGGACAGATACTTGATGCCGTTGAGCATCGCGATGTTCGCGATCTGGGTGAATGAGCGGTCCGCGCCCGTCACGTCGATGGGTTCGATTGAAAGCCCGTCCAGCGTGTCGAGGAGCGACTGGTCGGCGGCGACCACCACCGTTTCCGGGTTCACGTCGATCGACTCCAGCGTGTAGCCGCGCCGCACACCGCCCTCCACCGATTCACCGGGCGTGGCAGTCACCTGAATCTGCTTGGTGGGATAGATATCGACGGCCACCGTGACCGAACTGGTCGACCGGGACAGCGCGTAGTCCGCTTCCACCGGATCTCCATGGGCGTCCAGCAGGTGCAGTTGCTCCACGCGGCTGCCGGCTCCGTCGCGCCCGGTCACGTCCACGTCCACCTGGGCGCTGGAGACCTTCTGAACCAGCGATGTGGGGCCGGTGACGGTGATCTGCGACGGGTTGACGCGGCTGACATTATACCAGTAACCATCCGCGCGCTCTCCGGTGATCTGCGCGTTGACCGGCACGTACCGCTGATCCTGGTTCTCGACTTCAACCTCCACCGAGTCGGGCCAAACCTGGGTCACGGTGCCGTAGGTCGAAGTACCGCGCAGCCGCACCGCCTGTTTCCCGGTTTTGCGCAGCGCGGAGAGATCCATCTCCACATGCACGTTGTCGGTGGACACCAGCGCGAACGCGGACTGGGAGACCCTGACCGTCACCCTGGCGGACGACAGCACACCCACGAGGTCGGTCGCGAGCGCAAAGCCGCGGCTGGATAAAACCGACTGACCGCTGACGGCGATGTCCACGCCGGACAGCGTCTTCTCCCGTGTGATCGACGGGTTCACGTAGAGCACATAGCTCCAAAGACCCAGCGCAATCAGAATGCTCAGAAGCTTATATGCGAGATTGTGGGTCAGCGCCTGCCAAATCCGGGGCAGTAGCCTGTCTATGCCCTCTTTATTCAGCTTCATGGCCACCCTCCTTCCGACGAAAAATCGAGGAGAGCGTGAGCGCGTCGGCGGGTACGAACAGTTCCATCAAAACCGCGAGCAACGACTTTGCGTCCAGGTGGCGGGTCAGCCGACCGCCCCTCGCAACCGAAATGATGCCGGTCTCTTCCGAAACGATCAGGGAGACCGCGTCGGTCGCTTCCGAGATGCCGATGGCAGCGCGATGCCGGGTGCCCAACTCGCGGCTGATCGAGTTGTCGTCGGACAACTGTAGGATACAGGCCGCCGCCGCGATGCGCTGACCGACGATCACCACCGCCCCGTCGTGCAGTGGCGTATTGGGTTCAAAGATATTTTCCAGGAGCGGCTGCGAGATCTCCGCGTCCAGCGCCGTGCCGCTGTCCACCACGTCGCTGAGACCCGTGCCGCGCTCGATCACCACCAGCGCGCCGACGCGACGCTTGGAGAGGTTCAGAAGCGCCGCCGTCATCTCCTGCGCGACCTTTTCCGCCACCTTCACGTCCTTGCTGGAGCCGAACAAAAGCCGCCAGCGGGAGCGACCCAACTGGTCTAGGCCGCGCCGGATCTCCGGCTGGAACAGGATCACGACGAGCAGCGCGCCGATGTTGAGCATCTGAAGCAGCAGCCAGTTGAGCGCGTTCAGCTGTAGAATCTCCGCCAGAGCCGTGATCAGGATCACGATCAGAACGCCCTTGAGCACGGTATTCGCCCGCGTATGGGCCAGCGCCCGGATCAGCTGGTAGACCAGGATCGAGACGATCGCGATGTCCAGAATGTTGCGCCAGTCGGGGCGCAAGACGAGGCTGGAAAACAAGGAGAGGAATTGCTGCCAGATGCCGTTTACGAAGGTCATGGCCAATCCCTCCCCTGTTCAGATGGATTCCCCCGCGCCGATCCGATTCGGCAAAAGGCATACGTCCTTCGTTGGACGCACGGATACTTCCCGCGGTTGCCGGAATTTTAAACCTTCGCGCGGTCGTCCCGAAGCATCGCGTACAGCGCCACGTCCACGTACCGTCCCTTGTTGAACAGTCGTCCGCGCAGCGTGCCCTCGAACTTCATGCCTACCTTGCGCATCACCTGGCCTGACGCGGGGTTGTCCAACTCGTGCTGCGCCTCCACCCGGTGCAGGTGCATGTCCCGAAACGCGAAGTCCAGAATCGCGTTCAACGCCTCGGTCATGATCCCCTGGTTCCAGTAGGCTCTGGACAGAGAATACCCGACTTCAGCGGAATTGTTCTCGCGCTGGTACCACATGAATCCGATGGTGCCGATCAGTTTGCCGCTCGCGATGTGTTCGATGCCCCAGCTGACCGGCTCACCCAGGCGGTACTTCCGAAGCATGTAACGGATGTAAGCACGTGACTCGTTGACCGATCGGTGGGCGTCCCACAAAACGTGCTTCGCTACCTGCGGGTCCCGGCTGTACTCAAACATGTCGTCGGCGTCCCGCATCGTGAGCCTTCGGATGTACAGCCGCTCCGTCCGGATGCCCTTCATCCTTCCGAAGATCGATTCCTCATAAAAGGTCATGCTCTGGCCTCTGACGTTCAGATTTGTACCTCCCGGCCCAGCGCGGCCGACTGGTAGATGCCCTCCAGCATACGTTGCATGGTCACGCCATGCTCGATGGGTGCGGACGGCGCTTCACCGGTGCGGATGCAGTGGAGGAAGTGGTCGATCTCCACAGCGAACGGGTTGGCCGGAAGCGTGGTCAGCGTTGCGTCGGACAAATGCCCGGCCTCCTCGCCGTACAGGGTCAAGGGATCCATCGTGATGCCCGCCAGCGTGCCGCACACCTGCGTATAGTCCTGCGGCGGGGCGTTCAGCGCCCAGCTGACCTCAAACAGAAGGCTCGCGCCGTTCTCAAAGTGGATAACGCCGGCGGCGGAGTCCTCGGTGTCAAACGCGGTCACGTCGCTGTCCAGCGCGACCCACCGGCTGACGCCCTGCGTCTTGTAATCCCCGATCCGGCTGGAGGTTGAAGCGCTGACGCGCGTGGGGTTGGGGCAGCCCATCAGAAACCAAGCGCGGTCGATCGCGTGGATGCCGATGTCGATCACCGGGCCGCCGCCCGACTTTTCAGTATCCGTAAACCAGCCCAGCGGCGTCCCCCTTCGGCGGATCATCGCGGTCTTGGCGTAGTAGACCTCGCCCAGGCGCCCCTCGTCCAGAAGACGGCGCCCCAACTGATACTCCGGCTTGAAGCGGTTGGGCAGCGCCATCATGAACGTGACGCCCGACTGCTCCACGGCTTTCTTCATCTCAAGCGCCTGGCTGAGGTTCCAGGCCATCGGCTTTTCGCACAGGATGTGGACGCCCTTCTTCGCCGCCGCGATGGCGCAGGGCGCGTGCGAGCGGTTCCACACGCAGATGTCCACCGCGTCCAGTTCTTCCTTTTCCAGAAGCGCTTCGACGCTGTCGTAGGCATGGCCGATCGAAAACTTCTCCGCAGCGCCCTGCGCGCGCGCGAGGTTCAGGTCTGCGATGGCCACCAGTTCCACGTCGTCCCGCGCCGCGTACACCGGAAGGTGCGCGTTTTGCGCGATGTTGCCCGCGCCGAGGATGCCCAGCCGAAGTTTGCCCATGTCGTTCAACCGCTTTCTCACAGGATTTGGCCGTTCAGGGATTCGATGTCCTCCGGGGCGATTCCTGCCTCGAGCGTAACCTTTTCGCCGGGCAGCAGCGCGCCGTAGAACGATCCCGCGTATACGCCGAGCGCCGCCGTTTGGCCAGTGACGCAGAGTTCCCCATTTTGAACCCGAAGCTCCGCCCGGGGCGGGTTCAAAAGCGCGCCGCGCTCCGGCGCGCCGGATCTCGCGAGGCACAGAACCTGATCGATCCGCTTTGTCATCCCGCCTTCCGAAAGTTCCGTGCGCGCGACGACGATTCCCTCTTCCGGGAGGCTCACCCGCAGTTCACCCAGCGCCGCGGTTTCGCCGGTCAGCGCCGTAAAGCTGGTGGACGCAAGCAGCTTCCCGTCCAGCGAATGGACGCTCGCGGTGACGGTCACCGGCCGCTTCGCCCGGCTTTCGGAGAAAATCCAGACTTTGAGAGGCGATGGAGCGCGAAACGCCTCCGGAAGCTCGAACGCTGCACAGTCGCCCCACGCCTGCCGGAGCGCCTCGTACGCCGGGCGCTTTTTGCCTGAGTGCTCGATCAGCGAAGGACTCGCCAGCATTGGCGCGTCTTCCGTGGCGATCACCGCAAACTCGCGGCCTTCCCGCCGGGCAGTCAGCGCCTTTGCCCGGATCGTCTCCGCCTGTACGAAGCGGCTGAGACGGGCGTATCGAGCCGCGTCGCCCAGCACATTCGCACCGTAGTACGCTTCCAATACCTGCGGATTTGGGCAGGGGCTGCCCATCGCATGCCAGACGGGCGTGCCCGGTGGCCAGTACCGCTCGCCGCCCGCAAGCCGTTCCAGTTCGCGTCTGCGCGCCAGCGCGATGAAGTCGTCGTGATAATCCATCTCGCCTGCGTCTTCTAATCCATCGGAGGCCAGAAGCCCTTCGGACAGGAATGAAAGCAGAATCAGCGCGTTTTTCCGCTCGATGAACTGGAAAGACACCGAATCCGCACCCATGTTCCGAAGCGAACGTATCATTTCCCGGTCGCCCCACTTCACCCCGCCCGAAACCACCGAGATACGCTTCGGCCTGGGTGGATCCATCGCGACGTTGAGAAGAACCGAATCACAGCCGACGCCCGATCGCTCGACCGTCAGCCGGACGGTGTAGTACTGTTCGCCGTCCCACTTCACCGGCGCGGGCAGTTTCAGCGCGTGCTCGATGCGCGCATCCGCCGCCTTGAGGCGCTCGAAAACCTCGCTGGTCAGCGCCATCTCGCCGTCCAGCGACACCTGATACCGGAACAGGAACCGCCCCGCGGTGTGGGCGGTGAGGTCGCTCACGACGCGGATGACGCCGTCCGACGCGGTCGCCCGCACCCGCCGCAGTTCCACATAATTCGTTTGCCTGAGCCACACCGGCCCCAGAATGCCGCGCGGGATGGCACCTGAACGCCCCGCATCGAATTTCACGATGAGGCGATTCTTTTCAGGCACAGCGAAACCGGTGATGTCGACCATCAGTTCACCGGAATCAAAGTGCGTCAGCGTATGGCCATTCAGCGATACCTCACCCTTGCCCGACAGCATCTCAAAGCGCAGTGTGGCTCGCTCATCCTCGTCATCAGGGCAGTCGAATTCCAACGCGTAGACCCAAGCCTGGCTCTCAACCCACCTGTCATGAAGCGCGTCCAGCCCAACGGGTTCTCGCCTCAGAATCCCCTGCTCGCGCAGCGCCGTCTCGACATTCTGCAATACGGGCATCAGAAACGGCGGCCATACGCCGCAGGAGAGTGTCCAGCCATTGTCCAGCCGCTTCGTCGCCATTTTAAAGTATACCCATTTCTTTCAGAATCGGCTCGGCCAGAAGCATCGCGCAGATGGTCTTCGCGTCCTGAACCTCGCCTGCGCGGATGCTTTCGATCAGCGTCTTCGCTTCAATGAATTCCAAGTGCAGGAACTCGTCCTCGTCGGGCTGGCTGTCCCCATGGGAGAGACCGGTGGCCAGGTACAGGCCAATCACCTCGTCCGAAAAGCCGGGCGTGGTCAGGATATCCGCGAGATGCCGAAAGGACGCCGCCGTCAGGCCGGTTTCCTCTTTCAGTTCGCGTTTCGCGGTCTCCAGTTTGTCCGCGCCGAACGCGTCCAGCTTCCCCGCCGGGATTTCGAGCAGCACACGCCCGAACGCGTGCCGCCACTGCTTTACCGCCGCCACGCGGCCCCTGTCGTCCACCGCCACGACCGCCGCCGCGCCCACATGCCGTACGACCTCGCGCGTCGACGTTTTCCCATTGGGCAGTTCCACCGTCGCCCGCTCCAGATGAACGACGTGTCCATCGAAAAGCTTCTCAACCCGAATCTCTTTTTCCGTCAAAAGTTCCTCATGCGCCATGAATGAATCCTCCATACGCCTCCATTATACACCAGACGCGGGAGAATCTCAATCCGGCGCCGTGGAATTGGGGCTGGATATTGCTCGGAAAATGGTGTATAATGCCGATACGATACTTCTTTTTCGGGAGGGATGGCCATGATTCAGGTGGTCCTGGGCAAGCGCGGAAGCGGCAAAAGCAAGCGGCTGATCGACCTGGCGAACGAAGCGCTCAAGACCGAGCACGGCCTTGTCGTGTTTGTTGACGACGATAAAAACAACATGTACGATCTGCGCCACGAAGTCCGGCTGGTGGACGCCAGCGAATTCGCGCTGGGCGAATACCGCTCCGCGTCCTGGTTCTACGGCCTGCTGGGCGGCATGCTGGCGATCAACTTCGACATCTCGCTGGTGTTCGTCGACGCCTTTATGAAACTGGTCAACTGCACCGATCCGAAGCTCCTGGAGCCCCTGTTCAACCAGATGGAGTCCCTCTCCCGCGACCACAACGTCAATTTTGTGCTGGGCGTCAGCGGCGATCCGGAACTGTTGCCGGAATTCATTACGCGGTACGCGGTCTGAGGAGAAATTCCCATGCGATACACTTCCACCCGCGACCGGCGCGTGTCCATCGACGCCGCGGGCGCGATTGTCAAAGGCATTTCGGACGACGGCGGCCTGTTTGTCCCCGAAGAAATCCCGTCCCTTCCGCTGGACGCGATCCGCGCGATGGTCGGGATTCCCTATGCCGAGGTGGCTGCCCGCGTCATGGCCGGGTGGCTGCGCGGATTCTCGTTTGACGAACTCAACCAGATGACCGCGGCGGCCTATCGTTCGTTCGATACGCCGGGCGTTGCCCCGGTCGTGTCACTGTCCGGCGGCCGCCACATTCTGGAGCTGTTCCACGGCCCAACGCTCGCGTTCAAGGACGTCGCGCTGCAGATTCTGCCCCGCTTCATGGCCGCGTCCGCGAAAAAGACCGGCGAAACGCGGGAGCTTGTGATCCTGGTGGCCACCTCCGGCGACACCGGGAAGGCCGCGCTGGCGGGGTTTGCGAACGTGCCGGGGGTGCGCATTGTGGTGTTCTACCCCGACGGCGGCGTATCGGAGGCACAGCGGCTTCAGATGGTCACGCAGGAGGGCGATAACACCTGCGTGATCGCCGTCCGGGGCAATTTTGACGACGCGCAGACCGGCGTCAAGCGCATGTTCGCAAGCGCCCCGCTCCGGGAACTTCTGTCCAAGCGCGGGATGGCGTTCAGTTCCGCGAACTCAATCAACCTGGGCCGCCTCGTGCCGCAGATTGCCTATTATTTCTGGGCGTACGCCCGACTGGTCTCAAGCCGCCAACTCGCGTTTGGCCGCGCCATCAACGTATGCGTGCCCACAGGCAATTTTGGAAACATCCTGGCCGCCTGGTACGCCAAAGAGATGGGGCTTCCGGTCCGGCGGCTGATCTGCGCGTCCAACCAGAACAACATTCTGGCGGATTTTATTCAGACCGGCGCTTACGACCGCAATCGGCCGTTCTACCAGACCACGTCGCCGTCGATGGATATCCTCATATCGTCCAATTTGGAAAGGCTCCTGTTTGAACTCTGCGGCCGCGATTCGAACGAAATCTGCGCGATGATGGCCAACCTCGCCAAATCCGGCCGCTACGCGATGCCCGTGGCTGCGCACGCAAAGCTCAAGTCGTTCATGAGCGGCGGCTGGGCGGACGAGGAACAGGTTGCAAAGCAGATCGCGTTCACGTTCCTGCAGGATAAGTATCTGGCCGACCCGCACACGGCGGTGGCGCTCCACGTACACGCGAACTACGTGGAGGAAACCGGTGACAGGACGCCCACCGTGATCGCGTCGACGGCCAGCCCCTATAAATTCGGCAAATCCGTCGCGGCGGCGCTGTTCGGCGCGGACGCGGACGAACTGGACGACTTCGCCTGCTGCGACAAGCTCGCGCAGGCGTCCGGCGGCGAGGTACCCGACGCGATCGCGCAACTTCGCAAAAAGCCCGTGCTGCACACGGTCGTCTGCGAAAAGGACGGCATGCAGACCGCGCTGATCGCCGCGCTCACCCCCGCCACATAAGGAGGACGTTCATGAAGACGAAACTCGCCTGCCAACTGTACTCAGTACACAAATCCATCGACCAGGACGCCGCCAAAGCCGTGCGCGCCGCCGCAACCCTCGGCTTCGAGGGGTTCGAGTTCTACGGGAACGGAATGTGGGACGCGGACTTTGTGAAGGCCGCGCTCAAAGACACCGGCCTTCAGATCGCAGGCTGGCACGTGGCGGTCGACCGCCTGAAAGGGGACGAACTGGAACGGTCTTTGGACTTTCAGGCCGGAATTGGAAACCGCAATATCGTCGTGCCTTGGCTGCCGGTCGACATGCGAGACTCGGAGGACGCCTGGAAGCGCACCGCGGATTTCTTCAATGGAATCTACGACGCGGTCGCCTCGCGCGGCATGACGCTGGGCTACCACAACCACGACTTTGAGTTTCAGACGATGAACGCGGCGGGCGAGACCGGCTGGGATCTGTTCGCCAGGCTCACGCGCCCCGAAATCGTGCTGCAATTGGACAACGGCAACGCGATGGCGGGCGGCGCCGACCCGGTACAGGTACTTCGCGCCCACGCCGGCCGAGGCAAAACGCTGCACCTGAAGCCGTATTCCCGTACTGCCGGGTACGACTGCATGGTCGGTCAGGATGACCTGCCCTGGCGCGACTTCTTCGCCGAGGCGGAGAAACAGGGCGCGACCGAGTGGTACATCGCCGAATTTGAATCCGACGCCTTCGGAAGCGACGTGGAAGGCCTCAGGATCATGCGCGAGGCGTTCCGGGAGTACGCTCTGTGAAAAGCAAGAAAAAACTCATCATACTGGGGCTGACCGTGCTGGCACTGGTTCTGCTGGGGTTCGTCGCGTCCAGTTGGATCGGGCAAATGCTGATCGGCAGCGTCAACCAGCTTCAGGTAGCGGGTGAAGCGCCGCTGCCCACCGAGGAGATCTGGGTTGCGCCGACGATGGCCCCGGAGACGGACTTCACCGAAGAGGAAACCCAAGGGCTGGACAGCATGCCAGACGCCGAACCCGCGCCCACCGAGGACGCGGACGGTTCCGCCCCGATCCTCGAATCGCCAGAACAGCTGGCGGGCACCGCGGATCAGAGCTCCATCGTGGACACAAACCCCGGTGATGACTGATCGACAAAAGAATGGCCGCTCGCGTGAATCACACGGCGGTCATTTCCTTTGTTCAGAGGTTCAAAGGGTGGTTCATCACGATTCCTGGGTCTCTTCCCCCGTCAGCGCGTCGATGAAGGTGACCCACCAGCCGTTTACGCCGCTGCCGCGCCACATATAGCCGTCAAGTCCCGCAGGCGGTTCCGCCGCGAATACGCCGGGGATGCCGTAGCAGACCGCGACCGGCCGCTCATCCTCTACCCTGACGCCCACCAGCGAGGTCGCCCGCCCATTTCCGGGCAACGGCGCGCATACAAACGTGTACCCATCCGCCGGGAACGGCTCGCAGGCGGGAAACTGCTGGAACAGTGCCCGGAGCGGTTCAATCGCCTCCGGCCACGGGACTGCGATGTCCAGCGCCAGCAACTGGCCCGCGGGCTGCGGCTCAGCCTCTTCAGACGGCTGCGCCTCCGCGTCCGAAGGCAAATCTGTTTCCGGCTGTTGCAATTCTTCCGATGGCGACACCTCTTCCGGTATCTGCGATTCCGGCGTTTGCGGTTGCGGTTCAAACGTCTCTACGGAGTCCGCAAACGTCTCCCCCTCCGGCAGGCCGCCTACCGGCTCCCAGGCGGATTCCACGCCTTGCGCATACGTCGGCTGCGCGCGCCCGGCTTCCGGCGCGGTTTCGTTCGCGCCCTGTCCGGGATGGCGGTACAGCGCGCGGGCGGCGGCCATCGCCTGCGCCCAGTCCACCTCCGCTGATCCGTTTACAAACCCGCTCATCGCGGGTTCGACCACGCCTGCCTTCCCCAGCCGCACGACTGCGACGACCGGGTAATCCTCCAGCGCGTGCCCTTCGATGTTTCTGGGATCGAACGAATACGTCAGCCCCGCCTGGCCGCGATTGTCGACGTGCAGCGCGCCAATCGGCGCCGCCGCCCAGCCATCCCGCCCCTTACGAAGGAGCAGCGCCCTGAGGTTGTCCGACGACCCCGCGCCAGTCACCATAAAGCGCATGCTGCCGGCCAGGGTGCGCCGCTCCAGCCGCACATGCCCGCTCATGCCCTTGACCGCGCTGCGCAGTAGGATCAGCGCCCGCCGGTAATCGTTACGAATCATTCGATCGCCTCCCGGTCAAGCCTATGCCAGGCACAGCGCGGTCATGCCGCACCGGAAACACCCGATCGCGCGCGGGATGACAGGTTCTTTCGCCATCGTTCACAGTTTGTTCATACCCTATATGAACGACGGAGGCCATGATTTGTTATAATATAGTGGATAGACAGGAGGCGGCGGCGTGATTGAACTTCAGAATGTGACCAAGCGATACGGCGATACGCTCGCCGTCAGGGACGTCTCCTTCCGCGTCGAAAAAGGCGAGATTCTCGGCTTCCTGGGCCGCAACGGCGCGGGCAAGACCACGACGCTCTCCATCGCCTCCGGCTATATCCCCCCCACCGAGGGCCGCGTACTGCTGGACGGACACGACATCCTGACCGAACCCAAGTACGTCAAGCGGCGGATCGGGTATCTGCCGGAGCAGCCGCCGCTCTATCCTGACATGACGGTGGAGGAATCCTTGCGCTTCGCCTGCCAGATCAAGGACGTCGAAAAGCGCCGCATCCCCGCCCATGTGGGCGAACTGTGCGAACTGACCGGTCTGATTGACCATCGGAAGCGGCTGATCCGGCACCTGTCCAAAGGGTACTGCCAGAGGGTTGGACTCGCGCAGGCGCTGGCGGGAAACCCGGAGGTGCTGCTCTTGGATGAGCCGACCGTCGGCCTCGACCCGTCGCAGATCATCGGCATCCGCGAACTGATCAAAACGCTGGGGCGGGATCATGCGGTTGTATTGTCCAGCCACATCTTAAGCGAGGTGTCCGACGTGTGCGGACGCGTCGCGATCATCGGAAACGGCCGGATCCTGACACAGGACACGATCGAGAACCTGGCGGGCGGCCTGGGCGACACGCGAAGGGTACGCCTCCGGGCTGTCGGAACCAAACTGTCGATTGAAAAGGTATTGAATGCGCTGGACGGCCTGCGCGCGCTGGAGCCTCTGGGCGCGAAGGAGCCGGACACCTGGGATTTCGTCCTGGAGTCCGACCGCGCGGTGGACCTGCGAAGCGCGGCGTCGACGGCGCTTCACGCCGCGGGGCACCCGGTCGTACTCATGCGGCCAATGGACATGGAACTGGAGGAAATCTTCCTCCGGCTGACCGGCGAGGTGGATGCCTGATGCGCGCGGTATACATGCGGGAACTCAAGAGCTACTTTTACACGCCGCTGGGCTATGTGTTCATGGGTGTGTTTCTTCTGCTCACCGGCGTCTTCTTCCTGACAGGCAACCTGATGACGGCGAATTCCGACATCGGCCTCCTGTTTGATTCGATGAGCTACCTCTTCATGCTGATCATGCCGCTCCTCACGATGCGGCTTCTGAGCGAGGAGAAGCGTCAGCGGACCGATCAGTTGCTGTTTACGTCGCCGCTGTCGGTCGGCGCGATTGTTCTGGGGAAATACCTGGCCGCGCTGACGGTGCTGGCGCTGACGATGCTGCTGACCGCCCCCTGCGCCGCCATCCTTTTCCTCTACGGCGCGCCCTACGCGCCGCTGATCGCGTCCGGCTACGTGGGGTTTTTCCTGCTTGGCGCAAGCTACGTGGCGGTGGGCATCCTGATGTCGGCGGTCACCGAGAGCCAACTGACCGCGGCGGTCGCGACGTTTGGTGTCAACCTGATGATCCAGTTCATTGAGTCGGTCGGCCCTTCGCTTGATGTACCGCATCTGCCGTGGCTGCCGAAGGCCATCGGCTGGCTGAGCCTGTACGACCGGTACTACGCGTTCTCGACAGGGCTCATCTCCCCGACCGATCTCGTCTATTTCCTTACGTTCATCGCCGTGCTTCTGTTCCTGACGCTGCAGGCGGTCGACCTGAGGAGGTGGCGCGCATGAACTTCATGAGAAGGGCCCGGCTGCGCCTGGGCGGCTACGCGGCGCTGTCGACGGTCTTGTTGCTTCTGGTCGCGGTGGCGGTGAACCTCTTGACGGACGCCGCCGGTCAGCGCTGGGCGCTCAAGCTGGATCTGACTGAGGGCGGCCTCGCGACGCTGTCGGACGAGAGCGCGCAGGCGGTTTCCGCCGTCGACCAGGACGCGGTGATCTACCTGTTGTTCCGAGCCGGTTCCAACTCGGAGCTTCAGTCCACGCTGACAGCGCTGGCGGAAAAATACCACGCGCTCGTACCGGGCATTTCGGTTCAGACGCTCGACCCGGTCGCCCAGCCGGGTCTGGTCAACAAACTCAAGGGCAAGGATCAGTCGCTGTCCGAAGGTTCGGTGATCGTGACGAACGGGAACCAAAGCCGCGTCAAGGCGATCCCGTCCAGCGACCTGTACAGCTACGCGTACGACGAGTCCACCGGCCAGTACCAGGTCTCCTCGTTTGACGGCGAGGCGGTTCTGACCTCGGCGCTCCTCTATGTCGCCGGGACGGACGCCCCGCGCGCGCTGTTCCTGTCCGGGCACAACGAACTGACCCGCGATTACTGCGCCACCCTCGCGCAGCAGCTGGAGCGGGAGAATTACGAAGTGCGTTCCTTCGAACTGGGCGGCGCGGAGAAGCTGAATACGGGCGATACGCTGTTGATCCTCGCGCCGTCCATCGACCTCACGGCGGCGGAACTTTCAGAACTGGACGCGTTTTTGAGCGCAGGCGGACGCGTGCTGTTCATCAACGACCCGTCCATCGATCCGGCGAAGACGCCCAATTTCGCGAAATTCCTAGCGGAGGCAGGGCTTTCGTTCAAGCCCGGCGTCGTGGTGGAGGACGCCTCCGCCGCCGGAAACTACCTGTCCGGCCAGCTCTACCTCGTGCCCAACGCCGATCCGTCGCATGAGATCACCGCGCCGCTCGCGGGCACAAGGCTCATCCTGCCCGGCTCGTGCGCGCTGACCGCCGCGTCCAGTGACCGTTTTACGGTTCAGCCGCTTTTGACCACTTCGGCGAACGCGTTCATCAAGCCGACCGACTTCGCGGGCTCCATGTCTGAACCCGCGGAGGGAGACGAGCGCGGGCCGTTTACGTTGGCGGCGATCTCCGAGGAGACAGGGGAGAACGGCGCGCGGGTGGTGGCGGTTGGAAACCTCTATGTGGCCGCGGACAGCGATTACATGTACTCCAGCGGAAACCTGGATTTCAGCGTCAACACCGTCAAATGGCTGACCGGCCAGAAGACCGGCATCCAGATCCGCTCCAAGGCGTTGAACTCGGAAATGCTTCGGATTCCCGACGCGCGCACGCTGTGGCTGCTCGCGATGCTGGTGGTCGCGCTGATCCCCGTCGCGATCCTGATCCTGGGCACGGCAATGTATGTAAGGAGACGGCGGCTGTGAACGAAGAAAAGAAGCCGCTCGAAAGCGCCGGGAAACTCCGGCAGAACGATCGTAAAAATCCGCGCCTGGCGCGGACACCGCTCCTTCTACTCGCCATCGCGGCGCTTGGATTTGCGCTGTTCTTCGCGATCCGGGAAAATCCCGCGCCGGAAGTTGAGCAGCCGGACACGCAGGTGGTGCTGATCGCGCGGGACAAGACGCTCTTGGGCACCATCACCGTCCAGATGGCGGGATCGGATAGCTATACGCTGATCAATCAGGTCGATTACGACCTGTCTGATACCAACGATGAACTGGGCAAGGAGTACGCCGTCCAGGGGAATCCGGACTTCGCCGTCTCCACGTCGCAGGTGCTGCCAATGGAGCGCTACGCATCCGACCTGACGGCGGAGGACGTGGCCGCCCGTTCACCAAAGGATCTTAATGAGTTCGGCCTTCTGAAGCCTGACCTCACCATCGTCATCGGCTACCGGGACGGCGTGCGCGAGACGCTCAGGTTTGGCGGCGCGGTGCCGACCGGCATCGGCTTCTACCTCCAGCGGGTGGGCGACCCGGCGGTCTACGTCATCGCCGAGTCGGTCTACGAGGCGTTCGCCCGGAAGCTCCCGGAGCTTGAGCAGACCCAGCAGGAACGGGACGACCTCAAAGCGGCTCAGGAAGCCGACAAGGCGGCGCCGGACGCGACCGCCACGGACGAGGCTCTGACAGACGTTCCGGACGGCGGCAGCGAGTAGAAACTTCTGACAAGGCGCCGGGCTGAAATCTCCGGTTGCAAGAATCCGGCGAGATTGGGAGGACATGGTATTCAGGGATTCCTGCGCGTAACGCTGATGGTGCTGTTCATCCTGATGGTGGTCTTTCGCGCGGCGATGCTCTGCCGGAGGGGCATCAAGGCGTTCGTGTTCGGGGAAACCGACAGGACAGACTTCTTACTGATGCCGGTCATCCTCGCGCTCGTTTATGCGCTGTGCGCCGGTGCGTTCAGGCTTCCAATCCCGCAGGCGGTGGTTCGACCGTTCTGGGTCAGCCCGGCCATTGGATGGTTGGGGCTGATCCTGTGCTCAATCGCGCTTGTGTTGTTCGCGATTACGCTGAAGTCGTTCTGCGATTCGTCCTGTCGCTCGCGATCCACCGACAGATTCTTCGGGAGGAGGACTTCCTCTCGAAGCACTACGGCAGTGCGTACGCTGAGTACCAAAAGCGCGTCCGCCGATACCTGTAGCGGCAGGACGTATTCACTTACAGAAACGGACATGCCTCCCTCATTTCGAGAGGCATGTCCGTTTCATTCTTCCGTCTACGCCATCTTCAGCATTTCGGTCTGAAGCTGCTTGATGATGCGCTTTTCCAGCCTGGAAATGTAACTCTGTGAGATGCCCATCAGATCCGCGACTTCCTTTTGCGTGTGCTCCGAGCCGTCGGCCAGCCCGTAGCGCAGTTTGACGATGTTCTTTTCCCTCGGCCCCAACCGCCGGATCGCGCCGTAGAGCATCTCCCGCTCCACGTCGTTGTCCAGATCGCGGGACACCAGGTCGTTGTCGGTGCCCAGGATGTCGGAGAGGAGCAGTTCGTTGCCGTCCCAGTCGGTGTTGAGCGGCTCATCGAAGGACACTTCCAGCCGGAGGCGGCTGCTGCGCCTGAGAACCATCAGAATTTCATTCTCGATGCAGCGGGAGGCGTAAGTCGCCAGCTTGATCTTTTTTTCCGGCTTGAAGGAGTTGACTGCTTTGATCAGGCCGATCGTCCCGATGGAGATCAGGTCTTCGATGTTGATGCCAGTGTTTTCGAACTTGCGCGCGATGTACACCACCAGCCGCAGATTGTGCTCAATCAGAAGGCCGCGCGCCTTCAGATCGCCGTCAGCGAGCTTTTCAAGCGCGTCGGTTTCCTCGTCCTTGCCAAGCGGCGCGGGCAGCATGTCGCATCCGCCGATGTAGCAGATGTTCCCCTTTCGCATCTTGACGATCAGCCCCAGCACCGTCTGTCTGATAACCTGTCCGGCGGGATGTACCATCGGCTTT
Source organism: uncultured Oscillospiraceae bacterium (assembly GCA_964575255.1). Classification (GTDB taxonomy): domain Bacteria; phylum Bacillota; class Clostridia; order Christensenellales; family Aristaeellaceae; genus JAEZHK01. The sequence goes on from CAZNPZ010000026.1 coordinate 21,126, forward strand.
ACCTCCTCATGAAGGAAAATCTGAATTCTTGCGCGAAAAGATGGTGTAAGCAGGTCGTCGATCATGATATATTGTGGACGCGCCCCAGAACCGGCGGCGCGAGCGCGTAGACATTTCCGGGCAACTTTCCGGGATAGACGGCCACCCATACGTCCGGCGCGCTCAGCCAGCCGTCGCCTGTCGAAACAAGCAGCTCGTCGGGCCGGAAACACATCATCTTGCCGCTTCCAGATAAGCTCTTGTAGCCGACCAGTCGAAATCCCGGCGGGAGCCGGCCCACCGCCAGCGCGGCTTTGAAGTCTTCCGGCAAAACGGAACGCAGCTTTGACTCCGACGCGATGACCACCGGCTGACCGCTGATGGGTTCCTGCAGCCGGTTTCCGGTGTCCACCAGCGCGTTCAGTTCCACGCGACGGTCGCCCCGGATCAGCCTGAGCACCATCTCCCACTTATCCATGCGGCGCGCGCGAACCTGAATGAACGCAAGCAACCCGACCGTGCCCAGGAGTGCGCCCGCCAGAAGAGACATAGCCTGGTTATGAAGGATGTTCTGCGCAAAATGGATCACACCGCCAAGGAACGCCGAGCCGCTGAGGAGAAGAAACGTGTTGACCAGAAGGTCGCGCGGCCTGTCCGCCCGGACGGCGACCGCGGCCAGCGCGGCGGAAAGCGCGATCCTGGATGGCCACCACCGAAGCTGGTAAAATACCGGATACTGCATCGCCACCGCGTACGAGGCCCCGAAAGCCGCCGCAAAAAGCGTCAATCCCCACCGGTTCCGGCCCCGAAAGCGCGCGATGACGCCAATCACAATCACATTCATGATGAAATTGACGAGTACATAGCGTTCGAGACCGATGGCCAATCTCATCACCGCCTGTGGCAATTATAGGAAAAGCCCTGCGCGAAAAACGCATCTTTTTGAGCACAAAACCGGGAATTCGTTCGACATTTCGAGCCAGTTTCGACAGTCTGTCCAGAAAAAAACAGGCGGAAACGCCGTCAAAACGACAGAAAAGCGCGGCGTTTCTGAAGGACAGCCGCCCATATTGGCCGCGCATCGCCGCCAGTACGGATTCGCGCCGAATCGCCACGCCGTCACGCAGTGAAGTTTTCCCGGAGGCTCATGTCGAATTGTTCGAAACTTTGTGTATAAATTGTGGAAACACAGCATTAATAATCCAGCGCGATCCGCAAATATAAAAGCCTTCCTTGCGGAAGGCTTGGGTGCTTATTGATTGACTTATTTGCGGCGCAGGAAGTTGGGGACGTCCGGCGTAAAGCCCCGTCGCGGCTGCCCGCGATCCTCATAGGGCTTGTCCTGGTAGACGCGCTCCTGCGGCGGCTGCTGCGGCTGTTGGGGCTGGCGAGGCTTCGGTTCGTAAGCGGGCATATCGTCCAGGTAGGAACGCTCGCGCTGCGGCCTGTCGCCTGAGAAGATCGGGTTCACGTCGGCGGCGTTGTAGCTGCGCGACGCCTGCTGCGGCTGCGGTTCCGGCTGGGGCTCCGGTTCCGGCACGCGCTCGTATCCGCGGCCGGGCACGCGCTTCTGCTGCGGCGCGCTCTGGAAGGGCTGCTTTTCAAAGCCGGTGGCGATGACGGTGATGCGCACCTCGTCGTCCAGCGCCTCGTCGATGTCCGCGCCGAAGATGATGTTGGCTTCAGGATCGGCCGCCTGGGTGATCAGCTGCGCGGCTTCATTGATGTCGATGATCGAGGTAGACGGGCCGCCGGTGATGTTGATCAAGACCGCGCGCGCGCCGTCGATCGAGGTCTCCAGCATGGGGCTTGCGATGGCCTTCTTGGCCGCGTCCACCATGCGGTTTTCGCCCTTGCCGACGCCGATGCCCATGTGGGCGAGGCCGCGGGACTCCATGACCGAGCGGACGTCCGCAAAGTCCAGATTGATCAGCGAGGGCACGGCGATCAGGTCGGAAATGCCCTGAATGCCCTGACGCAGCGTATCGTCCGCGATGCGGAACGCGTCGGTCATCGTGGTGCCTTTGGTGACCACCTGCAAAAGACGATCATTGGGTACGACGACCAGCGTGTCCACGTTGAGCTTGAGCTGCTCGATGCCGGATTCGGCGTTTTTCATCCGCTGGCGGCCTTCAAAGAGGAACGGCTTGGACACCACGCCGATGGTCAGGATGCCCATGTTTCGGGCGATCTCGGCGATGACCGGCGCCGCGCCGGTGCCCGTGCCGCCGCCCATACCGCAGGTGACGAACACCAGATCCGCGCCTTTGACCACCTGTGCGATCTCCTCGCGGCTCTCCTCGGCGGCCTGCTGGCCGACCTGGGGCTTTGCGCCGGCGCCGAGGCCCTTGGTCACCTTTTCACCGATTTGGATTTTGGTTTCGGCCTTGGACAGCGTCAGCGCCTGCTTGTCCGTATTCACCGCGATGAAATCGACGCCGCGCAGACCGGAGTCCACCATCCGGTTGACCGCGTTGGTGCCGGCCCCGCCGACGCCGATGACCTTAATGGATGCAAAATTGTTGTTGTCCACTTCGAATTCCAGCACAAGGCATCCCCCTCGCTTGCAGTATTGAACGCTATCCTTTTCGGTTTAAAAGCCCGCGCAGCCCGCCCGCCAACCTGCCCGGCAGGCTCTCCTCCTGAGCGGTGCGCTGCTCGATGGAATCAAACACCAGATCGACCAGCCCCAGCGCGCTCGCGTAGGCGGGGCTGTTCAGCTTTGCGGCCTTGGCCATCGGAATCTTGACCGGACGGCCCAACTTCGCGGCCAAATATTCCCGTCCGCCGCGCATCATCGCGATGCCGCCGCCCGTCACAAACAGCTGTGAGCGCGGCCCCAGGTACGAAGCTGCTTCCTTGACCGCCAGATCGATCATGCGGATCAACTCGCCCACGCTCTGCTCGACGCTGCGCTGTACAAACGCGCGCGGGAACGAGAGCCTGCGGCCCTCGTCGTCCAGCACTTCCGGATCGCCCACCGGATCAAACTCGTCGGGAATGAAGATGTACTCCCGCTTGATCTGCTCCGCCGCGCGCATCGGAATCTCAAGGTCAGTCGCGAGATCGGCGGTGATGTGGCCGCCGCCCATCGGGAGCACGGCGTGGTAGACGACGGCGTCGCCCTCCACGACGGAGAACTCGGTGTTGAGGTAGCCCACGTCGATCAGAACTGCCGCGCGGTCGCGATCCTCCAGCGGTACCAGGAGCAGGTTCTCCCCCATCGACGGCGACAGAAAGCCCATCACCGTCAGCCCCAGTTCGCCGAACAGCTGGTTGGCCTGCTCGATGAAGGCCGGATCGGCCAGAATGAAAGAAACCTTGGCCTGAAGTACGCTGCCGCGAAGGCCGACCGGCGACATCGTCTTTTTGCCGCCGTCCAGCCGGAACCAGGCGGGACTTCGGTGGATGACCACGCCCACCTGTTCGGCAAGGCGCAGCTGCTCTGCCGCGCTGTCCTGCACCTGATTGACATCGTCGTCCGATACGCGGCCGTCCTGCGAGGAGACGGGTACTTCCGCCTCGGCGGTCAGTACCCGGATGTATTCGCACGGAACGCCGACATAGACTTCGCGGATGTGGGTCTTCCCTTCCAGTTCCGCGGCGCTGATGGCGCTGCGCATGGCCTGCGAAAGCCGGTCAGGCGCGTTCCAGCCTCCGTCCATATAGCCGTCATAGGGAACGGTGCCCGAGCCGATGATGTCGCACCGGCTGAAGCCCCCGCTCTCGGCCAGCAGCGTCACGATCTTGGAGGTACCGAAATCCACGGCCGCGGCTATATTCTTCATAGACTCACCATCGCCTGCCTTGCACAATTCGGTTTGCGATTATGCGTATCCATACTATGGGTATTATACATGTTTCAGGCTCGATTGAAAAGGGTTTTTCACGCGAAATAAACGCTTTTCAACAAATTCGTCCCATGATCCCGCGACAAAAGCCGCCAAATCAGGGTTCAGCCCTCCACATACACGGCGCTCGTCCCGCTGGAGACATCCAGGATGCCCCGGTTCGTCCCTTTGGGGTAGAGTTGCTGGTCGAGGACGCTTTGCATCCAGAGGAGCTTGTCCGTGAGCGCCGTCTCGTCTCCGATTTTCACCATCATGCCGCCCTGTTCCATCATGTACATATTGTCCAAATCGGCCACGTTCAATTCCGATATGCGGCGGTCGACGCCCTGAGCCCTGAGCGCCGCAAGCACTTTCAGCATTGTTTCGACCTGCATTGGAAGATCGCTCAGCAGACGCCCGCCCACGTGATAGCTGGTCGCGTGGATACCGGTCACCACCGTCAGACCATAATCGGGCATTTCGCCCAACTGTTCCATCACGACGCCCTGATCGTCGATCACCAGCGCGACGCCCAGGTAGTTGACCACGGCGCACCGCACGCGCTCATGCACAACGAGCCGAATCGTGTCAGGCAACCGCCGCTCCAGGCCGTCGAACGCGACCAGCCCTTCGCGCTCGAAATTCTGGCGAATCCGGTTCTCGTCGGCCGCGAACACGCTGATGCCCAGCGACAGCCCGGCCTTTCGGATCACGTCGTTGGGCGCGACGGTTTCGACGTGGTCGACGATGATGTTGCGCACGATGAACACCTGGCTCTTCAAAAGCACGCCGACCGCCAGCGCCAAAAGCGCGACGAGCAACAGCCCGGAAAGCCCGGACTGCCTGCCCCTCGCGCCTCTTCTTCGATTCGTAGCCATCCCGCGCCTCTACTTCATCGGTATTCTTCGAATGTCCGCGCCCAGCGCGGCGAGCGTCCGTTCAATAGACTCATATCCACGGTCGATCAGTTCCACATGCTCGACTTCGGTGACGCCGTCCGCCGCGAGGCCCGCCAGCACCAGCGCCGCGCCGCCGCGCAGGTCGCGCGCCGTGACCCTTGCGCCCGTCAGCTTTCCGCCGCGGACGACCGCGGTGCGGTTGACGACCAGGATCTCCGCGCCCATGCGCCTGAGTTCCGGCGCGTGCGAGAACCGGTTCTCAAACACGTTTTCGACGATCACGCTGACGCCGTCCGTCACCGTGGCGAGCGCCATGATCTGCGCCTGCATGTCGGTCGGAAAGCCGGGGAACGGCTGAGTTGAGACGTCCATCGGTTTCAGCCTCTCCGGCGCCCGAAGCGCAATGCCCTCCCCCGAACAGTCGATCTCGCAGCCCGCCTGCCGGAACTTCGTGAGCACCGCGCCCATGTCGCCGGGCACGGCGTCCGTGACGCGCACGCAGCCGCCGGTGATTGCCGCCGCGGTCAGGATCGTGCCCGCGGCGATCCGGTCGGGCATCGGGCGGTAGCTCGCGCCGTTCAGCGCGTCCACGCCCTCGACGGTGACCGTGTCCCCGCCCGCGCCGGACACGCGCCCGCCCATTAAGTTGATGAACCGCTGCAGATCCTGGATCTCCGGTTCGCGGGCGGCGTTATGTATGCGCGTCACCCCGCGGGCGAGTACCCCCGCCATCATCACGTTCTCGGTCGCGCCCACCGACGGGAAGTCCAGCTGCACCTCGCCGCCGCGAAGATTCGCCCCGTCCAGGTAAATCATGCCGTGCGCCTCGCGGATGTCTACGCCCAGCGCGGCGAGGCCGCGCAGGTGCAGCTCGATCGGCCTCAAACCAATCTCGCATCCACCCGGATAGGTCACCGTCGCCCGGCGGAATCGCCCCAGCATCGGCCCCATCATGAAGATCGACGAGCGCAGAAGCTTTGAAAGCGCTTCCGGCATCTCGTAGCGGTCGGCGCGCGCGGCGTCCACCACCGCGGTCGATCCGGCGAGTTCGCACCGGCAGCCCAGTGTCTCCAGGATGCTGAGCATGTTTCGCGTGTCGGTCAGCATCGGAAAGCCGGACAGCGTCACCGGCGCCCCGGACAGAAGACAGGCCGCCAGAATCGGCAGCACAGCATTTTTGGCACAGCCCGCCTGGACTGCGCCAGAAAGTGTTTTGCCGCCAGACAGGCGAATCAGGTCCACTTGGCACACCCCCAATTGTCCGCAGCCGCACTACTATACTATGTCCGCGCGGAAAATTGGTGCATGCGCGATGTTGAGAACCACCGCCAACGCGGCCATCAGGACGGAAATCGATGTGCCGCTGGCTGAAAAGAATGGAAGCGGCAACCCCGTTGTGGGCATCAGCCCGACCACCACCGCCACGTTCATCACCGTCTGGACGCCGATCATCGACACGATGCCCGCAGCCAGCAGGCTCCCGAACCGGTCCTCGCACTCGATGGCGATCCGCAGGCCGAAGTAGACGAACATCATGAACAGAATCAGGATCAGGATGCAGCCGAAGTATCCCAGATCCTCGCCCGCCACCGCGAAGATGAAGTCGCTCTCCGGGTAGGGCAGAAACGCGAACTTCTGACGGCCCTTGCCCAGCCCCATGCCGAACAGCCCGCCCGACCCGAACGCAAGGAGTGACTGCGCCAGCTGATACCCTTCGTTGCCAAGGTATGCGAACGGATCGCGAAAAGACATCAGTCTGGCCCGCCGGTACGGTTCCGACAGCGCATAGAACGCGCCCAGCGCCGCGCCGCCCATCCCCAGAAGCGTCAAATGCGACCACTTCGCGCCGGCAAGCATCACCATGATCGCCGCGACGATCAGGATCGCGCCCGCCGTCGACAGGTTGGGCTGCATCAGGATCAGTAGGAACATGGCGGCCGGCAGTGTCATCAGGGGCACGATGTTCCGGAAAAGGGAGGATACGCTCGCATTCTTTCGGCTGAGCGTCCTGGCGAAGAACAGGATCATCGCGTACTTCGCCAGTTCTGACGGCTGAAACCCCGCCGGGCCGATCTTCAGCCACCTTCTGGAGCCGTTGACCAGCATGCCGACGCCGGGGATCGCTACGAGGCCTAAAAGAAGGAAGCTCAGGCCCAGAAGGCCCACCGTCACCCAGGTCTTGCGGAGCACCCGGTAGTCGATCCGCCAGATCACCACCATCGCGACCGCGCCCAGCGCCACGCCCTGCAACTGGCTTAGAACCTCGCTGAACGGATTCCCGGTCTGGTCCTGGGCGTTGTAGTAGCTGGCCGCGTACAACACGACCAGCCCAAAGATCAAAAGGAGCATCGACGAGACCAGAAATCCCCGGCCGTTTGCCGTAAGCGGTTTTCTCTCAAGCGGCGCACCGCGCCGCGCTTTTGCCCCGCGGAGAGGGGCGTTTGTCAAGTTGCCCCGCTCGTGAGCGCGCCGACGATTGATTTGAACACGCGCCCGCGCTGCTCGTAGTCGGCGAACATGTCAAAACTCGCGCAGGCCGGGGACAGAAGCACGTTCCAGCCTGGCTCAGCCATGTCCCGCGCCATTCTGACCGCCTTCTCGAAGTCGTGGTCGGCGTGGCTGTATTCGGTGAACCCGGCCTCGTCCAGCCCGTCCTGAATCTGCTTCGCGGTGTCGCCGATCAGAACCACCTTGCGGATGTGGCTGCCGGGGATCGCGCGGCACAGCCGCGTCATGTCCACGTGCTTGTCGTAGCCGCCCAGGATCATCACGGTGGGTTTGGTCATCGTGGCGATGGCCTTCAGCGTTGAATCCACGTTGGTGCCCTTGGAGTCGTTGATGTAGGTGACGCCGTCCAGTTCGCGCACCTTCTCGATCCGGTGCTCGACGCCCTTGAACGTGCGCAGCGTATGGCGGATGACCGGCGGCGGCACATCGGCGCACATCGCGATCGCGGTCGCGGCCAGCGCGTTTTCCAGGTTGTGCGGGCCGGGAATCGCGATCTCGTCGGCCACGCAGATCGCGCGGTGGTCCTCTGCGGTGCCATAGACCACGCTGCCACCGGAGACGAACGCGCCTTTGGGCGGAATCTGCGTGCGGGAGAACCAGCGGACGCGGCAGGGCGCGAGCTGAGCCATCGCCCGGAGCGCTTCGTCATCGTAGTTCAGGATCAGCGTGTCGTCCGCGGTCTGGTTCTCAAACACCCGCGCTTTCAGGCGCGTGTAGGCTTCCATCGTGCCATGGCGGTTCAGGTGATCCTCGGTGATGTTGAGGATCGCGGTGATCGACGGGTGAAATTTCTCGACTGTCTCCAGCTGGAACGAGGAGACTTCGCAGACGGTCACGTCCTCCGGCCGGGTCTTCAGCGCGACGGCGGCGTAGGGGAAGCCGATGTTGCCCACCACATAGGTCAGCTTCCCGGCGTTTTTAAAAATCTCGCCGGTCAGCGTGCAGGTGGTGGTCTTGCCGTTGGTGCCGGTGATGGCGATCAGTTTTCCCTGCGCGTGCCGGTAAGCCAGCTCCAGTTCGCCGATGACCGGTATGCCCCGCCGCTTCGCTTCCAGAATGGCCGGATGCGTGTCCGGCACGCCGGGGCTCACGACCAGGAGATCCATCCCGGCAAGCAGCGCCTCCGCCGGCTCGCCCAGGCGCCATTCAACGCCGTTGATCCTGAGTTCGTCCAGCGCGCCGCCAAAGTCCGCCTCGGCCTTCTGATCGGAAATGCGCACGTTCGCGCCCAGTTCCCGGAGCATGCGCGCGGCGGCCACGCCGCTTCGCGCCATGCCCACGACCAGAACGTTAAAGCCCTGCATAGCCATTCCTCCCCCGTGCCCGATCCCGCCTACGCCGTAAACCCAAGCAGCGCCAACAGCGACAGAAGCGCCGTGACGATCATGTACATCGAGACGATGCGCGTCTCCGGCATGCCGGAGAGTTCAAAGTGATGGTGCAGCGGCGCCATCTTGAACACGCGCTTTCCGTGGGTCGCCTTGAAGTAGGAAACCTGGATGATGTCCGATAAGCTGGACGCCACCATCGCCAACGCGATGATCGGGATCAGCAGCGACAGCCGGGTCAAGGTCGTCACCGCGACCAGCGCGCCGCCGATCGCGAACGAGCCGACGTCGCCCATGAAGACGCCCGCCGGATGGCTGTTGAACCGAAGAAAGCCCAAAAGCGCGCCCGCCGCCGCGCCGCAGAAGATCATGAGGTTGGTCAGGTTGCCCGACCCCGGCGCGCCTGACGCCGCCAGCAGCATCAGAATCAACGCCATCGTGATGAAGTCGATCAGCGCGCAACCGGACAAAAGGCCGTCGAGGCCGTCCAGGAGGTTCGCGCTGTTGACCGTGGCCACCATCACGAACACCATCATCGGAATGTACCAGATGCCCAGATCCCATTCGAGGTTCGTGAACGGCACAATCCACTTTGAGCCGACCGAAGGCTCGGTGTACGCCCAGACGGCGAACGCGATGGACAGCATCAGTTGCGGCACGATCTTCTGCCAGGGCGTCAGCCCCAGCGAACGCTTCTTGCGGACCTTGATGAAGTCGTCCACAAAGCCGATCAAGCCAAAACCCAGCGTCGCGACCACCGCAACCGGCAGGTGATCCCACCGGGACTCCCCCTGGGACATGATGAGCGGCACGACGATCATCGGAATCATGAAGATGAGACCGCCCATCGTCGGCACGCCCTGCTTCTTTTTGTGGCTCTCCGGCCCCAGATCATAAATGGTCTGGCCGAACTTCATGCGCTTGAGCCATGGGATGATCATCGGCCCCAGCGCGACCGCCGCCAAAAACGAAATCAGTACCGTCCAGATCAGTCGTTGCATCTTCTGTTTTCCTCCGCGCGACGTTGTTTCATTGCACCGGTGTCTTCTCCAGGAGTTCCCGCACAACCACCTTCTCGTCAAATGGGTGCTTGACCCCCTTGATCTCCTGGTAGGTCTCATGGCCCTTGCCCGCCAGCACCACCACGTCGCCGGTCTTGGCCATTTGCAGCGCATAGGCGATGGCGAGCCGCCGGTTTTCAATCACGACATACCGGGCGTTCTCCACCCGGCGGATCCCCTTTTCAATCTCTTCCAGGATCGCGTTGGGGTCTTCGCTGCGCGGGTTGTCGCTGGTCAGCACGCAAAAGTCGGCGAGCCGCCCGCCGATCTCGCCCATGATGGGCCGCTTGTCGTGATCCCGGTCGCCGCCGCAGCCGAACAGCGCGATCACGCGGCCGGCTTTCGTCGTCTGCCGCACGGTCTTTAAGATGTTCTCCAGCGCGTCCGGCGAGTGCGCGTAATCCAGAATCACGCGGTACGGCGTTTCGGTTTCGAGCAACTCGATGCGGCCAGGCACGCCCTTGACCGATGCCAGCCCTTTTTCAATGGATGAAGGTTCAATGCCCAGCTGGTCGCACATCGCGGCGGCCATGAGGCTATTGTAGACGTTGAAGATGCCCGCCATCCGCAGTTCCACGTCGATGGTGGCGCGCTTATGGAAGGTCAGGCGGTAGGAGAGGCCGCGCTCCCCGATCTCGATGTCGTTGGCGTAGACTTCGGCGGGGCTGCGGATGCCGATGGCGATGGCGGGGACATCGAGACACTTGATCGCCGGCGCGACGCGCTCATCGTCCACGTTGATCACCGCGCGGCGGCACATCCGAGGCGTGAACAGTTTGAGCTTCGTCGCCAGGTACGTCTCCATGTCCTTGAAGAAATCCAGATGATCCTGGGACAGGTTGGTGAACCCGGCCACGTCGAATACCATGCCCTCCAGCCGCTTCAGCGCCAGCGCGTGGGCGGAAACCTCCATCACCACGTACTCCATGCCCTCGTCGGCCATCCGGCGGATCAGCCGCTGGAAGTCGATGGGGTCGGGTGTGGTGAGGTTTGCGGGGATCTCGCGGTCCGCGATCATCGAACATACGGTGCCGATCAGGCCGACCTTGTGCCCCGCGGCCTCCAGAATGGATTTGATCAGAAAGCTGGTCGTGGTCTTGCCTTTCGTACCGGTCACGCCCACCAGTTTCAATCTTTGGGCGGGGTTCCCGTAGAACTCCGCGGCAATGTAGGAAAGCGCCTCCCGCACGTCCGGTACCAGGATCTGCGCGCAGTCGATCTCCAGTTTTCGCTCCACGACAAGCGCCACCGCACCGGCGTCCACCGCCTGCTGGGCGTAGTCGTGCGCGTCGGTGCGAAGGCCGCGGATGCAGAAGAACAGCGCACCCTTTTCCACTTTTCTGGAATCGGTGCACAGCGAGGTGACGTCCTGGTGCTCGTATCCCAGCACCTGCACAGGCCCCGGAATGTTCTTCGACAAGTGGGTAATTCTCATCCAATCGTCCTCCTGTGTCTCAAGCGACCTGACGCCACTAACCGCCCGGTGCCTGAAATTTCACGTGCACGACCGTGGTCGGCACGACGTTTTGCCCCGCTTCCGGACTCTGGGAAACCGCCGCGCCGCTCCCGATTGCCTTCATTTCAAGGCCGTATGCGGTTAACAGGCGGTTCGCGTCGAGGATCGAAAGCCCTGTCAGATCGGGCACGGATACTTCGGCGGCTTCTTCCCTGGCGTCCTTCAGGTATAGCATGACCAGCGACTTCGCCGCCATATGCGCGCCCGGCGCAGGCATCTGATCCACCACTTCGCCGGTTTCGCCGCTGACCATCGCGTCCAGTCCAGCGCGTTTCAGCGCCTTTTGGGCATCCGCGAGGCTCATTCCGGTGACATCCGGCACAATGGCCGGCGCTTCCTCTTTTTGCTGGGTGGCGGGCGCGTAGCCCAGGTAGGCGAGGGTTTTTTTTAAAATTTCCTTCGCGAACGGCGCGGCGGTGATCGCGCCGAAGTCGGGTCTTTTGGTGGCTTCGTCCACGATGACGATCAGCGCGACCTTCGGATCGTCGACAGGTGCGAAGCCCAGGAACGAACCGATGTGCGTGTCGTGGGACACCACACCGTTCACATACACCTGCGCGGTGCCGGTCTTTCCACCGATCCGGTAGCCCTCGATGCGTGCGTTCTTCCCGCCGCCCTTTTCGACCACCAGTTCGAGGAGGCGTCGCACCGTGGCAGATGTCTTCTCCGAAATCGGACGGCTCATGACTTCCGGCGTGCCACGCTCCACCACGTTCCCGTTGGCGTCCCTGATCTCTTGGACGACGAAAGGTTTCATCAGGTTTCCGCCGTTGATTACCGCGCATGTGGCGTTCAAAAGCTGCAGCGGCGTCACCGCCACCGATTGGCCAAAACCGATGCGTGCGATGTCCACCCGCTTGACCCTTGTTTCGTCAATCAGGATGCCGGTACCCTCGCCGGGAATGTCCACACCGGTTATCATGCCCAGCCCGAACGCTTCCAGATAGCGGTAAAAGCGTTCGATGCCCAGCCTGAGCGCCAGTTCCAGGAACACAGGGTTACAGGAGTTCTGAAGGCCCTGCGCCAGATCCTCCGCGCCGTGGGCGTCGTCCCAGCAGTGGATGCGGGAGCCGTCCACAACCACCGAGCCGGAGCAGTAGAAGCGGTCGCCCACGCTGGTCACGCCCGCGTCCAGCGCGGAAGAGATGGTGACGACCTTGAACGTCGAGCCGGGCTCGTAGGCGTCGGTGATCACGCGGTTTCTGAGAAGCTCGTTGAACGCATCGATGTCGTCCCGGGGCGGCGTGTTGAGGTCGAAGTCGGGTTTCGAGCACATGGCGAGGATCGCGCCGGTCTTCGGATCCATCACCAGCACCCGGACGGCCTTCGCGCCGTTGACGCTGATGGCCTCCCGCGCCGCCTGCTCTACGAAACTCTGAATAGAGGCGTCGATGGTCAGCGTCACATTGCCGCCGTCCACCGACGGGATATATTCGCTCTCGGCGTAGGAAAGCCGCCGGCCCTTGCCGTCAATTTCCGAAAGCACGCTTCCGGCGCGGCCGGAAAGATACTTGTCCAGCGACGCCTCAAGACCGGCTTGTCCCGTTCCGTCGATCGATGTCAGGCCGATCAACTGCGAAGCGAACGCGCCCATCGGGTAGTATCTGCGCGCGTCCTCCTCCAGATACAGTCCGTTAAGCGCCTTGGAGCCGGTCGAAGCCTGCCGGGCGATCATCACGCGAAGCTGCTGCGCGACTTCCCTTGTCAATTGGCGCTTTAGAATCACGCCGCCCTTGGATCGGTCGCCGGCCTTTTTTTCGATGGCCGAAACGTCCATGTCCAGAACCGGCGAGAGGATTTGCGCGAAAGCCTGAAGGTCTGTCACCTGACGCGGGCTGACCGATGCGGTGTAGGCGGTCGCGCTGATGGCCAGCACGCGCCCGTTCCGATCCAAAATAGAGCCCCGCCGCGGCGCGATCACGCTTTGGCTGGTCCACTGCGTTTGCGCGCGCTGCTGGAGCTC
>CAZNPZ010000027.1:0-32936 GCA_964575255.1 uncultured Oscillospiraceae bacterium
GCTCCGCAAATCTCCACCCTCCCCTTGACAGTCGATACTTTGAATTTGTGAGACACAAGCGTTAGCTGTACAAAAAAGGGATGCCGAATCAACGGCATCCCCTATCATCACAGTACGTCGTAGCCCTGGTCTTCGATTTCCGCCTTGATCTTGTGAAGCGGCGCCTTCGCCGGGTCGTGCTCGACCGTCACCGTCTTCGCTTTGAGGTTCACGTCCACACGCCCAATGCCATCCAGCGCGCCGACCGCGTTTTTCACGGCTTTGACGCAGTGTTCGCAGGACATCCCGTCCACCTTCAGAACCGTCGTCTCCATAAACATGCTCCTTCTATCCTTTTTAGGTTGAGGTGTGTCATCCGATTACTTCAGGTTGAAGGGTTTGAGGAATCTGTAACCCCGCGTCGTCTTGCCATTCTCCTCAATCGGCACCTGGGTATAGACCCAACCCTGAACCTTCGAGGGGTCGACGCCGGCGGCGATCAGCGGATCGGGGTTCATCACGAACACGATGTCCTTGTCCTGATCCGCGCCGGTCGCCGTATTCTTCAACATATCCCTGGCCCATTCAAACATGTTTCCGTCGCGCAGTTTCACGCCGTAGTGATCCAGCGAGGTGTGGTAGCTGATGGAATCGCGGTACCTGTTCACGATCTGTTCGTAGGATTTGAGCGGGGTTGCGTCGTCGTAGGTGAGGGCGTCATTCCCCAGCTTTTTTCCGACCATCAGCATGCCGTCATAGGAAGCGTAGTTGTCCGGGAGTTTGGTTGCGTCGAGACCCGCGTCGACGAAGGGCTTTATGTCCGTCTCCAGCATCACGTCGTCCACGGGGCTCCTGGAACAGTCCTTGCTCCAAATGAAGCGCACCGTATTGTCCGGAGCGGAGAGCGACCAGCCGCCGTTCATCTCGTCGGGCTTCACCGAATCGGGAATGGTCTTGAGAACCGCGTCGAGGGAGGCGATGGACTGGGTTCCGACCACGTCGAGATTCCACCCGACGGACTTGAAAACGATGACCAGGATGGCGGCCACGACGACGACCGCAACCGCGATCGACAGGATGACTTTTGAATTCTTCTTCATGTTCATACCCCTATCCTTACTCAGGCAGAAGCTTTGAATCTCTTCAGGCGCAGCGCGTTGGTCAATACCGATACCGAGCTTAAGGACATCGCCGCCGCGGCGAAGATCGGGTTGAGCAGGGGGCCTCCGAAGAGGTGCAGAACGCCCGCCGCGATGGGGATGCCGATCACGTTGTAGCCGAACGCCCAGAACAGGTTCTGCTTGATGTTGCGGATGGTGCGCTTACTGAGGTTGATGGCCGTAGGCACGTCACAGAGATCCGAGCGCATCAGCACGATGTCCGCGCTCTCCATCGCGACGTCGGTGCCGGAACCGATCGCGATGCCGATGTCGGCCTGCGCCAGCGCGGGCGCGTCGTTGATGCCGTCGCCGACCATCGCGACCTTGAGGCCCTCGGCCTGAAGCTTCCTGACCTCATTGGATTTGTCCTGTGGCAGCACCTCGGCGAGCACGCGGTCAATGCCGACCTGTTTTGCGATGGCGGAGGCGGTCTTCTTGTTGTCGCCGGTGATCATGGCCACTTGAATGCCCATCCGGTGCAGGCTTTCGATGGCCGCCCGGCTGGACGGTTTCACCACGTCCGCCACCGCGACGAGACCCGCGAGCCGCCCGTCCACGGCCACAAACATGGGCGTCTTGCCCTCGCCCGCCAGATGGTCGGAATCCGCCTCCAGCGCCGTCAGCGGGATGTTCCGCTCGTCCATCAGCTTTCGGTTGCCTGCGAGCACCGTCTGGCCGCCAATGGAAGCCTCGATGCCCCGCCCGGTAATGGACTCAAAGCCCTCCACCTTCAGAAGCTCCAATCCTTTCGCCTTCGCGCCCAGCACGATCGCCTGGCCCAGCGGGTGTTCGGAGCCCATTTCAGCGGACGCCGTGAGCTGCAGCAGGTCGTCGTCCTCGACGCCTTCGGTCGTCAGTACGTCGGTCACGGTGGGCTTGCCCTCGGTAATGGTGCCCGTCTTGTCAAACACGATGGTCGTGACCTTGTGCGCGGTTTCCAGCGCCTCGCCGCCTTTGATCAGGATGCCGTTCTCCGCGCCCTTGCCGGTGCCCACCATGATGGCGGTCGGGGTCGCGAGGCCCAGCGCGCAGGGGCAGGCGATGACCAGAACCGAGATGAAGATCGTCAGGGCGAACTTCAGGTCGCCGCCGGTGCCGAAGAACCAGGCAATTCCGGCCGCGAGCGCGATGGCAACCACCACGGGCACGAAGTACCCGGACACGATGTCCGCCATCTGCGCGATGGGCGCCTTGGAACCTTGCGCGTCCTCCACGAGTTTGATGATCTGCGCCAGCGCGGTGTCGCCGCCGACCTTCTCGGCGCGAAATTGGATGACGCCCGTGGTGTTCAGCGAGGCGGCGTAGACTGTGTCGCCCGGTTTCTTGTCCACGGGCATGCTCTCGCCGGTCAGCATGGATTCGTCGATGGCCGTGTGCCCGTCGATCACCGCGCCATCCACCGGGATCTTCGCGCCCGGCTTGACAACGAGGATGTCACCGATCTCCACCTCGTCGATCGGGATCTCTTTCTCTTCGCCGTCCTGGAGCACGAGGGCGGTCTTGGGCGCGAGCCCCATCAGCTTTTTGATGGCCTCGCTGGTGCGTCCCTTCGAGACCGCCTCCAGCGACTTGCCAAGCAGAATCAACGTGATGATGACACCCGCCGTCTCAAAATACAGCGCCTCCACCGCGTGGAAGTTGCCCTCCGCGATCTGGAACACGTTGTAGACGCTGTACAGGACCGCGGCGGTGGTGCCAATGGCGATCAGAGAGTCCATGTTGGGGCTGCGCTGCCAGAGTGCCTTGAAGCCGACGGTGTAAAACCTGTACCCGACGCCGATCACCGGGATGACGAGCAGTAGCTCCACCAGCGCGTAGATGAGCGGGAACTGCATCGGGTCAAGCCCCGCCGGGAACGGCAGCTGGAACCACTTGATCATCGGCACCATCGCGATGTAGAGAAGCGGCAGCGAGAACACCGCCGAAATGGTGAACTTGATCCACAGCGTCTTGATTTCCCGATGCTTGCGCGCCCGGTCCTGGTCGGCGGCGTCCGCCTTGTTGATATCCAGCGCCTGATACCCGGCCTTTGTGATCGCGTCCCGGATGCCGGAGAGCCGTACTTCGTGCGGGCGGTACGTCACGGTGGCCTTCTCGGTGGCGAAGTTGACCGACGCGCTCTCCACGCCGGGGAGTTTCTTGATCGCCTTTTCCACCCGCTGCGCGCAGGCGGCGCAGGTCATGCCGCCGATGGGGAAGGTGACGTTCTGATTCGCGGCCTTCTCCACCACCTCATAACCGATCCTTGAAACGGCCTGTTTGATGTCGTCCAGTTTCAACAGAGAAGCGTCGTATTCCACGAACAACTTCTCGCTGGCCAGATTCACGTTGGCCTGCACGATGCCGCTGAGTTTACGAACCGTCTTTTCAATCCGCTGGGCGCACGCGGCGCAGGTCATGCCACGGATCGACAACACTTGACTTTCCATGAGAGGCTCCTCCCTTTGGGTTTTGCGTGCGCCGTCCGGCTCATACGTTCCGTCCGTTCCACCGCTTGAGTTCATTCTAGCAAGAATAATGATTTCCGCAAGTACGCACTTTATTGTGCCATAGTATGCAAAACGATAGCCGACAAACTGATTCAGTACAGCGCGGCGATGATGGCCATCAGCCCCGCGGTACGGATCGCGCCGTTTTAAATCGGTTCGCTGCCTGTCCGCACCGAAAATTTTTGCTTTTCAATGATCTTCGTGATTTCCTTCAACGCAGTCCCGCGTCAAACGTTACGTCCGCCGTGCCCGCGCTGTAGCTGACCGTTGCGCTCTTTGCGCCCGCGGTGCCGTTCAGCGCTTTCGCAATCTTGCTCTGGCAGTTCACGCAGGTCATACCGCCGATGCAAAGGCGCTTCGTTTTCATACCGTTGTTCACAGCACAGTCTCCCCTCTCTTTGCTGTCTCACAGTATAACGAACGCTTGTGGAGAAATTATGCGGGCGATGCGGATGGTGAAATTTTACCGTATTTTCCATGCGAATGGAAACTGTCGCAGCCTCGACGCGATCGGCTGCTTTTCCCTTCGAAAAACCCGCGGGTTACTTTCCAGTTGTCTCTCTGGATGATATAATTCGTATAAACGGCGCTGTGTGCTGTCCGTGATAATGGCATGATGAACTAGGGCGGAGCCCTCAGGAGGAATCAATATGGAGCTTGGCATGTACTCGGTGGAGCTTACGCGTCCGACGGTGGAAGAACTGTTCCGGGATATTCGCGGCTACGGCTTTTCCGAGGTTCAGTTTGACTTTCTCTCGGTGATGGACGAGGAGATGCCGCCCAGCATCCCCGGCGAAGTGGTCCGGCGCGTCCGGGCGGCAGCGGATCAGAACGCCGTAAAGATCACCGCCGTGAACGGTACGTTCAACATGATCCACCCCGATCCGATGGTGCGCTCGGACGGCGTCCGGCGCTTCCTCACACTGGCGGAGCAGATGAAAGCGCTCGGATGCAATCTCATCACGCTGTGTACGGGCAGCCGGAACGAGGGCAGCATGTGGCAGTGGGACGAAGCCAATCTGGAACAAAGCGCTTGGGATGACCTGTCGGCCACACTTCGCTGCGTCCTTGAAATCGCAGACGCATACAATCTGACCCTGGGCATTGAGCCGGAGGCGAGCAATTGCGTAAGCACGGCGGAACGATGCCGTCGGCTCCTGGACGAGTTCCGATCCCCGCGGCTCAAGGTCGTCCTGGATGCCGCGAATCTCTTTCAGCCGGGGCAGGCACATCGGGAGAACGCGCGGCCGGTGCTGCGCCACGCGTTTGACCTTTTGGGGGAGCACATCGCGCTCGCGCACGGAAAGGACGTCCTCGCGGGTGACGGCCTCCGGTTCACCCACGCCGGAAACGGCATCGTGGACTTCCCGTATTTCAAGGAACTGCTGGACGCCTCCGGTTATAAAGGCTGTATGCTGCTGCACGGCATCAAGCGCGAGGCGGAGTTCCCCGATAGTGTCGGGTTCGTCCGCCGCGCGCTTGAAAACAAGGAATATTATGGAACTACTTGTTGCTGACGTTGCTGACGATCTTTTCCAGCGCCAGCGCGAAGATGATCAGCGCGCCCAGTGCGATGCGCTGATAATAGCTGGAGACGTTCAGGATGCTCAGGCCGTTGAAGATCATGCCGATCAGGATGCCACCCAGCAGCACGCCGAAGGGTTTGCCTTTGCCGCCGAAGAAACTCGTGCCGCCGATGATACACGCCGCGATGGCGTAGGTTTCGTAACCCTCGCCCGCGGTGGGCTCCGCGGCGCCGACGCGCGAGGCCATGATGATGCCCGCGAGCCCCGCCAGACTGGATGACAGCGTGTGCGCCAGCAACGTGAATTTCTTTGTGTTGATGCCCGAATACCAGGCGGCCTGTTTGTTGCCGCCCAGCGCGTACAGGTTGCGCGCGGACACGGTGTTCTTGGTGAACCAGATC
The DNA here is from genome assembly GCA_964575255.1 of uncultured Oscillospiraceae bacterium. Lineage (GTDB taxonomy): Bacteria > Bacillota > Clostridia > Christensenellales > Aristaeellaceae > JAEZHK01. Next base: position 5,556 of record CAZNPZ010000027.1, read on the forward strand.
AGTACCAGCGCCAGCCCCAGCACGATGAAGAAGGGGATCGGGAAGCCGAGGAAGTAGCCGGACAGGCCTTTGAACGCGCGGGGCAGGCCGAAGATGGGCTTGCCGTTGCAGATGACCAGCGTAACGCCGCGGAAGATCGTGTTGGTGCCCAGCGTGACCACGAAGGGATGGAGTTTGAGGAGGTTGATCAGCGTGCCGTTGAACATGCCCAGCGCCACGCCTGACAGAAAGCCGATCAATATCGCGATGGGCACGGGCACGCCCGCGTTTAACAGGATCGCGGTGATCGCGCCGGTGAACGCGGCCACAGAGCCGACGGACAGATCAATGCCGGCCAGCAGGATCGCGAAGAACTCGCCGAAGGCCAGCATGGTGTAAATCGTGCTCTGAAGCCCGATCTGCATGAAATTGTTCACGCTGAAGAAGTACATCGGGGAAGCCGCCGAGAAACAGAGCAGAATGAACACAAGGATGCTCAGCGTTCCGAATTTGTCCCAGAAGGAACGAAATTGCTCTTTAGACATGGTGCCCTCTCCTTAATCGGCCGCCACCGCGGCGAACATGATTTTTTCCTCCGTGGCTTCCTCGCGGTTCATGACAGAAGTGATCTCCCCGTTCCGGAACACGATGATGCGGTCGCAAGTGCTTAAAAGTTCCGGCATGTCGGAGGAAACCATGATCACGCCCTTGCCCCTTTGCGCCATGTCCCGCATGATGGCGTACATTTCGCTCTTCGCGCCCACGTCGATGCCCTTGGTGGGTTCGTCGAATATGAACACGTCTGAATCCACCGCCAGCCACTTGCTGACGATCACCTTCTGCTGATTGCCGCCGGAGAGGTTCATGGTCATTTGATTGATGCTGGAGCACTTGGTCTTCAGTTTCCGGGTGATGTTCTCGGCCGTCTCGCGCTCCGCCTTCTCATTGGTAAGCCCCGTTAACCCGCCCAGCCTGGATCGCTTCAGGTTTGTCGTGACCGAGATCTCCCGCCAGATCTCAAAATTCTGGAAGAAACCGGTTTCCCTTCGGTTTTCGGTGACGAAGGCGAAGCCCTGCACCAGCGCGCTGTAGGGATCCTTGATCCGAAGCTTTTTGCCGTGCAGGATGACCTCACCGCTTGCGATGGGCTGCGCGCCGAAGATGCCCTCCATGCATTCGGAGCGCCCCGCGCCGATCAGCCCGGCGAAGCCCAGAATCTCCCCTTTGTAAAGGTCAAAGCTGATGTTGCGCGCAGAGCCGTTCTTGCGGGTCAGGTTCCGAACCGACAGGATCACTTCCGGGTTTTCCTCAGGAGGATCGGTTCTCAGGAACATGTCCTTGACCTCGCGGCCCACCATCATGGGCACGAGATCCTCGATTTCCACGTCTTTGACGTCCCGCGTGCCCACGTGCCTGCCATCCTTGAGCACCGTGACGCGGTCGCCGATCTGTTTGATCTCCTTCAGTTTGTGGGAGATGTAAATGATGCCAATGCCCTCTTTTTTGATCTGGCGGATGATGCCAAACAGCTCCTCCGTCTCCTCGATGGAAAGGGAGGAGGTGGGTTCGTCCATGATGATGATCCTGGCGTCGGCCGCCAGCGCCTTCGCGATCTCCACCTGCTGCTTTTCCGAGATGGTCAGATCCTGCACCAGCGTCATCGGGTTTTTCTTGAGGCCAATCTTTTCGGTCAGCTGCCGGGTGCGCGCGGTCATGGTGGGGTAGTCCACCTGACGCACGCCCAATACCTTTTTGGTCGGGAGCTTTCCGACAAACAGGTTCTCCGCGATGGACAACTCGTCGATGACGGACAGCTCCTGATAGATGATGGCGATCTTGTTTTCCTGGGAGGTCGCGGGCGTCAGGTAGGAGACGGGTTTTCCATAAAGCACCATCTGACCGCCGGTTGGGATGTTGATGCCGCTGAGCATTTTGACCAGCGTAGACTTGCCCGCGCCGTTTTCTCCGAGCAAAATGTGAACTTCCCCAGGCTTCAGGTCAAATGAAACCTTGTCCAGCGCGAGCACGCCGGGGAAGCTCATCGTCATGCCCTTCATTTCGACCAGATACTCCATACATCAACCTTCTTTGTGTTGGAATCCACGTTCACGTTGAATCGCACGGGCGTCGGGTTCACAATATCGGATTCCGCGGGATGCCCTCAGGACATCCCGCGGAATCACTGCGTTTCGACTTCGTCGACACGCTGAACGAAGTTTGGTTTTGATGCTTGATTACTTCAGGTAATCCTTGACGTTCTCAGGGGTCACCAGGAAGCAAGGGATGTACTGCGTGACGCACTGTTCCTTGGTGGGGTCGGCCTTCCAACCCTCCTGCACGGCCTTGACGGCGAGTTCGCCGCAGGCGATGCCGATGCCGATGTTGTCCTGGCCGACGGTGGCCGCAAGGCCGCCCTCGCTGACGGAGACCTTGGCGCCCTGCACCGCGTCGGTGCCGACCACCATGATCTGATCCTTCTTGCCGGCGTTGACGACCGCTTCCAGCACGCCCAGCGCCATCGTGTCATTCGCGCAGTAGAACGCCTTCATGTCCGGGTAGGTGGTCATGATGTTGGTGGCGACGTCCATTGCGACCATGCGGTCCCAGTCGCCGGGCTGGCTGGCGACCAGCTCGATGCCCTCGGTGGCTTCAAACACCGACTTGGCGCCGGCGGTGCGGTTGTTGGAGGTGACGTTGCCGGCGGTGCCTTCAATAATGGCGACCTGGCCCTTGCCGATCTTGTCCACGATGAACTGGGCGCCGGTTTTGCCGACGACGATGTTGTCGGTGGTGTAGTGGCCGGCCATGTTGCCGCCGCCGGCGACGACTTCCTTCAGATCGATGTTCTCGTCGACGTTGACGACGACCACGCCGGCCTGAGAGGCCTTGATCGCGCCTTCCACCAGGTTGTTGGCGGACAGCGGCGCGGCGCAGATGGCGTCATAGCCCTTGTTGATCATGTTTTCCATGGCTTCCAGCTGGCCGGTGAAGTTGTCCTCACTATCGATGCACAGTACGTCGCACTGCACGCCCTTCTCTTTCGCCCAGGCCAGGACGCCGTCGCGCATGCTGGACCAGTATTCGTTGCTGTCGGGCTTGAGCAGGTAAGCAATGCGGATTTCGCTGAGTTCTTTGGCGGACGCTGACAATGCAAGAACCATCAGAAGCGCGAGAACCAAAGCCAGAACCCTCTTCATCATGATATCCCCCTACAAAATTGGTATTATTGAAGCGCCGATCCGCCGGGCGCCGGCCCGGCAAACCGACGGAACAATCTATGGTTTAATGAAGCTGAACTTTGTGAATTTGGGATAATCCGCGAACATGAGGTGTCTGGCTTCTTCGTCTTCCTCAATAGCGGGGATGCGGTCGCCCGCGGTGTGGAAGCGGTTGTCGATGGTGTCGTCGTTGGTGGTGGACACCTCAAAGAGGATCACGTCCCCGGTTCCGGGCACGCCCTGCCAGGAGTGGTACTGACCGGGCAGCAACGTGATGCTCTGACCCGGCTTCGTGATCACTTTTCCGCCCGCGGGCACGGTGACCGCCCTGCCGTCGATGGTGACGCGAACCGGTTCATCGGAGAACGCGCCAGGCTTTCCAGCGCGGCCGCCCTCGACATCCTGAAAATCCTCCGGCGTGGCGTTATACAGCGTCACTTCCAGATCGCCGCCACCGCGGTTGATGATGTCCTCCATCTTGCTCCAATGATAGTGGAAGGGAAGAATCTGGCCGTCGTTTACCAGCAGCAGTTTCTCGGCGTAGGGTTTGGGGTACTTGTCCTTGACGTGGAAATTGCCGTTTCGGAAGGTAAAGATCGTCAGGCCGATTTTCTGAAAATCGCCGCTGCCGAAATCGGTAATGTCCCAGCCCAGCATGTTTTCGACCAGCTCGATTTCCTCTTCGGGCAGGTTTCTCCATTCTTCAGGCCCATAGAAGGCGAACGGCGGCAGAGGGTAGCCCGCCTTTTTCATGACTTCGATTGCGTAGGCGATGATCCTGTTTGCCTGAGAACGTTTCATGAAGAATTCCTCCAATTTCCATTGCGCATGATGTCCTGTGTGTTGGAGGGGCGGCTTTTGGGGTGCCCTTGCGCATTGGTTATCTCAGTTAAATATAGCATTGTTATTATATCATGTCAAGATGAAAATGAACTATTTCGGCCATGTTTCCGGTTATATGTACTTCCATGGTTAAGCGAATGAAACGCGGTATTGCGCCGGACGGGAAAAATGTGTGCGCCGCCAGGCCGCCCTCTCTTGACCGAAGAAGAGGATTTTGCTATAATTCCCAATAATCGCGTTTTTTCCGCCGCTGGCAGAAGGAGGAAACCCATGAGATTCGGAATCTACAATTCCTATTGGGAGAAGGACTGGGGTGGCGAACTGACCCCCTATGTAAAGCGCGTCAAACAGTTGGGCTTTGACCTGCTCGAAGTCTCGTTCGCGAACTCTCCATCCACGCCCGATGAGAAGATCCTCGAACTGGGACGCACCGCAAAGGGCGAGGGCGTCTATCTGACCGCCGGGTACGGCCCGCCCAAGAAATTCAGCATCACTTCCGACGACCTGAGCGAAGTGGAAGCCGGAATCGAATACTTCCGCCAGATCTTTCAGAAGATGGATCTCGCGGACATCCGCTTCATTGGCGGCGGGCTGTATTCGTACTGGCCTGTCGATTATTCCGTCCCCATCGACAAGCCGCGGGACTGGGAGCGGTCTGTGATTCAGATGCGCAGGGTCGCAAAACTCGCGCGCGACTTCGGGATCACGCTGGGCATGGAAGTGCTCAACCGCTTTGAGGGGTATCTGATCAACACCGCCTCAGAATGCAGGCAGTTCGTCAAAGACGTCGGCGCGGAGAACATCGGGGTTATGCTGGATACCTTCCACATGAACATCGAGGAGGACAGCCTCGTTTCAGCGGTTCACACCGCCGGGGACATGCTGTGCCACCTGCACGTCGGGGAAGCCAACCGCAGGCTGCCCGGCCCCAGCGGCCTCCCATGGGCCGAGATCGGCAAGGCGCTCCGGGAAGAAAACTTCGACGGCTGCGTCGTCATGGAGCCATTTGTCCGCATGGGCGGCCAGATCGGCTCGGACATCAAGGTGTGGCGGGATCTGTCGGGCGGCGCGGACGACGAGCGGCTCGACCAGATGGCCGCGGAGTCCGTCCGATACCTGCGCAGCGCGTTTTCGCCCCGCTGACAGCCCCGCAGGCCTTCTGTCCTCGCAGGGTTTCAACCATTCCCGGCAGTATGTACTGAACCCCAGTCTTGGCAGACAAAACCCACATGCAATCGCCCGGCTCAATCGCCGGGCGATGCAGACCATCAACACAATCCTGCACAGGGCTTCCATCGTTCCCGGCGGCATGTACGCCGGGAACGGTTTTCTTCCATGAAAAAATCCAGTCAGCATGCCGTCTGGAAATTCGTGAGAATTACTGGCATGGGTAGGCCTCCTTCTTACGCATCAGAAAACCCGCTGGGTTCTTTGATGCTCAGAATCGCCCGGCTCAATCGCCGGGCGATGTTTCGTGTTGACAGGTCAAACCCGACGCATACGCCGCCAGAACCTGGTTTACCCGCCAGACGATGTCGGGGAGCCGCAGCGAGAGCGCGGGGGAAAGCCCTTCGGAAAAGCCGATTTCCGATACCTGTATGCCGATCAGGAATCCCGACACGTTCCGGCTGCCGCGAAGAAGCGCATCCAGCAGGCTGACGTCGTGGCAGAACGGCTTGGGCGGAAAAAACCGCGCGCAGTCCTGAAAGGGAATCGCGACCACCGACCCCGCGGACAGGCGGAAGTGTACCGCGTCCAGAATGATCACGGTGTCCCCGTCCTCGATCTCCGAAAGGCAGTCCTCGACAAAGATTTCGCCCTGACAAACCACGGCGCCGGGCGGGGCGTCGATAAGCCTTGACACCGCGACGCCTATGCCGTCGTCCAGAAGAAGGGGGTTGCCCACGCCAAAAACCCTGAGGCTCACGCGATCTGGAAGGTGAACGGTTCCGCGCTGTCTGAGACGACGTGCGCCGCGCAGTTCAGGCACGGGTCAAACGAGCGCACGATGCGGCCGGCGATGAGCTTCGCCTTTTTATGATCCCCGATCGGCGTTCCGATCAGCGCCTGCTCGCACGCGCCGTGCACGCCGTCCCCGCTCATCGGGGACATGTTCCAGTTGGAGGGCGGCATGATGGTGTATCGCCCGATCTTTTGATCCTCGATGCGGATCCAATGCGCGAGCCCGCCGCGCATCGCGCCGACCAGCGCGCGCCCCTCGCCGCTCTCCGGCACCTTCCATTCCGCCTGATCGCCGGGCTGCATGCGGACGTACTCCAGCATCAGCGCCACTTTTTCGCATACCATCCGGGTGAACTGAGCCCGCGCCATGACGCGGCCCAGCGCGCCCGTATCGCCGGAATATTTCCCACTGACGAGTAGCCCCGCCAGCGGGCCGGTCTCGACGGCCCTGCCCGCGTATCTGGGCGCTTCCACCCAGGAGTACGCGCCGGGCTTTCCAAAATCCAGCGTCGGCGGCGCGTCCAGCGGGCGCGACAGATCCTGATCCGCCTTCAGCCAGGCATGCCGGATGCTTTCGGTGATCAGATCCGGGTTGAGTTCCGAATAGACGCCGTCCAGCAGAAGCCCCGGCTTCGTCACCCAGAATCGTTCCGGCAGGAAGGCGAAATAGCCGTAGCTCATGTAGTTGCCGCTCCCCCGCCCCCAAGCGCAATACTCCGGGTAGTATTCCATCAGAAGCGCGACGTCTGGGATCATCACGAGCGTCACGAACTCCGTCAGGTCGCGCAGGATGGATTTTGTGATCGAGTACATGTCGATGTCAAAATTGGTCGTGACGCCGCCGACGAAGATGCCGTGGTTGTGCGGCGCTTTGCCCGCGATGGTCGCCAGCGCCTTGTGCGCGCTCCGGCTGAAGCCGACCGACGCCTTGTAGTGCGAAACCAGCAACGCGTTGATTTCGGGCGGCAGCCTGAAGTCGGTTTCTTCGGGGGGCGCGGTGGTGAAAAGCGGCGGGATGCCCGCTATGTCCGCGTAATCCGGAACCGCCAGCTGATAAATCTGCCGGATGTTGTTCTGAATGGTGTCAAACCCAAGCGCCATGCCGCGGATCAGTTCGCCGTTGAAATCCGGCGTGATCCCCATCGCCATCTCCAGCGCCATCGTGGAGGCGATCGTATGTGCCGTGGAGCAGATGCCGCAGGTTCTTGCGGTGAGGCGGATGGCGTCGAGCGGCGGCCTGCCCTGAAGCATACGATCCAAGCCACGGTATTGCATGCCGCCGCACTGCGCGTCGATGATCCTCCCCTGTTCGATTTGTATATTGAGGGACATCAGCCCGCTGACGCGCGTGACCGGATCGATTTCTATCAGCGTTCTCGCCATCTCAGGCCCCTCCTTCGCTCGGATAGGTGACAAAGGGTTCCATCTTGTCGGGAAAGCCGCTGTTCGCGCAGCCGATGCAGGTGGTATTGGCGCCGATGGGCCAGTTGTTGGAATTGTTCCAGCGCGTGAACGGGCAGGCCGTGTTGGTGATCGGGCCGCGGCAGCCCAGCGCGAACATGCACTCCGGCGATCCGAACTTGTTAGCGAAGTCCTGCCGGTCGAAATAGGAGCGGCGCGGGCAGATTCGGTGGATGGTCGACCCGTAATACTGGATCGGCCTGCCCTCCCCGTCCACGGGCGGCTGACCAAAATTCACCAGATACGCGAAAATCCCCAGCGCCCATTCCGGGTGGCACGGGCAGCCCGGCGCGCGGATGACCGTACGGCCCAGGAGCGTCCGGACGTCCACGGCCTCGGTTTCGTTGGGGCTCGCCGCCGTCGGGCCGCCGTATGAAGCGCAGGTGCCGATGCACAGGACGTCGCGGGCCTTCGCGGCGGCGTATTTCACCGCCTCCTCTGCGGTGATCAGACGCCCCTGATACTTCGCGATCACGGCGCAGTGGCCGCCCTGCGCCAGCGGGATCGCGCCGCTCACCACGAGCAGGTATTCCTCGCCGGACTCGACGACGTTCACGATGTCCTGATAGGCCAGTTCGCCCTGATCCGCCATGATACTGGCGAAAAAGGTGAGATCCACCATCTGCGTCAGCCAATAGAGGATGTCTGGATCCGAGCCGTTGAGCATCGCGACAAATTCCGCGAAGCAGCCGGAGGTTTCGATCCAGAGCGCCTTCAGCCGCTTTCGCTCTCCGTTTTGGATTTTCTGAACAGCCATTCGCGCAAGCGTGACCGGGTTGTGCAGCACCGGGTCGCTCCCAGTGTTTCCGGCTGGCGCGCCGAGGTTAATGGCTTCGCCCGCGCCGGACGGTTCTTTTTCGCGCTTCGCGCCGCCCTTCCCCGGAAAATACCAAACCAGAGGCTTCTGTCCGCTCACGGAGCCGCCTCCTTTTCCCTGAGACTGCCCACGGCAAAGCTATGCCGCTTCAATTTCTCGAATTCATCGGGATGCGCCTCGTAGAACGCGGTCAGGTCTTCCCCCTGCCGCATGCCAAGGTAGGTGCCGCCGCCCCACATCTCGGCGTGCGTCACATTGTAGACAACCCCTCCGACGGCGATCAGCCCCGGCCTTCCGCCCCGGCCGTTGTAATAGGAACGAAGCTGCTCCATCGTGTACACGCGGGAAGTCGTCAAGTCCCCGCCGATGTTGTTGCACTTCGGACACCGATGCACCCCTGCCGCCCCCCCTTCCTGGGCTTTTTTGCATTGTATGCCCAGAATAGGACGGAAACGCCTGCAAGGTACAGCCCTCCCTGAATATGGCTGGGCAAAGACTGATCGTAGTCAACCACTTGGACGCGAAGGGTTCCGCCTTTACGGCAAGATTCCTTCGCGTGCTTCGTTTTGGCTGCCAAGAAGAAAGCGCGATACTCATCCGCGGACGCCGTCGGAACGCCTGAGCGCGAAATCTCATAGGAATGGCCGAGGGAGACACGGTTTCCAGAGGTTTTTATTGGAGCGGGGGCGTCCGAATGCAGATCAGGAACATTCCGCTGACGCAGCTGCCGGTCGGCAGTCTGGCAAGCGTCGTCTCAATACGATCTAACGGGCCGGAACGGCGGCGCATGCTGGATCTGGGGCTCATTGCGGGTACGCGGGTTCAGCCGCTCTTTCGAAGCCCTTCGGGGAATCCGGTCGCATACCTGATCCGCGGCGCGGTCATTGCGCTCCGGGCGGAGGATTCGTCCGGGATCATGGTCACAGAGGGCGGCGACGAATGTGTATGGGAGGGCTACTGAATGGATTCGGCAAAAACCTCCGAAAATACAGCCCGAACCTGCCAGGATATGTGCACCATAGGAAGAAACTCCGGGGACAAACTCATCGCGCTGGGCGGGAACCCCAATGTGGGGAAAAGCACGGTGTTCAACAATCTGACCGGGCTCAGGCAGCACACGGGGAACTGGCCGGGAAAGACGGTGACCAACGCGCAAGGCCGCCTGAGGTACGGCGGCCAGAGTTACATCCTGGTGGACATTCCCGGTACCTATTCGCTGATGGCGAACTCCTCGGAGGAGGAAATCGCGCGCGACTTCATCTGTTTCGGAAGCCCGGACGTCACGGTGATCGTCGCCGACGCCACCTGTCTTGAGCGGAACCTGAACCTGGTTCTGCAGGTGCTGGAGATCACAGGCCGGGTTGTCCTCTGCGTCAACCTGATGGACGAGGCAAAGAAGAAGCGCATCCGGATCGACCTTGAAACGCTGTCCGCGAGGCTCGGAATCCCGGTGGTCGGAACCAGCGCCCGCAGCCGCAAGGGGCTTGGGGAACTGATGGGAGCCGTAAGCCACGTGGCGGCGCGCGGTCAGGACGTACAACCCTTCCGCGTCCGGTATTCAGACGCCATCGAACGGGCCGCCGGCATTCTGGAGCCCGCCGTCCGGCGCGCCGCCAACGGGCGGCTGAACAGCCGCTGGCTGACGATCCGGCTGCTGGAGGGGGACGCGAGCCTGACCGCTTCGGTCTCGGACTGTCTGGGCTTTGACATCCTTTCGGACGCCGAGGTCGCGGCCAAACGGAAAGAAGCGCTCGATCTCCTGAATGGTCAGGGCATCCCGCCGGACGCGCTCAGGGATCAGGTGGTGACTGAAATCGTCCGGGCATGCGAGGCCATCGCAAAGGAAGTCGTGACGGAGGAGGATGGACTTTACCGCGCGCGCAGCCTGCGGTTTGACAGGATCCTCACCTCCAAGCGAACCGGCATCCCGATTATGATTCTGATGCTGATCGGCGTCTTCTGGATCACCATCGAGGGCGCGAACGTACCGTCGGCATGGATCTCACAAGGCCTTATGGGGCTACAGGAGCCGCTTCACCGGTTTTTTAAGGAGATCGCGGCCCCCGCCTGGCTCAGCGGCATCCTGATTGACGGCGCGTACAAGACGCTCGCCTGGGTGGTGTCCGTCATGCTGCCGCCGATGGCGATCTTCTTTCCGCTGTTTACGCTCTTGGAAGACCTGGGGGTTCTGCCCCGCGTGGCGTTCAACCTGGACAACGCGTTCCGCAAGGCGTGCGCGCACGGCAAGCAGGCGCTGACCATGTGCATGGGGTTCGGCTGCAACGCCTGCGGCGTGATCGGCTGCCGGATCATCGACTCGCCGCGCGAGCGCCTGATCGCCATCCTTACCAACAACTTCGTGCCCTGCAACGGCCGCTTCCCGACGCTGATTGCGGTGATCTCGATGTTTTTCGCGGGCGCCGCGGGCGGCGCGCTCGGCTCCGCCGCCTCGACGCTGCTTCTGACCTCTGTGATCGTACTGGGCATAGCCGCGACGCTTCTCATTTCGAAGCTGCTTTCAAAAACCATCTTAAAAGGCATGCCGTCCTCGTTTCAACTGGAACTGCCGCCCTATCGGCGGCCACAGATCGGCAAGGTCATCGTGCGCTCCATCCTGGACAGGACGCTCTTCGTATTGGGCCGCGCGGCCAGCGTGGCCGCTCCCGCTGGTGCGATCATCTGGCTGCTTGCCAACATGCAGGTCGGCGGCGTCAGCGCGCTCGCAGCTTGTGCGGGGTTTCTGGATCCGTTCGCCCGGTTGATGGGTCTGGACGGTTATATCCTGATGGCGTTCATACTCGGCTTCCCGGCCAACGAGATCGTGATCCCCATCCTGATGATGAGCTACCTCGCGACAGGCTCGATCCTGGAACTGGACAGCCTGAGCGCACTGCGCGCGATTCTGGTCAGCCACGGATGGACCTGGATGACCGCCGTCTGCGTGATGCTGTTTTCCCTGATGCACTGGCCGTGCGGCACGACGCTTCTGACCATCCACAGGGAAACGCGGGAAGCAAAGTGGACGGCCGCTGCGTTTCTGATCCCCACCGCGACCGGCGTCGCCGCGTGCATGATCGTCGCCGGAGCGACCCGGCTTTTGGGGCTCCTCTGACGCCAAACCGACCACGATTGGAAATGACGGGATACATCTCCGGCGAAAAACGCGGCGCTGCGTCGAATGGAAGGTACATGACTCGCAGGATTCAGAAATTGAATCGTGCGGCCGCATGCAGCTTGGATTCGATGGTTCCCCGCAGGACAAGGATGGGATGAAGCCCTCTTGCCGAACGCATCAAAAAAAGAAGAACCCTGCGCGGGCCTGAAATTGCTGGAATCTCCGGGGCGCGCTGACCGAAAGTATGGAGACCGCCACCAGAATGCGTCCTGATGGCGGTCTCCCGTTCCCGGCACACATGTCGCCGGGAATGATTGAAGTCTACGGGGACTTCGTTGATGGTTTGGGCCGAAGCCCTGATGACGTTTCATCAAATCCGTACAGCGCTGTTAAACGAGCAGGATCATTCAGGCAGGTTTTACAGGTGATAATCCCCCGCCGCTTCCGGCTGGTAAACCAGCCGCTTGATTTCAATGTGGGTGCGCCCGCCGGCGGTCTCCCAATCGATCTCGTCACCTTCGCGGTAACCCAGAATCGCCGTGCCAACCGGCGACAAGACGGACAGCCGCCCATTGGTCCAGTCCGCTTCGTCCGGGTAGACCAGCTGGATTTCCTCTTCCTCTCCGTCCAGCGCGATCAGCGCCTTCGAGCGCATCGAAACCACATTCTGTGGCAGCCCTTCCGGCTCGACAACACTGGCGCGCTCCACCTCGTTCCGCAGCGCATGGTAGGACTTGTCCTGCTCCGCTCGGCCATAGAGTGCCTCGTCGATCAGCCTGTTCAACCGCTCGCGGTCAATCCGCGTAATCGTCAACTTGTCCGTCATAAAAACCCCTCCCTGAATCAGTTGAATATACTCTCGCACTGTCAAAACATGACGCGTCCATTGGCCGTCATGCTGCTTCTGAAAGCCCGCCCGGGCGAAGAGCCGGAGCGAACGATGGTTGTCCCGGTGGATGACGGCGGTTACAGAGGCTACGCGCATTTCAAAAAACGCATTCTTCAGCGCTTCCCGGAGGATCGCACCACCCAGCCGCCTGCCCCATCGACCCTTTTCCACCACCAGCACGATCTCCGCGCCACCGCCGCCCGATATCTTCAGCCGCGCGAAGCCCACCGGCACGCCGTATTGCTCGGCGATGAAGAACCGTCCGCCGTGGTTGAAAAGATGGGTTACAATGTCCAAATGCGCGTTGTCCAACGCGCGGCGGATGGACGCGGAAACGCTGGGTGCCTCACTCAAATGGCAGAGCGTTTCTTCGTCTTCAAGCCAGCTGGCAATGCGTCGCGCGTCCGAAGAAGTAATTTCCGGACGCAAAAAAATATAAGGCCCTATCACTTTACACACCCCGCTGCGTTTTGATAAAGCCTTTCACGCAAATGCTCGAATCATCTGAGATCTGCCATGACGGTTCTTTGCCCATAATTCTACCAGATGCACGAACGGTTGTCAAATCCATTAACAGGCATCGCAAGGCGAGATGCAGCCATCCCGAAGGTCCAGCCCAACCGGCAACATTGCGGCTTGACTGGAATTCATTGGCATAGGATTGCGTATATGCATCTGGCAACGTACGAACTGGGGGATTCGTCCAATTTGCGAAAGGCGGTGGAAATGATGAAGAAGATTGTTATTTGGACAATGATCGCGGCGATGCTTCTTGTAAGTTCCAGTTTGACGACGGGGTTTGCCCAGACCCAGGCGGCCGCGAAAACGGCGGGCAGCGTAAAGGATTTTTTTCCGATCAGCCTGAACACCCATTATGTGTACGAGGGTTCCGGCAACGAATTTGCCGCCTATGACGTGTACGTGGACTATGCCGAGGGATCCAAAATGCAGCAGCGTGTGGACAACGGCGGCACCACCATGGCGCGCGTCATTCAGGTCAAGGATGGTGCGGCCAAACTGGTGTACAGCCAGGCAGAAGCCTACGCCCGCGAGAATCATCTGAAGGCCAAGGCCAATGCCAGCGAAGTCCTTTTAAAAGAGCCGCTGCGCGCGGGCACCAAGTGGAAGCTGTCAGACGGACGCGAACGGCGCATCAAGAGCACTTCCGCCAAAGTTTCAACGCCATCCGGGAACTATACGGCGGTGGAAGTAACAACCAGTTCAAAGCATGGAACCACCACGGACTATTACGCAAAGAACATTGGTCTGGTCAAATCCGTCTTCAAAGACGGCGACACGGAAGTTTCCTCCTCGCTCAGTTTGATTGAGAAGGACAAACCCTTCGTCCAGACGGTCAGCTTCTTCCATCCGGACGCGGCAGGTGAAAAGGTCGTCTCCACGGAGGCGCAGATCTCTTTCCGCACCAACGACATCACCCGGATCAAACTGGCGCAGGGCTACAAGGACGCGCTGAAGAACCAGTCCGCGAAGGTGTTTTCCAAGAACACAAAGATCAACAGCCTTTACCTCAACCGCGACGGGATGGTGTACCTCGACCTGAACCGCGCGTTCGTGGACGAGATGAACGCCGGATCGGGCTATGAAGCCCTGATCCTACAGAGCGTCGCCAACACGTTCGGATCGTACTATGGCGTAAACCGCGTGCTGCTGACCATCGACAACAAACTCTATGAATCCGGGCACATCGCGCTGAAAAAAGGCGAATATCTGAAGGTTCGCCTTGGCGACATAAAATGAAATCACCGAACTTGGGATATCGCTACTCGACCATGATTCGGATGATTTCTCTGTCCGTCTCCCGCATGCCGTCCTTTCCCAGCCGGGCGACGTTTGACAGCGTGTTTTCAATGGACTCGGACACGATGCCCTCGCCCGCCAAAAACCCCCTGCCGCCCTCCGCCATGCGCCCGCCAAGAAGCCCCGCGTCCACCGACGCCGCGATCTTGGCGGCGCAGGAGGGCTTCGCCCCGTCGCAGACGATGCCCGACGTGATGGCCAGCGCGTTTGTCACCGTGCGGCAGACGGCGTCGTAGTCGCCGCCTTTCAAGTAGGTGATGCCCGCGCCCGCCGCGGCCCCGGCGTTCACCGCGCCGCAGAACGCGCCCAGCCGCCCCATGCCATACCGCTGGTGAATGGATATGAGGTTGGAGAGGAGCAGCGCCCGGAAAAGCGTCTCCCGGCTCGCGCCCATGTCGCGCGCATAGGTGATCACCGGCAGCGAAACCGTCAGCCCCTGGTTGCCGCTGCCCGCGTTGATGACCACCGGCAGCGCGCAGCCGCCCATGCGGGCGTCGCTCCCGGCGGCGGCCATCGCTTTGGCGCGGGTGGGCAGGTCTTCTCCGGAACCCATCAGAACCTTGCCGATGCCCGCGCCCCATTCGCCGGACAAACCCTCCTCGGCGATGCGCATGTTGAGTTCAATCTGCCGGTCAAGCAGGTCCCGGACATCCTCAAGGCAGGCGGTGGCCGCGAAGTCATAGATGCCTTCCATCGTCAGCGGGTCGTCCCCATCGCCCGCCGTCTCCTCCGTCTCCTTCAAAAACAACACCTCGCCGTCCTTTTCCAAAAGGACGAGGTTGGTGTGCCTGTCAGTTACCAGCGCCGAAGCGCAGGAATGTTCTCCGCGGACGGTCACCCGAGCCTCCAGCGCGCGGTGCGTGTCGGAAGGGGTAATGCGGATGGGAACATCCACAAGAAACCCCCGTATTGCAGCGCGGTCCGCGTCGGTCAGCCCCGCGATGACCTCCAGTTTCTTTTCCGGATCGCCCGCGACCACACCCGCGGCGATGGCCGCCGCGATCCCCTTCAGGCCGCCGGTGTTCGGAACCGTCACGCTCTTGACGTTTTTGATCACATTGCCGCTGAGGCGCGCGTCGACCGACGCGACGGGTTCCCCCAGCGCGCGCCGGGCCAGCGCCGCGCAGTACGCGATCATGACCGGCTCGGTGCAGCCCATCGCGGGCACCAACTCCTCCCGAAGCACGGAGAGGTATTTCTGATAACACTCGCTTTCCCGATCCATGAAGTGATCCTCTCCCGCCCGCTACGGCGTGCAGCAGATGCGGATGTCGTTTTCCATGCAGTACTGCGCGATGACTGGTTGAATACGAATCAGGCGAAGACCCGTGACAATTTGGCGGGACTCCGCCTATACTTTGAAGTCCGATGGCGTCGGGCGCATCCCGCTCCGCACGAAACCCAAGGAATACTTGAACCCGATTGATCCTGGTCGCGGAGGGCAACCGCTGATTCCAATCAAAACAATGAAAAGAGCCGATCATAGGTCATCATGACCAACGCGCCGGCTCGCTTGCTAAGTGATGCCTTTTCACCGATCAGGCGGGCTTGGTTTCCTTTGTCCACCGCTCGAACTCCGCGTCCGTCGCCAGTACCCGGTGGGTGCCGTCCACGAGGTGCTCCGTGCCTTTCAGATAGTCGACGCCGAACTCCTTGTAGTTGTAGCCCATGGCGACTCTGCTCTTCTCCACCACCGGGTTCGGGTGCGGGATGGCGGACAAGAGGCTCCGCGTGTACGGGTGGACGGGGCGGGAGAAGATCTCCTCGCGCGTTCCGGTCTCCACCATGTGCCCAAGGTGCAGTACGCCGATCCGGTCGGAGATGTACTTGACCATCGAAAGGTCGTGCGCGATGAACAGGTACGCGCAGCCGGTGGCGTCCTTGATGTCCTTCATCAGGTTCACCACCTGCGCCTGGATGCTGACGTCGAGCGCCGAGATGCACTCGTCGGCGATGATCAATTTGGGGTTCATGATGAGCGCCCGCGCGATGCCGATGCGCTGACGCTGGCCGCCGGAGAACTGGTGCGGGTAGCGGGACGCGTGCTCCGCCGCGAGGCCGACCTCCTCCAGGATGCGCGCGACCTTTTCGTCGCGCTCCTTGGCGCTCGAATACAGATGGTGGATATCAAGCCCCTGCGCGATGATGTCGGACACCTTCTTGCGCGGGTTCAGGCAGGCCATCGGGTCTTGAAAGATCATCTGCATGCCGGTGCGCAGGCGCTTGTTGACGTCGCGCGAGAGATTTCCGCTGACGTCCATGCCGTCGAACGTGATCTTGCCCGCGGTCGGCTCATACAGCCGGATGACGCTGCGGCCGATGGTGGACTTGCCGGAGCCGGACTCCCCCACCAGCCCGAACACCTCGCCGGGGTAGATTTCAAAGCTGACGCCGTCCACCGCCTTGACGGTGAAATGCTTGGAGATTTTGAAATGCTGTTTGAGGCTTTCGACTTTCAGAAGCGGCTTCACGCTTTCCCCGCCTCCTTTTTCATGCGCTCGATGCGCGCGCGCAGTTCGTCCGGCATCGAGACCTTCGGCGCGCGCTCGTCCAGCAGCCACGTCGCCGCGTAATGCGTGTCAGTAATCCGGAAGAACGGCGGCGCGAGCCGGTCATCGATGTTCATAGCGAAGATGTTCCGGGGCGCGAACGCGTCGCCGGGTTTCTCGTGCATGAGGTTGGGCGGGCTGCCGGGGATCGCGTACAGCCGCTCGTCGTGGGTGTCGAGGTCAGGCATCGCGGACAGCAAACCCCAGGTATACGGGTGGCGCGGGTCGTAGAAAATCTCGTCGATGGTGCCCTTCTCGACGATCTTGCCCGCGTACATGACGTTCACGTAGTCGGCGACCTTCGCCACCACGCCCAAATCGTGGGTGATGTAGATGACCGAAACGCCCAGCCGCTTCTGGAGGTCGCGGATCAGCTCCAGAATTTTCGCTTGAATCGTCACATCCAGCGCGGTGGTCGGCTCGTCGCAGATCAATACGTCTGGTTTGAGTGCCAGCGCGATCGCGATCACGACGCGCTGCCGCATGCCGCCCGACAACTGGTGCGGGTAGTTCTTCATCCGCTTTTCGGGTTCGGGGATGCCCGCGATCGCGAGCAGCTCCACCGCGCGGTTCCAGGCCTCCTCGCGGGACGGCTTTGCGTGCAGCCGCATGCCCTCCATGATCTGGTTGCCGATGGTCATCGTCGGATCCAGCGAGGTCATCGGGTCCTGAAACACCATCGCGATGTGCTGGCCGTTGATCATGCGGCGAATCTGCCGCCGGTCCATCTTCAGGATGTCCACGGTCTTCTTCTGGCCCTGATCCTCATAGCTGAACAGAATCTCGCCGGAGTTGACGGTGCTGTTCTTGTCCAGAATGCCCATGACCGCCTTCATGGTGACGGACTTCCCCGAACCGGACTCGCCCACCACCGCGACGGTCTCGCCCTTCCGAAGGCTCAGGTCAACCCCGCGCAGCGCGTGCACCGACCCGGCGGTGGTACGGAAAGAGACGTCGAGGTCCCGGATCGACAGGATGAATTTACTCTCTTGCATGGCGATCCTCCTCACATTTCCTTCATCTTGGGGTCGAAGGCGTCGCGGAGGCCGTCGGCCAGCATGTTAAAGCACAGCATCAAGAGCGCCAGCACGGTCACCGGCGGCACGATCTGGAACGGGTGAGTGGTGAAGTTCTTGAACGCGTAGGAGATCAGCGAACCCAGCGAGCACATCGGCTCCGGGATGCCCAAACCCACGAAGCTCAAAAACGCCTCGGTGAAGATCGCGCTGGGGATCGAAAACATCGTGTTTGTGATCAGCTGCCCGATGATGTTGGGCAGGATCTCGCTGAAGATCACGCGGAAGTTGGTCGCGCCCAGCGTATGGCTGGCCAGCACGAACTCCTGTTCCTTGAGCTTTAGCATCTGCGCGCGCGCGATCCGGCTCATACCGATCCATCCGGTGATCATCAAGGCCAGCGTAATGGTCGCAAGACCCGGCTTTAAGACCAGCATCAGGAGGGTCACGATGACCAGCGTGGGGATGGAGTTCACGATCTCGGTGAACCGCTGCATCACGGAATCCACCCGGCCGCCGAAGTAGCCGGAGATCAGGCCGTAGCCCATGCCCAAGAGCATGTCGATCAGAACCGCGATGAACGCGATGTAGAGGCTCACGCGGGTGCCCGTCCAGGTTCGCGTCCAGATGTCGCGGCCGAGCGCGTCGGAGCCGAACCAGTAGTAGGTATTGTTTTTAACCTTGGTCACCTTGTCCACGTAGGCGTTCTTTTCTTTATAACCGGTGGAGGTCTTGAGCGTCTCGCTGCCGTCCAGAATCCCCAGGTTCTCAATGCCCGGTATGCGCGGCGCGAGGTTGGTGGCCTTGATGTCCTGCTGCTGATAGGTGTAGGCGCTGACCATCGGGCCGACGACCGCGAGCAGCAGGATCAGAAGGATCACGATCAAAGAGAACACCGCGCCCTTATTGGCTTTGAAGCGCGCGAGCGCGTCCTTCCAGAAACTCTGGCTGGCAAAATTCACGTCGATCCGGGCGCTGTCCGCGCCCTTCAATTCAAAGTCGCCCGGCAGGAATTCCATGGGCATCAGTTTATTCATGGGCGGCCTCCTTGCTCAGGCGGATGCGCGGATCGATGACGCCGTACAGGATGTCCACGACCAGCATGATGCCGATGTACATGGCGCTGTAGATGAAGCTGAGCGCGATGACCACGTTGTAGTCGTTGGACTGGATCGCGGTGACCAGCAGGCTTCCGATGCCGGGGATGGAGAAAATCTTCTCCACCACGAGGCTGCCGGTCATAAGCCCTACGATGAGCGGCGCCAGCACCGTGATCACCGGGATCAGCGCGTTTCTTAAAACATGCCTGAAGATCAGCTTGAAGCCGTACACGCCCTTGCTCTCGGCGAGCAAGAGGTAATCGCTGCCCAGCACTTCCAGCATCTCGCTGCGCGTGAAGCGCGCGATGGAAGCGATCGTGAACATGCTTAGCGCGACCGACGGCAGCACAGCCGATTCAAAAGGAAGCTCTGGGCTGTACAGGAGCGGCAGCCAGCTAAGCTGGTAGCCAAACGTATACGCGAGCGCGAGCGCGAACACATACGAGGGGACGCTGACGCCCACGACCGAAATGACGGTGGTCAGCGTGTCCCAGATGGTGTTGTGGCGGATGGCCGCGATGATGCCCAGAATCAGGCCGATCAGCGCGCCGAGAAGCACCGCCTGCCCGCCAATCCGGAGGCTGATCGGGAGCCGGGACTGCAAGAGCTGGGAAATGGGCGTATTCTTGCTGATGGTGTAGCTGACGCCAAAGTCGCCGCGCACCATGTTGTATACATATTTAAAAAACTGTACGAAAATCGGCTGATCCAGCCCGTACTTTTCGTAGAGTTGAACGCGCTGATCCGCGTTCAGTTTCTCGTCATTGAACGGCGAACCGGGCATCAGTTGTAACAGCGAGAACAGGATCAGAATCACGACCAGCAGCGTGCCGACCGAGATCAGGAGCCTCTTGCCGACGTATTTGCGCATTCTTGAGCTCCCCTTAACGTGACAGAATGGAAACGGGCGGGGCGCAGGCGACATTGGCCCCTGCATCGAGTATGAAGAGAGGCCGCGATCCACCCGGCCCCTGTACAAATATCCAACCGCGCAACGGCCCAGCGGCCGTTGCGCGGCATATGGCGGGAAATTCGTTTATTCCATCGTGGTGTTCTTGTACACGCGGTTGAGCGCGATGGCGTGGCACTCGATGTTGGCGACGCCGGTCTTGATCATCATCGCGTTGGCCTTCTGGTACACAGGCAGGATCACCGCGTTGTCCATGACGATCTTCTCGGCATCCTTCATCGCCTGCCAACGGGCTTCCTTGTCAAGCGCCAGTTCGCCGGACATGCAGCTCAAGATGATCTTGTCGTACTCGGCGTTGCTCCACAGGCCGTAGTTGTTGGAGTTGCCGGTGATCCACATGTTGAGGTAGGTCATCGGGTCGGCGTAGTCCGGGCCCCAGCGGGTGAGGCAGACGTTGTAGTTGCCGTCCTGGATGTCCTGCACGCGCTGTTTCTTGGTCTCTACCTTCAGCTCAACGTTGAGGCCGGGCAGCGTGGACATCCACTCCTGCTGGATGAACGCGGCGACGTCCTGCGCGGTGGCGTTGTCTTCCACCAGGAACGTCAGGTTGAAGCTGGTCGCGCCCAGCTCGTCGCAGGCGGCCTTGAAGTACTCGGCGGCCTTCGCCTTGTCCGAGCCTTCGTAGGTGTAGCCGGTCTCGCGGAAGTCCTTGCCGTCCGGGCCAAAGCAGAAGCCGGAGGGCACCGCGAAGGTGGCGGGGGTGGAGCCGTCCTTGACGATCGCGGCGGTGATGGCGTCGCGGTCAAAGGCAGCGGAGAGCGCCTTGCGGAAGTTGACGTTGGCGAGTTCCGGATACTGCGCCTGGTTGACGGTCACATACCACAGGTAGCCCGCGTTCATCGTGGTGAACTCCGGGTCGTCCTGCACCAGTTCCACCTGGTCGCCCGACAGCGTCACGACGTCCAGGTCGCCGTTCTGGTAGCTCAGAAGCGCGGTCTGGCTGTCCTTGATGACCTGATAGGACAGGCCGCCCAACTGAACGCGCGCCGCGTCGAAGTACTTGTCGTTCTTCGTAAGCGTGAAGCTGGTGGCGGCGGGCTCGTACGTGGTCAGCACGAACGCGCCGTTGGACAGCACGGTTTCGGGGCTGGTGGCATAGGTGTCGCCGCACTTCTCAAAGAACGCGCGGTTGATCGGGTAGAAGGTCGGGAAGTACAGGAGGCTCGTAAAGAAGGTGACAGGCGTCTCGAGGGTGACTTCGAGCGTCTTGTCGTCGATGGCCTTCACGCCCAGTTCTTCAACGGGCTTCTCGCCCTTGTTGACAGCCGCGCCGTTTTTGATCTGCGCGACATCGGTGATGATGAAGGCGTACTCGCTGGCGACCTTGGGATCGGCGGCGCGCTGCCAGCCGAATACGAAGTCGTCCGCTGTCACCGGGTCGCCGTTGGACCAGAAGGCGTCGTCGCGAATCTTGAAGGTGTAGGTCAAGCCGTCTTCGCTGACCTTGGTGTCCGCGGCCAGCGCGGGCACGGGCGCGCCGTTTCCATCCATCTGATAGAGGCCGTCGGTAAAGTCCGCGATGACTTCAAAGGACGTGCCATCCGTGGCGATCTGCGGATCCAGCGAGGCCACCTCGGTCTCGATGTGCACCTTGAGAACCTTCCCGCTGCTCTCCGCCGCGGCAAAACTGCCGACGGACAGCGCGAGGGCCAGTGCCAGTGCGAGCGCCATGATCTTCCTGACCGAATGCATCATTGTCCCTCCCTGATTTTTGATTCAATTTGGTTTGCCAAAATGATACAAAATATATGATACCCAGTGGCGACGGCTCTGTCAAGGCAAAATCCACGTTTCGGGTGATTTTTTCCGGCTGTGAAAACGTCAATCCGGAATTGCCATCAGGCGGCGACCATGGATGCATCCGCCGGTGCATAAAATATGAAGGAAAACCCGGCGCGATGTCTGTCGAAGAACCGGCTTGCGCTCCGCGTCTGACCGAGCGCGCCGCCCATCATGCATCCCGGCTCCTCTCATGAGGGCGGCTCGGCAGCCCTGAAGCCAAAGAAAAGCCCGCCGTTTTCTCACGGCGGGCGGGATTGTGTGTCGCTTCATTAACCGTTAGTACATGTTCTTCCTGGTAAAGAATACCGCCACGACGACGCTGACCACCACCGCGATCAGGATGATCAGCGCGAACCCGTAAGGCGATGCCACAAACGGCACGCTGTCAAAGTTGATGTTCATGCCGAACGCGCTGAAGACCATCGTCGGCACCGACAGAACGATCGTCACCACTGCCAGGAACTTCATCGCGATGTTCAGGTTGTTGGAGATGACCGACGCGAACGCGTCCATCATGCCGCTTAAGATGCCGCTGTAGATGTTCGCCATCTCGATGGCCTGCCGGTTTTCGACGATGACATCCTCCAGAAGGTCGGTATCCTCCGGATACTTCTTGATGTTCTCGTTCTTGAGCAGTTTTTCAAGCACCACTTCGTTGGAACGAAGCGACGTGGTAAAGTAAACCAGGCTCTTCTCAAGCTCCAGAAGCTCGATCAGCTCCCGGTTCTTGGTGGAGCTGTGCAGCTTTCGCTCCACCATTTCGCTCTGCCGGTCTACGGAGCGAAGGTACTGCAGAAACAGCGCCGCGTTCCTGTACAGGATCTGCAGTACGAAGCGCGTCTTCATATGGGTCTGAAATTCGCGGGTGCGTCGGTTGCCTATGGCGCCCAAGATGGGCGTATCGTCCAGGCATACGGTGATGATGGCTTCCTTTGTCAGGAGGATACCCAGCGGCTGGGTGACGTACCGCTCCTTCTCGTCCCGCTTCTCCACCTTGGGGATGTCCACCAGAACCAGCGTGTAATTGGGTTCGGTCTCGATGCGGGAGCGCTCTTCTTCGTCCAGCGCGGCGCGCAGGTCGTCGATGTCGATCATGTAGCGGTCCGCGACGCTCTGAAGTTCCGCGTCGTCCGGGTGAACCATCGAGATCCAGCAGTCCTTTACCGGCGCTTCGATCTGGTGCACCGTGCCGTCGATGGTTTTGAAAATCGTAATCATTGGCTTCTCCTTTCGCGCACACGAACAAGGCGCTCAGGATGAAGCCTCTCGCACGCGCTATGTATTTGTGGTCTGCGTTCTTCGTTCGGGCACCGGGTCCATGAAAATATCACCCTCTTACAACGGTCGCGCGCGGAAAAAAACCCACCGCAGGGCTTCCGGCATTTGATTATAACACGGGATGCGGCCAATTACCACACCTGCGCCGTTAAATTGCAGAGCAAAGGAAATCCGCACCGCATCTTTCCTTTGCGTTTGGAACGGTTCCCTGAACGTGGGCAAGCGAAATCCGCTCGGCGGCTTTCGCTTGCGTTGGGAACGGGGCCGGTTCCCTGAAATTCTGCAGAATTTCCGTTCGGGAACCGGTTCGGGAACGCTTTCCCCGTCGGCCAGGCAAGCTCGGCCTTTGGGGGGAAGCCAATTCCGCCGTACTTGCCGCCGGAATTGATGATACGCCGGAAGGGGTGCGGCCTTCCCGACGCCCTCCTTGGGGTGATGGGAGGGCAGTCGCACACGACTTCTTCAATAGCGATTGCTGGCGGGGCAGGATTTCCTGCGGAAAATTCAACGTTCTCAGCAGGTTCTGTCCGCCGGAGCCGATGCCTGGACGACTACGCGCTTCCGCTCCCAGCGGCCGCTCTTATAGTAAATGAAGAGCGCTGCGCTGCACAGAACCCACCCCACTGGATACGCGAACGTCACCGGGAGCAGCGTCCCGATCAGCCTGTCGGTCACGTACAGGTAAATCTGGCGGAACAGCACAAAGGAACAGAGCATGATCGACACCGGGATCACCGTGTCGCCCGCGCCGCTCAGAGCGGAGGCGTAGATCTGGTTGACCGTGCACAACAGGTAGAACGGCGAGATGATGCGGATGAACAGCTCGCCGTAGTACAATACGTCCGGATCCTGATTGAACATGGAGATCAGCGGCCTCGCAAACAGCATCAGCGGCACGATCAGGATCGCGGAAGCCGCGAGCGCGATGCCCAAGGCGCGGCTAGTTCCGGCCTTCGCGCGCTTCACGTTGTCCGCGCCCAGGTTCTGACCCACGAAGGTTGTCGTGGCCAGCGCGATCGACTGCATCGGCAAGAGTACGAACTGATCCAGCTTCGAGTAGGCGGACCAACCCGCCATACAGGCGCTTCCGAACCGGTTGATGTACGCCTGCACGAACACGTTGGAAAACGAGGTGACCGTCTGCTGCAGCGCCGGAGGCAGCCCGATTACGCAGATTCTTCGGAGCATTTTCCAGTTGACGCGCATCCGCCGCCAGACGATTCGGTACGCGCCGGATGAGCGCGTCAGTACAATCAGCACCAACGCCGCCGACAGCGCCTGCGCGATCACCGTCGCGATCGCGACGCCCGCGACGCCCCAGCCGAAGCTCACGACGAACACCAGGTCGAGTACCGTGTTCACCACCGCGGAAAAGATGAGGAAGTACAGCGGCCGCCTGGAATCGCCGACGGCGCGCAGGATGCCCGAACCCATGTTGTAAATCATCAGGCCCGCGACGCCCGAGAAGTAAATGGTCAGGTACTCCTCCGCCGCTGCGAAAACGTCGGAGGGGGTCTGCATGGCGCGGAGCATATACGGCACCATCCATACGCCGATCAGCGTGAACACGACGCACAGGATGAACGTCATCACAAGCGTCGTATGCACCGCCTCGTGTACGCCCTTCTCGTCCCGCGCGCCGTAGTGCTGCGAGATCACCACGCTGCCGCCAGTCGCAAGGCCCGTAAAAAAGCCGATCAGGGTGTTAATGATCGGAGAGACATTGCCCACCGCGGCAAGCGCCTCGGGGCCTACAAAGTTGCCCACGACGATGGAGTCCACGGTATTGTACAGCTGCTGGAAGATGTTGCCGATCAGAAGCGGCACGGCGAACGTAATCAGTTGCCGAACGATGCTCCCCTGGGTCAGGTCGGTGTCCTTGCGCCCGAATACTGAAGCCATTGCTCTTATTACCCCTGATTTTTAAGCGTGTCTAATCATTATAGTCCCGTGACGCAAATTTGACCATAGCAAACCGGCGGGAAAATCCCGCCGGTCTTATAGAGAATTCGGCCAATTTGTTTCCGGATGAATTGGGCAACTATTTGATACTCCTGTGAAGGGCTTCCATTAACCAGTATTATACATCGATTGATTTTCCGCCGCGATCAAGCCGTACCCCGAAAACGCCGGGCGGCAGCCTCCATAAGGGGCTGCCGCCGCAAACAAGCCCGAAGTTGACAAACCGAGTCGAAAATCTACTCGACCTTAATGACCGAAACCGGGCAGTTCTCCTGAGCCTCGATGGCTTTGTTCTCCGCCTCCGCGGGAACCTCCTCCTGGTACACCTCCGCAAGGCCATCTTCCGCCATCCTGAATACCTCCGGGCAGGTTTCCGGGCACAGCCCGCATCCGATGCATCCGCTCCGATCCAGTTTCGCCTTCATGGGAATCCTCCTTCACACTGCGCCGCGGCGCGTTTATCCATGAAACCAGCCGTTTCTCGCCGGTGGGCGCCTGAAGGACGCGATGTTCTGCGTCACTTCCAGGACGCCCAGGCGCTTGCGATCAGCGCCCGTTCCGCCCGGGCGATCTCCTGTGCCGAAACACCGTCAAACG
Source organism: uncultured Oscillospiraceae bacterium (assembly GCA_964575255.1). Lineage (GTDB taxonomy): Bacteria > Bacillota > Clostridia > Christensenellales > Aristaeellaceae > JAEZHK01. The sequence goes on from CAZNPZ010000027.1 coordinate 30,912, forward strand.
CGGCGGCAAACCGCCCTTGACCTCGTCCACGCTGGCGCCGTCATGCAGAAGCTGTATGCATTCCTTCAGAATCTGTTTTCGGGTTTCCCGATTGTTGATCTCATCGCGATCCCACGCGCCGATCCATTCCGTCGCCGACTACAGTATAAACGGCGCGCGCCGTTTCCAAACACGAGCCGCCCGATCGCGCTCGCTGAAGAAGAATCACGCGCCGGACCGCCAGCATCGGCAGCCCGGCGCGCGGCGATGCCCACGCAGGCGTTTTGGAAACCGGCATCACCGCGACGGTGCCGCGAGGGGTGCTCATGAAACCGATTCGGCGCTGCAGAATGGCGTTTCACCCCGATTGACCCTCGCGGCGCACCCATAAAAAAACGCCGTCAACGCGGCAAAAGAAAAACCGATCCGGCGCGCAGCCTTTCATACGGGCTTGACATTTCCGCCGGAGATGTCACCGTTCGCGGCGATCGCGGACGCCCCGCCGGGGTTGTGGATCATTTTGTCCACATTCTGTCCACAGGGTCGGCGCTTCCGGAATCGGGCTGCCGAGACCTGTCGGCGAAAAAGTCACAATATTTTAGTATATCGGCGATTCTCGACATTTTGTTAGCGCGACGCGCGCGCTCCACAAAATATTTTTTGCGGCGCGAATTTGTGAATAACTATTTATATATTGACGGACGGGCAAGTAACTTTAGTGGAAAAATGATAATTGTCGTTTTTTAGCAGAAAACGTATTGACAGTCTTCCAGTTTATAGTATACTTAGCATAGTAAATTACAGTTATCCACAGATTCGACGCGATTTATCCACAATCAGTTCCAACGCGCCTGACGGCCGGGAGGGAGGGTTCGACATGGGCGATTTCCTGAACAACGTGAACATGCAACTGTTGGAGAAGAAGCTGGACGCGGTGTGGCAGCGGCAGCAGGTGATCTCGAACAACCTCGCCAACGCCGCCACCCCAGGTTACAAGAGCAAGTCTCTGGAGTTCGAGACAATCCTCGACCGACAGCTTTCTGTAACCAGTGACAGCGACCAATCGATTGAGAACGCGCTGGACAGGGTCAACCCAAGAATTGTGGAGCAGGGCGGCACCACCACCCGAGAAGACGGCAACAACGTGGACGAGGACAAGGAATCCGTCGAAATGGCGCGGTCGCTGATCGAGTACACCTACCTGGTCAACTCCCTCTCCTCCCAGATCAGCCGGATGAAATATGTCGTCACCGAAGGGCGTGGTTGAGTATGGCGTTCATGGATTCGCTCAACATCAGCGGTTCCGGTCTCACGGCGCAGAAGTACCGAATGGAGATCGTCGCGCAAAACCTGGCCAACGCCGACACCACGCGCACGGCGGCCGGCGGCCCGTACCGCAGGAAACTGGTGACCCTTTCCGAGATCGGCGCCACCGGGAACTTCGCAAGCGTTCTGAAGGGCGCGAGCGGGAGCGCCGCGGGCGGCGTTAGGGTGGATCAGGTGCTGGACGATACGGACGACTTCAAGGTGGAGTACGACCCATCGCACCCAGACGCCAACGCGGACGGCTACGTCCAACTCCCCAACGTGGACACCACCGAGGAAATGGTGGACATGATGAGTGCCTCCAGGCTCTACGAAGCCAACATCACCGCTTTCAACGCGATGAAGGATATGGCGACCAGGGCACTTGAGATCGGCAAGAGATAAGATCACTCTGACCGGAAAGCGAGGGAACCATCATGGCGATCGACCCCATCCGCATCGCGCAACTGCTTGGAAATCTGCCCGGTACGGAGCGCACCTCGCCGATTTCAACCAGCGGCGCGTCCTTTGAAAACATGCTCAAGCAGTCGCTCGACCAGATCGCGCAGACCGAGAGCACCGTCCGGCAGGACGCGGTGAAGCTGGCCACCGGCAATACCGACGCGCTGCACAGCATCACCATCAACGCGGCCAAGGCGGATCTCGCCGTGCAGACGATGGTCACCGTCCGGAACAAGGTGCTGGACGCCTACAACGAGATTATGCGTATCACCCTCTAGG